>DASYNX010000089.1:0-154706 GCA_036008385.1 Steroidobacteraceae bacterium
GACCCTTACACGGACCCGGACTTCAGGGTTCACCGGCGCTCGCGCCGGACAGCGAACCCCAGTCTCAAGGAATCCATCCTGCAGCGCGCGGAGGCCAGAGCCCGCGCCGACCTGCTCACCGAAACCCAGCAGCACCTCAACCGCTCGCAGTACGACTGCGAGGCCGCCGACCGCGCCGACAAGTATCTCAAGGCGGGTCTCGACGTGTGGGGCTTTGCGTCGTGGCAGGTGAAGCACTTCCCGGTCGACGGCTACACGGGCGCCACGCTCGCGCAGTGCAGGGACATCAAGAACGTCGTCGATCCCGGACGGCTGGACCTGCAGTCCACCGTTGCGCAGGACAATCGTCCCTGATCGACCGCGCTCGCGCTGTCTCCCGGCGCCCGCGACCAAAAAACGGCCCCCCACGAGGATTCCTGCCATGCGCATCGCTGCCGTAGCACTGGCGCTCGCTCTGGACGTTTCGCTGTGTGCGGTCAGCCAGGCCGGCACTGCCGACAACGTGCGTACCGCGACACGGGTCTTCCTCGAGTACATGGCGGAGGGGCGCTTCCACGGCTCCGGCGACATCTATGGCCCCAGCTTCGTTGCGCACGGGGCCTCGTTCCAATACACGCTCGAGCAGGACCAGGCGGCGACCCAGTCGTGGCGTGCCGCCATGCCGGACCTGAAGGTGACGGTGGAACGCACCGTCGCCGACCGGGACCTGGTCGCGGTGCACTGGAGGGCGGTCGGGACCAACACCGTCGCTGCCGGCGAGATGCCCGGCAAGGGCGACCGGATCGGGATCGAAGGCATGACCTTCTTCCGCTTCGCGACCGGCCGAATCGTCGAAGAGTGGAGCGTCATTGATGTCGCGACGCTCAGGAAACAGCTGAGTTAGAGCGTGGGTCCCCGGATAGAGCGCAGGGTCGCTGCCGGCGTCCGCCGGCGGGCGTCCCCAACGCCGCTCAGATCGGCTGCTCGATCGATTTCGCGAGCGGCGTGAAGAGCTTCGGTCCCGCCTCGGTCATGTGCCAGCAATCCTCCAGGCGGATGCCGAACTCGCCGGGGACGTACAGCCCCGGCTCGTCCGAGAAGCACATGCCCGCCTGCAACGGCGTCTGGTCGTTGCGCACCAGGTAGGGCGGCTCGTGCACGTCCATGCCGATGCCGTGGCCGGTGCGATGCGACAGGCCGGGGAGCCCATAGTCCTTGCTCCAGCCCTGCTGCTCGTAGAACGCGCGCACCGCCTGGTCGATGGCCCCGACCGGGCTGCCGAGCCTGGCGGTCTCAAGTGCCAGCTCCTGGCCCCGCTTGACGGTGTTCCATAGCGAGCGCTGCCGCGCCGAAACGTCGCCGAACACCCAGCTGCGCGAGATGTCGGACTGGTAGCCGTGCACGCTGCAGCCGGTGTCGATGAGAATCACCGATCCCTCGTGCACCTGTTGGGACTTCACCGAGCCGTGCGGATAGGCGCTCGCCTCGTTGAGGAGCACCAGGGTGAACTCTTGTTTGCCGCCGAGCTGCCCGGTCGCGCTCACCATGAGGTCGAGGATATCGGTGGCCTGCATGCCGGCGGCGATTCGCCCGTGCACATAGCGCAATGCGGCGATGGTGACGTCGTTGGCCGTCTGCATCAGGGCCAGCTCCGCCGATGACTTGATCATCCGGCAGCCACGCACCAGCTCATCGCCCGGAACGACGTTCATGCGGCCGGCCGATGCCTTGCCGACGCGATCGACGATGAAGAAGCGGGTCGTCTCTTCCACCGCGAGCGCGCCATTGCCCGCTGCCTGCGCGCGCAGCGCGCCGGCAATCAGCTCAAAGGGACTCTCATCCTCCTTCCAGGGTCGCACGTCGGCGGGGACGTTGAGCGTCTCGCGGATGGAGGGCTCCTCGAAATAAGGCGTGACGACCACCACCTGCCCCGTGGCGGGGATGACCGCTGCGGTGGTGCGCTCGCTCCTCCACCAGCGAACGCCGGTGAAATACTCGAGTGTCGACCCCGACTCGACCAGCAGCGCGGCGATGCGGCGCTGTTGCATCAGACCCTGCACCTTGGCGAGCCGCGCGCCGTGCTCCTGTGCGCTGATCGGTTGCGCGCTGCCCGTCAGGGATCTCAAGCCGGAGGCTCGCGGTGCGGCGGCTCCCGCCAGCACCGTGGAGCCGGCCGCGAGCACGCCGCCGGCGCCAGCCCATCCTAGGAAAGCACGTCGGGTTGTTCTCATGATTTCTCCGCGTTCCCGAGGGGTGCAGAACATAGCATTTCGGAACGGCTCGTGAGGCCGCGGCAGGCGCCGCGGCCCGGCCGCCTTGCCGCTCCCAGGCAGCCGTGAGCGCGGCGCCGGGGCCGGCCCGGTTCTGTGACGTCCGTCACTTCCCCGGCCTGTGCCCGCGCACGCGCCGGCGGAATTTGAGAGGCCAGGACACAAAGAAAAGAGTGTTTCGATTTAGCTTAATCCCGTGAGTATCCGCTCCAAGGTCATCGCCCTGATCGGCGCGATCTTCCTGATTCTCGGACTGGCCCAGGTGCTGGTCGAAAAGCAGGTCGTCATGCCGAGCTTCGCCGAGCTCGAGCGTGCCGATGCGCGCACCGCCATGCGGCGCATCGAGTACGCGCTCGAGAGCACGCTCAACGAGCTGTCGCTGTCGGCAGCCGACTGGGGGAACTGGGCCGACACCTACCGCTTCGTCCAGGATCACAACCCGGAATTCATCGCGGCCAACATCAGCAACATCGCCTTGCGCGAGCTCAATGCCAACGCCCTGATCATCGTCGATGACGGCGGCCGGTTCGTGCAGGCGAAGGATCTCGATCTGCAGTCGGACCAGCCGCTCAAGCTCGACCTGACTACGCATGACGCGCTGCCTGCCGACTTTCCCTGGCAGGCGAATCTGCGCGGCGGCAAAGCCGCGCGCGGGCTGCTGCCCACCAACAAAGGCATTCTGATGCTCGCGGCCGCGCCGGTGCTCGACGGCGCCGGCCGGGGACCCTCGCGCGGCTTGGTGATGATCGGCCGGCTGCTCTCGCCGACGGTGGTGCGGCACATCGGCGCCCAGGCGCAGGCGGAGCTTGCCATGCTGGCACCTGAGGAGGTGGCGGGGCAGGAGCTGGTCGAGACCGATACGCAGACGCGTGTCTACCGGGCATTCGGCGACGTTTACGGGCATCCGATCATGACGCTGCGCGTCGACGTTCCGCGGCGCATCACCGCCCGCGGTCAGGCGGCCGTGGCGTATGCGTCGGGCTGCCTGATGGCCGCCGCCGTGATCGTCCTGATCCTGCTGGTCATGGTGCTCAATCGGGCGATCCTGAGGCCGCTCGCGCTGCTCACGAACTACGCGGTGGCGCTCGGCAAGGACCGGGACCTGACCACCCGCCTCGACCTCAAGCGCCGGGACGAATTCGGCGTGTTGGGACGCGAATTCGATCGCATGGTGGAGCGCGTCGCCGAGTCGCGCACCCAGCTGGTCGATCAGTCCTTTCAGGCCGGATTCGCCGAGCTGGCCAAGGGAGTGCTGCACAACCTCGGCAACGCCATGACTCCGATCAGCGTGCGGCTCGCCAGCCTGTTCGACCGGTTGCGCGAGGCGCCGGCCGAGGATGCCGAGCAGGCCGTCGCCGAGATGCGGGGCAGGGTGACCGACCCGCAGCGCGCCGCGGACCTGGAGCAGTTCGTGCGGCTCGCCTGCGGCGACCTCGCCGGCACCGTGCAGGCGGCGCGCGAGGACGTGGCCGTCATCACGCGCCAGACGACCGTGATCCAGACGATGCTGGCGGAGCAGCTGCGCTCGGCACGCAACGAGGCCGTGATCGAGCCGGTACGCCTGACCGAGCTGGTGGCGCAGTCGCTGGAGATCGTCCCCGATTCCTGTCGCCAGCGGCTGCTGGTTGCAGCCGACGACACGCTGCGCCGCGTCGGTGTGGTGCGGGTGGCGCGCACGGTGCTGCGCCTGACTCTGCAGAACCTGATCATCAACGCAGCGGATGCGGTGCGCGATGCCGGTAAGGAGAAGGGGATATTGCGCGTGAGCGCCGAGATCGTGCACGCGGCCGAGGGTCAGCAGCTGCATCTGCAGTGCGAGGACGATGGCATCGGCATCCCCGCCCAGAATCTCGAGCGCGTGTTCGAAAAGGGATTCTCGACCAAATCGCCGGAAACCAATCACGGCATCGGCCTGCACTGGTGCGCCAACGCCGTCGGCGCCCTCGGCGGGCGGATTTGGGCCGCCAGCGACGGCCCGGGCTGCGGCGCATCGCTCCATCTAATGGTGCCGCTCGCGGGCCGTGAAACTGCTCCGCTTGCGGGAGCTGCGTGAGGGACCCATGGCTGTACGAAACTCCAAACCCATTCGCGTGCTCGTGGTAGACGACGAGCCCGAGATTCGCGATGCCTACCGGCAGATCCTGTCCGAGAGCGAGGCGAACCTGGAGATGACGGGCTTTCACGAGCTGCGCAGCCGGCTGTTCCGCAAGAACCCCGAGGAGGCGCTGCGCCGCGCGGCCACGCGCACCTCGACGGCCTTCGAGGCAGTGTTCTGCGAGGAGGCCACCCAGGCGGTCGCCGCGGTGAAGGAGGCCCTGGGGCGCAACGAGCCGTTTGCTGTGGTATTCCTCGACGTGCGCATGCCTCCAGGTCCTGACGGGGTGTGGGCGGCCACGCAGATCAGGGAGCTGGATCCGGCGATCGAGATCGTCATCTGCACCGCCTACTCGGATGCCGATCCGGGTGAGATTGGCGGCCTGGTGCCCCCGGAGGACAAGCTCTCCTACCTGCAGAAGCCGTTCCATCCGCACGAAGTGCGCCAGATGGCCATCGCGCTCGGCAGCAAGTGGCGGGCCGAGCGGCGCATCGTGCGGCTGGCCTACTTCGACACGCTCACCGGGCTCCCCAACCGCATGCAGTCGCATAACCGCCTGGTCGGGGCGCTGCAGGCCGCCAAGGAGAAGGGCGGCCACCTCGCGGTGCTGTATCTCGACCTGGACAACTTCAAGCGCGTCAACGACACCCTCGGTCACGCCGTCGGTGATGAGCTGCTGTGCGTGGTCGCCGACCGGCTGCGCAGCTCGCTGCGCTACGGCAACGATTCAACCTCCGGCTCCAACAGCGCGCGGGTGGGCGACATCGCACGCCTCGGCGGCGATGAGTTCATGGTGCTGCTGCCGAACCTGCGCACCACCGTGGACGCCGGCGCCGTGGCCGAGCGGCTCATCCTGGCGCTGCGCGAGCCGATACAGCTGGCCTCGAACTCGCTGGTGGTCACGCCGAGCATCGGCATCGCCATCTACCCGCAGGACGGCATCGATGCCGAGACGCTGTTGCGCAATGCCGATCTGGCGATGTATTTCGCCAAGCGCCGCAGCCCCGGCACCCACGCCTACTTCGATGTGTCGATGAACGCGACCGCGCTGCACCGCTTCACCATCGAGGAGCAGCTGCGCGGCGCGCTCGCGCGCAACGAGTTCTCGCTCCAGTACCAGCCGCAGTTCGACGTGCGTACCGGCACGATCTCGGGAATCGAGGCGCTGCTGCGCTGGACCAACACCGAGCTCGGCGCGGTCAGCCCGCTCGAGTTCATCCCGGTCGCCGAGGAGACCGGCCTGATCCTCGCCATCGGCAAGTGGGTGCTGCGCACTGCCTGCGAGCAGGCGCAGACCTGGCGTGCCGAAGGCCTGCCGGTGAACCGCATGGCGGTCAACGTTTCCGGGCGCCAGTTCGCCCTGGCGGAATACCCCAACGAAGTGGCCGAGATCCTCAAGGAGACGGGCCTCGACCCGGCGGTGCTCGAGCTCGAGATCACCGAGTCGGTCGTTATGGCGGACGAGGTCTGGGCGGAGAAGGCGATCAACCAGCTCAAGGCGCTCGGCATATCGCTCGCCATCGACGATTTCGGTACCGGCTACTCGAGCTTCGGTCGCCTGCGGCACTTCGCCGTCGACCGACTGAAGATCGACCGCTCCTTCGTGACCAGCATCAGCGAGGGAAGCGATGATCGGGCGATCGCGGCCGCCATCATCGCCATGTCGCGCTCACTGCGCATCAGCGTCACGGCCGAGGGCGTGGAGAATTTCCCACAGCTCACCTTTCTGCAGGAGCAGGAGTGCCAGGATGCGCAGGGTTTCCTGCTCAGCCGCCCGCTGCAGGCGGATGCGGCGCGTGAGCTGCTGCGGCGCGTGAACGAGATCGGCGACGCCTCGCGTACCCAGCGCCTCAAGATCATCACCGGCTAGCGCCGTGTGCCGCTGCGAGCGTGCCGCGAGGTGCCTTGCGGCTGATTGCGCGTAGAATTGCGGACTGCACGACTCCCGCCCGCCCCGGGCGGATGGAATCGGAAGCTTATGCAGACCGCGCTCGCCGATTTCATCCGCGACACGCCGCAGGGGCGCGAGGCGGATGCCATTCTGCGCAGCTGCGTGCATTGCGGGTTCTGTCTGCCGGCCTGCCCGACCTACCAGCTGCTCGGCGATGAGCTCGACAGCCCCCGCGGGCGGATCTATCAGATGAAGCAGCTGCTCGAGGGCGCGCCGGTGAGCGCGCGCACCCAGCTGCATCTCGATCGCTGTCTCACCTGCCGCGCCTGCGAGAGCGCCTGCCCCTCGGGAGTAAAGTACGGCGCGCTGCTCGACTTCGGCCGAGCGCTCGCCGCTGAGCGGGTGCCGCGAACGCCGCTCACGCGCCTCAAGCGCTACCTGCTGCGCGCGCTCGTGCCGCACAGCGCTCGCCTGCGTGCACTGCTCTCGGTCGCGCGCGCCGCGCGCCCGCTGCTGCCGCGCGCGCTGCGGGCCCGCCTGCCGCCGCCGGCGACACGCGCCTGGCCGGCGGCACGGCACGCGCGCCGTGTGGTGCTGCTCGAGGGCTGTGCTCAGCCGGTCCTTGCCCCCGACATCAACCCGGCGGCGGCGCAGGTGCTGGACCGCATCGGCATCGCGGTGGTGCGCGCGCGCGGCGCGGGCTGCTGCGGGGCGCTGAGCCATCACCTGTCGGCCCACACCGAGGCACTCGCGCAGATACGGCGCAACGTGGATGCGCTCTGGCCACCGCTGGTCGCAGGCGCCGAAGCCGTGGTGGTGACGGCCAGCGCCTGTGCGGCGATGCTGTGCGACTACGGGCGGCTGCTGCGGGATGATCCGCAGTACGCCGCGCGCGCCGCACGCATCAGCGCACTGGCGCGCGACATCAGTCAGCTGCTCTCGGCCGAGGCCGGCGCACTCGCGGCGGCGCTCGGCGGCGCGGCGCCGGCGGCCCCGCCGCTAAAGGTGGCTTTTCAGGCTCCCTGCACGCTGCAGCACGCGCTCAAGGCGAGCGGCGTGGTCGAGCCGTTGCTCACTGCCGCCGGATTCCAGCTCACCGCCGTGAGCGACGGTCACCGCTGCTGCGGCTCGGCGGGGACCTACTCCATCCTGCAACCGCAGCTGGCCGCGCAGCTGCTGCGCGCCAAGGTGAGCGCACTCGAGAGCGGCGCGCCCGATGTGATCGCCACGGCCAACATCGGCTGCCTCGCGCACCTGCGCAGCGGCACGGCGCTGCCGGTACGCCACTGGGTCGAGCTGCTCGCCACGAGACTCGCCGGTGGCTGATCAGTGGGGCGAGCGCATGCCGCGCTCGGTGAGCCTGCTGCAGACCATCGCCGTGTCGGTGGGAATCACCATCGGCAGCGGCATCTTCCGCGTTCCGGCCACGGTCGCCGCGCAGCTGCAGGCGCCTGGCCCGATCCTGCTGTGCTGGCTGCTGGGCGGCATCATCGCACTGTGCGGTGCGCTCACGATCGCGGAGCTCGCGGCGGCGCTGCCGCGCTCGGGCGGCATCTTCGCCTACCTGCTCGAGGGCTACGGGCCACTGCCCGCGTTCCTGTTCGGCTGGGCGGAGCTGGTGGTGGTACGCGCGGCGGCGCTCGGCGCCATTGCCACGATCTTCGCCGAATATGTCGGTTACTTCGTGCCGCTTGCCGCCGCGCACGTGCGCCTCACTGCCGCGCTCGCCATCGTGCTGATCGGCGCCATCAACCATGTGGGCGTACAGAGCGCCGCGGCGGTGCTGAGCGCCACCACTGCGGTGAAGTACGGCGTGCTGCTCGCCCTCGGACTGCTCGCGTTCACCGCCACCGGCGGCAGCGGCGCACACCTCATGTCCCCCTGGCCGGCGGCACTGTCACTGTCGCTGCTCGCCACCGCGCTCATCCCGGTGATGTGGACTTACGACGGCTGGGCGGATCCGGCCTTTGTGGCCGGGGAGGTCAGCGATCCGCAGCGCACCCTGCCACGGGCGGTGATTGCCGGCACCGCGTGCGTGATGCTGGTGTATCTGCTGGTGAACGTCGGCTTCCTGTATGCGCTCGCTCCCGCTCAAATGGCGGGCGCGAAGCTCATCGCCTCCGACGTGGCCGCGCGCGTTCCGCTGCTCGGTGGCGCGGGGGCCGCGGTGATCGCCGCGGCGGTGGTGATCTCGGCGTTCAGCGGGCTGAACGCCTCGATGCTGGTCGGCTCGCGGATCTTCTTTGCCATGGCCGACCGCGACCTGTTCTTTCGGGTGGCGGCACGCGTTTCCCCGCGCTTCGCGAGCCCCTCGGTCGCAATCTGGCTGGCCACGGTGCTCAGCGTGTCGTACGTCCTGCAGAACGACTTCGCGCAGCTCGCCGACAAGTTCATCCTCGGCATCTGGCCGTTTTATGCCCTGGCGGTCGCGGCGGTGTTCGTGCTGCGCCGGCGTCAGCCGGCGCTGCCGCGCCCCTACCGCGTGTGGGGCTATCCGTTCGTGCCGGCGGTGTTCCTGCTTGCGTCGCTATTCATGGTGCTGAATGCCCTGGTGAGCGACCCGCGCAACACCGGCATCACCTTCGTCATCATTCTCGCCGGCGTGCCGGTATTCTGGCTGCGCCGCCGCTTGACCCGCGCCGGTTGATTCTCCAGCCCGTGAGTGCCCGCAAGGCCGGCCGCAGTGCCCTGATATTCGTGTTCATCGCGGTGCTGGTCGACTCGATCGGCTTCGGCATCATCCTGCCGGTGCTGCCGCGGTTGATCATGCAGCTCACCGGCGTCAGCGTCGACCGCGCGGCCGGCTACGCCGGTTGGCTGGGGTTCGTGTACGCGCTGATGCAGTTCTTCTGCGCGCCGGTGCTCGGCAACCTGAGCGACAGCTTCGGCCGCCGGCCGGTGCTGCTGTTCGCGCTGCTGGCGCTCGGCTGCGACTATCTCATCATGGGCTTCGCGCCGGTGCTCGGCTGGCTGTTCGTCGGCCGTGCCATCGCCGGCATGGCGGGCGCATCGTTTACGCCCGCCTATGCCTACGTGGCGGATATCACGGCGCCCGCCAGGCGCGCACAGACCTTCGGCCTCATGAGCGCCGCGTTCGGGATTGGGTTCATCCTGGGACCGGCCATCGGGGGGTTGCTCGGCGGCCTCGGCGCCCGGGCGCCGTTTTTCACCGCCGGTGGCATCGCGCTTGCCAACACGGCGCTCGGCTACTTCGCGCTGCCCGAATCGCTGCCGCCGGAGCATCGCCGCGCCTTTCACTGGGCACGCGCCAATCCATTCGGCACGCTCATGCAGATGCGCAGCTACCCGGTGGTGCTGCTGATGCTGGCGGCGCTGTTTCTGTGGCAACTCGGGCACCAGGTCCTGCCGAGCACCTGGGCGTTCTACACGATCTACAAGTTCCACTGGACGAGCGCCGGGGTCGGCTACTCGCTCGCCTTCGTCGGCCTCGTGATGGCGATCGCGCAGGGGGCGTTCACGCGTGTGCTCATTCCGTGGCTGGGCGGCGAACGGCGCGCGGCGATTGCTGGCATGGCGTCCGCGCTGCTGGCCTACGTCGGCTACGCCTTCGCGACCGCCGGCTGGATGATGTACGCGGTGGGGCTCACGACGTTCCTGTTCGCGCTGACGTACCCGTCCATGAACGCGCTCGTCTCGCAACGCATTCCCGCCAACGCGCAGGGGGAGCTGCAGGGTGCGGTCGCCTGCGTCTACAGTCTGAGCGCGATCATCGGTCCGCCGCTCATGACGCAGGTGTTCGCGCACTTCTCGGCACCAACGGCACGGGTGTACTTTCCCGGCGCTGCGTTTCTCACTGCCGGCGCATTCACCGCCGGCTGCGCCGCGCTGTTCGTGCAGGCGTTGCGCCGTGCGCCGCGCAGCGCGACCGCATGAGTCAGCGTCACCGCCGGATCGAAGCGCACGCCTATGCTATGATTTGCACGAGCGTTAGATTGCGTCTGAACAAATGCCTGAGCCCCTGAGAGTCCGTCGCTTAGGTGAAGCAGACGCCGACTCGATCGCCGTATTCTTCCGGGCATCCGCGTGGGATCCGCAGGCCACGCCCGACAGCACCCGCGAAATGCTGCGCGCCGCGGCGGCGGCGAATCCCTTTGAGCCCGGCAAGGGGCCGCCAACGGTAGGCGTCTTCATCGGCTCGCGTCTGGTGGCGTACCTGACCTCGATTCCCACACGTTTCTGGAACGGCACGGAGTACGCGCCGGCCCACTGGCTTAAGGGCTTCTGGGTCCTCGAGGAGTACCGCAATGGTCCCGTCGGCTTCCTGCTGTTGAAGGAAATGCTGAAACATGTCGGGATTGCCGCCTCGCTGCCCGCCGCGCTGATCACACGACAGCTGTCGGCAGCGCTGGGGATGCTCGACCTTGGCGCCGTGCGCGACTACGTCGAGCCACTGCGCCCGGCGCGCATGCTGCGCAAGCTCGACTTCGGGCGACTCGAGCATCTCAGCGGCCTGTCGGCCGCGCTGTCGCTGGCCGCGAAGATGGCGCGGACTCCGCCGATTGCGGATCTGGGCGGCGCCCTCATCACGCTGAGCCTGGCGGTGCTGCGGCTGCCGGGCGCGTGGACCGCACGGGGGCTGAGGACTGAGCTCGCCGCGCGGCTGCCGGAGGAGGCGGCGCTCGACAGTCTCTGGGTCCGCGCGCAGCGTACGCTGCGCAGCTCTGCCATGCGCTCCGGCGCCTATCTGCGTTGGCGCTATGAACGCGGTGCCAACGGGCGCTACTGCTTCGCCTGCGCCTGGCGCGCACATGAGCTCGTCGGCCTCGCCGTGCTCGCGCATCCGCTGCGGCTCGACGATGCTCGCATCCGCGGACTGGGCATCGGATCGGTAGTCGATCTGGTGCTCGACCCCGACTGTCCCGGTGCGCTACACGGCGTGCTCGCCGTCGCGCGGCGCTGGGCGAGAGGCGCGAACTACGACGCGCTGCTGCTGACCGCGTCCAGTCGCGCGCTGCGCGGGCCGCTGCTCAGGGCCGGGTTCGTTCAAATGCCGGGCAACCTTCACCTGCTGCTGCGCGACCCGGGTGCGCGACACGCACTGAGCACCGATCTCGACGCCTGGATGGTGACGCGCGGCGATGCCTGGAGCGATCACCTTTAGGAGATAGCTGTCGTGGAGCGACTCGATTGATCCCGTCATGACCAGCCGTTGTCCTGTCTCATTCCCGGGCGGCAAGCAGTTCGCCTTCTCGATCTTCGACGACACCGACGACGCGACGCTCGAGTACATTCGCCCCATTTATGAACTGCTGGACCGACTCGGCTTTCGGACTACCAAGACCGTGTGGCCGCTGCCCTATCAGGGAGCGAGTGACTACCAGGGGTCGGACACACTCGATGATCCGGATTATGCGAGCTATGTCCGTCACCTTCAGGAACGTGGCTTCGAGATTGCCTTTCACGGCGCCCGCATGGAGTCGAGCGAGCGCACCGAGATCCATGCGGCGTTTGAGGTCTATCACCGGACCCTTGGCCGGTATCCGACCGCCTACGCCGCACACGGCCACAACTGCGACAACCTGTACTGGGGGGTCGATCGCTTCCGCTTCCGACTGTGGCGTTGCTTGTACACTGCGCTCGGCGGCCGGCGCGAGCGCCGTGCCGAGGGTCATCGCACCGGATCGCCGTTCTACTGGGCGGACCTGGCGGAGCGGTACCTGCACTACGTGCGCAGCTTCGCGTACGACGACCTGAACGTGTGGAACATCACGACAGCGGTCCCTTACCGGACCGCTCACACCCCCGGGGTGCGCGCCTTTTTCCCCTGCTCGTTTGTCGACAACGCCGAGGAGTTCATCGAGTTGCTGAATCCGCCCCGTCAGGCGCAACTCGAGAGCGAGCGTGGCCTCGCGATTGTCGGGACTCACTTTGGCAAAGGATTCCTGCGCGACGGCCGCGTCCACCCCGGCGTCATCGACGCGCTGACGCGCCTCGCGCAGCGTCCGGGCTGGTTCCAGCCGGTATCGACGCTGCTCGACCATCTCGCAGGCGCGCCGGGCGGGGTCGTTCTGCTCGGGGGCTATCGGCTGTTTCGTCTCGAGGGGTTGTGGTTCTGGCACAGCCTTCGCAGACGCCGTGCGCGCCGGGCCTATGACAAGACACAGAATCCTTACCTGCAGCGCGCGATCGAGCGGCGCGCCGCCCGGACAGGTTAGACGATGAAGCGCGCGCCCCATACCGCGGCCGCCGTTGTCGCGCGCATGCTGCTTGCGCTCGTGACGCTCGCCGCTGCGAACGCGCCGAACGCCGGCGTGCCGGCCGCTGCCGCGGCGCCGGCCTCGACCGCCGCGCTGCCGCCCATCCGTCACGTGTTCCTGCTGCTGCTCGAGAATCAGTCCTACCGCGACACCTTCGGTGCGCGCTCACCCGCGCCGTACCTCGCGCGCACACTGGCGGCGCACGGGGCGCTGCTCACGCAGTATTACGCCATCGGTCACGCGAGCCTCGGCAACTACGTCGCGCTGGTGAGCGGTCAGGCGCCGAACGAGGCGACCCAGCTCGACTGCCCGACGTTTGCCGACTTCAAGGCGAGTGCGCCCGGGCTCGACGCACACGGGCAGCTGCGCGGATCAGGCTGTGTGTACCCGGCGAGCGTGCCGACGCTGCCCGATCAGCTCGAGGCCGCGGGGCTCACCTGGAAGGCCTACATGGAGGACATGGGCAAGGATCCGGCGCGCGAGCGGTCGACCTGCGGACACATGGCGCTCGGTCGACCCGAAACCACGAGCCTGGCGAGCCGTTCCGATCAATACGCAGCGAAGCACAACCCGTTCGTCTACTTCCACTCGGTCATCGACAATCAGCCGCGCTGCGATGCCCACGTCGTCAATCTCGAGCATCTGCCGCAGGATCTCGCGAGCACCGCCACGACCGCCAACTACATCTTCATCACGCCCAACCTGTGCAACGACGGTCACGACGCCCGCTGCGTTGACGGCCGGCGCGGCGGCCTGGCGGCCGTCAACGAGTTCCTGCGCAATTGGGTACCGCTGATCGAGCGCTCGCCCGCCTTCCGCGCCGACGGACTGCTCGTCGTCACCTTCGACGAGTCCGACGGGTTGGGCTCCGAGGGCTCGGGCGCCTGCTGCGGCGAGCAGCCGCTCCCGGGCGCGAAATACCAGCCGGGCTTCAACGGCCCGGGCGGCGGGCGCATCGGCGCCGTCGTGCTGTCGCCGTTCGTAAAGCCGGGAACGGTCTCAGCGGTGCCGTACAACCACTACTCGCTGCTGCGCACCGTCGAGGCGATTTTCGGACTGCAGTCGCTCGGTTATGCCGCGGAACCGCAGCTGCGGGCTTTTGGACCGGACGTATTTACCGCCGCCGGACCGGGCGCATGAGCCGCAGGAGCGCGATCAAAGCCGCGCCGCGCCCGGGCATGCCCGCCGCGAATCAGTCAGGCTTCAGGTAGCACAACGGCAGCGCGGTGGTGGCCTTGAGCGTCTCGAGCACGAAGCTGGCGCTCACATCCTGGAATTCCACCGCCGAGATCAGCCGCTTGTACACCACGTCGTAGGCGTCGATGTCGGGCACGACGATGCGGATGAGGTAATCGACGTCCCCGCTCATGCGGTGGATCTCGATCACCTCGGGGATGGCGCGCACGGCGCGCACGAACTTCTCGAACCACGCCTCGCTGTGATTGCCGGTCTTCAGCGTCACGAATACCGTCGTGCCGACGTTGAGCGCGTGCGCATCGAGCAACGCCACCGTGCGGCGGATGATGCCCGCCTGCTGCAGCTTCTGGATGCGCCGCCAGCACGGCGTCTTGGACAGGCCGACGCGGTCGGCAACTTCCGCGGCGGTGAGCTCACCGTTCGCCTGCAGCAGCTCGAGGATTTTGGCATCCAGCCTGTCCACGAAACCATGTTCCATCAGAAAGGGCATTTGCGCAACATTGTTGCGTGACGCGGGCCACCGCGCCCCGCCTTCGCAATCGCGTAGCGCGCCTCGGCGCCTATGCTCTTCATCATGAGTCTCATGCGCGCTTTTACCGAGCATCCGGCGTCGGTTGGCGAGAGCTATGGCGAGCACCTCGGCAGGGCGTTGTACTTCGGCCTGCGCATGGTGTTCGCCGGCATTGCCTGTCTGGTGCACGGGGTGCTGCCGTTCGTGTTCATGCGTACTGGCAGCCGGGCGATTACCGAGCTGAACGACCGCATGGTCGCCAACCGGCGCGTGACACTGCCCCAGATTCCCGGCGACGAGCGGCTGCCGCTGTAGCCGTGCGGCTGCGGCGGGCGTCGCTGGCGGGCTGGGCTGCGCTGCGTCAGGCAGCCCCCGGCGTACTGGTCGCGCTGGCGCTCGCCGCACTGGCGCGCGGCATGGCTCAGGGACTGGCGCAGGGCGCCGGCGGCTTGCCGAAATTCCCGTTGAGTCCGGTCATGTGTGCCGTGATGCTGGGCATGCTCTGGCGCAACACGATCGGCGTGCCGGCCTGGGCCACCAGCGGACTCAAATGGGCCATGCACCGGCTGCTGCGCGCCGGTATCGCTCTCGTCGGACTACGTCTGACGCTCAGCGGCGCGACCGCCATTGCGGCGACTGCGCTACCCGTGGCTCTCGGTTGCCTGACCGTGGCGCTGCTCGCCGGTACCGCGCTAGCGCGCTTGCTCGCGGTGCCGCGTCGTCTGGGCCTGCTGCTCGCGGTCGGCACGGCGGTGTGTGGCTGCACGGCCGTGGTGGCCCTCTCTCCTGTTATCAAGGCGCGTCATGCCGAGACGGCGTTCGCGGTCACCTGCGTGGTGCTGTTCGGCTGCATCGCCATGTTGTTCTATCCGTGGGTGGCGGGGCACTTCCTGGCCACCTCTCCGGTACACGCAGGAATCTTCCTCGGCACCGCGATCCACGACACCTCACAGGTGATCGGCGCGGCGCTCATCTATTCGCAGCAGGCCGCCGCTCCCGCGGCGCTGGCGGCGGCGAGTGTGGCGAAGCTGCTGCGCAACCTGTCGATTGCCGTGATCATTCCCGCCGCCGCCTGGCTCGCGCAGCGGCACGCGGCAGCGGAGAGGGTCAATCAGCCACAGTCGCTGCAGGCAGCATCGGCGGGCACCACCGCGACGACGCGCTCGGCGCTGGTGCCGTTATTCGTGCTGGCGTTCATCGGCTTCATCCTGATGCGTACCGCAGGAGATGCGCTGCTGGGCTCGGGGTGGTGGCCGGCGCTCGTCAACACCGGTTACACGGCATCGGACCTGTTCCTGACCTGCGGCATGACCGCGGTCGGCCTGTCGGTCTCGGTTACCGACATGTGGCGCATCGGCTGGCGGCCGCTCGCCGCGGGTCTCGCGGTGGCGACGCTGGTGGGCGGCTGCAGCCTGCTGCTCACCTGCGGAACACTGCGCTTCCTCAGCTGACCCTCGCGCGCGCCGCCGGCGGGCGCACGCTACACTGCCCAAGCGGCGAGGGCGGTTGGTCCGGTGCACGCCGCAGGGAGTACGGCGCAGATGGCGAGCACACGAGCGAAGGTTTCCCGCCGCGCGGCCGAGAGTGCGGTGCGCACCCTGCTGCGCTGGGCGGGCGAGGATCCGCAGCGCGAGGGCCTGCGCGACACGCCGCGGCGCGTGCTGGAGGCGTATCGCGACTGGTTTTCCGGCTACCAGATTGACCCAGCCGCCTACCTGCGGCGCACCTTCGAGGAGGTGGGCGGCTACGACGAGATGATCGTGCTGCGTGACATCTCCTTCGAGTCACACTGCGAGCATCACATGGCGCCGATCATCGGGCGCGTGCACATCGGCTACCTGCCGGCCGACAAGGTGGTCGGCATCAGCAAGCTCGCGCGCGTGGTCGATGGCTACGCGCGCCGCTTCCAGGTGCAGGAGAAGCTCACCGCGCAGATCGCCGACTGCGTGACGGACGTGCTGCGTCCGCGCGGTGTGGGAGTGGTTGTGGATGCGGTGCACCAGTGCATGACGACCCGCGGCGTGCACAAGCGCGGTGTGTCGATGGTCACGAGCCGCATGACCGGCTTGTTCCGCAGCGATGCGCGCACCCGCGGCGAGTTCCTGAGCTTTATCGGTATCGCCGGCGCGCAGGAAGTCTAGCTACGCAGTGGCGGCCGCGTCGGCACGCGCGGCGCGCTTGCGGTCCTGCTCCTTGAGGAGGCGCTTGCGCAGGCGGATCGAGCTGGGCGTGACCTCCACCAGCTCGTCGTCGGCGATGAACTCGACCGCATACTCGAGCGTCATCTGGATGGGGGGCGTCAGCAGGATGGCGTCGTCCTTGCCGGCGGCACGGATGTTGGTGAGCTTCTTGGTTTTGATGGGGTTCACCACCAGGTCGTTATCGCGGCTGTGGATGCCGATGATCATGCCTTCGTAGAGCTTCTCACCCGGCCCGATGAAGAGGCGCCCACGCTCCTGCAGGTTGAACAGCGCATAGGCGACCGCGGCGCCGTTCTCGTTGCTCACCAGCACACCGTTGTGGCGGTCGGGAATCTCTCCCTTCACCGGCGCAAAGCCATCGAAGATGTGGCTCATCAGCCCGGTGCCGCGGGTGAGGGTGAGGAACTCCCCCTGGAAGCCGATCAGGCCGCGCGCCGGCACGCGGTACTCGAGCCGCGCGCGCCCGCGGCCGTCGAGGCTCATGTCGGCGAGCTCCGCACGCCGCTGGCCGAGCGCCTCCATGACCGCGCCCTGATGGGCCTCCTCGATGTCCACCGCCAGCGCTTCGTAGGGCTCGTGCACCTCACCGTCCACCAGCCGGGTGAGCACCTGCGGGCGCGAGACCGCGAGCTCGTAGCCCTCGCGGCGCATGTTCTCGATGAGGATGGTGAGGTGCAGCTCGCCGCGGCCGCAGACGCGCAGCACGTCCGGCTCGTCGGTGTCCTCCACGCGCAGCGCCACGTTGCTCTGCAGCTCCCGGTACAGGCGCTCGCGCAGTTGCCGGCTGGTGACGAACCGGCCCTCGCGCCCGGCCAGTGGCGAGGTATTGACCTGGAAGTTCATCGCCAGCGTCGGCTCGTCCACGGCGATCGGCGGCAGCCCAACCGGGTGCTCCGCATCGCACACCGTCACGCCGATATTGACGCCCTCGATGCCGGTGATGGCGACGATGTCGCCGGCCCCGGCCTGCTCAACCGGACTGCGCTCCAGGCCGTTGAAGGTCAGCACCTGTCCGATGCGCGCCAGTCCGCGGTCCTCGTCGCCGTAACGCAGCGCGACGTTCTCGCCCGGGTGCACCTCGCCGGCGCGGATGCGGCCGATGCCGATCCGCCCTACGTAGGAGTTGTAATCGAGCGTGGAGATCTGCAGCTGCAGCGGCAGGTCGGGAAGTGCCGCCGGCGGCGGCACGTGGGTGAGGATCGCCTCGAACAGCGCCGACATGTCCGGGCGGCGCTCGGTGTAGACGGTGCTCGCCCACCCCTGCAGTGCCGAGGCGTAGATGACCGGAAAGTCCAGCTGCGCGTCGCTGGCGCCGAGCTTGTCGAACAGGTCGAAGGTCTGATCGACCACCAGGGCGGGGCGGCTCCCGGGGCGGTCGATCTTGTTGACCACGACGATCGCCCTGAGCCCCTGTGCCAGCGCCTTGCGCGTCACGAAGCGCGTCTGCGGCATGGGACCTTCGACCGCATCGACCAGCAACAGCACCCCGTCGACCATCGACAGCACCCGCTCGACTTCGCCGCCGAAGTCCGCGTGCCCCGGCGTGTCGACGATGTTGATGCGCGTGCCGCCGTACTCGATGGCGCAGTTCTTGGCGAGGATGGTGATGCCGCGCTCGCGCTCGATGTCATTGGAATCCATGATGCGCTCGCCCAGGCGCTCGTGCGCCGCGAAGGTTCCCGACTGCTTCAGCAGGCAGTCGACCAGCGTGGTCTTGCCGTGGTCGACGTGCGCGATGATGGCGATGTTGCGGATCGGTCGGTGCATCGGTGGCGGGCGGTTTCCGGGCGGCGGCGCGTGCCGCTGCGGCTCGCCCGGCGGGGCATAAAAAAGGGTGCGCAGGGTAGCAGATTCGTCGACCGCCCGCCTGTTTGGGTGGACCCGGGCGCGCGGACGGACTAGCTGCGGCTTATGCCGATGCGCAGCGCCGCGACCGCGATCCGTACCTCGATGAAGAAAGCGATGAATGCCGCGCTCAGACACACCATCGCCCCGACGAACAGCAGTGCGATCACCGCGCCGAGCTCGGAGCCGAGGAACGCGTTGGCGAACAGCGTGACCACCACCAGCGCGACCAGCAGGGCGGAGATCGTGCACAGCGAGATCGCGACGTTGATGTAGTGCGCACGGCGCGCCAGCGTGCCAAGTTCGTCGTGCAGGTGCGGCGCCTGGTCTGGAAGCCCCTCCAGCTGCTCCTCGACTGTGCGCGCCCGGTCGACGATGCGCGACAGGCGGTTGGTGAGGACCCCGAGCGAGGCGGCGACCCCGCTCAGCAGGAACACCGGCGCGATCGACGACTGCACCAGACGTGCGATGTCCATGGGCGCCCTTGTATCACAAGAAGTCGCCGCACAGCGCTGCCCCGGCCGGGAGTCGCGGCTATTGCGCCGCTCGCCGATGTTTTTGTACGATCGTTCAATAAGCTTCTGGAGCTGGAATCATGGCCGACGCGGGCGCCGGCGGCGCAGATCGCGACGCGCTGATTATCGGCGGCGGGCACAACGGCCTGGTGTGCGCGGCCTACCTCGCCGCGGCGGGGATCAGGGTCATCGTGCTCGAGCGGCGTCCGGTCGTCGGCGGCGCGGCGGTGACCGAGGAGTTTCACCCCGGCTTTCGCAACTCGGTCGCCGCGTACACGGTATCGCTGCTCAACCCGAAGATCATCCGCGACCTCGATCTCGCGACCTACGGGCTGCGCGTGGTGGAGCGACGCTGTGCCAACTTCCTGCCGACCGCGGACGGGCGCTACCTGCTCACCGGGGAAGGGCGCACTGCGGCGGAGGTGGCACGCTTCTCGGCCCGCGATGCCGCACGGCTCGCGGCCTACGGCGAGCGACTCGAGGCGGTCGCCGACGTGCTGCGCGACCTGGTGCTGACGACTCCGCCCAACGCCGTCGACGGCAGCTGGCGCGAAGCGCTGCCCGAGCTGCTGCGCGCGGCGCGGGTCGGCGGACGGCTGCGGCGGCTCGATATGAGCCTGCGGCGCGAGCTGCTGGCGCTGTTCGCGATGTCCGCCGGAGACTACCTCGACAACTGGTTCGAGAGTGACCCGATCAAGGCCGTCTACGGGTTCGATGGCATCGTCGGCAACTACGCGAGCCCCTATTCGCCCGGCTCCGGTTACGTGCTGCTGCATCACGTGTTCGGGGAGGTGAACGGCAAGCGCGGCGCCTGGGGTCATGCCATCGGCGGGATGGGCGCGATCACCCAGGCCATGGCCCGGGCGGCGACGGCGCGCGGTGTCGTGATCCGAACGGGCACCGCGGTGCGCGAGGTTCTGGTCGAGGGCGACCGCGCCGTCGGCGTGGTCACCGAGTCCGGCGAGACGCTGCGTGCCGCGGCGGTGATCTCCAATCTCAACCCGAGGCTGCTGTATCTCAACCTGATCGCAGCCGGGGCGCTGCCGCCGGAGGTGCGCGAGCACATGAGTCACTGGCGCTGCGGCTCGGGTACCTTCCGCATGAACGTGGCGCTCGCCGAGCTGCCGGACTTCACCTGTCTGCCCGGCAAGTCGCTCGCCGATCATCACACCGCCGGTATCATCATCGCGCCGACCCTCGGGTACATGGAGCGCGCCTACTTCGACGCCCGCGCGGGCGGCTGGTCGCGCCAGCCGATCGTGGAGCTGGTGATCTCCTCGACCCTCGACGACACGCTCGCCCCTGCGGGGCAGCACGTTGCGAGCCTGTTCTGCCAGCACGTGGCCCCGGTGCTGCCCAACGGCGCCTCCTGGGACGTGCACCGCGAACAGGTGGCCGACCTGATGATCGAGACCGTCAACGCGCACGCGCCGAACTTCAGGGCAGCGGTGCTCGGCCGCCAGATCATGAGTCCGCTCGACCTGGAGCGAACCTTCGGGCTCATCGCCGGTGACATCTCGCACGGCACCCTGAGCCTCGATCAGCTGTTCTCGGCGCGACCGATGCTCGGCTACGGCAACTACCGCGGGCCGCTGCGCGGGCTGTACATGTGCGGCGCCGGCACGCACCCGGGCGGCGGAGTGAGCGGCGCACCGGGTCACAACGCGGCACGCGAGATCGTGAGCGATTTTCGCCGGGGGCGGCTGCGCCGCCGGGCGTGAATGCTGCGTGCCGCACGCAAACCGCGCTACGAGCGGCAGCCTCCCGCTCAGCGCCGTCAGGCGCTGATCGCGGCGACCATCGAGTGTCTCAAGCGCTACGGCCACGAGGGCCTGTCGATCCGCACCATCAGCGCCCAGGCCGGTGTATCGGTGGGGCTGATCAACCATCACTTTCCCAACAAGGACGAGCTGGTCGCCTCGGCCTACCGGCACTTCAACGCGGAGCTGATCGCCGGGGTGCAGGCGGCCGTGGCGTGCGCCGCCGATACCCCGCGTGCGCGCATGCGCGCCTTTCTCGAGGCCTCCTTCGCACCACCCAATCTCGATGCCGAGGTGCTGGCCGTCTGGGTGGTGTTCTGGGGCATGTACCGTCACTCGCGCCTGATCGAGCGCGTGCGCCACGAAACCTACCAGGCTTACCTCAAGCTGGTGCGCGGATTGCTCGCCGGTCTGCTCGAGGGCCAGCCGGCGCGGCCGCGCGGCGGGCGCGCAGCCGCGCCGGACCTGCGCCTCGCCGCCATCGGGCTCACCGCACTGCTCGATGGCCTGTGGCTGCAGTGGTGTCTCGAGCCGGGCGCGTTCCGCCCCGCCGAGGCGGTAGCGCTGTGCGAGCGCTGGCTCGATGCTCTGTGGGTGGGCGGCGCGGGAACTCTCATCGCTCGGGGGCTGCCCTGACGGCCGGCAGGGTCTTGATCCAGTGTGCGACCGCGACGTCGTGACACCCTTTTATCAGCCGATAATCGGCCCCACATCCTGAGAGCGGTTCCAGCGATGCGGAGGTACGCGTTGGCGGCGGGAAAGGCACGGGTGGTCATCGTCGGGTGCGGCTTCGGCGGACTGTTCGCCGCCCGGGCGCTGAAACGCTCGCCCGCGGACGTGCTGGTCATCGACCGCAACAACTACCACCTGTTTCAGCCGCTGCTCTACCAGGTCGCCTGCGCCGCACTGGCGCCGTCGGACATCGCCCAGCCGATCCGCACGATCCTGCGCGATCAGCAGAACGCGCGCGTCATGCTGGCACAGGTCGAGCACATCGATCTCGCGCAGCGCTGCGTGTACGGCGCCGGCCGGCGCCTCCCCTACGACTACCTGGTGCTGGCGCCCGGTGCCGTCGACAACTATTTCGGGCACGAGGAGTGGCAGCAGTTCGCTCCGGGGATGAAGGCGGTGGAGGAGGCGACCTTCATCCGCTCGCGGCTGCTGCGCTCTTTCGAGATCGCGGAGCTCGAGGCGGATCCGGCGGAGCGCGCCGCGGACCTGACCTTCATCATCATCGGCGCCGGGCCCACCGGCGTCGAGCTGGCCGGCGCCATCAAGGAGCTGGCCGTGGATGTGATCCCGCGCGACTACCGGGTCGCCGACACGCGCCACTCGCGGGTCATTCTCATCGAAGCGGGCGAGCGCGTGCTGCCCGCCCTGCACCCTGATTCCTCGGCGCGCGCGCTGGCGCAGCTCGAGGGGCTCGGGGTCGAGGTGCGGCTCGGCGCACCAGTCACGCAGGTGTTTGCCGACGGCGTGCTGGCCGGCGGTGAGCGGCTGCACAGTTACAACCTTATCTGGACGGCGGGCGTGCGCGCCGCGCCGCTCACCGCGGTGCTCGGCGTGCCGCTCGGGCCGGGCGGGCGCGTGCTGGTCGCGCCGGACTGCTCATTGCCGGGACATCCGGAGGTGTTCGTGATCGGCGATGCCGCCTGGCTGGTCGATGCGGCGAGCGGCGCCCCGGTGCCGGGGGTTTCCCAGGGGGCACTGCAGATGGGGCGCTACGTGGCGCGCGTGATCGATGCGGAGCTGCGCGGTGCGCGCGCGGCGCGCGCGGCCGGCTTTCGCTACCGCGACCGCGGCTCCATGGCGACCGTCGGCAAATCGCGGGCGGTGGTCGAGCTCGGGCGGCTGCGCTTCGGCGGCCTGCTGGCGTGGCTCGCGTGGATGGCGTTGCATGTGACCGTGCTCATCGGCTTTCGCAACCGCCTCGCGGTGCTCGCCTCCTGGATCTACAGCTACGTGTTCTTCCGGCGCGGCTCGCGACTCATCACCCGGCCGGCACCGCCTGCCGGGCAGCAGCCGTAATGGCGATCGCCGCGCACCCCTCGCGCCGTGCCAGAACCGCCGCGGGCGGTGAGGCGCTGACGCTGCGCGGCTTTTTCGGCGTGTTCCGCTACAGCCGCCGCGCGCTCGAGCTGGTATGGAGCACCAACCGCGCGCTCACCGTCGCGCTCGCGCTCCTCACCCTGATCGCCGGCGTCCTGCCCGCCGGCGTCGCCTACATCGGCTCGCTGATCGTCGATGCGGTGGTGGCCGCCATGCGCGCGGGCGGTGTGGCGATGCGCGTCGTGGAGCTGGTCGCGCTCGAGGGCGCTCTGGTGGTGGCGATCGCGGCGGCGCAGCGCGGCCTGTCGCTGTGCCAGTCGCTGCTGCGCGCGCAGCTCGGGCAGCGTGTCAACGTCATGATCCTGGAGAAGGCACTGACGCTCGAGCTGCAGCACTTCGAGGACTCGGAGTTCTACGACAAGCTCACCCGCGCGCGGCGCGAAGCCTCCACCCGCCCGCTGAGCCTGGTGACGCGCACTTTCGGCCTGGTGCAGAACGGCATCTCACTGGTGAGCTACGGAGTGCTGCTGGCGCGCTTCTCTCCGTGGGCGGTCGCGGTGCTGCTGGCGGCGGGCCTGCCGGCCTTCGTGGCGGAGGCCAAGTTCTCGGGCGACGCGTTTCGCCTGTTCCGCTGGCGATCGCCCGAGACGCGCATGCAGATCTACCTCGAGACGGTGATTGCCCGCGAAGACCACGCCAAGGAGGTCATGCTCTACGGCCTGGGTTCGCGCCTGCTCGAGCGCTACCGCGACATCTTCCGCCGCCTGTACTCCGAGGACCGCGCGCTCACCGTGCGCCGTGACGTCTGGGGCTTCGCCTTAGGATCCATCGCGACCGCCGCGCTCTACGGCGCCTACGCGTGGATCGTGATCACCACGGTGCGGCGCCTCATCACGCTCGGGCAGATGACCATGTACGTGGCACTGTTCCGGCAGGGACAGGCGGCGGTATCGGCGATGCTCGCGGCAGTGGGCGGCATGTACGAGGACAACCTCTATCTGTCGACACTGTACGAGTACCTCGAGACTCACGTGCCGCGCGCCAGCGGCACGACGGTGCGTGGCCCGCATCCCGAGGATGGGGTGCGCTTCGAGGACGTGAGCTTCGCCTATCCGGGGGCGGAAGCGCCGGCGCTCGAGCACATCACCCTGCACCTCACCCCGGGAACCAGTCTGGCGCTGGTCGGCGAGAACGGCTCGGGCAAGACCACGCTGATCAAGCTGCTGACGCGCCTCTATGCGCCCACCAGCGGACGCATACTGCTCGACGGCCAGGATCTCGCCGACTGGGACGAGGTGGCGCTGCGCGAGCGCATCGGCGTGATCTTCCAGGATTTCGTCCACTACCAGATGCTGGTGGGCGAGAACGTCGGCGCGGGCGATGAGCGTTACTTCGAGGACGAGGAGCGCTGGCGCACCGCGGCGGTCAAGGGACGCGCCAGCGAATTCATCGACACCCTGCCCGCCGGCTATCACACCCAGCTCGGCAAGTGGTTTCACGACGGCCGGGAGCTCTCCGGAGGCCAGTGGCAGAAGATTGCGCTGTCGCGCGCCTTCATGCGCGCGCGCGCCGACATCCTGGTGCTCGACGAGCCGACCGCCGCCATGGACGCGCAGGCCGAAGCCGAGGTGTTCGAGCACTTCCGGCAACTGGCGCGCGAGCGCATCACCATCCTGATCTCGCACCGCTTCTCCACGGTGCGCATGGCCGATCAGATCGTGGTGCTCAATCGCGGGCGCATCGTCGAGCGCGGCACGCACGCGGAGCTCATGAGCCTCAACGGGCGGTACGCGCAGCTGTTCACGCTGCAGGCGCGCGGCTATCGCTGATCGTGCGGCGGCGTCGGGCTCTGCTGCGCCGACGTCCGCCGGTCCGCCAGCATGCGACGGTAGTCGACCGGGCGGATCTCTTCGATGGGGCAGACCATGCGGCCGGTCGGCGCCGAGTCGATGACCACGGAATCGAGGCGGGCGGTCACGGTACCGCCGGTCGAGCTGACGGCGATGGTGCTGATGACGAATCGCAGATTGCACGACGACCAGACCTTGAGCAGGTACGCATCGGTCGGGGTCGTGAACACCACCAGCCGATCCCGGCCGAGCTGCTCCCAGCTGTAGAAGCGACCGAGCCACGTGAAGCGATCGATCGGCGGACCGGCGTAGGCGGTGTATCGCTCGAGCGCAGTCTGCTGCGCGGTCGGTGGTGGAGCACCACTGCCTTGCGGAGGCGCGCCGCCGGCGCAGCCGCCGAGCAGAGCGAGAGCTGCTGCGGCGACTGTCAGTGCCTCAGGTTGAAGACCGCGGCGCATGGCGCCCGTTACTGCGCCGCTTTGGCCGCCGGCTGCGCCTGCAGGTCCGCCTTCATGCGCTGATAGTCGATCCGGCGAATCTCGTCGATGGGACAGCGCACGAGGCCGCTGCTGCTGCCGGTGTTGAGCGTGATGGAGTCGGTGCGCGCGTAGACCGTGCGGCTCATCGAGCTGATCCCGACGCCGCCAACCACTAATCGCAGATCGCACGGTGGCCACACCTTGAGAAGGTAGACGCCGTCATTGCCCGGGGCGACCGTCACCACCAGCTGATTCTTGCTGAGCGGCTCCCAGCTGAACAGGCGTCCAACCCACGCGAAGTAGGGCAGCGGCGGTCCGGCGTAGGCCAGATAGCGCGCCAGTGCCTTCTGCTGGGCCGGAGTGCCGGTGGCGGAATCGTCGGTGGCGGAGCCGGTAGTCGAGTTGCCGGCGGTGGAGCCGGCCGTGCCCGAGCTGCCGGTGGCGCAGCCGCCGAGCACGGCCAGCGCGGCGGTCGCCGCTGCCAAGGCACGCAGGTTCTGGCGCATTCGACGCTCCTGTAATCAGCCGGGGGCTGGCGGGGCGATCCTGCCGCGGCCGGCCGCGCCGCGCCACTGCTGCGGCAAATCGCAGCAACGCAGGCGATTCCTGCAGCACTCAACGCGCCGGCGTCCGCACCGTTTACCAACGGCGCGCGCTCGCGGGTGCCGCGGGAACGGTGCCTCTCACTCCGGGGTGAGCACGACGACCGCGAGCGGCGGCAACCTCAACGTGAGGGAGTGCGCGTGGCCATGAGCACCCTGGGCCACCGCCCCTACCGCGCCGAGATTCCCCTGGCCGCTGCCGCCGTAGTCGGCGGCGTCGCTGTTGAGCCGCTCGCGCCAGCGGCCGCCGTGCGGCACGCCGACGCGGTAACCCTCGCGCAGTACGGGCGTGAAGTTGCAGGCCACCACCACGGCTGCGCCGGAGGTTGCGCGGCGCAGGAACGAGATGACGCTGACGTCGGCATCGTCGCAGTCGATCCACTGGAAGCCTTGCGCGGTGAAGTCCAGCTCGTGCAGCGCCGGCGCCGTGCGGTACAGCAGATTCAGGTCGCGGATCCAGCGCTGCACGCCGGCGTGCAGCGGGTACTGCAGTACGTGCCACTCGAGACTTTCCTCGTGCTGCCATTCGCGCCGCTGGCCGAACTCACCGCCCATGAACAGCAGCTTCTTGCCCGGGTGCGTCCACATGTAGCCGTACAGCAGGCGCAGGCTGGCGAACTGCTGCCACTCGTCGCCCGGCATCTTGCCGATGAGCGCGCCCTTGCCGTGCACGACCTCGTCGTGCGAAAGCGGCAGCACGAAGTTCTCGCTGAAGGCGTACCAGAGGCTGAAGGTCAGGCGGCTGTGATGGTACTTGCGGTGCAGCGGGTCCTGCTGGAAGTACTTGAGCGTGTCGTGCATCCAGCCCATGTTCCACTTGAGGCCGAAGCCCAGCCCGCCGAGGTACGTCGGGCGCGACACCATCGGCCATGCGGTGGACTCCTCGGCGATGGTCTGGGAATCAGCGTGATCGCGGTACACGGCGAGATTGAGCTGCTTGAGGAACTCGACCGCGTCGAGATTCTCGTGGCCGCCGAAGCGGTTGGGAATCCACTCGCCCGCGCGCCGCCCGTAGTCGAGGTACAGCATCGATGCGACCGCATCGACGCGCAGGGCGTCGATGTGATAGGTGTCGAGCCAGAACAGCGCGTTGCTCGCCAGAAAGTTGCGCACTTCGGCGCGCCCGTAGTTGAAGATCGAGCTGTTCCATTCGGGATGAAATCCCTGGCGCGGATCGGCGTGCTCATAGAGGTAGGTGCCGTCGAAGCGCGCCAGTCCATGCTCGTCCGTGGGGAAGTGCGACGGCACCCAGTCGAGGATCACACCGATGCCGCGCTGGTGCAGGTGGTCGACAAAGTACATGAAATCCTGCGGCGTGCCGTAGCGGGCGCTCGGTGCAAAGTAGCCGGTGACCTGGTAACCCCACGACGCGTAGAAGGGGTGCTCCATCACCGGCATGAGCTCGACGTGCGTGAAGCCGAGCGCGGTGACGTAGTCGGCGAGCGCAGCGGCAAGCTCGCGGTAGGTGAGGAAGCGGTTGTGCTCCCCCGGCACGCGCCGCCAGGACCCGACGTGCAGCTCGTAGATCGACCACGCGGCGGACAGGGAGTTGCTTCGGCCGCGCCGCTGCATCCAGTCAGCATCCGACCAGCGGTAATCCAGATCCCATACGACCGAGGCGGTGCGCGGCGGCGCTTCGGTGCGAAAGGCGTACGGGTCGCACTTGTCGACCGTGTAATCGGCGTCCCGGGAGACCAGATGGTATTTGTACAAGGCACCGGCGCCGATGCCGGGCACCACGCCCTCCCAGATTCCGGAGGAGTCGGCGCGGCTGCTGAGCGGGTGGCGGCCACGCTCCCAGCCATTGAAATCGCCGATGACCGAGACCGCGCGGGCATTCGGCGCCCACACGGCGAATCGCGTGCCCGGCGTACCCGAGTCGGCCGCCAGCGTGTGGGCTCCGAGCTTCTCGTACGCCCGGAAATAGGTGCCCTCGCGGAAATGATAGATGTCCTGATGCGTCAGCAGCACCGTGAAAGTCTAGCAAGTCGGCTGTGGGTGTGCTGGTATGCGCGCGCATGAGCGCGCTTCCGATCGTCATCGGTCATCGCGGCGCGAGCGGCTACATCCCCGAGCACACGCTGGCGTCGTATTTTCTCGCCCTCGAGTACGGCGCCGACTACCTCGAGCCGGATCTGGTGATGAGCGGCGATCGGGTGCTGATCGCGCGGCACGAGAACGAGATCGGCGGCACCACCGACGTAGCGGCACACCCGCAGTTCGCAGCGCGCGCACGCCAGCTCGGCGCAGCGGTCCCAAGGGCCATCGGCGTCTATCCCGAGACCAAGCACCCGAGTTATTTCGCCGGGCGCGGGCTGGCAATGGAGCGGGAGCTCGTGGCGACGCTCGCCCGCCACGGCTTCGACAGCCGGCAGTCACCGGTATGGCTGCAGTCGTTCGAGACGGCAAACCTGCGCGCGCTGAGTGCGCTGACGCCGCTGCGCCGCGTGCAGCTCATCGAGGACCGCGGTGCGCCCTACGACCTCGTGGCGCGCCGCCTTCCTCGCGGGGCCCTAGCTCGAGGTTCTGGAGGTCGCCCGCCACCCGCGGCGGCTCAGGTCGGGCGCCGCCGTCCGGAGCTGCCGACGAACACCAGCGATTCGCCCACCTCACCGGGCCGCTGCGCCGCTGCCTCCAGCGTCTCACGAGCGCGTGTCGCGGCGGTCTGCGCCTCGCCGGGGACGGCGTCAGCCTCGACCGGCTTCGCGAGCAGAAATCCCTGCACGCCGATCGGGCCGCAGCCGGCGAGGAATTCCAGCTGGGCACTGCGCTCGACGCCTTCCGCCACCACCTGCAGCCCCAGGCCGTGGCACAGCGCCACGATCGAGCGAACGATCGCCGCCGAGCGCACGTTGCTGTCCACCGCCGCGATCAGCAGGCGGTCGAGCTTCACGCGCGTGATGGGCAGCTGCTCGAGCGAGGTGAGCGAGGAATAGCCGATGCCGAAATCATCGAGTGCGATGGCCACGCCGAGCGCGCGCAGCCGCCGCAGCGAATCGATCGTGGCCGGGCCGGTCTGGAACACCGTCTCGGTGATCTCGAGCTCGAGCGCGCTCGCCGGCAAGCCGGTGATCTCGAGCGTGCGCGCGACGTGCTCCACGAAATCACGCTCGAAGAACTGCGGCGCCGAGACATTGATCGCAACGCTGGCGCGCGTCCAGCCCTGCGTGCGCCAGGTGGCGGCGGCCGCGGCGGCGGTGTGCAGCAACCAGTCGGTCAGCTCGTGGATGAGGCCGGTCTTCTCGGCGATGTGGATGAACTCCTTGGCGGTGGCGATGCGGCCGTCGGGCTTGCGCCAGCGCAGCAGTGCCTCGACCGCGCTCGCTTCGAAGGTGAGCAACGAGACCTGCGGCTGGTACATCAGCAGCAGGTCGCCGCGCTCGACCGCCCGCAGCAGCGACTGCTCGAGGCGGAAGCGCTGCGCGGCGGCGTCGTAGAGCGCCGGGCTGTAGAGCGCGAAGCGGTTGCGGCCCAGCTCCTTGGCGCGGAACAGCGCCACGTCCGCGGCGCGCAGCAGCCCTTCGGCATCGGCGGCGTGATCGGGGTAGAGGCTCGCGCCGACGCTGGCGCTGGTGGTGAGCACGCGCCCGTCCACGGTGAGCGGCTGCTGCAGCGTGGCGACGAGCTGTGCGGCGTGCTGCTCGACCTGCTCGGTGGACCTGACGTCCTCGAGCAGCACCGTGAACTCATCGCCGCCGAGACGCGCCAGCAGCCCCGACGTACCGGTCGCCCCGTGCAGGCGGCGGGCGATGTGCTGCAGTACGCGATCGCCGAAGCTGTGCCCGAGCGTGTCGTTGATCGATTTGAAGTTGTCCACGTCGACGAACAGCAGCGCGAGACGCTGCTCGCTGCCGGCACGCGTCAGGGCGCGCTCCAGATGCGCCGCCAGCGCGCGGCGATTCGGCAGCTGCGTGAGCGGATCGTGGTGGGCGAGATGATGCAGCTGGCGGGTGCGCTCGGCGACGTGCTGCTCGAGCTCCGCCTGATGGGCGCGCAACTCCGACTCGGCGGAGGTGATGCGGTCCGCCATGGTGTTGAAGGATTCGGCCAGCTCGTCGATCTCCGCCGAGCCGCCCCGCCGCGCCCGGGCAGCGCGATCGCCGCCGGCGAACGCCCGCGTCGCCGCCGTCAGGCGGCGCACCGGCAGGCTGATACTCGCCGCCAGCAGCAGCGACACGACCAGCAGCAGCCCCAGCACGACGGCGCCGGTGTCGCGCAACATCTGCTCGGCCACCTCGGCCGCGGTGGCGGCGTGTTGCGCCGCCTGCAGCAGGCCGCGGTCGGCGGGCTTCTGCAGCTGTTTCTGTACACCTTCGGTGAGCGCGGCGCTGTCCTCGAACAGGCTGTGCCATTCGGGCCCGGCCTGGGCGTCGTAGCGCTCCATGGCGAGGCGCAGGCGTGCCGCCTGCTGGAAGTCCTGCAGCACCAGGCCGAGCCACGCCTCACCGGGCGAGCTCTCGAACTCCTCCAGGTGCGCGTTGACCGCGGCCATGAAGTCATGCTCGCGGCGGGCGATCACCGCCGCGCTCGCCACGTTGCCGCGCACTGCGTTGATGGCCGACTCGAGCTCGGCGAGCGAGCGTCGTGCCACGACCTGGGTGCCGTTGATCGCCAACCCTGAACCGCCCGCGGCGGCAATGTGCTGGTAGACGCTGTTGAGCGCCGCCTGGCGCTCATCGGCCCACTGTGCACGCTGCGCGGCGCGGGCGGCGAGCACGCGAGCGTTGGCGATGTGGCGCGTGATCTGCGCGCGCAGCCCCGCGGCGGCCGGTGTCACCGGGGGCGGCGGCGAGAGCGAGAGGTAGTCCGCGACGGCCGTCTCGAGTGCCGCGCCGGCGTCGGTGACGGTGCTGAAGCCGCCGGTGGTGCGCGCCTGCACGTACTCACCGACCGAGCGGTCGAAGGCCACCAGTCTTTCCAGCACGGCGCTGGCGGCGCCCGCGAGCGGCTCGTGCTCGCTCTGCATGCTGCGTACGGCGCCGAGCGCTTCACGCGTGGTGCGTGTGACGAGCATCTCACCGGCGGTGAGCACCGCGGCCACGGCGGCCAGGCCAAGGCACAACCGCCAGCCTATTCCAAGGCGTGGCACGTGCGGGCGACGCACAGGCCGCGCCGGCTCGGGCGCCGCGGAAGCTTGTCGCACAGCGGTTGTACTCTCTGGCTCGTGCATGAAACATAAGCGGCAGCCGGCCGTCCCGGTCCGATGATGCGCGAGCTGGGCGGTCCCGTCCGTGGCGGGCATCGCATTACGGCCATGAGCGCGGGCGTGAGCTATTGCAGTAGCCGGCCGGGCCGCCTGGCGGGCTCTGTAAAGGGGACCCGGCGCGGCGGAAACGCCCCGGGGTCGCGCGCGTGCGGCGGCGGCCGCCGGAGAGGGCACGCTTTTGCCCTATACTAGGCGGCACGATGAAGGGCGGGCGACAGCATGACCGAGCTTGCTGACACGTTCGATGCAGCTTTCTCAAAGGCCGTCGATCTGGGCAACCGCATCGCGGACAAGGACAAGGACGCGGACCTCTGGGATATCGCTGACGGCCTGCTCGCCGGTGCGATCCAGTACTGGCTGTACTCGCGCCAGCCGTGCGGCGATCCGCGCTGTCAGGACTGCATGCCGATCAGCACCGCCCAGGGGCGCATGGCGGAGCTCAACCGCCTCATCGGGCAACTCGCCTCCGAGAGCGAATACTTCCACACTCCGACCGACGCCAACGCGGGCCGCGCCTGAGGCGCCGCGCCGCCAGCGCGCTCAGCCAGTGGCCTTCACCTTCACTGCGCCGACGACTTCCTCGAGCGCGAGCTCGAACAGGCGAAAGCCCTCCTTGAGCAGCGCCTCGGGAATCGTGAGCGGTGCGAGGAAGCGGATCACGTTCGAGTAGATACCGCAGGAGAGGATGATCAGGCCGTGGCGGCCGGCGGCCTGCACCAGCGCCTTGGTGAGCTCGGCATCCGGCGAATCCGCACGACCGTTCTTCACCAGCTCCACGGCAACCATCGCGCCGAGTGCACGCACCTCGCCGACGCACGGGAAGCGCACCTGCAGCCCCTTCAGCCGCGAGCTCATGAAGCGGCCGATTTCCTGTGCGCGCGTGAGCAGCTGCTCCTCGCGCATTACCTCGAGCACCGCGAGCCCGGCCGCGCAGCCGAGCGGCGAGCCGGCGAACGTGCCGCCGAGTCCTCCCGGCCCGGGGGAGTCCATGATCTCGGCCTTGCCGGTGACGGCTGACAGCGGCACGCCGCCGGCCACGCTCTTGGCGATGGCGATCAGATCGGGCTCGACACCCGAGTGCTCGATGGCAAACATGCGCCCGGTACGGCCGAAGCCGGACTGGATCTCGTCCGCGATCAACACAATGCCGTGGTTGTCGCACAGGCTCCGCAGACGCCGCAACAGCTCGGGCGGGGCGGCGTAGAAGCCCCCTTCGCCCAGCACCGGCTCAATGATGATGGCGGCGACGCGCGCAGCATCGACGTCCGCCTTGAACAACTGCTCGAGCGCCTGCAGCGACTGCTCCACCGTCACGCCGTGATAGGGCATCGGGAAGGGCAGGTGGTAGACCTCCGGCAGCATCGCTCCGAACCCGGCCTTGTAGGGCTGCACCTTGCCCGTGAGGCTGATGCAGGCGAGCGTGCGACCGTGAAAGCCGCCCGAGAAAGCGACGATCGCCGAGCGCTTGGTATGGAAGCGGGCGATCTTGATCGCGTTCTCGACCGCCTCCGCTCCGGTGGTGAGGAAAATGGTCTTCTTCGGGCCGGCGCCCGGGGCGAGCGCGTTGAGGCTCTCGGCGAGCGCGACGTAGCTCTCGTACGGGGTCACCTGAAAGCAGCTATGCGTGAATCGCTCCAGCTGCCGCGCGATCGCCTCCCGCACCTTGGGGTGGACGTGACCGGTGTTGAGCACCGAGATGCCGCTGGCGAAGTCGATATAGCGCCGTCCCTCGACATCCCACAGCTCGGCATTGGTGGCGCGCTCGGCGTAGACGGCGAGCGAGTTGGTGACGCCGCGCGGGACGGCTTGCTGGCGGCGGGCGTGCAGTTCGGCGTTGGACGTCACGTTAGCGCTCCTATTCGCGTACTGAGAAGTTGCGCGGCGGGCGATGGCGTTCGCGCGCCGCTCAGCCGCCGGCCTTGAGTGCCGCGGCGCGGTGGATTGCGGCGCGAATGCGCTGATAGGTGCCGCAGCGACAGATGTTGCCGGACATGGCCGCGTCGATCTCGGCGTCGGAAGGTTGCGGCGTCTGCGCGAGCAGCGCCGCCGCCGACATGATCTGGCCCGATTGGCAATAGCCGCACTGCGGCACGTCGAGTTCGATCCAGGCCTGCTGCACGGGATGGCGGCTATCGGGGGACAGGCCCTCGATTGTCGTGACCTTCTTGCCGCGGGCGGCGCTCACCGGCGTGACGCAGGAGCGCACGGCCGCGCCCTCCAGGTGCACGGTGCACGCACCACACAGTGCCATGCCGCAGCCGAATTTCGTGCCGGTCAGCCCGAGCGTGTCGCGCAGCACCCACAGCAGCGGCATGTCCGCATCCACGTCGACCTCGATGTCACGGCCGTTGAGATTGAGTCTGACCATTGATTTCCTGCCTGGCGCGGCGCTTCCCTACTATACGGCCGGCTGCGCGCGCCGCACACCTTCCCCCGTCTTTCGGGAGAGGCGCCATGCGGGGGCGCGGCGGACCCTCTACAATCGCTGCTGCAATCCCAGCACCTGAAAGTCACCGCCTTGAGTGAAAGTCCTCCCAGCGACGGCGCCGCCGCGCCCATCGTTACCGAAACCGTCATCGTCGGCGCCGGCCCCTGCGGACTGTTCCAGGTTTTCGAGCTGGGGCTGCTCGGCATCGGTGCCCACGTGGTCGACTCGCTCAAGCACCCGGGCGGACAGTGCGCCGAGCTCTATCCTGACAAGCCGATCTATGACATCCCGGCACTGGCGGTTTGCGGCGCGCAGGAGCTGGTCGACCGGCTGCTGCAGCAGATCAAACCCTTCAAGCCGCAGCTGCATCTCGGACACGAGGTGGTCGAGTTTGCGCGCCGCGCGGACGGACGCTTTCACCTCGCGACCGCGGGTGGGGTGAGCTTCGATGCCGGCGCGGTGGTGATCGCCGCGGGCCTCGGCTCGTTCCAGCCGCGGCGCATCGGGATCACGGGTGCCGAGCCCTGGGAGGGCAACGCCATCCAGTACCGCGTCCGCAACGCCGCCGAGCTTGCCGGCAAGCGACTGGTGATCTTCGGCGGCGGCGATTCGGCACTCGACTGGACGCTGGAGCTGCTCACCAGGGCCGCAAGCCTGACACTGGTGCATCGCCGGCACGAGTTCCGCGCCGCGCCCGCCTCCGTCGCGCGCATGCGCGAGCAGGTGGCTGCCGGGCGCATGCGCTGCTTCGAAGCGCTGCCGCACTCGCTCATCGTGGAGGATGGCGCGCTGCGCGGCGTCAACATCAAGAGCCCCGACGGCGCCGTCGAGGCCCTGCCGGCCGATCAGTTGCTGGTGTTCTTCGGGCTGCACCCGAAGCTCGGGCCGATCGCCGAGTGGGGGCTCGAGCTCGAGAAGCGCGCGCTGCGCGTCGATACCGAGAAGTTCCAGACGAGCCTCCCGGGGGTGTTCGCCGTGGGCGATATCAACACCTATCCGGGCAAGAAGAAGTTGATTCTCTCGGGCTTTCACGAGGCGGCGCTGGCCGCGTTCGCCGTCCAGCACCACCTGTATCCGCAGAAGAAACAGTTCCTGCAATACACCACGACCAGCCCGGTGATGCACCAGCGACTCGGAGTACCGGACTGATGGCGACCGATCGGCGACTGGCCGATCTGCTGCAGCTGCTCGAGCTCGAGCGGCTCGAGGACAACCTGTTCCGCGGCGCGAGCCGGGACATCGGCAGCCCGCAGGTCTTCGGCGGGCAGGTGCTCGGACAGGCGCTGTCGGCGGCCGCGGCCACCGTGGACGAGCGCGTGGTGCACTCGCTGCATGCCTACTTCCTGCGCCGCGGCGACAGCAACGCCCCCATCGTCTACGAGGTCGACCGCAGCCTCGACGGCCACAGCTTCTCGAATCGCCGGGTCGTCGCCATTCAGCACGGACAGCAGATCTTCAACATGACGGCCTCCTTCCAGGTCGCCGAGGACGGCTTCAATCACCAGGTGACCATGCCGCAGGTGCCGCAGCCGGAGAGTCTGCCGGACTCTTACGGTCCGCCGGCACAACTGCTGGCGCGGCTGCCGGAGCGGGTGCGGCGCTTCTTCGAGCAGCCGCGTCCGTTCGAATTCCGCACCGTACGACCGATCGAGTACCTGCATCCGCGCCGCGAGGCGCCGGTGCGCGAAGTCTGGTTCCGCGCCGTGGCCGCGCTCGCCGACGACGAGATGCTGCACCGGCGCCTGCTCGCCTACGTGTCCGACTTCTTCCTGCTCGATACCGCGACGTTGCCGCACGGCACCTCGCTCCTGAACCCCAGCATCGTCATGGCGAGCATCGATCACGCCATGTGGTTCCACCGCCCGCTGCGGGTCGATGACTGGCTGCTGTACGCGATCGACAGCCCGAGCGCGTCCGGGGCGCGCGGCTTCGCCCGTGCCAGTGTGTTCGCGCGTGACGGCCGGCTGGTGGCGAGCTCTGCGCAGGAGGGGCTGGTTCGCCTGCGCAAGGATCGTTGAGACAGCGCGCTGTCGCACATGGTCGCGTTCCTGGCAGTGTGGGTGGCGGCTGCCGCAGCGGCGGACGCCGGCGATTTGCCGGCGCTCGAGCGCATCTGGTCGGGAGTGCGCGACTCGACCGAGCAGGTCGTGGTGAGTCTCGACCACGGCACGACGCTCTGGCCGCAGGTGAGCGACCTGCGTGTCCGTACGCTGGTCGCGCCCGTGAGCGTGCCTTTCCTCGGCGCCCACGTGCTGTATCTCGAGGAGTTTCTCGAGGACTATCCGCAGGAGCCGCGCCGCCAGCTGCTGCTGCAGCTCGAGGCGGTGACTGAGCGGCCGCACACGGTGCGCGCCCGGCTGTACACCTTCGGGAGCCCCGCGCGCTGGCGGCATCTGAACTACCGCCCATCGCTCGCCGCCGGCCTCGCACGGAAGGACATCGCACCCGCACCGGGCTGCGAGCTGTTGCTGACGCGCGCCGGGGACCAGTTCCGCGGCGGTACCAGCGGGCGCCGCTGTCTGGATGTCGGCGAGCGGGTGACGCGCTATCTCGATTACCAGCTGGTGATCAGCGAGGACCTGTACTGGTACCGCCGGCGGCTGCTGCGCCAGAGCGACGGTCAGGTGCAGGAGGAGGTGATCGGCTTCAACCGCTTCGAGCCGAACGAGGCGCGTCTGTATACCTGCCGCATAGGCTGGTCGGCGAGCGGCAGCCGGCGTGACCTGCGCCCGCTGCTCACGCTCGATCTGTACGAAGCCGGCGGGCACGCCCGCTTCGTCACCCCCGACGGGCGGGCGCTCGAGCTGACGCTGCACGGGCGCGACTGGCCCTTCGCGGTGGATCGCGACGCGCTGCTGCTGCTGCTGCAGGAGCAGGACGGTGACAGTCCGCTGGCCACGGCCTGGGCGCAGATGGACACGCAGCGGATCAGCCTCGAGCTGGGCTGGCTGGAGGTGCGCTGCGGGTCGATCGCCCCCGACTCGGACGAGCTCGCTCAGTGAGCGGCGCGCCGCGCGATGGCCGCGACGTCGCGCAGCAGCAGCGGATTGAAACGCGCCGGCGCTTCCATCATCAGGAAGTGGCCGCTGTGATCGAGCACGTCGAGCGTGAGGCCCGGCACTGACCTGCGGATGCGCGCCGCGTCCGTCGGCCGCAGATCGGAGTTGATCGCGTACACGGGCACGTGAATGGCCGGCAGGAGCGAAGTGAGGTCGGTCGCAAGCAGCGCGCGCAGGCTGGGAACGGCCACCGCCGGCGGCTCGAGTGCCATGTCGTAAGCCACCTTCTGCACCAGCAGCGGGTCGGCGCCTTTCTCGAACAGCTGGTCGGTCACCAGTTGACGCGTGGCGCCGATGAAGTTGGCGCTGAAGGGCGCCACGTGCCGCTCGATCTCGCTGGCGGCGAGCGGCGGCTCACCGACCGAGCGCAGCGCTTCCACCGCAACGATGCCGATGACACGGTCGCCGAGGAGTGGCGTCGCTGCCAGCGCGACCGCCGCCCCCATCGCGTGCCCGACCAGCACCAGCTGCCTGTTGGGAATCTGGCGCGCCACCGCGACCACGTCCTGCGCATAGTTGGCGATCGACCAGTCGCTGCGGTTGGCCGCCGAAGCGCCGTGACCGGCGAGATTGACCGCGACCACGGTGTAGTGGGAGGCGAGCGGGCCGATCTGCGACTGCCAGTAGTTGGCGTCGCAGGCCCAGCCATGCACCAGTATCACCGCCGGCTCGCCCTGCCCGTACAGGTGATACTCGATGTGCACATTGTCGGGGGACAGCGTGATGAGTGGTCCACGCGCGGCTTCGGCGGCGCGCACCGGCGCGGCGTTGCCGGCGGCGGCCGGCCCTGCCGCCGTGGCCGGGGGCGCCGCGGCCGACCCGGCGGCCGGCTGACGCTGACCGCAGGCCGCGAGGCCCGCCAGCAGCAGGGAGCACACGATGATCCGTCCCGCAGCCACCGAGCGCTCCTTCACGGCGCGCGCAGGACCTTGCCGGGATTCATGATGCCGTGCGGGTCGAATGCGCGCTTCACCGCCCGCATCAGTTCGAGCTCGACCGGGGAGGCGTAGCGCTCGAGCTCGCCAACCTTGGTCCGGCCGATGCCGTGCTCGGCGCTGAAGCTGCCGCCGAATTCGCGCACCAGGTCGTGCACGGCGCGCCGCACGCTCTCGGTGCGCGCGAGGAAGCGCTCGCGATCGGCGCCGGGCAGCTGACTCACGTTGAAGTGCAGGTTACCGTCGCCCACGTGGCCGTACGCCACGAGACGCCCGTCAGGTATGTTGCTGCTGATCCACGGCGCGGCGCGGGCGACAAAGTCGGCGAGCGCCGCCACCGGGAGCGAAATGTCGTGCTTGAGGCTCGCGCCTTCGTGCCGCTGGGCCTCGGGTATGCTCTCGCGCAGCTTCCACAGCGCGGCGCGCTCGCGCTCGCTGCGGACCATGGCGGCATCGAGCACCGTGCCGCGCGCCAGCGCCTCACCCAGCGCCTCTTCCAGCACCGCATCGAGGGGCTCGCTGGCGCGCGCCGAGGACAGCTCGCACAGCACGTACCAGGGATAAGCAGCGGACAGCGGATCGCTCACCCCGGGGATGTGGCGCGTGGTGAGCTCGATGCCCGCGCGCGGGACGAGCTCGAAGGAGCTGATGCGGTCGCCGCTCGCCGCGCGCAGCTCCCCGAGCAGCGTCACCGCCGCGCGCACGTCGGGTACGGCGGCGAGCGCCGTGGCGTGGACGCGCAGTTGCGGGAACAGCTTGAAGCTCGCAGCGGTGATGATCCCGAGAGTGCCCTCGGCGCCGAGAAACAGCGACTTGATGTCGTAGCCGGTATTGTCCTTGCGCAGGACGGTGAGCCCGTCGAGCACGCGCCCGCCGGGCAGCACCACCTCGAGCCCGAGCACCAGGTCGCGCATCATTCCGTAGCGCAGCACGTTGACGCCGCCGGCATTGGTGGAGAGATTGCCGCCGATCTGGCAGCTGCCCTGCGAGCCGATGCTCAGGGGGAAGAAGCGCCCGGCCGCATCCGCCGCCTGCTGCACCTGCGCCAGTACACAGCCGGCTTCCGCGGTGAGCGAGTAATTGTCGGCATCGAGGCTGCGGATACGATTCAGCCGCCGCAGCGACAGCACCAGCTGCCGCCCGGACTCATCAGGAATGGCGCCGCCGCAGTAGCTGGTGTTGCCGCCGTGCGGCACGACGCCGATGCGCTCGGCCGCGCACAGCGCGAGCACCTCGGCCACCTGCGCCACCGAGCCCGGCTGCGCGACGGCGAGCGCGCGTCCCTGGCAGCGCCCGAGGTGATCGACCACGAACGGGGCGCAGTCGGTGGGATCCGTCAGCAGGCCGTCAGCGCCGAGGATCTCGCGCAGCCGCCCGAGGAGAACGGCCGTCGTCAATGGCCGGCGAGCGAGCGCAGCACGGCGATGCGCTCATCGAGCGGGGGGTGGCTCATGAACAGCCGGCGCAGTCCGCCGGAGGTGCTGCCGTCGGCGATGCCGAAGGCCGCGAACTGCTGCGCGGGCAGCGGCTCGTGCACGCGCTTGAGGCCCTCGAGCGCGGCGATCATGTTGCCGGTGCCGGCCAGCTGCGCGCCGCCGCGATCGGCGCGGAACTCGCGCCAGCGCGAGAACCACATGACGATCGGCGTGGCGAGAATGCCGAACACGATCTGCAGCGCGTAGAAGGTGACAAACGAAGCGATGCCGCGGCCATCCTCGGAGCGAAATACCGCGCGGTCGATGATGTTACCGACGACGCGCGCCAGGAACAGCACGAAGGTGTTGACCACCCCCTGTATCAGGGCGAGCGTCACCATGTCGCCATTGGCGACGTGCGTCATCTCATGGCCGAGCACTGCCTCGATCTCCTGGCGGTTCATGCGCTGCAGGAGTCCGGTGCTTACCGCCACCAGGGCCGAGTTACGGCTCATGCCGGTGGCGAACGCGTTGGGCTCGGGAGAATTGAAGATACCGACTTCCGGCATACCGACCCCGACGGTGCGGGCGTGATGCTCGACCACGGAAAGCAGCCACTGCTCCGTGGGATCAGCCGACTGACCGATGACGCGCACTCCCATGAACATCTTGGCCTGCATCTTCGACATGGCGAGCGAGATGAACGCGCCGCCGAAGCCGAACAGCGCCGCCCACAGCAGCAATCCGCCGAGGGTGGTGCCGTGCGCCGCGAGGTAGGTGTCGAGCCCGAGCAGCCGCGCCACGATCGTCAGCACCAGCAGCACTGCGAGGTTGGTCGCGATGAAGAACAGAATGCGTTTCATGACGGCAAGAACCTGTCTTGAGGATGAGGGGCGGCAGCGGGAGCGGACCGCGTCCTGCGGGCACTGTACCGTTACCACCCGGACCTCGCCAGCATGGGGCTGGCGCAGGGCTTTTCAAGGCCGGCCGCCGCGGGCAGAGGCGCGTCTCGTCGCGCGCGGCCGCTCAGCTGATCGCAACCCCCAGGGCGCGCCCGACCAGGAAACTCACCGCACACGCGCCGCCGCCGATCAGCACCATGCGCAGGGCGCTGCGTACCGCGTGCCGCCCGGTGAACAGCGACAGGCCGAGCCCGACGGCGAACAGCGAGGCGAGCGTGATCACGACGGAGCCGAGCGTGGCCTGCGGGCCGCGCGCTCCCACCAGGAACGGAATCAGCGGAACGGCAGCCCCGACGGCGAAGGCCACGAACGAGGTCGCGGCAGCCTGCCAGGGCGAGCCGAGGTCGTCGGGATTGAGACCGAGCTCCTCGCGTGCCAACACATCGAGCGCCTGCCGCGGGTTCGCGAGCAGCGCCTGGCTCAGCGCGCGCGCTTGGCCGAGCTCGACGCCGCGTGCCTGATAGATCAGAGCGAGCTCCTCGGCCTCCTCCTGCGGGTATTCCGCGAGCTCCTCACGCTCGAGCGCGATCTGGTATTCGTACATCTCGCGCTGCGAGCGCACCGAGACGAACTCGCCCGCCGCCATCGACAGCGCGCCCGCGAGCAGGCCCGCGAGGCCCGCGGTCAGCACATAGCCGGCGCTGGCACCGGCAGCGGCGACTCCGAGCACCAGGCTGACATTCGACACCAGGCCGTCGTTCACACCGAAGACGCCGGCGCGCAGCCCGCCGCCGAGCGCGCTGCGATGGCGTGCACCGACCTCGGCGAGGGATGTGGGCATCGGGTGGCCGGCCACGCTCGGGGCGGCGCTGTAGATCGACAGGCCGCGCAGCTTCATCGCCGCGAGCACCGGGCGCAGCGACCGCGGATCGAAGCGTGTGAGCAGTTGCGCCACGACGCGGGCGCGCAGGGAGGGCGTGAAGGTGCGCTCGCTGCTGTGCCCGCCGGCAGCGCTACGTCCGGCGGCGAGCTGCCACTTGGTCGCCTGTTCCTCGGCGGCGGTTGCGAGCTTCAGGAACAGCTCGCTCTTGCGCGGATCGGTCTCGGCGGCCGCCACCCGCTGGTACAGCCAGGCCGATTCCTTCTCGTGATACCAGCTATCGACGCCCGATGCGGTCAATACTCATCCCGCTCTTCGTCACCGTCGTCCTCGTCGTCGTCCAAGTCGTCCTCGTCCTCGTCGTCGTCGTCTTCCTCGTCCCAGTCCTCGTCGTCCTCGGACTCGTCCTCGTCGTCGGACTCGGACCAGCCCTCGGGCTCCTCGATGCGCTCGAGGTCCATCTCGTGCCAGGTCTCGAGGTCGATCTCCTCGATGTCACCGTCGAGGTATTCGATCTCGAGGAGCTCCGAGTCCTCGTCCACCGACAGCACGCGGAAGGATTCTTCTTCTTCGAGGTTCTCGTACCACTGCCCGGGCACCGGCTCGTAATCTCTGCTCACCGCGAATGCCACCCTGTCGCCACTTCGCCGCGCACAAGTGTAGGGGCTGCGGTCGCCTTGGGCAACGCGGCCGGAGTTTGCGTATAGTTTTCCTTCATGACCGGCCGACGTCCCGATGCAGCGGCGCCCCTCACGCAGGCACGGAGAATCGTTGTGAAGGTCGGCTCCGCGCTGCTGGTGGATGCCGACAGCGGCCGCATCAACCGCACGTGGCTCGAGACCCTGGTCGAGGATCTGGTGCGCCTGCGTAAACGCGGACAGCGTGTCATCCTGGTGTCATCGGGCGCGATCGCCCTGGGACGCCGGCGCCTGGGGCTCAAGCACGGCACGCTGCGGCTCGAGGAGAGCCAGGCGGCGGCCGCGGTCGGCCAGATCCGGCTGGCGCACGCTTACAAGGAGCTGCTCGAGGGCCACGAGGTGACCGTCGCCCAGGTGCTGCTCACCCTCGAAGACAGCGAGCGCCGCCGCCGCTACCTGAACGCACGCGCCACGCTCGAATCGCTTTTGGAGCTCGGCGCGCTGCCGGTCGTCAACGAGAACGATACGGTGGCCACCGCCGAGATCCGCTACGGCGACAACGACCGCCTGGCGGCACGCGTCGCGCAGATGGCCGGAGCGGACTGTCTGGTGCTGCTGTCGGACGTCGATGGCCTCTACAGCGCCGACCCGAACAAGGAGCGCGCGGCGCGCTTCATTCACGAAGTGCGTCACATCACCCCGGAGATCGAGGCCATGGCCGGGCGTTCGCTCTCGCCGGTCGGCTCGGGCGGCATGACGACGAAGATCGTCGCGGCGAAGATCGCCGTCGCGGCCGGTTGTCACCTGTGCATCGCCGCCGGCAGCCACCGCCACCCGCTGCGACGCATCGAGGAGGGGGCGGACTGCACCTGGTTCGTGCCGACGGCGACCCCGGCCGCGGCGCGCAAGCAGTGGATCGCGGGCACGCTGCGCCCGCTGGGCGCGATCACCATCGACGACGGAGCACTGCGCGCGCTGCTCGAAGGCCGCAGTCTCCTGCCGGCGGGCGTCACCGCGGCCCGCGGCCGCTTCGACCGCGGCGACACGGTCAGCGTGCTCGACAGTGCCGGCGCGGAGGTTGCGCGCGGCATCATCGCGTATTCCGATGCCGACGCCGCCCGCATCATGGGACGCCAGTCCTCGGAGATCGCGGCGCTGCTCGGGTTTCGCGGCCGCGACGAGATGATCCACCGCGATGACCTGGTCCTGCTGCGCCAGCAGATCACTGCTGATGCGCAAGCGGCAGCGCTCGCGCGGCCGGCGTCCTGACGCCATGCACGCCGCCGACCATACGGCAAAGCTGATGGAGGGGCTCGGCCAGGCCGCCACCGCTGCGGCTGCGGTGCTGGCGCTCGCCAGCAGCGATGCGAAGAACACCGCGCTCGCCGCGGCGGCGGCGGCGGTGCGCGCGCGGCGCGCAGACATCCTCGCCGCCAACGAGCGCGACCAGGCCGCGGCGCGTGCCCGGCGCTCAAGCGGTCCGCGGCTCGAGCGGCTGCGGCTCGACGAGCGCCGCATCGAGGCGATCGCGCAGAGCCTCGATGCGGTGCTGGCGCTGCCCGATCCCATCGGCCGGACGACGGCGGAGTGGGAGCGGCCGAACGGGCTGCGCATTCAGCGTGTCGTCGTCCCGCTCGGCGTCATCGGCATCATCTACGAGAGCCGTCCCAACGTCACCACGGACGCCGGGGCGCTGTGCCTGAAATCCGGCAATGCCACCATCCTGCGCGGCGGCTCGGAGTGCGTGCACTCGAACGCTGCGCTGCACGCCTGCCTGCTGAGTGGCCTCGCGGCGGCGGGTCTGCCGGCGGGAAGCATCCAGCTCGTGCCGACCGCGGATCGTGCGGCCGTCGGCTACCTGCTGGCCGGCATGAGCGAGTATCTGGATGTGATCGTGCCGCGCGGCGGACGCAGCCTGGTCGAGCGCGTGCGGCAGGAGTCGCGCGTGCCGGTGATCGGCCATCTCGAGGGCAACTGCCACGTGTACGTCGACCGCGATGCCGACTTGGCGATGGCGTGCAGCATTGCGCTGAATGCCAAGATGCGCCGCACCGGCATCTGTGGCGCGGCCGAGACGCTGCTCATCGACAGCGCCTGTGCCGGCACGCATCTCGTGCCGGTGGTGCGCACGCTGCTCGATGCCGGCTGCGAAGTGCGCGGCGAAAGAGAAGTTCAGCGCGTCGATGCGCGCGTGCGCGCGGCGAGCGAGGACGACTGGTACACCGAGTACCTCGATGCCATCATCGCCGCGCGCCTGGTCGATGGGGTGGATGCAGCGATCGCGCATATCGCCCGCTACGGCTCGGCGCACACCGAGTCGATCGTCACCGGGAATCAGGCGACCGCCGATCGCTTCCTGCAGCGCGTCGACAGCGCGATCGTGCTGCACAACGCCTCGACGCAGTTCGCCGACGGCGGCGAGTTCGGCATGGGGGCGGAGATCGGGATTTCCACCGACCGCTTCCACGCGCGCGGGCCGGTCGGGGTGGAGCAGCTCACCAGCTACAAATACGTCGTACGCGGCACGGGGCAGGTGCGGCCCTGAGCCGTCGCGCGCTCAGCGCGCGTGGTCGTGGGCGTGGTGGTGTCCGGCCTGCGCACCGGCCGCCTCGGCCGGTGCGGCCGCGGCGGCACAACGCTCGCAGTTCACCCAGCCGGAGTCGCCGCTCAGGTAGTGCTCCTTCTTCCAGATGGGCAGGCGATGCTTGACCTCGTCGATGATGTAACGACAGGCGCGGAAGGCCTCGTCGCGGTGCGGCGCGCTCACGCCCACCCACACGGCGAGCTCGCCGATCGCGAGCTCGCCCAAACGGTGCGCACAGGCCGCACGGCTCACGCCAAAGCGCGCGATCGCCTCGGCGACGATGCGCTCGCCTTCACGCATCGCCAGCGCCTCGAAGGCCTCGTACTCGAGGCCGCGCACGCGCCGGCCCTCATTCGAATCGCGCACCCAGCCTTCGAATGCCGCATAGCCGCCGCAGGCCGGATCGGCGAGCCGCGCACGCAGAGCGTCGGTCGCGAGCGGCGTGCGGCTGAAGCGGAACGCGTCCATCGCGCCTCCCGGCGGCTCAGCCACCCGCGACCGGCGGGATGAACACCACCGCATCGCCTTCCGCGAGCGGTGTCGACCACTCGTGGAATTCGGTGTTGATCGCGACCCGCAGCACCTCTGGGGCGAGAGAGAACGGGTAGCGGCGCGCCAGCTCGGCGTACAGCTCCGCGGCCGTGCGCGCCGTGGTGACGAGCGCCTCCTCACGCCGCCCGGCCTGCTCGCGCAGCAGCGCGTAGTACTGGACGGTGACGCGCTTCGGGAGCGTCGCAGCTTCGGGGGCGAGTGCAACCATGGCAGATCCATACTCCTCGGGTGTGTTGACGTTGTCGAGTGCCCGCGGGTTGGGCTCGTCGAGGAGCTCCGTAGCGGTGCCCTGCAGGAACTTGCGCGGGCACTGGCCGCCGCGGGCGACATAAGCGGCCAGCAGCTCGCGGCTGCGCGGCTCCCAGATGGCACACAGCGGCTCGGGCAAGCCGTCGTAACTGGAGCGATAGGCCGTCGCGACGCGTGACGGCGTGCGCGCGCGCAGCAGCTGCGCAAGGGTTGCCTCATCGAGCAGCGGCAGGTCGCAGGCGAGCACCAGCCATGCGGCCTGCGGATGGCGCGCCTGCGCGGCGAGCAGCCCGGCGATGGGCCCGAGGTTCTCGTGCGTGTCGGCGATCTGCGGGAAACGTGCGCGCACGGGATCGTCGTGCTGATCCTTGCGCACCGACACGTAGGCGCGCACCACGTGGGGCGTGAGCAGCGCCATGGCGCGCTCGAGCTGGGTGCGGCCACCGTAGGTGAGCACGGCCTTGTCGCGGTGCATCCGGGTACTGCGTCCACCGGCCAGTACCAGCCCATAGAGCGGCGCGGCGGCCGGGACCGTGCCGGTCGCGATGGCGCTCATCGGGCGCGCCTGCGGGCGCGGCGTGCGAACGGGCGCCGGCCTCCGGACTTCGACTCGAGGCGGATGCTCGCGATCTCGATGTCGTGCGAGAGCGCCTTGCACATGTCGTAGATGGTCAGCGCCGCGACGGTGGCGCCGGTGAGCGCCTCCATCTCGACGCCGGTGCGGTGATGGACCGACACCTCACAGCGCACCACGATCTGCGCGGCGCGCTGCTCGATGTGCAGCTGGCAGTTCTCCAGGCCGAGCGGATGGCAGAACGGGATGAGCTCGTGGGTGCGCTTCGCGGCCAGCACGCCGGCGATAACGGCGGTATCGAACACCGGTCCCTTCTTGGTGCGGTGGCCGCTGTCGCGCAGCGCGCGCGCCACGGCGCGCGGCAGGCGGAGGCGCGCTTCAGCGACCGCCACGCGCTTGCTGACCGCCTTGGCGCCGACGTCCACCATGGCGGGCCGGTGCTGCCGGTCCAGGTGCGTGAGGCGACGGCGCGCCATCAGCCACCAATGTAGAACATCTCGACCTTGCGCTCCTCGGGTGTGGTGCGCCGCAGGCTCGCGCGCAGTTCGCTGTAGCGGTCGGCGCGCTTCAGCCACACACCGCGGATGAGCTCGAGCAGCTGGTCATCGCTCGCACCGCCGCGCAGCGCATCGCGCAGGCTGTTGCCGTGGGTGGCGAACAGGCAGGTGTACAGCACGCCATCGGAGGACAGGCGCGCGCGCGAGCAGTCGCCGCAGAACGGCTGCGACACCGAGGAGATGAAGCCCACCTCGCCGGCACCGTCGGCGAAAGCGTAGCGCCGGGCGACTTCGCCACGATACTGCGGCTCGAGCGCTGTCAGCGGCCAGCGCGCGCCGATGCGCTCGAGCAGTTCCTTCGAGGGTACCACCGTCTCGGAGCGCCAGTGGTTGCGGTTGCCGACGTCCATGTATTCGATGAAACGCACGATCACGCCGCTGCCGCGGAAGTGCTCCAGCAGGTCGAGCACCGTGTGGTCGTTCACGCCGCGCTGCACGACCGCGTTGATCTTCACCGGGGTGAGCTCGGCGCGGCGCGCCTGCTCGATGCCGGCGAGCACCTCGTCGAGCCCGGCGAATCCGCCGCTCATGCGCGCGAACACCTCGGGATCGAGGCTGTCGAGGCTTACGGTGACGCGCCTCAGGCCCGCCGCCTTGAGCTCACTCGCATAGCGCGCCAGCAGGATGCCATTGGTGGTGAGCGCCACGTCCTCGATGCCCGGGACGTCGGTGAGATCGCCGATCAGGTCGGGAAGATTCGCCCGCAGCAGCGGCTCACCGCCGGTCAGGCGCAGCTTACGGACGCCGAGCGGCACGAACAATCGCGCGAGACGCACGATCTCGTCGAACGACAGCCGCTCGTGCGACCCGAGGAAGCGATAGCGCTCGTGGTAGGTTTCGCGCGGCATGCAGTAAGGACAACGGAAGTTGCAGCGGTCCATGACCGAAATGCGCAGGTCGCGCATCGGGCGGGCGAACGTGTCCCGCGGGGCGGGCAGTGCGTTCAGCGGCACGATAACGTCACGAATGGACACGATTACAGTCTCACGACCAGCGGTACAGCCGCGTCACGAAGCCCTTGGCGTAGGTGTTCGGGCCCGGTGGCAGCTCGACGAAGCCGTCGGTGCCGGCGAGCCCGGTGAAGTCTCCCGAGCCGTTGGTGGGAGCGGGCACGGCCCAGTCGCGTCCCCAATCGTCCTGCTCCAGGCGCACCGGGATGAAGTGCGTGAGCGGTGGTGTCACGGTGAGCGGTGCGGCGAGTGCCATGCGCGGCGTGGGCGGGCGGCTCTGGCCGAGGCTGCCGCGCAGCGCCGGCAGCACATAACGCGCCAGGCACACGAGCGTCGATACCGGGTTGCCGGGCAGTCCGAACACCGCCGCTCCGGAGGGGGCCACCCCGAACCACAGCGGCTTGCCGGGCCGCTGCGCCACCTTGTGGAAGATCGCGCGCACACCGAGCTCTTCGAGCACCCGGGGCACGAGATCGTAACGGCCCATCGACACCCCACCGGAGAGCACCAGCACGTCGTGCGTCTTGAGGTGAAAGCGCAGCCGTTCGCGCAGCTCCTCGACGTCGTCGTGGATGTGATCGTCGGCGACGCGCTGAAAGCCGTGCTCGCGCAGCGCACTCACGATGGCATAGGCATTGGAGCGGCGCACTTGGTGCGCCAGCACCGGCTCACCCGGCTCGATGAGCTCGTTGCCGGTCGAGATCACGGCGAGCATCGGCTGGCTGCTCACGCGGATGCGCGCCATGCCGGCGGAGGCGGCAATGGCAATCTCCGGCGCACGCAGCCGCATTCCGGCGGACAGGAGCAGCGTGCCCTGACGGGTGTCGCTGGCGCGCCGGTGAACGTTCTGCCAGGGCTCGACGCGAACGTTCGCGGCCAGCTCCGCCTGCCCGCGCGCGATGGCGAGCTGCTCGACCGGCACCACGCTGTCGCAGCCGCTCGGCAGCACCGCGCCGGTCATCACCTCGATGCAGTCCGCGGGCGCGCTCAAGGTGAGCGGCGCATCGCCGGCCGCCTCGGTCGCCTGGATGCGGAACGCGCGCGCGCCGGCGCTCACCGCCTGGCTGTCGAGCGCGATGCCATCCATCGCCACCCGGTCGTACGGTGGCTGGTCGCGCTCGGCGTAGATGTTTTCGCGCAGCACCGCGCCGGCGCACTGCGCCAGCGGCAGCGACTCAACGGGCAGGCACTGCAGATGCTGCTCGATCAGCAGGTCAGCCTCAGCCGGGGTGAGCACTCAGCCCTTCTTGTCGGCCGTCCTGGCCTTGTACATCTTCACCTGCTCGTTGAAGCGATCCGCCACGGCCTGAGCCTGATCGACGGCCGCGTTGTGTTTCTGCGCCTCGATTCGCATCATGTCGGTCTTCTGCTCGGGCTTGAGCTTGTCACCGGCCTTGGCAATCTTGTCGTCGAGCTCCTTGTCGATGCAGGCAGTGTAGTCGTTGATCGCCTGCTGGTAGGCCTTCACGGCCTTCTGTCCCGCCAGCATGTCTTCGAGTTTGGCGGTCGCGCCATCCGGGAGCTTTTCCGGGGCTGCCGGATAGGCACAGTCGGCAAACGCCGGCCCCGCACCGAGAGCCGCCGTGAACGCCATCGCAAGCATTAGCTTCATAACCGGGTTTCCAATACTCATGAATCGGACCGCTATCTTAAGAGGCGCTCGCAGCCCAAGGCTACTTCGACCGGCGGGCGACCCGTCGGGGCGGGCCGGGGCGGCGCGGCGGGCACAGGAAGCACTCCCGGGCATGGTCGTTCACCACGCCGACCGCCTGCAGGAGCGCATAGACGATCGTCGTGCCGACGAAGCGGAAGCCCCGTCGCTTGAGGTCCCGTGAGATGGCATCGCTCAGCGGCGTGCGTGCCGCGATGGTGCCACGGCGCGGGCGGTTGACGATCGGCCGCCCGCCGACGAAGCCCCACAGGTAGCGGTCGAAGGAGCCGAACTCACGCTGCACGGCGAGGAAGGCGCGCGCGTTGCTGACGGTGGAGTCGATCTTCAGGCGGTTGCGCACGATGCCCGCGTCGCGACGCAGGGCGGCGCGGCGGCGTGCGTCGAAGCGCGCAACGCGTTGCGGCTCGAAGTTGGCGAACGCGCGGCGGTAGCCAGCGCGCTTGCGCAGCACGATGGCCCACGACAGCCCCGCCTGCGCACCCTCGAGCGTCAGCATCTCGAACAGCCGGCGGTCGTTGTGCACCGGTCGTCCCCACTCCTCATCGTGGTAACGCACGTAGTCCGGGTCGGCGCCCTCGACCCAGTGGCAGCGGCGCTTTGTGGCGTGTCCGCCCGGTGCCGCGATCGGTGCTCGGTGTTGGTCGGCCATGGGTCAGACGGTGCGGAACCCACTCAGACGCACGCTCAGATGCCGAGTGGCGTCGAGATCGAAGCTCAGTCGCAGGTCCAACACGCGGCAGAGGCTCGCGACCACCCACAGCCCCACTCCCAGCCCGCCGGATGCTGCCGGGGTATCGTGCGCCGGACGGCGCCAGAAGCGCTCGGTCAGGTGCGGCAGGTCCTGAGGCAAGAGATGGGGGGCGGAATTGCGCACCTGGAGAACCGCGCCATCGGGCGGCCGGAGCCAGTCGATCTCGATCGGCTCGCGCGGATCGCCGTGCTGAACGGCGTTGGCCAGCAGATTGAGTAGCAGGGCGTCGAAGAGGCGCGGGTCGGACTGGATCCAGACCTCCTGGGGAACTCTCGCGGTGATGCGCCCGGAGTGCACCGATCCGGTGACGTGCAGGCGTTCGATGCGGGCCCCCACTGCGCGCGCAACCTGCAGAGGCTCGAGCGCGTTCTCGGCCGCTGTGCGGTCGGCGCGGGCGACGGCGAGCAGAGACTCGATTACGCCCTGCATGCTCACCGCAGCGGCGCCAACCTGCTGCAGGAAACGGTGCAGATCCTCCGCACCGTAGCGCTCGGCGGCGCTGACCTCGGCGAGGGCACGAATCTCGGCGAGCGGCGTGCGCAGCTCGTGGGCGAGATCGGTGGAGAATCGGCGCTCCCGCTCGAGGGCGTCAGCCAGGCTTTCCAGCAGCTCGTTGATGCGCTCGCCCAACGGTCTGATCTCGGCCGGCAGCCCCGCGAGGGGCAGGGAGTGCGCGGGCCGCTCGACGGAGACGTCGCGCGCCGCCGCAGTGGCGGCTTCCAGGGGCTTCAAACCGCGCCGCACTGACAGGACAGTGACGAGGGCGGAGACGACGAGCACAGTCACCACACCGGCGAGCAGCACGAGGTCGACTTCGTGCAACAGCCGATCGCGTTCCTCGCCGCTGCCCGCACGCGCATCGAAGCTGTGCACGATATAACGATCTACGAGCTGATCGACGACCAGTTGAAAGGCCGCCAGACTCAAGCCCACGCCAAGCAGGAGCGAGAACAGCAGGCGGCGCCTGAGGGAGCGGCTGACCCAGTCACGGAACACGGTAACCAAAACCCCGGCGCGTCTCGATGAGGGCCGGCAGGCCCGCCTTGTCCAGCTTGGTACGCAGAGTGCTGACCATCACCTCGATGACGCGATCGGACGCCTCGCTCAAGCCATCGTAGAGACGCTCAAACAGCGCCGCACGCGTGAAGGTGCGGCCGCGGTGGCGCAGCAGCGTCTCGAGTAGGGCGTACTCCTTTGGAGTCAGGGGCAGTGGCGCTCCGCCGGACGAAGCCAGGCGTGCGTTGGTGTCGAGCGTGAGCGCGCCACAGGTGAGCTTGCTCGAGACCTCCCCATAGCGGCGGCGCAGCAGAGCCAGTACCCGTGCCTTGAGCTCCGCGAAATCAAAGGGCTTGAGCAGATAATCGTCGGCGCCCTGATTCAGAGCGGTGATCCGATCCTCGACCTGGTCACGGGCGGAAAGGACCAGTACACGCGTCGGCGTCCGCGCGGCCCGCAAGCTGCACAGTACCTCGATGCCGGGGACGTGCGGCAGCATCAGATCGAGAATCAGCACGTCATACTCGTGCACCTGCAGATACTGCAACGCTGCCCGTCCGTCGGCTGCGTGATCGACGGCGAACCCCTCGCCGCGAAACCCCGCCACTAACGCCGCGGACAGACGGGCGGAATCCTCGACCAGCAGCAGCTTCATAAATGTGAATCTTAACTCCGCGCGGCGGCGGCAAGCTGTCGGAGCTCTTTGAGCGAAACCAAAGCTCTCTCGTGCAGGATGCGACACGAGGTGTAATGCTCCCATGGGCTGCGAGGGCAATGTTGCGGCGCGGGCCGGTTGGCTCGCAACGGCGGCGTTGTCGAGCGCGTTCGCCGGCGGCTGCGTAGCCGAGAAACCCCTGCAGCCCACGCAGCCGGCACCGGCCGCATTCGAGCACGCTGGCTCCACACGGAGTGTGGCCTGGCCGGGCCAGGACTGGTATCGCGGCTTCGGGAGCGAGGAGCTGGATTCCTTCGTTGACTTCGCCGTGAGCAACAACACCGATCTAGCGGGGGCGCGGGAGCGCGTCACCCAGGCCGACGCCCGCGCGCGTCAGGCGGGTGCCGCGATTCTCCCGGCGGTCGACGGCAACGCCAACGGCAACTTTCTCTCAGGCCACTCGCAGCAGGGAGGAGGTCACGAGCTCGATTGGTTCGCGATGCTGTCCGCCAGTTATGAAGTTGACTTCTGGGGCAAGAATCGCGCAACGGCGCATGCGGCAGTGCTCGAGGCCGGCGCCTCGCGGGCGGAACGCGACACGCTCGAGCTGACCATCCTCGGTGGCGTCGCCGGTCAGTATTTCCAGGTGCTCGCGCTGCGCGAGCGGTTGAGCATTGCGCGCTCGAACCGGGATGCGGCGCAGGAGCTCCGCGACGCCGTGCAGGCACGCTTCCAGGCGGGCGTCGCCAGCCCTACCGATCTTGCCTCGCAGAAGGCCGCCTTCGACAGCGCGCAGATCGCGATCACGGATCTGGAGGCGCTCGAGATGCAGGCACGTGCCGCGCTGGCGGTGTTGCTCGGTCGCATTCCCGAGAACTTCGAGGTCACAGGCACCGCCCTCGATGCGCTGCGCGAGCCGGTCGTGTCCGCCGGGCTGCCTTCGCAGTTGTTGACGCGCCGGCCCGATGTGGCCGCGGCGGAAGCGAACCTGCGGGCCGGCAGCGCGAATCTCACGGCGGCCCGTGCGGCGATGTTTCCAACGCTCGCTCTCACCGCCGCGGCGGGCGTGCAGAACCCGGCCCTGCCGGCGACCGTGCTGACGATCCCGGGTGTCGGTCCTTCGTTTCAACTGGGGGCCAACCTGACGCAGCCCATCTTCGAGCACGGCCGTCTGCGGGCGCAGCGCGACGAAGTGGCGGCCAAGGAGCGTGAGCTGTTGACGGCGTATCGGTCGGCGATCATCGCGGCACTGGTCGACGTGGAGAACGCGCTCGGCGCGCTGCAATACCTGGATGCCAAACGCGAGTTCGAACAGGAGAGTCTCGCGGAGAGCGAGCGCGCCTTCGAGGGCGCCCGGTTGCGCTACCAGAGTGGCTCAGGGGACTTCCTCACGCTGCTCGAAGCGCAGCGTACGCTGTACGCGGCGCGCGACCAGTTCACGCAGTACAAACTAGCGCGCCTGCAGGCTCTGGTTGCGCTGTGCAAGGCGCTGGGGGGCGGCTGGAACGCCCCCGGCGCGCCAACACCCCCCGCTGCTCAGGGCTCCGCCGACCGGGATGCCGCCCTCTGAAAGATGCAACGATGAGTGCTCGAGACTGCGTTGGTCCCCGGACCGTGAACCGCCCGTTGAGCGCCTGCCGCACACTGGCGGCGGTGGTGGCGTGTGCCGCCACGCTCGGTGCCGTGTGCCTGCCGCTCGCCGGCTGCCGGCAAGGCCCGTCCGTCAGCGCAGCACCGGCAGCCGATCAGAAGGACAAGGCCGCGCCGGCAGCGGAAGGCGTGACTTTGAAGCCCGAAGAGGTCGAGAAAGCAGGGATCGCGACCGTGCCGGCCGCCGCGACCACGCACGCGCCGGAAACCACCGGCTACGCCGTCGTCAGCACGCGCGAGGCGATCGCTCAGGCGCTCGCCGATCTGACCACCGCGGCTGCCGCTGAGCGCCAGAGCCGCTCCGTGCTCGCTCGCAGCCACGGTCTGGCGGGCACGCCGGGCGCCATGCCCGTCGAAGCGCAGGAAGCCGCCGAACGTCAGGCCACCGTCGATCACGCGGCACTGGTGCTGGTTGAGCAGCGGCTGTCCGCGGCCTATGGCCGCAATGCGCCGTGGAAAGACAACTACCGCAGTCCTCAGCTGGCCTCCCTCGCCAGCGGCGAGACGAAGCTGGCGCGTGTCACTTTTCCGCTGGGTGCGCTCGGCGCAACCACACCGGTGAAGCTGCAGTTCTCGCGCCTCGGGGAGACCCCGGGCGGCAGGAGCTTTGAATCGATCACGGTCTGGGGCGCACCGGCCGACGCGAGCATTCCGGGAAGGAGCTTCTTCGCCGTACTGAAGGGCAGTGACGCCGGCGAGGGCGAGCGGCTGGTGGCGCGCGCCCCGGTCGGCGCCGCCGAAGCCGGGGTCGTCGTACCTTTCTCTGCCGTGGTCATCAGCGGTGGCAAGTACTGGTGTTATGTCGAGGAAAAGCCGGGGTCGTTCGTGCGAACGGAAATCGACACCAGCATGCCGACCGACGCCGGATACTTCGTCAAGGCGGGCATTGCTCCCGGTGAGAAGATCGTCACCGCAGCAGCCGGACTGCTGCTGGCGCGCGAAATCAACCCCAGCACCGCAGCAGACTGACCATGATGCGCGCGCTGGTCGCACTGTGCGTGCGACATTACGGCTCCGTGACCGCGCTGACGGTGGTGGCGCTCGTCCTGGGGTCCTGGGCGGCGCTGCATTCGCCGCTGGACGTATTTCCTGAGTTCGTCCCCACGCAGGTCGAGGTTCAGACCGAAGCGCCCGGGTTCGCGCCGCAACAGGTCGAGGAACTGGTCACACGGCCGATCGAGAACGCGGTGAATGGCGCGGCGGGCCTGGCCACGCTGCGCTCCGAATCCATTCCGGGGCTGTCGGTGGTGAGCATCGCTTTCGCCAGCGGCGTTGATGTGCACGTGGCGCGCCAGGGCATTGCCGAGCGCCTCGCGGAGCTCGGCAGCAGCCTGCCGACGGGCGTCGGCACGCCGAAGCTGTCGCCACTGGTCTCGAGCACCATGGATCTGCTCAAGATCGGCCTGTTGTCCGACAAGGTGGATGCCTACACGCTGCGCGATACCGCCGATTGGGTGATCAAGCCCCGTCTGCTCGCCGTGCCGGGGGTCGCCCATGTCATCGTCTTCGGCGGCAAGGTGCGGCAGATCCAGATTCTTCCCGACATGCGCAAGCTCGCGAGCTACAACATCACCCTGAATGAGGTGGCTGACGCGGCGCGCACGGCGCTGCCGCTACGCGGCGCCGGCTTCATCGATCTCGCTGCGCAGCGGGTGTTGATCAAGTCGCCGACACCCGAGCCCGACGTCGGCGCCCTCAGTAACGCGGTGATCGCCGTGCGCGGCAGCACGCCGGTACTGCTGCGCGATGTCGCCGCCGTGCAGATGGCACCGGCGCTCCGTTCCGGCGACGCCCTCGTCATGGGCAAGCCCGGCGTGTACCTGTCGCTCGCGAGCCAGTACGGCGCCAACACGCTGACCGTGACCCTGGCGGTCGAGCGCGCGCTGGCCGCGCTCGAGCCGGCACTGAAGGCGCAGGGCATCACCGTATATCCGGCGCTCCACCGGCCGGCCAATTTCATCGAACGCGCGCTCGGCAACCTGGAGGAGTCACTCGCCATCGCGGCGGTTCTCATCCTGGCGCTGCTATATGTCTTCCTGCGGGACATCCGCGCCGCGACCATCGCCTTCACGGCGATACCGCTGTCGCTGCTCGCCGCGGTTGCGGTGCTCAGATGGATGGGCTTGACGCTCAACACCATGACTCTCGGCGGGTTTGCCGTCGCGCTCGGCGTGCTGGTCGATGATGCCATCATCGGTATCGAGAACATCATGCGGCGGCTGCGCGAGAATGCGTGGCTGGGTGCGCCCAGGGCGCGGCTCGAGGTCATTCGCGACGCATCGCTCGAGGTACGCGGGCCGGTGATCTACGCCACCATAGTGGTGGTCGTGGTCTTTCTGCCGGAACTGTTCACCACCAGCGTGCAGGGGCGCTTCGTGGGCCCGCTTGCGCTCGCCTTTATTTTCGCGGTACTCGCCTCGCTGCTGGTGGCGATGACTTCGACCCCCGCGCTGTGCGCGCTGCTGCTGCGCCGCCATGACGCGCGTCCCGAGGCCGGCTGGCTGCAGACTCTCAAGACATGGCAGCGCTGGTCGGTGCAACGGGTGGGTCAGCATCTGAAGCTCACGATGCTGGTGCTCATCGCTCTGGCGATCGCTGCCGCCGGCGCACTACCGTTCCTCGGCGGAACCTTCATGCCAGACTTTCGCGAGGGACATTTCGTCCTGCAGGTGTCGAGCTCCGTCCCCGGCACCTCGCTCGATGAAATGCTGGCGCTGGGCGGGCGAATCAGCGCCGACGTGCTGGCGCTCCCCTACGTCCAGACCATCGAGCAGCAGGTCGGGCGCGCTGAGCTCGGCGAGGACACCTGGGGTCCCTACCGCAGCGAGTTCCACGTCGAGTTGAAACCGGACGCGACCGTGGATCAGGCCGCGGCCCAGGAGGCGCTGCGCGGCATCCTCGAGCACTATCCGGGGATTCAGAGCGAGGTGGTCACCTTTCTCGGCGATCGCATCAGCGAGAGCCTGAGCGGCGAGACCGCCCAGGTCGCCATCAAGATATTCGGCGATGACCTGGATGTGCTCGATGCCACCGGCGCCAAGGTGGCCGCCGCTCTCGGCCGGGTCAAGGGCATCGTCGATCTGCAGTTCAAGCGCGAAAGTGGCACGCCGTCAATTGCCATTCAACTCGATCCCCAGGCGCTCGCGGCGACCGGGCTCAAGGTGCAGGATGTTCTTGATACCGTCGAAACTGCTTACGCCGGCGCCAAAGTCGGTCAGACGTTCCGCGGAACGCGTACCGTCGACGTCGACGTGCTGCTGCCCGAAGCGTTGCGGCACCAGCCCACGCAGCTCGCCCGCCTGCTGATCGCAGGTCCCATCGGTCCTGTGCCGTTGTCGCAGGTTGCGCGCGTCACGGTGACGGAGGATCGTTACAGCATCCAGCACGACGGCGGTCAACGCCGCGTCAGCGTAACATTCAACGTCCGTGGGGCATCGCTTCAGGGCGCCGTACAGGAGGCGCAGCACACGATCGCCTCGTCCGTCAGGTTGCCGCCGGGTGTGTATCTCGAGTACACCGGCGCCGCCGCGGCCGAACGTCAGACCCGCAACGAGTTGGTGCTGTATTCCGCGCTGGCGCTGGCCCTGATTCTGGTGATCCTGTTCGTCTCGTTTCACTGGCGGGTCAACAGCTGGCTGGTGCTGGCCAACCTGCCATTCAGCCTGATCGGCAGCGTCCTGGCCATTGCCGTCACCGGGCTCGGCATTTCAATCGGCACGGTGGTCGGCCTGGTGACCGTGTTCGGCGTGAGCGCGCGGAACGCGATACTGCAACTGGCACACTACGAGCACCTCGTTGAGGTCGAGGGCGCATCCTGGAGCCCCGACCTCGTCCAGCGCGGCGCCAACGAGCGGCTCATTCCCATCGTGATGACCGCGGCCGTGACCGCGCTCGGACTGGCGCCGCTCGCCCTGGGTCTCAATCGCCCGGGCCAGGAGATCGAGGGTCCCATGGCGGTAACCGTGCTCGGGGGCCTGCTGTCTTCGACGCTGTTGAATCTGGTGGTGCTGCCCGCGCTGGCGCAGCGCTACGTGCGGGCCGCGGCGCGCACCTAAGCGCTGGCCGATACGAAACGTCATTCCATGCCTGCAGTGGTCTTCGGCGCCCTGGCTGGCAGATCGGAAACAGCCCAGAGGTACCGACGGTCGGCAGGAAATACCTGTCCGCGTCGGGCGACAAGAGGCGCCGCCTGCGGCGCCGGAGTAAATTCGCCTCTGCCAGTGGTGCGAGCCGAGTGGGAGCCGAGTGCCAGTCTCCCTACCCGCCGTCAGAGTAACCGGCTGACTCTTGGGAGGACCATGCCATGGAGGGATCATTCGTGTTCATGTCGACCTGCCCGCGATGCGGGCACCAACGGTCTCAAGACGTGTTCGCCCGCAGCGGTCTGCTCAGATCGCTTGCGCTGGGGCACCTGATCGAAGGGTACTGCGCCGCCTGCGACGAGCTCTGGCCTATCAGCGCGAATGAGCGGACTTTGCTCACCCAGGCACTCTCGGCCGACGAGACCGACGCGCCACTGCCGCAAGTCTCTCCGATCGAAGCAGCCTACCGCTGAGCCGAAGTTAGTTTGACGGCCTCCGCGCAGCGAGTCGGAGTGCAGCCGTTCAAAGTACCGCCGACCAGCCACGCGCAGCATGTTGTGCTCGGCCCCGAGGTCTAGCGCGCCCGGAGAGATTCGAACTCCCGACCCTCAGGTTCGAAGCCTGATGCTCTATCCAACTGAGCTACGGGCGCGGTAGGCTGATCTTACTGAGAATCCGCGTCGGTCTGGTAACGGGGCAGAATGCCCCCCGAATCGGCTGGCAGGAGCGTTCACATGAGCATCTTCGACCTGTCGGGCAAGGTTGCCCTGATCACCGGTTCGAGCCGCGGCATCGGCAAGGCGGTCGCCATGCAGATGGCGGCGCACGGTGCCCGCGTCGTGATCTCGAGCCGCAAGGCCGAGAGCTGCGCGGCCGTGGTCAGCGAGATCGCCGCCGCCGGCGGCACTGCGCTGGCGCACGCCTGTCACGTTGGCCGCAAGGAGGAGTTGCAGGCGCTGGTCGATGCCACGATCGCGCAATGGGGTCGCATCGACATCGTGGTCTGCAACGCCGCCGCCAACCCGTACTTCGGGCCGTTGGCCAAGATGCCCGACGAGGCGTTCGAGAAGATCCTGCACACCAACCTGCTCAGCGTACTGTGGCTGTGCAACATGACGATACCGGCGATGGCTGAGCGCAAGGACGGCGCCGTAATCATCGTGTCTTCGGTCAGCGGATTCATGGGCAACACCATGCTGGGCGCCTACGGGATCTCCAAGGCGGCTGACATGCAGCTGATGCGCAATCTCGCGGTCGAATGGGGACCGCACAACATCCGCGTCAACTGCATCGCGCCCGGGGTGATCAAGACCCACTTCTCGCAGGCGCTGTGGGCCGATCCTGCCCGCGCCACGGCTATCGCACGCGGCTACCCGCTGCGGCGGTTGGGCGAGCCGGAGGACGTGGCAGGTGCCGCGTTGCTGCTCGCCTCGCGCGCCGGCAGCTTCATCACGGGGCAGACGATCGTCATCGACGGCGGCGGCCTCATCGGCGGCGGCGAGCGCGTGCTGTAGGTCGCTCCCGGCCCGCTACGCCGGCGCCGGTCGCCGCAAGGCGTAACCGACGCCGAGCAGTGCGAACCAGACGGGAGCCACGTACAACGCCACGCGCGTGTCCGGATCGCGCGCCAGCATGACGGTCACGAGCACCAGAAACCCGAGCACCACCCAGTTCGCGAGCGGCGCGCCCGGCATGCGGAACGGTGCGGGTGAGGCGCGCCCGGCCGCCACGGCGCGCCGATAGTTGGCGTGCGCCACCAGGATGATGCCCCAGGTCCACAGCGTGCCGATGAGGGCGATGCTGGTCACCATGGTGAACACCCGCTCGGGCACGAGATAGTTGAGGGCCACGCCGATCAGCATCACCGCGGCGGAGGCGTGGATCCCGGCGGCGGGCACTCGCTGGCTGTTGAGTGCGGTGAACGCACGCGGACCCTGACCGCGGTGCGCCAGCGTCCACAGCATGCGGCCGGTGCTGAACAGGCCGCTGTTGCACGATGAGGCCGCCGCCGTGATAACCACCAGGTTGATGATGGTGGCGGCGCCCGGGAGTCCGAGCTTGCCGAACACAAAAACGAACGGGCTCACCTTGGGGTCGAGCTCGGTCCAGGGCACGAGCGACATGATGATGAGGAGCGCGCCGATGTAGAAGATGAGAATGCGCGCAATGATGCCGTTGGTCGCCTTGGGCAGCACGACCGCCGGGTTCTGCGCCTCGCCGGCGGTGACCCCGATGAGCTCGACCCCCTCGTAGGCGAACATCACGATCTGCAGCGCGAGCAGCACCGGAAGAAGGCCGCCGGGCAGGAAACCGCCGTGCGACCACAGGTTGGAGAAGCTCGCCGTGGCACCGAGCGCTCCGGTATGGAAGGTGATCACGAACACTCCGGCCGCGATCAGTGCGACGATGGTGACGACCTTGATGAGCGCGAACCAGAACTCGAGCTCGCCGAACACCCGTACCGCAAGGAGATTCGTACCGTAGAGCGCCAGCAGTGCGATGAGGGACGGCAGCCACTGCGGCACCTCGGGGAGCCAGTAGCGCACGTAAATGCCGATCGCCGTGATCTCCGCCATCACGGTGACGACCCAGGCGAACCAGTAGGACCAGCCGGTCACGAAACCGGGAAAGGGGCCGCAGAACTCCTCGGCGTAGGTCGCGAACGATCCGGCCACCGGGCGGTAGGTGAGCAGCTCGCCGAGCGCCCGCATGATGAAGAAGATTGCGACCCCGCCGACCGCGTAAGCGAGCAGGAGCCCTGGGCCGGCGTTGTGGATCGCCTTGGCCGAGCCGAGAAACAGGCCCACACCGATCGTTCCGCCGATCGCGATGAGCTGGATGTGGCGGTTGTGGAGGTTGCGCGAGAGATCGGGTTGTGACTGCGACATGAATGTTTCCGCGGAGTGAGGTGATCGGGGCGTCAGGGCGGTGGCGCAGCGAGCAGCGCGTAGCGGCGGCCCTGCGGTAACTCGTAACGCTCGATGAGCACGGCGGCGCCCGAGGCGACCAGCTCACCGGCGACGCCGTCGCCTGCCGGAGCGCGGTCGTGGAAGCGCGCCAGCAGACGATTGAGCGAGCCTGGTGCGTGACCGGGTAGCAGGACCAGCACGCGCGCGGCGGGACCCTGCGTCGCGAGCCAGTCGGCCACGGCCGTGCGCGTATTGCCGGCGCTGCTCGCCACGATGGTGAATGGCGTCCGCAGTCCATGATCGAGCATCGCGACCGTCGTCTCGTCCGGATTCAGCAGGCCGAGCGGCTGTTGCACGGTGTCCGCGCGGATGCGGCGCGCCAGGGTGGGCAGATCCTGCCAGCGATCGATGATCGGCAACGCCGCGAGCGCGGCCACACACAGTGCCGCGGCGTAGCCGCTGTAGAGGTAGAACAGGCTCTGCTTGAGAGCACCGCCGCGCTGGGCGCGCGCCGCGAGCAGTGATGCGACCTGCGCGCTGGCGATCACGCCGACGGCGGCGAGAAGGCACGCGGCGCGCGCGCCGGCACCGGCGAGTGCAAGGAGCGCGAGCGCGCTCGCGATCGCCCAGGCAAGGACGAGCACCAGCCAACGGCTGCCGCGTACCGCCAGCGAGTCGAGCCGGGTGGGTGCCGGCTGCGCCTCGTGCGCCCAGAGTCCTGCGAGCAGACCGAAGCCGAGCAGCGCCGGCGCAACGTAGATGTCGCGCGCGGTCGCCGCCAGCGACAGCAGCACAAGCAAGGGCAGACAGCAGGCGAGCGCGAACCGCCACGGCGTGCCGGATATGTCCGGTGCGCGCGCACGCCGCCACGCCCGCACCAGCGCCGCCGCCACGATGAGCGTCCACGGCAGCAGGTAGAGCGGCAGCTCGATGAGGTACTTGCCCGGAGAATTGCGATGTCCGGTGGTGTAGTCGAGCGCCGCCGGCGCGGCGACCCGGATGAAGCGTCCGACGACGTTGTGCCAGAACAGCGTGCGCAGCGCATCGCTGCCGCCCGCCGTATGCCACACCGCCAACAGCCACGGACCGATGATGAGCAGCTGCAACGCGAAGCCCGCGTACAGCTCCCAGCGACGCAGCTCCGACCAGCGCCGCTCCCAGGCGATGAGCGTGAGCAGTGCCAGCGCCGGCACCAGCCATCCGGGAGCGCTCTTGGCCATGAAGCCGATCGCGGCTCCGAAGTGCATCAGCGCATAGCCGGCGGCTTTGGGCGCACCCTCGCGGGAGTGGTAGCCGCGCCAGGCGCCGAGCAGAGCGAGCGTGCACCCGGCCAGCAGGCATGCGTCGGCCGCCAGCCAGATGACTACGCGATACGCCGTCAGCGCACTCATGGCAATGAGCGCGGCAATGACGGCTGCGGCTACGTCCGCCTGCATGGCGAACGCCAGTGCGCCGAGAGCGAGTGCACCGCTCAGGGCGTAAAGCAGGTTGGGTGCGCGGGCGGCCCCCGCGGAATCGCCCCACAGCGACAGCGCCCCCGCCGACATCCAGTACGACAGCGGCGGTTTTTCCAGGAACGGCATGCCCGCGAGCTGCGGCAGCGCGCGGTCGTTCTGCACGCTCATGCGCCAGGCGATGTCCGCTTCGCGCGGCTCGTCCGGCGTCCACAACCCGCGCCCGAACATCCCGATGAGCCACAGCGGCGCGAGCGCCAGCACGATCAGCACGCCCGCTGAGCGCGCGGGCGCGGACGGACGCGGCGATAAAATCAACAGCTCCCCTCGGGCTCGGCCTGCGGGTGCCGCGATTATGCGGGGTCAGCCCGGCAGAGAGTAGCGCACGACCACGCGCACGATGCGGGCATGATCTGCCGACCAGTGCGCGAACCCCTGACACACCTGGCGCACGCCGGCATCGGGAGCGCTCTCTGAGTACGTCTCCGCAAAGCGCGCCTGGCCGGACTCCTGTCCGGGCAGCAAGCGGCTGGTGCCCCAGGGGGCGTCGGAGTCGGCCGGCCGGCTGAAGAGGTCGACCGCCGTAACGCTCGCGGTGGCCGGGATCGTGGCGCAGAGGGTCACCGGGCTCGCCTCGGCCTCGGTGCAGGCGTGGGCTGCCGCTGCCGTTGCATCCGTCGCGGCCGCCGGTGCCGCGGGCCCACTGTTGAGCACGGGCCGGCACGCCGCCACGGTCGCCGTGACGACCACGCCGTCGGCGCCGATGCGGCGCAGCACGCCGCTCTCGATCTCGGCGCGCTCGCTGCCGCGGGTGAGCTCGAGTTGACCGGCCGTCCGGGTGATCTCGGCAACGCGCGCCTGCAACTCGCGTTGCATCACGGCTTGCGCGGCTCGCTCACCATTGGTGAGCCATTGCGAAGCCGCAAAGCCTCCGACCGCCGCGGCGCCGATGACGACGACCAGGATCAGCAGCTGCAGACGGTTCTTGCGGCGTGACGCCGCCGCAGCACTGCGGCTTGCCCCGTCCCGGAGCAACGCCGAGCGCAGCTGCAGGAACGACGCGGACAGCGTCGCGGTTCCCGCGATGACGGCGGCCAGGACCGAATCGGTTATGAGCATGGGGCAGCGACTCCCACTACGCACGCTAGCACGCCGCGCCGCGCCGGTACCCGCAGGGACACCGCTCAGGTGCAAAAAACGCGATGCGGATCACAGCCCCTGGAGGTCGCGACGCAGGTGCGGCGCCCCCACGCTGGCTGCCAGCCAGCGCTCGAGTGGGGCGGGGTCGGTGTGCGCGAGATGCAGGCCGAGCTTGGAGCGCCGCCACAGGATGTCCTCGGCGCTGCGGGCGAACTCCTCGCGGCACAGGTACTCGACCTCGCGCTCGTAGAGCTGTGGCAGCAGCTGCTGTCCGAGGTCGGCGAGTGTGGCGGCAGCGCCCAGCAGGCGCTCGATGCGCGTGCCGTAAGCGTGCGCGTAGCGCCGGCGCAGGTGCGCCGGCAGCCATGGATAACGCCGCTCGACGGTGCGCAGGAACACCGCGAAGCTGCCCTCCGGGAGATCACCGCCGGGCAGCTGCGCCCGCGCGGTCCACGGCGCCGCGGCCGAGCCGAGCAGCACAGTGAGGTGACTCACGGCCTCCTCCGCGAGGCGGCGATAGGTGGTGATCTTGCCGCCGAACACGGAGAGGAGCGGTGCCGGATCGCGGTCGAGCTCGAGGGCGTAGTCGCGCGTGACCCGGGTGGGGTCGCTCGACTCGTCAGCGAGCAATGGCCGCACACCCGAGTAGCTCCACACGACGTTCCTTGGGGCAATCTGCCGGCGGAAGTAGCGGTTGGCGAGCGCGCACAGGTAAGACACCTCGGCCGGCTCGATGCGTACCGCGGCCGGGTCGCCGTGATAGTCGACGTCGGTGGTGCCGAGGAGGGTGAAGTCGTGCTCGTACGGGATGGCGAACACGATGCGCCGGTCCTCGTTCTGGAAGATGTAGGCGAAGCGGTGTGCATACAGTCGCGGCACGACCACGTGGCTGCCCTTTACCAGCCGCACCTCGCGCCGCGCGCGCACCGGCGTGGCGTTCGCGAGGAACTCGCTCACCCACGGCCCGCTCGCGTTCACGACCACGCGGGCGCGCACCACGGACAAGCCGGCGGTGCTGCGCAGCGTCGCATCCCAGCCAGCGCCACGCGGCGTCAGCCGCTCGCAGCGCGTGCGGGTGAGTATGTTCGCGCCGCGCTCGCGGGCGTCGAGCGCATTGAGCACCACCAGGCGCGCATCATCGGTCTGGCCGTCGGAGTAGACGAAGCCGCGCGTGTAGCCCGCCTTCAGCGGCTCGCCGGCGACATGGGTACGCAGGTCGATGGCACTGGACGCGGCCAGGTGCGCCCGCGGGGCGAGATGGTCGTAGAGAAAGAGTCCCGCGCGGATCATCCACGCCGGACGCAGATGTGCGGCGTACGGCATGACGAAGCGCAGCGGCCGCATGATGTGCGGCGCCGTCCCGAGCAGCACCTCGCGCTCCCTGAGCGCCTTGCGCACCAGAGCAAAGTGAAATTCCTCCAGATAGCGCAGGCCGCCGTGGATCAGCTTGGTGCTGGCGGAGGAGGTGTGCGCCGCCAGGTCGTCCTGCTCGCACAGCAGCACCGCGAGGCCCCGCCCGGCGGCGTCGCGCGCGATCCCGGTGCCGTTGACGCCTCCGCCAACGACCAGCAGGTCGCAGCTCTCCGGCGTCGAACCGCTCACACCCGGCGCGGCGCCTGCCGCCCGTAATAGTCGGGATAATCCGGCGAGAGCCCCTTGAACCGGCGGTGAATCCACCAGTACTGCTCGGGAACGAGGCGCACCTGCGCTTCGATCAAGCGATTGAAGCGCGCGGTGTCGGTGACCGGGGACTCGCTCGGAAAGTCCTCGAGCGGGGGATGGATGACCGCGCTGTACCCTTGAGTCCCGGGCAGTCGCCGCAGGAAGTAGGGCAACACTGTGGCGCCGGTCATGCGCGCCAGGCGCGGCGTGAACGTGTTGGTGGCCGCCGGGATGCCGAATATCGGCACCATCTGCGCGCCCTTGTTCCGATAGCTCTGGTCGGGCGCGTACCAGACACACTCGTTCTGCCTGAGTGCGGTGATGAGTCCCCGCATGTCATTGCGCGGGATCGGACGCCCGCCGAAGTTGGCGCGGAAGCGCTTGAGCGCGTACGCCAGCACCTCGTTCCTGGGCGGCCGGTAGAGAAAGCCGACGTGTTCGGCGAGGGCGTGCAGTGAGCGGCCCGAGATCTCGAGCGAGGTGAAATGCGCAGTGAGGAGAATGACGCCGCGCTTGCGCGCGAGCGCGGCGTGCAGGTGCTCGATGCCCTCGATATGCAGAATCCTTTCGAGCCGCCGTGGCGTGCACCACCAGGCGAACGGGATCTCCAGCAGCCCGATGCCGAGGTTCGCGAAGTGCTCATCGAGCAGCCGCTCGCGCGCCTGCGCCGACAGCTCCGGCAGACACAGCTCGATGTTGCGTCGGGCGGTCGGCACCAGGCGCGTCGGCAGCACGCGCAGCACCGCCCCGAGCCACCGCCCGAAGTACACCACGGCTGAGAACGGCAGCAGCGCCACCAGGCGCAGCAGGCCCAGACCGACCCACGTTGGCCAGTACCGTGGGACGAGCAGGCGCGATTGCATTTTGACCCCTCAGGTCGGCGTGCATGGCCCTTTCCGGGCGGCGAGAATAACCCATTCCCGGGCGACAACTGTGATCCAATGCGGCCAATGAGCGGCGCCGATCCGCACTACCTCGAGGTGCGTCTTGCGCATGCCACCGTCCGGCGCAGCGGCCGCGAGGTCCTGCGGGATGTGAGCTGGATCATCCGGCCCGGTGAACGCTGGGTGCTGGCCGGCGCTAATGGCGCCGGCAAGACGCAGCTGCTGAAGCTCCTCGCCGGCAGCGTCTGGCCGGTGCCGCGCGAGCCGCCGCCGCTGCGCTACCGGCTCGGCACGGAGGAGGCGACCACACCCTTCGGGCTCAAGGACGACATCGCCTATGTCGGTGCGGAACGCCAGGACCAGTACCAGCGCTACGGCTGGAACTCGCCGGCGGCGCGGGTCGTCGGCACCGGTCTCGAGCACAGCGACATTCCGCTCGAGAGGCTCACCGCTGCGCAGCGGCGGCGCATTCGCGCCGTGCTGGCCGCGCTGCAGGCGCGGCACCTCGCGGCCCGGCCGTTCCTGTCGCTGTCGTACGGCGAGCGGCGCGTCATCCTGCTGGCGCGCGCGCTCATCTCGCGGCCGCGGCTGCTGCTGCTCGATGAGGTGCTGAACGGCCTCGACGCCCTCAACCGTACGCGCATCCTGCGCTGGCTCGCCCGCGCACGCCGCCTGCCTTGGGTGCTCGCCACCCATCGTCTCGCCGACGTGCCCTGTGGGGCGACTCGCGCGCTGCTTTTGAATCGCGGCCGCGTGGTATACGCCGGCGCTCTGCGCAATGCGCCTCTGTCGCGCTGGCTCGAGGCGCGCGGCGCAGCGCCCGCCGCCACCGCGCCGCGCCGCCTGCCGCGCGCGGGCGCCCGCCGGCTGGTGCGACTCACGCGCGCCGGTGTGTACCTCGAGCAGCGCCGCGCGCTTACCGGGGTGTCGTTCACGGTGCGCACGGGCGAGGTCTGGCTCGTGCACGGCCACAACGGCTCGGGGAAGACAACGCTGTTGCGCACGCTGTATGGCGACTGCGGCGTTGCCGTCGGTGGATCGATCGAGCGCGCGCGAGCGGCCCCCGGCGTGCCGCTCGAGAGCTTCAAGCGGCGCGTGGGTCTGGTCGCCCCGCACCTGCAGGCCGATCACCCGCGCGAGCTAAGCGTGACTGAAGTCGTGCAGTCCGGCCGGCACGCCAGTATCGGCCTGGCCGGGGCACCGAGCACAGCCGATCGCGCAGCGGCGCAGCGGGCGCTCGCCTCCTTCGGCCTGACGCGGCTCGCAACCCGCCGCTTCGGAGAGCTGTCGTACGGACAGTCACGGCGCGTGCTGTTCGCGCGCGCCTGGGTGCGCGAGCCCGAGCTGCTGCTCCTCGATGAGCCCTTCGCCGGCATCGACGCACCGACCCGCCACGCCCTCGCGGAGCGCGTGCTGACCCTGAGTGTGCGCTCGACCGCGGTCGTGCTCGCGACGCATCGCCCGGACGAATGGAGGGATCGCGCGACCCATGAGCTCGAGCTGGCGGGAGGTCGCGCGCGCTATTGCGGTCCGGTGCGGGCGGTCCGAGTGCCGGCGCGCCAGAGCCGGAGCCGCGCGCGATGAGTCCGTGGCGACAGCGGCCCCTCCTGCTGCTCGCGCTCGCGGCGGTGGCGCTCACCGCCGTGGTGAGCGCGCCGCATCTGTGGAAGTGGTACCAGGCGGCGCGCGCTCACGCAGCGGGCACGTTTTCTTCCTATCAGCCGCGCGAGCTCGTTCGCGGCGCGAACGAGCCGCTCGCCCCGCGCGTCGCGCCGGACCTCGAGCTGCTCGATCCGGCGGGACTGGAAGCCGCCGCCACCTACGCGGGCGCGCACGACTCACAGGCGCTGATCGTCAGCCGCCACGAACACATCGTCTTCGAGCGCTACTGGCAGGGCACGAGCTTCGACACGCTGGCCGATGCCCAGTCGTTCACTCCGCTGCTGGCGGCGCTGGCCGCCGGAATTGCGCTGTCACACCACTTCATCGGCTGGCCGGATGAACCGGTGGGCGCATTCATCGGCGAGTGGAGCCGGGATCCGCGCGGCGCCATCACGGTGCGCAACCTCCTGCAGATGTCGAGCGGGCTCGCGCGCCCGGCGCAGCTGCGCGTGCCCTCGGACCTGCTGGCGTCCGTGCTGAGCGCACCGCTCGCCGGATCCCCCGGAATCACTCGCGCGGAGCAGGCCGCCGATCCGCAACTGCTCGCGCTCGTAGTCGAGCGTGCCACCGGGCAGCGTTATGCGAGCTACCTGTCGCAGGCGCTGTGGCGGCGCATCGGAGCGGCGGATGGGTGGTTGTGGCTCGACCGCGCCGGCGGCAGCGCGCACGCCGACTGCTGCATGCTCGCGCACCAGGGCGACTGGATCCGCATTGGCCAGCTGCTGGTGAGAGACGGTAACTACCGCGGTGCCGAGGTGATCCGGCCGGGTTGGGTAGCGCTGATGCGCCAGCCCGCCAAGGCCGACCCGGCCTACGGCGCCTACGTGCGGCTCGCGACCAGCACGCCCGCGGGTCACGAGGCATACGCCGCGCGCGATCTGTACGTGGTGCAGGGCGCAGGTGGCAACCGGCTGTGGATCGTGCCGTCGTTGCAGATCGCCATCCTCTGCACCGGCGCCCCAGGCGGGCGCGACGTGGCGTGGGATGACAGCCGCGTCCCCAACCTGATCATCCGCGCGGCGCGCGACTACCGTCCGCCGGCCGCGCAGCCTGCGGACATCTCCTCGCTGGTACCGGGTCACTAGCCTCGAGGGTCAGACGTTGCGCCGACAGCTCGGAGCGCTGTTCCTCTTCTGCATCATCGACACACTGGGCTTCGGCATTCTCGTGCCGCTGGTGCCCTACATGGCCGACCGCTTCGGCGTGGCGCCGCAGTTCATCACACCGCTGCTGGGGAGCTATTCGCTGTGCCAGCTGCTGGCTGCGCCGTGGTGGGGGCAGCTGAGCGATCGGTATGGGCGGCGCCCGGTACTCATGAGCAGTCTCGCGGGCGCCTGCCTTTCCTACCTGCTGCTCGCCGGCGCGCGCAACGTCTGGTGGCTGCTCGCCTCGCGCATGCTCGCCGGTCTGATGGCGGGCAACATCGCGGCCGCCTTCGCCTACGCCGCGGACGTGAGCGCACCGGAGAAGCGCGCCGCCACGCTCGGGCTGATCGGCGCGGCCATCGGCATCGGCTTCAGCCTTGGACCACCGGTGGGCGGACTGCTGGCGGGCACGGATCTGCGCACGGCGAATTTCGTGGTGCCGGCTCTGGTTTCCGCCGGCACCAGCGTGCTCGCGATCCTGTTGGTGCGCCTGGTGCTGCCGGAGAGTCATACCGCGGCACAGCGTGCCGCGCATTCCGAGGCGCGGCGGCGCGGCTCCTGGCGACTGCTGCGCGAGCGCCGGGCGCTGGCGCTGCTGGCCGCCGCGACCCTGGTCGTCACCTATTCGCAGTCGATCCTCGAATCGATCTTCGCGATCTTCGCGCTGCACCGCTACGGCCTCGGGCCGCGTGCGGTGGGGTTTCTGCTGTTCGGCATCGCGCTGCCGGCACTGCTCATGCAGGGGGGCGTGGTGCGGCTGCTCGCGCCGCGGCTCGGCGAGGTGCGGCTCGCGAGTTATGGCGTGCTGGCGTATGTCGCCGGGCTGGTGACACTCGCGCAGGCGCCGACACTCGTCGTTACGGTCATCGGCCTGGTGCTGTGCGGCCTCGGCCTGGGTGCCTACAACCCGAGCGCCTCGGCCCTCGCCTCGAAGCAATCGCGTGGGCACGACCGTGGCGCAGTGATGGGCGCCTACGTGGCGAGCGCCAGCCTGGCGCGGGTACTCGGACCCTTCACCTCCGGTCCGCTCTACGCGCTGTTGGGTCCGACGGCCCCGTTTCTGGTCGGGGCCTGCGTCACGCTGCCGGCGGCGTGGCTGCTGCGACGCGCGCGACGCTAGAACACAATCTCGGTCTGGAATATCGACACCGCCTGGCCGCTGATCCACACGCTGGCGAGATCGGCGCCGGTGAATTCGAGCTCTACCTCGACCCGCCCGGGCCGGTGCAGCGAGTGTCCCTGGACGCCGCTGAAACGCGCGCGCTCGCCGTCGCGGGCGAGGAGACCGAGGCGCGCCAGGTAAGCCCCAAGCAGCCCGTGGGCGTTGCCGCTCACCGGATCCTCGGAGATACCGAGCGCCGGACAGAACATGCGCGACTCGGTGAGGTGATCGGCAGCGTCCGGAGTGAGGGCGAAGACGAAGTAGCCGGCCGCGCCGAGCTGCGCCGAGAGTGTAGTCAGCCGGGCGAGGTCGGGCTTGAGGTGCTTGAGTGGCTCCGGGCCGCGCACGCCGATGAGCAGCCGCGTACCGGCCGCACCGACGATGCGGGGCGGAATGCGCGTGTCGAGGCTCTCGGAGGCGAGCGCCAGCGCATCGAGCACCGCCAGGCGCTCGCGATCGTTGAGCTCACGTCCGAGCGGGGGCGGGTTGCGCCGGATGGCGATGCGCCGGTCCTCATCGCTGCCGCGCACCTCCACCTCGACGATGCCGGCCTTGGACTTCTGGCGCTGCCAGCGCGGCGCCTCGTGCCGGCGTGACAGCACGTACTGAGCCGCGACCGTGGCGTGGCCGACGAAGCCGGCCTCGCTGCGCGGCGTGAAGAAGCGCGCGCGCACGGTGTGATCGTCGGCATCGGGGGCGAGGATGAAGGCGGTCTCGGCGTTGTTGAGCTCGCGCGCGATGGCGAGCATCTGCGCCTCCGAGAGCGCATCGGCGTTGAGCACCACGCCGGTCGGGTTGCCGGTGAAGGGCTCGCGGGTAAAGGCATCGACCTGATGGACCTGGATCTTCCGCGTCATCTGCTCGTCCCGTTGCGGCCCTTGCCAGCTATTCTAGTCCCTGGGCACGATCATAGGCGCGCCGGGCGGCGGCGGCGCATGCAATACTGACAGCAAGCCGCTGCCGGAGGCTGCGCATGGACATCGGGGTCGAGATCAGCCTGTATCCGCTCAGGGCGGACTTCGTTCCCGCCGTCCGCGAGTTCCTCGAGCGCCTGCACGGCGATGCCCACCTCAAGGTGGTCACGAACAGCATGAGCACGCAGGTCTTCGGGCCGTACGAGCAGGTGATGGAAGCGCTGCGCCGTGAGCTGCGGCCGACGTTCGAGACGGTCACACAGGCTTCTGACCGGGCCGTTTTCGTGCTGAAGGTGCTCGGGCCACTGCCGCCCGCCTGACGCGCGCGCCGCGGCGCGCTCCTCCTCTGGCGGCGCGCAGGGCGAAGCGGCAAACTACCAGATCCCGGGCACGATCACTGCAAACAATTCTCAAGGATCACGGGTGGAAGCATGCCGCTTTTGCGTGTGGTGGATCGCGACGGAGTCGAGCACGAGGTCGAGGCCAGGGCGGGACTCAAGGTGATGGAGAATCTGCGCGAGCTCGATTACGGCGTCGCGGCCATCTGCGGCGGGATGTGCTCGTGTGCGACCTGTCACGTGTATGTCGATCCGGAGTGGCTGGCGCGCTTGCCGGCGATGATGTCGGACGAGCGCGAGCTGCTCGCGGAGCTGTCGCACTACCGCGAGGACTCACGCCTCTCCTGCCAGCTGGACTTCACCCCGGAGCTTGCCGGGCTGCGCGTCAGAATCGCGCCCGACGAGTAGGCCGTGTCCACAGCGGCAGTCCAGGTCGAGACTCGAGGCGCGGTGGCGCTGGTCACGCTGAACCGTCCGGACAACGGCAACGCCCTCAACCTGCAGATGGCCATGGACCTGCTGGCCGCCGCCATGACCTGCGCCCGCAACACCACCGTGCGCGCGGTGGTGCTGAGCGGCGCCGGTCGGCATTTCTGCTTCGGCGGCGACCTGCGCGCCACGGCTTCGCACGACACCGCCGTCGATGACTACATCCGCGAGCTCACCACCTACCTGCATGCGGCCCTCGCACACTTCGTGCGCATGGATGCTCCGGTGGTCGCCGCCGTCAACGGTACGGCGGCGGGCGCGGGCGTGGGGCTCGTTGCCATGGCGGATCTCGCCGTGTGCGCACGCAGCTCCAAGTTCAACCTCGCCTACACCAGTGCCGGCCTCACGCCCGATGCCGGCACCACCTTCCTGCTGCCACGCACGCTCGGGCTCAAGCGCACCATGGAGCTGCTGCTGCTCAATCGCACCCTGACGGCCGCCGAGGCGCACAGCTGGGGACTGGTCAACGAAGTGGTGGCGGACGAGCAGCTGCTCGCGCGCGCGGTCGAGATTGCGGAAACCCTGGCGCAGGGCGCCCGCGGCGCATTCGGCGCTACCAAGCGGCTGATCGCCCATTCTCTCGGAGCCTTCGAGTCGCAGATGGTGCTCGAGAGCGAGACCATCGCCGCGCAGGCCGCGGGGCCCGAAGGCACGGAGGGTGTCAGCGCATTTCTCGACAAGCGCAAGCCGCAGTTCCCCGGCACGGGCGCACGCTGAGGACGACACGGCCATGGGGGGGTTCCTTTTCCTCGCGATGCTCGCGGCCCTGGGCCTCATCGTGCTGCGCCTGTATTTCAAGCTGCGCGCGGCACAGAAGTCCCGGGCCGAGACCTGGGACGAGCAGGTCATCGGGCGATTGCGCTCACAGGGCTACGCACCGTTCAACGATTATCGCGTGGACTTCTTCCTCGCGCTGCCGGACGAGGCCGCCTGCGCGGGCGCACGGGCCCGGCTCGAGCCGGAGTTCAACGTCGACGTCAAGCCGCTCGAGAACGACCCGGAGCTCAACTACAGCCTGCACGCCAGCAAGACCATGCGCCTGATCGTCCCCGACATGCAGGAGATCAGCCGCCGGCTGACGGCGCTGGCCACGGAGATGCGCGGGCGCTACGACGGCTGGGCGGCGTGAACGCTCAGCGCTTCTCGCTCTGACGCTTCACGGCTTCCGCGGCTGCCGCGATGGCCGCGGGGTCGCCGAGGTAGCGGCTGGCGCAGGGCCTGAGCCCGGCGTCGAGCTCGTACAGCAACGGCACACCGGTCGGGATGTTGAGCTCGGTGATCGCGCCGTCGGGCACGTCGTCGAGCATCTTGACCATGGCGCGCAGGCTGTTGCCGTGCGCCACCACCATGACATTGCGACCCGAGCGCAGCTCGGGAGCGATACGCGCGTGCCACAGCGGCAGCACGCGCGCCAGCGTGTCCTTCAGCGATTCGGTGGCGGGCAGATCCTGCACGTTGCTGGTGGCGTAACACCGCTCGAAGCGCGGGTGGCGCGGATCGTCGGCGGCGAGCGGCGGCGGGGCAATGTCGTAGCTGCGGCGCCAGATCTTCACCTGCGCCTCGCCGTGCTGCGCGGCAACTTGCGCCTTGTCGAGTCCCTGCAGCGCCCCGTAGTGGCGCTCGTTGAGCCGCCAGGAGCGTTCCACCGGGATCCACATCAGGCCCATCTCATCGAGCATGATCCACAGCGTGCGGATAGCGCGCTTCAGCACCGAGGTGAAGGCGATGTCGACACCCAGCTGCTCCCGCAACAGCTCGCGCCCGGCCCGCAGCGCCTCGAGGCGTCCCTCCGCCGACAGGTCGACGTCCGTCCAGCCGGTGAACAGGTTCTCGAGGTTCCAGGTGCTCTGGCCGTGACGGACCAGGATGAGCTTGCCGGGCACGGTCAGTTCGCCAGCTTGCGCACCGACTCGACACCCACGGTCAGGGTCGCGAAGTCCGCCGCGCCCGCGGCACGCATGTCGGCGAGGGTGCGCTGCCAGTGCGCGAGCTCCTTGCCGGCGGCATCGACCCACGCAGTGACGCGCGCCTGCGCGCTGCCGCGGTCCTTGCGCGCCAGCACCCGCTCGGTGAGGCGCCGGTGCACGCGCAGCGCCGCATCGCGCAGTCCGGTGCGCGCGATCGCCTGCCACGGGCCTTCGACGTCGAGCTTCTCGATGCGCGCCCGCAGCCAGTCGATGCCGATGCGCGTGCCGACCTCGAAATAAACCCGCGCGGTCTCGGGCACGCTCACCGGGTGGCTGGCGGCGATCTCCACGATGTCGAGCGCTGCGTTGAGCGCCTCGAGGCTCGCGATGCGCGCCGCCAGCGGCGCGGGCAGGCCCGCTTTGACGTAACGCGCGCGTCCCTCCTCGAAGCGCGCCAGCTCGGTGCCGGTCAGCACTTCGGGGGTCGCGCCCTCGAGCTGGTGCACGCCGTGGCGGAACTCCGCGACCGCGGCCGCGACCTGCAGGTCGCGGCCGCGCGCGCTGAGCAGCCAGTAACTGACGTGGCGCAGCAGGCGGCTGGTCTGGAAGGCGGCTTCGTACTGCAGCTTCGCCGGTACCTTGTTGTCGAGCGCTTCGATCTGCTCCCACACCTCGCGCATCGCGAAGATCTCGCGCGCCGCGGTGTAGGCGCGCGCGATCTGGGCGGGCTCGGCGCCGACGTCTTCCTGCATGCGCGGCACGAACGTCGGTCCCATGCGGTTTACCAGGCTGTTGGTGGTCGCCGTGGCGATGATCTCGCGGCGCAGCCGGTGATGGCTGATGGCGCGCGCGAAACGCTGCTGAATCGCCGCGGGGAAGTAGCGCTCGAGCTCGGTCGACAGGTATGGGTCCTCGGGCACATCGGAGGCGAGCAGGTGGTTGTTGAGCCAGATCTTGCTGTAGGCGAGCAGGATCGCGAGCTCCGGGCGCGTCATGCCGACACCACTCTTGCGCCGGTCGGACAGCTCATCGTCGCTCGGCAGGAACTCGAGTGCACGGTTCAGATCGCCGGAGCGCTCCAGCGTGCGGATGAGGTGCTGGTATTCCGGCAGCCTTCCGGCGCCCTGCAGCTCGAGCGTGCTGATCGCCTGGCCCTGCAGGTAGTTGTTGCGCAGCACCAGGGAAGCGACCTCGGAGGTCTGCCGCGCCAGCAGACGGTTGCGCTCGCCGCGCGACAGCTTGCCCTCGCGCACCAGCGGATTGAGCAGGATCTTGATGTTCACCTCCACGTCCGAGGTGTTCACACCGGCGGAGTTGTCGATGAAATCGGTGTTGAGGCGCCCGCCGGCGAGCGCGTACTCGATGCGCCCGCGTTGCGTGAGCCCGAGGTTGCCACCTTCGCCGATCACCTTGGCGCGCAGCTCGCGCCCGTTGACGCGCAGCGCGTCGTTGGTGCGATCGCCGACCTCGGCGTTGCGTTCCTCGGCGGCCTTGACGTAGGTCCCGATGCCGCCGTTCCACAGCAGGTCGACCGGCAGGCGCAGGATGGCACGGATGATGTCGTTCGGTGCCGCGCCCGGGCCTTCGAGGCCGAGCAGTGCGCGCGCCTCCGCCGATAGCGCGATCGATTTCACGGAGCGCGGGAAGACGCCGCCGCCGCGCGACAGCCTGCGGCGGTCGTAGTCGTCCCAGCTGGAGCGCGGCAGGGCGAACAGGCGCGTGCGTTCGGCGAAACCCGCGGCCGGATCCGGATCCGGGTCGAGGAAGATGTGCCGGTGATCGAAGGCGGCCTGCAGCCGGATGTGGCGCGACAGCAGCATGCCGTTGCCGAAGACATCGCCGGACATGTCGCCGATACCGGCAACGGTGAAATCCATCTTCTGCGTGTCGACGCCCATCTCGCGAAAGTGCCGCTTGACGCACTCCCACGCGCCGCGCCCCGTGATGCCCATCTTCTTGTGGTCGTAGCCGGCCGAGCCGCCCGAGGCGAATGCGTCCCCCAGCCAGAAGCCGTACTCAGCGGAGATGGCGTTGGCGATGTCGGAGAACGTGGCGGTACCCTTGTCGGCCGCCACCACGAGATAGGGGTCGTCGCCGTCGCTGCGCACGACCCGCGGCGGCGGCACGATGCGCGCGGCGACGATGTTGTCGGTGAGATCGAGCAGAGCGCGGATGAAGGTCTGGTAGCAGGCGACGACCTCCGCCTGCAGTTCGTCGCGCGTGCCGGTGACCGGCAGGCGCTTGGGCACGAAGCCGCCCTTGGCGCCGACCGGAACGATGAGAGTGTTCTTGACGTTCTGCGCCTTCATCAGGCCGAGGATCTCGGTGCGGAAGTCCTCGCGCCGGTCGGACCAGCGAATGCCGCCACGGGCGACGTCGCCCATGCGCAGGTGCACGCCCTCGACGCGCGGACTATAGACGAAGATTTCGTACTTCGGCCGCGGCAGCGGCAGGTCCGGGATCCGCGCCGGGTCGAACTTGAAGCACACGTAGGTTTTGGGCTCGCCGCTCGCGGTGGGCTGGTAGAAGTTGGTGCGCAGCGTCGCCCGCACCAGCGTCAGGTAGGCGCGCAGGATGCGGTCGTCATCGAGGCTCGTGACGGCGTCGAGCCCCGAGCGGATCTGCGCTGCGATCGCCTCGGCGTTGCGCTCCTTGCTGCGGGCGCTGCGACCCGCGCCGGGGTCGAAGCGCGTCTCGAACAGCCGCACGAGATTGCGGGCGATGGCGCCATGGGCGCTGAGTGCGCGCTCCATGTACGCCTGGCTGAAGGGCACGCCGGTCTGCAGCAGGTAACGGCAGTAGGCACGCACCACCACGATCTGGCGCGCGTTGAGGTCCGCAGCCAGCAGCAGCCGGTTGAAGCCGTCGTTCTCCACCGCGCCGCTCCAGGCCGCCGCAAAGGCCTCGCAGAAATTCGCCTCGACGTGCGCGATGTCGACGATCAGGCCGTCGCGGTGCTCGAGCTCGAAATCCTGGATCCGGGCGGAGCCGCCTTCCGGCCAGGCAATCTCATAGGAGCGCTCGGAGATCACCCGCAGGCCGAAGTTCTCGAGCATCGGCAGCACGTCGGAGATCGGCACCGGATCGCCGAGCCGGACGATGCGCAGGTGCACGCGCTGCGGCGTCTGTCGCGGCGGGCGGTGCAGGCTGAGCTGTGGGGTGCGCGGCTGCTGGCGCAGCGTCTCGAGGTCGTTCAGGTCCTCGAGCACCTCGTCGGGCGTCACGTCGTCCTGATAGGAGAGCGGGAAGGCGTGCCGGTAACGGCCGGCGAGCGCGAGTCCCGCGGCCTCGCCGCGCCGCTCGACCAACACGTCGCGCAGCCGGTCGGCCCAGGTGAGTGCGGCTTCGCCGATGCGCTGCTCGATCTGGGCAAGGTCGGGCTTGTGGCGTCGCGTCGGATCGGTGCGCACCACCACGTGCAGCCGCGCGTGACTCGCGCCGGAGATCTGCGCCTGACTCTCGACACTCGTGCCGGCGAAGCCGGCGAGCGCGATGCGCTCGATCTGCTGGCGCACTTCGGTGTTGTAACGGTCGCGCGGCACGTAGACCAGGCACGAGTAGAAGCGGTGGTAGGGATCGCGCCGCACCAGCAGCCGCACGGTGCGCCGCTCATAGAGGTTCACCACCCCGCGCACGATGCGCATGAGATCCGGTACGCCCGCCTGGAACAGCTCATCGCGCGGGTAGGTCTCGAGCACGTTGAGCACCGCCTTGCCGTCGTGACCGGCGGGATCGAGTCCGAAGTGCTCGATCACCTGCTCGACCTTACGGCGCAGCACCGGGATGTCGTGCGGGCTGCCGTGATAGGCGGTGGAGGTCCACAGTCCGAGGAAGCGGTGCTCGCCGTCGACGCGGCCGCGGCCGTCGAAGGTCTTGACACCGACGTAATCGAGCAGCTCGCCGCGATGCACGGTCGCACTCGAGTTGGCCTTGGTGATGACCAGCAGCTCCAGCTCGCGCGCGCGCGCGCGCACGTCGCCGCGCAGCACGGTGGGTGCGGGACGCCGGCCGGGACGCCGCACGGTGCTGAGGATTCCCAGGCCCGAGTTGGTATCCGGCACCAGCTGGTCCTCACCACGGCCGCGGAGCAGACGGTAGTGGCGGTAGCCGAGAAACACGAAATGCCGGCCTTCCATCCAGTCGAGCAGGCGAGCCGCTTCGCTCACCTCCGACGGCGGCAACGGCGGCGGGTCGCTCTCCAGGCGGGTGATGATCTCGCGGACGCGCTCGCGCATCCGCCGCCAGTCGCTCACCGCGACGCGCACGTCCGCGAGCGTGGTCTCGAGATCGCGCTGCAGCCGCTCGAGCTGCGCCGCGTCGGTGACGCGGTCGATCTCGTACAGCTGCCAGGACTCGGGGTGAGCGGCCTGGGCTCCGTTGGCGCCGATGTCGATCAGCTGCCCGCGCCGGTCGCGGCGCACCTGCAGCACCGGATGCACGATCAGGTGCACGGCCAGCTCGGCACGCGCGAAGGCCATGCTGAGGGAGTCCACCAGGAACGGCATGTCGTCGGTGACCGTGAGCACCAGCGTATGCGGTGACTCGAAACCGTCGGCGCCCTCGGCGGGGTTGAACACGCGCACCAGCATGCGTCCCGCGCCGCGCCGCGCCGCGAACGCGAGGTGGGCCATGGCCGCGCGGGCGAGCTGCCGGGGCGGGCGCTCGGCGAGGTCCTCCTCGGCGACCCCGTGGAAGTAGGCGCGCAGAAAGCGCTGTCGCAGCTCGGTGCGGGCACCGGGAGCGGCGGCGCGCGCGATGCGCTCGATGAGCGCCGCGCGCTCGGCGGGGATGCTGCGGAGCAGCCGGCTATCTTCGTGAGCAACTGGCGCGTGCATGGCCAATCATCCTGGTCGGGTACGAAGCCGGGTCGCGTGCGCGTGGCGCATATTGTGCATTGACGGCGCGGCCGCCGGTCCCGTAGTGGTGGCGCGTAATTATACCTTGTCACGCCCGCCGGGCCGGGCCGCCGGGGCGGCTATAATGACTGCCCGCTCAACGACCTTAGGTCCACTGCTCCCGAGGTGAAGCTCATGAGCGACCCGCCTGGCAACCCCGTGGGCACGCCTGACAACCCCATGGGCACGGATGGCTTCGAATTCGTCGAGTACACCGCCCCGGACCCGCAGCTGCTGCGCTCGCTGTTCGAGCGGCTCGGCTTCCCGGTCGTGGCGCGCCATCGCTCCAAGAACGTCACCCTGCACAGTCAGGGCGAGATCAATTTCATCATCAACGCCGAGCCCGAGTCCTTCGGGCAATCGTTCGCGCGCGTACACGGCCCGTCGGCCTGCGCGATGGCGTTTCGCGTGCGCGATGCCGCCGAGGCGTACGCGCGCGCGCTGTCGCTCGGTGCCAGGCCCGGGCCGCAGAGCGCCGGACCGATGGAGCTCAACATCCCGTGCATCGAGGGGATCGGCGGCTCGCTCATCTATCTGGTCGACCGCTACGGCGATCGCTCGATCTACGACGTCGACTTCCGCCCGGTGGAGCATGCGGCGCCGGCCGAAGGGGCGGGACTGCAGCTCATCGATCATCTCACGCACAACGTCGGCCGCGGCCGCATGGACGTGTGGGCCGGCTTCTACGAGAAGCTGTTCAACTTCCGCGAGATCCGCTACTTCGACATCGAGGGCAAGCTCACCGGGCTCCTGTCGCGTGCCATGACCAGTCCCTGCGGCAAGATCCGCATCCCGATCAACGAGTCGCAGGACGACAAGAGTCAGATCGAGGAATACCTGCGCGAGTACCACGGCGAGGGCATCCAGCACATCGCGCTCGCCACCGGCGACATCTACCGCACCGTGGACGTGCTGCGCCGGCACGGCGTGGCGTTCCAGGACACGCCCGACAGCTACTACGACGGCGTCGCGGCGCGCGTGCCGGGCCATCGCGAATCGCTCGAGCAGCTGCGCACGCGGCGCATCCTGATCGACGGCAATCCGGCGAAGGGCGAGGGCGTGCTGCTGCAGATCTTCACGCAGAACGTCATCGGCCCGATTTTCTTCGAGATCATCCAGCGCAAGGGCAACGAGGGCTTCGGCGAGGGCAACTTCCGCGCGCTGTTCGAATCCATCGAGCAGGATCAGATCCGTCGCGGGGTGATCTGAGCTGAAACCGCACGATGAGAGTCTGAAGGGTCTCGCCGGCGCGGTTCTAAGGCCGGTGCTGGCGCGCGAGGTACTCGGTGCTCTGCATTTCCGTCAGCCGGCTCATCGTGCGCGCGAACAGACTCTGCAGCCGCTCGCCGCGGTAGAGCTGCGCGGGGGCCGCGGCGGCTGAGACGATGAGCTTGACGTTGCGGTCGTAGAACTCGTCGACCAGCGCGATGAAGCGCCGCGCTTCGTCCTCGTGCGCGGCGTCAAGCACCGGTACGCCGGACACGATCACCGCGTGGTACTCACGGGCGATCTCGATGTAGTCGTTCTGGCTGCGCGGTGCCGAGCACAGCGACCCGAAGTCGAACCACACGACGCACATCGCTTCACGGATGACGGCGATCGGGCGGCCCTCGATCTCGATGGCGCCGCCGGCGCGACCGCCGTGCGGGGCGAGCTCGCTGAACAGCGCTTCGAGGCGCGCGGGCGTAGCGGCGGCGGTAAGCGGCAGGTAGAGGGTCGCCTGGGTCAGCTGGCGCAGCCGGTAGTCGGTGCCGCCGGCGAGCTGCAGCACCTCCATGTGATGCTCGAGGAGGGCGATCGCCGGCACGAAGCGCTGTCGCTGCAGACCATCGCGGTACTGATCGGCCGGTGCCACGTTGGAAGTTGCCACCAGCGTGACGCCGTGCCGGAACAGTCCCTCGAACAGCCCACCGAGGATCATGGCGTCGGCGATGTCGGCCACGTACAGCTCATCGAAGCACAACACCCGGGTATCGCGCGCGATGGCCCGCGCGACCGCCTCCAGCGGCGCACGCTGCCGCTTCAGCTGCGCGAGCTGCTGGTGCACCTCGTACATGAAGCGATGAAAGTGACGCCGGCGCGCCGCGGCGAACGGCAGGCTGGCGAAGAACAGGTCCATGAGCCAGGTCTTGCCGCGACCGACTCCACCCCACAGGTACAGCCCCGGCACCGGGATGCGCCGCGCCGGGCGCGCGAGAGCGGTGAGCCACTGCGAGAGCCGTGAGCCGTGAGCGAATGAGACCGCGATGAGGCGCCGCCGCAGGTCATCGAGTCTTGCGACCACCTCGAGCTGCGCGCTGTCGCTCACGAGGTGGCGCTCGTGCAGCGCGCGCTGATAGCGCTCGTGCACCGCGGACTCCGCGGCCGGCGCGGCGGGAAGGGGGTGCGGCGAAACCTCGCTCACCGCGGCGTCAGGACTTGAGCTCGGGCAGGTCGCGGAAATGCTCGAGAGCTTGCGGGTTGGCGAGCGCCTCGACATTCTTCACCGGCAGTCCGTGCACGACGTTGCGTACCGCGAGCTCGGTGATCTTGCCAGAGCGCGTGCGCGGCAGGTCGGGTACCGCGATGATCTTCGCCGGGACGTGCCTTGGCGTGTTATTCGCGCGGATGGCGCTGCGGATCTCTTTCTTCAGGGCCTCATCGAGCTCGACGCCCGCCTGCAGCCGCACGAACAGCACGACGCGCACGTCACCCTGCCAGTCCTGTCCGACGGCGAGTGCCTCGGCGATCTGCGGCAGGCTCTCCACCGCGGCGTAGATCTCCGCGGTGCCGATGCGCACGCCGCCGGGGTTGAGCACGGCATCGGAACGCCCGTAGATCACCACGCCGTCGTGCTCGGTGATCGCGGCGTAGTCGCCGTGCTGCCACACGCCGGGAAAGCGCTCGAAATAGGCCGCGCGGTATCTCGCGCCCTCGGGGTCGTTCCAGAATCCCACCGGCATCGAGGGGAACGGAGCCGTGCACACCAGCTCGCCGCGCGTGCCGCGCACCGGCCGCCCCGCCTCGTCGAAGATCTCGACCGCCATGCCGAGCCCGCGGCATTGAATCTCGCCGCGATACACCGGCCGGGTCGGACAGCCGAGAGCGAAGCAGGAAACGATGTCGGTGCCGCCGGAGATCGAGGCGAGCTGCAGGTCGCTCTTGACATCCCGGTAGACAAAGTCGAAGCCCTCAGGCAGCAGCGGCGAGCCGGTCGAGAGCAGCGTGCGCAGCGCGGTGAGATCGACCGTGTCCGCCGGCACGTAGTCACTCTTCTCGAGCGAGGAGAGGTACTTCGCGCTGGTGCCGAACACCGTAAGGCGCTCCTCCGCGGCCATCTGCCACAGCACGCCCGGATCGGGGTGGAAGGGGCTGCCGTCATACAGCACGACCGTCGCGCCGCAGGCAAGGACGCTGACGAGCCAGTTCCACATCATCCAGCCACAGGTGGTGAAGTAGAACACGCGGTCGCTGCGCCTGAGGTCGGTGTGCAGCAGGTGCTCCTTCTGGTGCTGCAGCAGTGTGCCGCCCGCGCCGTGCACGATGCACTTCGGCACCCCGGTGGTGCCGGATGAGTACAGGATGTAGAGCGGATGGTTGAACGGCAGCTGCGCAAAGGCGGCGGCGGCACCAGCGGTGCCGAACTCCTCCCACGACTGCGCGCGCGCGGCCGCCGGCCCGAGCTGTGCGAGCTGCGGCTGCCGCTCGACGTAGGGAATCACCACGACGTGCTCGACCGAGGGCAGCCGGGTGAGCAGCTCCGCCATGGCCGGCAGCGAATCGATTCGCTTGCCCGCGTAGAAGTAGCCGTCGGCGGTGAACAGGACTTTCGGTGCGATCTGTCCGAAACGGTCGAGCACGCCCGGCACGCCGAAGTCGGGCGAGCACGACGACCAGGTCGCACCCAGGCTCGCCGTGGCGAGCATGGCGATCACGGTCTCGGGCAGGTTCGGCAGGAAGCCCGCGACCCGGTCGCCGGGGACGACACCCGCGCTCTTCAGACCCGCCGCGACGCGCGCAACTTCCGCGCGCAGCGTGTGGTAGGAGAGCGTACGGCGCGCCCCGCGCTCGTTGCGAAACACCAGCGCCGGCTGCTCGTCGTCGAATCGCAGCAGGTTGGCGGCGAAGTTGAGCTGTGCCGCCGGAAAGAAGCGGGCGCCGGGCATTTGGCGCGCGTTCTCGATCACCGGCCCCGCGCCCCAGTCGGCGCGCACGTCGGCAAAGCGCGCCAGCTCCGGCCAGAATGCTTCCGGCGAGCTGAGCGACCAGGCGTACAGCTCGCTGAAGTCGCTGAGCCGCGTGCCGCGGCGCGCATTCACGCAGCGCACGAAGCGCGTCAGGTTCGCGTCGGCGACGCGCGCGGGGGAGGGACGCCAGAGCTCAGACATGGAGGGTGGGCCGGTGAGTGCTACAACGACTGATAGTTCGGTCCCGAGCCGCCTTCGGGCGTGGTCCAGGTGATGATCTGGTAGGGGTCCTTGATGTCGCAGGCCTTGCAGTGGACGCAGTTGGCGGCGTTGATCTGCAGGCGCCGCCCGCCGTGTCCGTCGTCGACCATCTCGTAAACGCCGGCCGGGCAGAAGCGCTCGCAGGGGTTGCCGAATTCCCGCGCGCAGCGCTGCGCGCAGATACTGGTGTCGGCCACCTTGAGGTGCACCGGCTGGCTCTCATCGTGGGCATTGCCGGCGAAGAATACGAACGACACCCGATCGCGCGGCGGCAGCGTGCGCTCGACCCACTGCCGATCGGGCGAGCTGAACTCCTCGAGCCGGGCCAGGCTCGACCAGTCGGCGCTGTTTTTCAGCGTCCAGGGCGACTTGCCGCCGGTGAGCATTTCCCATGCGGCGTTCATGAGGCCGACCCACAGTCCGCGCTTGAAGGCCGGCTTGAAGTTGCGCACCTTCTTCAGCTCCTGGCCGCCCTCCGAGGCGCGCCAGCGGGCATCGAAGCCCGTGCCGGTGCCGCTGCCGGCAATGTGCTCGGCGGCGAGCGCGCCCGAGCGTATCGCCTGGTGCACGCCCTTGATCTTGGCGAAGTTGAGCGTCCCGCCGGCATCGCCGACGAGGATCGCGCCCGGCATCTCCAGCGTCGGCGTCGACTGCCAGCCGCCGGCCGCGATGGTGCGGGCACCTGCCGAGACGATTTCCCCGCCCTCTAGGAGCGACTTCACGCTCGGGTGATTCTTGTACTGTTGAAACGCCTCGAAGGGCTGCAGGCGCGGATCGCGATAGTTGAGACCGACGATGTAGCCGACGTACACACGGTCGTTGTCGAGGTGGTAGAGAAAGCTGCCGGCATAGGTGTGCGGATCCGCCGGCCACCCGAGCCCGTGCTCGATGCGCCCCGGGCGCACGCGTCCGGCGGGCAGCTGCCACAGCTCCTTGTAGCCGAGCGCGAAGGTCTGCGGGCAGTGTCCGCGCTCGAGCCCGAACCGGGCGATCAGCTGCTTGGACACCGAGCCGCGCGCGCCCTCGGCCAACACCGTGAGCGGCGCATCGATCTCGACGCCGGGCGTGAAGTTCGGTCCCGGCTTGCCGTCGCGGTCGAGACCCATATCACCGATGCGCACGCCCTTGACGGCGCCCGCGGCGTCGAACACCGCCGCCGCGGCGGCGAACCCCGGAAAGACCTCGACGCCGAGCGCTTCGGCCCTCGAGGCGAGCCAGGGCGTCAGCTGGCCGAGGGAGATGATGTAGTTGCCGTGGTTGTTGAAGGGAGTGGAGTAGGTGAGCGAGCGCGGCAGGAGCCGCACCAGCCAGTCCGGCACGGGCTTGAAGGAACGCGTGCGGGTGAGGATGCGGAAGTCGTCCTCGACGGCCGCCACTTTCATACCGGGATAGTCGCGGCGCCATTCCGGCAGGAGAGCCTCGAGCGGTCCGGGCTCGAGCACCGCGCCGGACAGCGAATGCGCACCCACGCTCGCGGCCTTCTCGAGAACGCAGACGCTGATGGCAGGCTTGAGCTGCTTCAGACGGATCGCGCACGCGAGCCCCGCGGGCCCGGCCCCGACGATCACGACGTCGTACTGCAGACGTTCGCGCTCGATCGGTTCCGTCGCGCTGCTGCTCTCAGCCACAGGCTTTCCCCTTCAGCCGCTGCCGTCCGCCGCTGCGCCTATTTCGGTTGCATGCGGATGGCGCCATCGAGCCGGATGGTCGTGCCGTTGAGCATCGGGATCTCGAATACGGTGGCGACGAGCTGCGCGAACTCCTCCGGCTTGCCGAGGCGCGCCGGAAAGGGCACCTGCGCGGCGAGCGAGTCCTGCACGTCCTTGGGCATGCCGTCCATCATCGGCGTGTGGAAAATGCCGGGCGCGATTGCGACGCAGCGGATGCCGAAGCGCGCCAGCTCGCGCGCGATCGGCAGCGCCATCCCGGCGACGCCCGCCTTGGTGGCCGAGTAGGCCGCCTGGCCGATCTGCCCCTCGAAGGCGGCAACCGAGGAGGTGTGCACCAGGAGTCCCCGCTCGCCGTCGAGCCCGGGGACATTCTGCTGCATGAGAGCCGCGGCGGCCTTGTCGCACAGGAAGGTGCCGATCAGGTTGATGTGGATCACCTTGGTGAAGAACTCGCCCGCCATGGGGCCGCTCTTGCCGAGTACCCTTCCGGCGCCCACCACGCCGGCACAGTTCACCAGCAGGTTGAGGCCCTCGAGCCGCGCGCGCGCACTCTCCATGGTCGCGTTCACCTCCGCCTCGGAGGTGACGTCGCAACGCAGGAAGCTGGCGTTCGCGCCGAGCGCCGCGGCAGCGGCGCGGCCCGGGCCTTCCTGCACGTCGAGGATCGCGACCCGGCCGCCCGCGGCAGCGACGTGCCGGGCGACGGCGTTGCCGAGACCCGAGGCGCCGCCGGTGACGACGGCGCGCGCGTCCTGAATCTTCATGCAGTTCCCCTCGCGGCGGCGAGCTAAAGCACCTCGACCGCCAGCGCAACCGCCTCGCCCCCGCCGATGCACAGCGAGGCGATACCCCGCTTGCTGCCGCGGCGGCGCAGCGCGTGAATGAGTGTCGTAAGGATGCGCGCGCCGGTCGCGCCAATTGGATGACCGAGCGCGCAGGCGCCGCCGTTCACGTTCACCCGCGCCGGGTCGATGTCGATGTCGCGCATCGCCGCCATGGTGACTACTGCGAAGGCCTCGTTAATCTCGTACAGGTCGGCATCGTGCGGCTTCCAGCCGAGCTGCGTCAGCACCCGGCGGATGGCGCCGACCGGCGCGAGCGTGAACCACTCGGGCTCCTGGGCATGACTGGCGTAGCCGACGATGCGGGCCAGGGGCTTGAGTCCGCGGCTGCTCGCGGTCTGCGCGTTCATCACCACCAGCGCCGCCGCCCCGTCGGAGATGGATGAGGAGCTCGCGGCCGTGACGGTGCCGTCCTTGTTGAATGCGGGCTTCATCGTGGTGATCTTGCTGACATCGCAGGTGCCGGGGGTCTCGTCGCGGGCGATGATGGTGTCGCCCTTGCGGCCCTTCACTGTCACCGGTGTGACTTCGCCGTCGAACTCGCCACCCTCGAGCGCCGCCATGGCACGCCGCACCGACTCGGTGGCGAACGCGTCCTGCTGCGCGCGCGTGAAGCCATAGCGGCTCGCCGTGGCATCCGCGAAGCAGCCCATCGACTTGCCGTCGAACGGGCTCTGCAGCCCGTCGCGCATCATATGATCGACCAGCTCGCCGGGACCGATGCGGTAGCCGGTGCGGGCCTTCGGCAACAGATAGGGGGCGTTGCTCATCGACTCGAGTCCGCCGGCGAGCACGATGTCGGCGCTGCCGGCGCGGACCTGATCCGCCGCCATCATCACGGCCTTAAGTCCCGAGCCGCACATCTTGTTCACGGTGGTGGCGGGCGCCGCGATGGGCACTCCGGCACCGAGCGCCGCCTGGCGGGCGGGAGCTTGACCGAGGCCGGCTGGCAGTACGCATCCCATGAGCACCTCCTGCACCTCAGCAGCGCCGATACCGGAAGCCTCGACGGCGGCCTTGATGGCAGCGCTGCCCAGCTGCACCGCGCTCAGGGGTGAAAGGGCGCCAAGGAACGCACCGATCGGCGTGCGCTTGGCGGAGACGATGACGACTTCTGGACCGGACATGGGAGCCTCGCTTTGCTCGGGCAACGCGCTCACGACACCTCAGGCCCGCCGTCGCGTACGCGCGCGGGCGGCCGGGGAGGCGCTGCGGCGCGGACGCAGGCCCCCCTCGAACACGGTGACGAACGCCGCAGCGATCTGGGCGCCCGTCAGAGTCTGATCCTCACGATACCAGTGTGCGATCCAGTTGAGCGCACCGGCGAGCGCAAACGCCGTCATTTTCGGGTCGCACGGCTGAATGGAGCCGTCCTGCACGCCCTCACGGATCAGGCGGCGGATGCCCTGGTCGATCTCGGACTTGAGGGCCTTGATGTGGCGGCTCATCGATGGCGACAGATCCTGATCCTCCGCCCGTACCATGCACCAGCCGAATTCCGACGCCACTGCCTCGCCGTAATGGCGCAGCACCGCATTGAGCCGCTCGCGCGCCGGCACGGCGAGGTGGCGGACCTCGCGGAAGGCCGCACGGATCTGCTCCACCCCGGCCACGAAGCACTCGAACAGCAGCTGCTCCTTGCTGGTGACGTAGTAGTACACCGTCGGCTTGGTCACCTCGAGCCGGGCGGCGATGTCGTCGAGGGAGGCGTTGTGGTAACCCTTGCGGTTGAACTCGCGCGCGGCGGCGCGGATCACGGCATCACGCTTGAGCTCGCGGTCGCGCAGCCGCTCGCGGCTCGCCCGCCACGGCGAAGCACTCGCAACGGCTGGTTTGCCCGTGGTCGGCGGGCTGGCACGGCGGCTGTTCATGGGGCGGAGAGTATTATAGCGGCGCGGCGGCGGCAGCGTGACTGTCGCGGCGGGCGGATCGGCGGCTGCGTTGACCGTGCGCGGCCGCCGGTACCATACTCGCGGGTAGGTATGTTACCCGCGGGTAAACAAGTCCAACCCGGGGCAGGAACACTCACATGAACGTCGGTCTGAAGCGCAGCGCGACGGCACCCAGCAGTGAACAGGCCGTGGCGCGATCGCCGCTGAGGTTCGTGTCCGCCGCCTCGCTGTTCGACGGCCACGATGCGGCCATCAACATGATCCGCCGCCTGCTGCAGGCCCGTGGCGCGGAGGTCGTGCACCTCGGCCACAACCGCAGCGTCGCCGACATCGTGCGCGCCGCGATCGACGAGGACGCCGATGCGATCGCGGTGAGCTCCTACCAGGGAGGCCACAACGAGTACTTCACCTACATGGTGGACATGCTGCGCGAGCGCGGCTACGGTCACGTCCGCGTTGTGGTGGGCGGTGGAGGCACCATTGCGCCGCACGAGATCGAGGCGCTCGAGCGCCATGGCGTGGAGAAGATCTACACGCCCGAGGACGGCCGGCGCATGGGTCTGGCCGGGATGATCGACGATGTGTTCGCCCGCCTCAGCGCGGTGCCCAAGCCGCCCTACGAGTTCCGGCCGCTCAACGCACGCGACCACGGCCTGATCGCCCGCACCATTTCCGTGCTCGAAGGGGACGGCCCCGATTCCGGCGACACGCAGGCGGAAGCGATCCGCCGCGCGCTGGCGCGCTCGCGCCAGCGGGTACCGGTGATCGGCATCACCGGCACCGGCGGGGCCGGCAAGTCGAGCCTCAACGACGAGCTGCTCGCGCGCCTGGTGCGGCAGTTCCCGCAGGCCCAGGTCGCGGTGGTGGCGATGGATCCGACGCGCCGTCGCAGCGGCGGTGCGCTGCTCGGCGATCGCATCCGCATGAACAGCCTGTCGGCGGAGAACATCTTCATGCGCTCGCTGGCGACGCGCCGGGCGCACCTGGCGACTTCCGCGGTGCTGCGGGACGTGATCGAGTTGTACAAGGCGGCCGGCTTCGACCTCATTGTCGTCGAGACCGCCGGCATCGGCCAGTCCGACACCGAGATCGTGGGCTTGGTGGATCTGTCGCTGTACGTGATGACCAGCGACTACGGCGCGGCCAGCCAGCTCGAGAAGATCGACATGCTCGACTTCGCCGATTTCATCGTGCTCAACAAGAGCGAGAAGCGCGGCGCCGAGGACAGTCTGCGCGACGTGCGCAAGCAGTGGCGGCGCAACCACGCCGAGCGCGCCCGGCTGGCCGACGCCGAGCTGCCGGTGTTCCCGACCATCGCCAGCCGCTTCAACGACCCGGGCGTCAACCGCCTGTTCGCTGCGATCTGTGCCACGCTCGAGCAGCGGCGCATCGGCAGCGCATCCTGGAAGCTCGCCGACCCCGGTCCCACCGAGCTTACGGTGCGCGCGCCGCTCATCCCCGGTGCGCGCACGCGCTATCTGGCGGATATCGCCCAGGGCGGGCGCGCCGCGCGCACGCGCATCGAAGCGCAGGTCGAGGCAGCGCGCCGCGCTTATAGCCTGTATGAGTCGCTGAAGGCGCTGCACGATGCACCGCTCCCCGGCCGGCTCGACCCTTATCCGCAGCAGACCCTCGCGCCGGGGAGCGCCGATGCAACGCGCTGCGAGCTGCGCGCCGCCTATAACCGCGCACTGGCGGAGGTAGGCGCGGAGGGCGTGGCGGAGCTGCGCGCCTGGCCGGAGCGCGTCGCCGCGGCAACCGCCGGACACTATTCCTACCCGGTGCGCGAGCGCATGGTGACCGGCGAGAATTACACCGAGAGCCTCGCGCACTCGCCGATTCCGAAGCTCGCGGTGCCGCGCCTCAAGGACTGGGGCGAGGTGCTGCATTTCATCCTCAACGAGAACCTGCCCGGCTCCTACCCGTACACCGGCGGGGTGTATCCCTATCGGCGCGAGGAGGAGGACCCGACGCGTATGTTCGCGGGCGAGGGCGGACCCGAGCGTACCAACCGCCGCTTCCACTACCTCGCCCACGGCCACGGGCCGCGCCTGTCGACCGCGTTCGATTCGACCACCCTGTACGGCGAGGACCCGGACACGCGCCCGGACGTCTACGGGCGCACCGGCAACTCGGGAGTGTCGATCGCAACCCTCGACGATATGAAGAAGCTCTACTCGGGCTTCGATCTGTGCGACCCCACGACGTCGGTGTCGATGACCATCAACGGGCCGGCGCCGATCATTCTGGCGATGTTCATGAATACCGCGATCGATCAACAGGTCGAGCGCTACCTGAAGAGCGAAGGAAGATGGCCAGCGGCCGAGCAGCACATCGCCGCGCTGCACCGGGACGGCGAGGCACGCGGCGCGGCGCTGCCCGCCTACAAAGGCGTGCTGCCGCCGCATCACGACGGCTCGGGACTTGCGCTGCTCGGGGTGACCGGCGACCAGCTGCTCGAGCGGGAGGTCTACGAACGCATCAGCGGGCAGGCGCTGCAGGCGGTACGCGGCACCGTGCAGGCCGACATACTCAAGGAAGACCAGGCGCAGAACACCTGCATCTTCTCCACCGAGTTCGCGCTGCGCATGATGGGCGACGTACAGCAGTACTTCATCGACCGGCGGGTTCGCAACTTCTACTCGGTCTCCATCTCCGGGTACCACATCGCCGAGGCGGGTGCCAATCCGATCTCGCAGCTGGCGTTCACGCTCGCCAACGGTTTCACCATTGCCGAGTACTACCTGGCGCGCGGCATGAAGATCGACGACTTCGCGCCCAACCTGTCGTTCTTCTTTTCCAACGGCATGGACGCGGAGTACGTGGTCATCGGCCGTGTGGCGCGGCGCATCTGGGCGCGCGCCATGCGCGAGCGCTACCAGTCGGGGCCGCGCAGCCAGATGCTCAAGTACCACGTGCAGACCTCGGGCCGGAGCCTGCACGCCCAGGAGATCTCCTTCAACGACATCCGCACCACCCTGCAGGCGCTGTATGCGCTGTTCGACAACTGCAACAGCCTGCATACCAACGCCTACGATGAGGCGATCACCACACCCACCGAGGACAGCGTTCGCCGGGCGGTCGCGATCCAGCTCATCATCAATCGCGAGCTCGGCCTCAACAAGATTCAGAACCCCTGGCAGGGCTCATACGCCATCGACTACCTCACCGACCTGGTGGAGGAGGCGGTATACAAGGAGTTCGAGGCGCTGTCGGAGCGCGGCGGCGTGCTGGGTGCCATGGAGACTATGTACCAGCGCGGCAAGATCCAGGAGGAGTCGCTGTACTACGAGACCAGGAAACACGACGGCTCGCTGCCGATCGTGGGCGTCAACACCTTCCTGTCCGGTGCCGATGCGGCTGAGGCGCATAAGGGAGCGGAGCTGATCCGCTCCACCGAAGAGGAGAAGCAGGATCAGGTTGCCGCAGTGCGGGCCTTCCAGTCTCGCAATGCGCCGCGCGCCGCGGCGGCGCTCGCACGGCTGCAGCAGGCCGCCGCCGCCGGCGCCAATGTGTTTACCGAGCTGATGGAGTGCGTCAAGGTCTGCTCGCTCGGGCAGATCTCGCGGGCGCTGTATCAGGTCGGCGGCCAGTATCGTCGGAACATGTGAGGTCGGGCTCACCGAGCTCGGCCAGGATGGCGGCACGGGCGCGGTCGCGCAGCTCCGGGGCCGCCTGATCGGCGCTTGCCAGGGAGGCGGGCATGAGCGGCGGCAGGATCTTGAGGTCGATCGGCCCGGGCAACGGCAGCGCACCGCCCGGCCGGAGCGCGCGCCGCGTACCGCGCAGTACCGCCGGCACCAGCGGACAGGCGGCCCGTAGCGCGGCGGCGAAAGCGCCGGTGTGGAACTTCAGCAGCCCCGGCGTGTGCGTGAACGTGCCCTCCGGAAAGAACACCAGCGAATGGCCCTGAACTGCGTTGCGCAGCACCCGGCGGGCATCGCGGGCGCTGCGCCGGCGGTCGTGGCGCTCGACGAATTCCGAGCCGAGACGCTTGAGCAGCGCGCCGCCGAGCGGCATGGCCGCCATCTCGCGCTTGATCACGAAGCCGAAGCGTGCCGGCAGTGCGGCGGTGAGCACGATGCCGTCGAGATAGCTCGCGTGGTTGCACACGACCACGCACTGACCCGGCGGCAGCCGCTGCCCGCAGCGCACCGTCAGCGGCATGCCGGCGAGCCGCAGGAAGACGCGCGCCCCGGCGCGCGCGGCCGCACGCCGCCGCATCACGCCCGGCAGCACGGCGAGCAGCAGCAGCACGCTCAGGCTGACGCCAACGAACGCCAGCAGCACCCACAGGGCGTACGCGAGCCGTGGCGGGGCGAGCGCCACGGTGCGCAGAGTGGCGAGCGGCTTCACCGGGCGGGACCGTTCATGGCTGTGCGGCAGTATGCAATGCGAAGTGTGAACCGGTTCTCTTTATGTTAATGCCGGATGGCAGATGTGAAGATCGTCACGTCGACGGCGGGGCGGTGCTCACCATACTGCCCCCAGGACCTTACCGGAAACCCCGAGCTCGTACGCCGCGATCCGCGCGGGTGGGCCCCGAACCTGCAGCGAGATGAATACCGCCGTCGCCATGACCGCTAACACCGACTCCGCAGATCCTGCGGTATCCCGCTTTCTCGATGCGGTGTGGATGGAGCGCGGCCTGTCGCCGAATACTCTGGCGGCGTACCGCGCCGACCTCACGGCGCTGGCGCGCTGGCTGGCCGAGCGCGACGTGGCCATTATGCGCACCTCGCGCGCGGATCTGCAGGATTTCATCGCCTGGCGGGTGCGCGCCGGCGCGCGGCCACGCTCGACCGCGCGCCAGCTGTCGAGCTTCCGGCGCTTCTTCCGTTACTTTATGCGCGAGGGCGTCATCCGTGAGGATCCCACCGCGCAGATCGCGATGCCGAAGATCGGCCGCTCGCTGCCGCGCTCGCTTACCGAGGAGGAGGTCGAGGCTCTGCTGTCGGCTCCGGTGGTGAGCGATCCGCTCGGCAACCGCGACCGCACCATGCTCGAGGTGCTGTACGCCACCGGGCTGCGCGTCTCCGAGCTGGTGAACCTGCACCAGAGTCAGATCAACCTGAACCAGGGCGTCATCCGCATCTTCGGCAAGGGCGACCGCGAACGGCTGATCCCGCTCGGCGAGGAGGCCATGCGCGCGCTCAAGGAGTTCGGCCGCAGCGCGCGCGGCGAGATCCTGCTCGAGCGGCAAACCGACTACCTGTTCCCGACGCGGCGCGGCGACCGCATGACGCGTCAGGCCTTCTGGCACATCATCAAGCGCTACGCCCGCAAGGCCGGCATCGCCAAGGAACTCTCGCCGCACACCCTGCGCCATGCCTTCGCGACCCACCTGCTCAATCACGGTGCCGACCTGCGCGTGGTACAGATGCTGCTCGGGCACAGCGACCTCTCGACCACGCAGATCTACACTCACGTGGCACGCGAGCGGCTGAAGGACCTGCACGCCCGGCACCATCCGCGCGGCTGAACCGGCCGCCGGGCGGTGCCCGTGCTAGACTGCGCGCCCCGTTCCGCGCCGGTGCACGAGGGAAACCTCCGCGCACCGAACCGGTCGAATCGTCAAACTCAGTTCCCCGGGATTCTCATGGTTGCCAAAAGGATGATCGTGGTGCTGGCGCTGTGCGGCGCGGCCGGTGCGATTCCGGCGCAGCAGGCGCAACAGCCGACGCAGCAGCTGCAGCAGGTGCAGCAGCAGATGCAGCAGGTGCAGCAGGCCATCCAGCAGCTGCAGACGCAGCAGGCCCAGCAAGCCAAGGCGGATCCGCGTGTCGAGGTCGCGAGTCACATCAGCGGCACGCGACCGGACGAGTTGCGGGCCACGCCGATCGCCGGCGTGTGGGAGCTCAGCCGCGGCTTCGACATCGCTTACGTCAGCGCCGACGGCAAGTACGCCTTCACCGGTGATCTGGTCGAGCTCGGCAGCAATACCAACGTTACCGAGATGCACCGGCGCGAGCTGCGTGCCAAGGCGATCGCGGCCTTCCCGGAAAGCGAGATGCTGGTCTTCGCGCCGAAGGATCCGAAGTACACGGTCACGGTGTTCACCGACGTCGATTGCCCGTTCTGCCGCAAGCTCCACAGTCAGATCGCCGAGTACAACCACCTCGGGATCCGCGTGCGTTACCTGCTCTATCCGCGCCTCGGTCCGAACAGCGAGTCATGGACCAAGGCCGAGCAGGTGTGGTGCTCGGCGAACCGCAACGAGGCGCTCACCCGCGCCAAGCTCGGCGAGGCACTGAAGACCAAGCCGTGCGCCAACAACGGCGTGACGCGCAGCTACGCGCTCGGCCAGGACTTCGAGCTGCAGGGAACGCCGGCCATCGTCCTCGCCGACGGCGAGCTGGTATCCGGCTACCTGCCGCCGGAAGTGCTGGCCAAGCGCCTGCAGGACGGCAAGTAACCGCGCGGTCCGGCGGCGCGCGACCGCGAGGCGTCCGCGCGGCGTCCTCGCGACGTCCTCGCGACGTCCGCTCAGCGCTCGAGCAGCTTTAACTTGTCCGGCTTGCCTTCCCATTCCTTGGCGTCGGCCGGCGGCTCCTTCTTCTCGGTGATCACCGGCCAGTCCCGCGCGAGCTCGGCGTTCAGTTGTTTGAAATGCTCCTGTCCGGCAGGCAGCTCCTCTTCGGAGAATATCGCCTCGACCGGACATTCCGGCTCACACAGCGTGCAGTCGATGCACTCCTCGGGATCGATGGTGAGAAAATTCGGCCCCTCGTGGAAGCAGTCGACCGGGCAGACCTCCACGCAGTCCATGTACTTGCACTTGATGCAGTTTTCGGTGACGACAAAAGTCATTCGGCTTCCTCGGGGGAACGCGGCGGCCGCGCGCGGGCGACACGTCGCGGGCCATTGTGCCACGGCGCTGCCGCGCGGGTGAATCAGCCCTCGGGCGCGCGCCTGAGGCGCCGGTCGATGGTGGTGAAGTGGTACGGCTCGCGTCCGCCGGCCTTGTCTTCCAGGTAACGCTGCAGGGTGAATTCGGTGCTCGGGAAGGCGATGTCGGCCCAGGGAATGTCCGCCGGCGCGACCAGCGCCACCTCCAGGCTCTCGGGCCCGGCCGCGTAGCGCGCTTGCGCCAGCGTCGCACGGAAGAACACGTGCACCTGCTCGGCGTGCAACACGTGCACGACGGTTAGCAGTGAGCCGATCGAGACTTCCGCCAGCGCTTCCTCGTGCGATTCACGGGCCGCGGCCTGCTGCAGGGTCTCGCCGTTTTCCATGAAGCCCGCGGGCACCGTCCAGTAGCCGCGGCGCGGCTCGATCGCCCGCCGGCACAGGAGAATCCGACCCCCGTGCTCGGGCACGCAGCCGACCACCAGCCGCGGGTTCTGATAGTGGATCGTCCCGCACGCCTCGCACACGTAGCGCGGCAGATGGTCGCCTTCCGGGACGCGCAGCTTGAGCGGCGCGCCGCATTTACTGCAGAAATTCATGATGCGGCGGCGAGGATACGGGCGGCGGCGCGCCTTGTCGACGCCGAGCAAGAAACGGAATGCGCCCGCAGCGCGGGCACGCGCACACTGGCGCTCCCTCACCAAACCTGAAGAGGCGCACATGAGTTTCCGGATCAGCGGGCTGAAGTTCGCGCAGTTTGCCGAGCTCGTCGGCCTGTCGGATGAGCAGCTGCTCGCCCGCAACGCGCGTCGCCTGGTGGCCGATTGCCACCCCGGCTTCCCCTGCCGCGTGAGCCTCATCGACGCGCAGCCCGGCGAGCGCGTGCTGCTGGTGAACTACGAGCATCTGCCGGTGGCGGGGCCCTACCGGGCGCGCTACGCAATCTACGTGCGCGAGAACGCCACCGATGCGCAGCTCGCGGTCGATGAGATCCCGCCGGTGCTGCACGGCCGGCTGCTGTCGCTGCGGGCCTTCAGCGCTGACGGCATGCTCCTCGGGGCGGAAGTGGCGGAAGGTGCGGCGCTCGCACCCGCGATCGAGCGGCTGCTCGCGCCCGCAGCCGTCGCCTATCTACATGTGCACAACGCGCGGCCGGGTTGCTTCGCCGCCCGCGTCGATCGCGCCTGAGCCGTCAAGGTCGTACCGCTGCCGACGTTAGCGCGACCACATGCGCAGCAGGTTCGCGATCACGAATTCAAGCTGCGTGCGGTTGCGCCAGTCCATCTTCAGGCCCTCGAGCGCACGCACCTCGCCGAGCGTGTACAGCAGCTCGCGCTGCATACAATCGGGTATCCGGCTTTCGATGAACGTGATCATCACGACCCGCTCGCCGGCGGTGACCGGGACCACCTGATGCAGCGTCGTGGAGGCATAGAACACCGCCGAGCCGGCGTTGCCCTTGATCTGAACGGTCTCGGTACCGAGGTGGACCAGCAGCTCGCCGCCCTGATAGTCCGTCGGCCTGGCGACGAACATGGTGCACGCGACGTCGGAGCGCAACGGCTCGGCACCCATCGGCAGGAAGGCGGCGTCGATGTGGGTGCCGTACTTCATGCCGACCGCGTAGCGGCACAGCGTCGGCACCGCCACGCGCTTCGGGAACACGAAGTTGCGCGCTTCCTCGCTGCGCTGAAGTGCGGTCAGGCCGATCTGTCCCGCCTGCCGTACCAGCGGGTCGTTATGGTCGCCAATCGCGTTGTCCTTGGTGATGTTGTGCGGATTGGACAGCCGGCCGTCGATGAATTTTCCCTGGCGCGCGATCTCTGCCAGAGACTGCACTTCAGCGGGAGTCAGAAGGTTCTCTATGTGGAGGAACATTGCCGGTCGGTCAGTGCATCGCCGCGTGGTGCCCGAGGTCGGAGTCGAACCGACACGCTTTTAAGGGCGGCGGATTTTCCTGCCACTTCGGCTTTCGCCGCCCCGGGCCGATTTCCGCTCCCGGGTTCGTGGTCTGGAGCACGCCTTCACCGTAGCCCTGCAGGCCGTAGGTGCCCGCCGTCTGCTCTCTACACCTTCCCCCGCGCTCTTGAGGGCTTGGCTCGGCGTCAGCTCGAGCGGCAACCGCTGAGGGCCTTCACCGAGTTTGACGGGCTTCACCTCGAGGATTTCTCCGCGAGGGCTCAAATGATTGGTCTGAGTCCGCTGCGTCTACCAATTCCGCCACTCGGGCATCGAGTGTCCCGTTCAATCGGGCGCAGCGAGTATAGAGTCCCGCGACGGGTATGGGAACGCGGCGCGGGGGCGGCCACGGAGCGGAGACAGGGATTGCGACCTTTTTCCGAGCCGGCGCATCTAAGAGCGGTGACCCGACTCGCGGATATGGCGGTCCCGGACGAAGTGCTGGCGCAGGCCTGCGCCGGCGTTGCCACCGCCCGCGAGGCGATCTACGCCGCGCTGGCGCCGGCAACCTGGAGACTGATCCGCCGCGTGGTGGGCCAGCGCGCCCTGGCCGAGGACATCTTCCAGGACACCATGATGACTCTGTACGAGCGGTTGCCGCAGTTTCGCCGCGAGGCGCCGCTCGGCGCGTGGCTGCGCCGGATCGCGATCAGCCGCTGCCTCATGTACCTGCGATCACCGTGGCGCCGGGCGCGGCTGCTGCTCGAGCCCGACGAGCCCGGCGCCGGCGCTGCGGACACGCCGTCGACCCCGGGCTACCGGGGCGAGTGGATCGACCTGGAGCGGGCGCTTGCGTCGCTGCCGCCGACGGCGCGCGCCGTCGTGTGGATGTACGAGGTGGAGGGCTATACCCACCAGGAGATCGCGCGCGAGTTCGGCCGCTCGGTCAGCTTCTCGAAGTCGCAGCTCGCGCGTGCGCATGCGCGCCTGCGCGCCTGGTTCGACCCTCACGGGAGCCGACCGTCATGCACCCTGATCTAGAAAAGCGCGTCGCGCGGCTGCTGCGGGAGTTGCCCGACGAGCCCGGGCACCCTTACGGCTTCGGCGAGTACGAGCGCCGCGCACGAGCGCGCCGACGTGCCGCGCGCCCCCTGGCAGCCGCGCCGGCGTTGGCCGCCATGGCGGCGCTGGTCGTGATAGCGGCCGTGCTGCTGCGCTTCGGCGCCCAGCCACCCGCAGCGCACGGGGATAACGCCGTGGTCGCGGCACGCACGACCGGCGGCGACGGCACCGGGGTGCCGACCGCGCCCGGCGTACACGCCGAGCTCATGGAGCAATGGCTCGCCAGCCTGCCGCACGAGCCTGCGGTCGTGCGCGTCGGCACGCGCGCGGCGGTGATGGGACTCGAGGATCGCATTGCCCAGGTCGATGACCTGCTGAGCGCTGCTCGCGTCGAGCGGGCCCCGCCCGTACACCTCGCAGCCCTGCGACAGGAGCGCACCCGGCTGGTCGGGACGCTGCTCGAGGTGCGTTATGCGGAGACACTGGCCGATGCCTCACGGTGAGTGGCGCCCCCCACTTTCAAAGGAGCGAACGTGAACGCGAACAGTCTGATCCATGCATGGCCCGCCTGGGTCGCGTGCGCCGCCATGGCGGCGGTGGTACCCGGGATGCCTGCGGCGGCCGCGACGCCTGCCGCAGCCCCAGCCACGGCGCCAGCCGCGGCGCGACCTGAAAGCAGTGCCGACCTCGACGCGCAGCTTGCGGCCGCCCGCAAGGAGCTCGAGCAGGCGGCCAACGAGGTTGCGCGGCTGTCCGCCGAGCTCGGTACCGCCACCATCGACCGGCTCAAGCCTTTGTTCGAGCCCGGGCGCGCCATCATCGGCGTCGAGCTCGACGCCGGGGCCGGCAGTGCCGGCGCGCGAGTGCACGAAGTTTCCCCGGACGGGCCGGCGGCCGAGGCCGGCATCCGTCCCGGCGATGTGATCGTGGCGGTCAACGGCACAGCGGTGACCGGCGGGGAGCCCGAGCGACAGGTGGTCACCATCATGCGTGACGTCAAGCCCGACAGCCGGGTGAGCGTGCGGGTGCTGCGCGACGGCAAACCGCGTGAGTTCGTGGTGACCGCGCGGCCCGGTCCGATGGTGTTTGCCACGACTCGCGGCATGCACGACATGGTCTACGGACCTTGGCCGGATCCGGAGGGCGCCGTCTTGCTCCAGCGGCCGTTCATGGACCTGGAGCTGGTCACCCTTACACCGCACCTCGGCAGTTACTTCGGCACCGACAAGGGCGTGCTGGTGGTGCGCACGCCCGCCGACTCCGCAGCACTCAAGCTCGAGGACGGCGACGTGATCCTCGCCATCGACGGCCGTCAGCCTACGAGCGGCTCGCACGCCACGCGCATCCTCGCCTCCTACCAGCCGGGCGAGAAGGTCACACTGCGCATCCTGCGGCAGCACAAGACGCAGGAGATCGCGGCGACGCTTCCCGAGCGCGCCGGTCGGGTGCGCCAGGAGTGGATGCGGCACGAAAGCTTCCCGCCGCAGATGCCGCCGCCCAGGGTCGTGATCCACGGGAGCGACGCGCTCTGACGAGGCTCAGGAGCTCGCGCCGCTGCCGGGACCGTGCTGCGCGGGCGGCGTGTAACATGCGCGCGTGCGCCGCCAGGACTTCTGCTACGACCTGCCTGCGGAGTTGATTGCCCAGGCGCCGCCCGCCGAGCGCTCGGCGGGCCGCATGCTGGTGCTCGACGGCGGCAGCGGCGCACTCGCGGATCGCGCGGTGCGCGACCTACCCGCGTACCTCGGGCGCGGCGATCTGCTGGTCCTCAACGACACGCGCGTCATCGCCGCGCGCCTGTTCGGCAGCAAGCCCTCCGGCGGGCGGGTCGAGATCCTGCTCGAGCGGGCGCTGGGCGGCCGGGAAGCGCTGGCGCAGCTCGGCGCCAGCAAGCCGATCCGCGCCGGGCTCGAGGTCGCCACGGCCGGCGGCACGATCCGGGTGCTCGCCCGCGAGCAGGACCTGTGGCGCCTCGCGCTGCCGGCGCCGACGCTGGAATTTTTCGAGCGCTACGGCGAGGTGCCGCTGCCGCCCTACATCCGTCGCCCGCCGCAGCCCGCCGACCGCGAGCGCTATCAGAGCATCTTTGCGCGCGAGCTGGGTGCGGTGGCGGCGCCGACGGCGAGCCTGCATTTCGACGAGGCGCTCACCGCTGCGCTCAGCGCGCGCGGCGTCGACCGCGCGCTCATCACGCTGCACGTCGGTGCCGGCACATTCCAGCCGGTGCGCAGCGATGACATCTCCGACCACGTCCTGCACGGCGAATACGCGTCCGTGAGCGCCGCAACCTGCGAGGCGATTGCCCGCGCGCGCGCGCGCGGCGGCCGCGTGGTGGCGGTCGGCACCACGGTCGTGCGTGCGCTCGAGTCGGCGGCGCTGGCGCCCGGGAAACGGCCGTTAGAACCCACGCCAGCACTCGAAAACCGGCGTACCGCAGTCGCGCCCTGGTCAGGCGAGACGCGATTGTTCATCACACCGGGCTTCAACTTTCAGGTGAGCGACGTGCTGCTGACCAACTTCCATCTCCCGGAGTCGACGTTGCTCATGCTGGTGTGCGCGTTCGCCGGTCGACAGAACGTGCTCGCCGCTTACCGCCATGCCGTGGCGCAGGGCTACCGCTTCTTCAGCTACGGCGACGCCATGCTGCTCACGCGGAGGTCCGCCTGAACCCGTCCTTCACGGTGGCTGCGAGCGAGGGCGCCGCGCGTGTCGGTCGCCTGGTGACGGCCCACGGCGTGGTCGAGACCCCGGCGTTCATGCCCGTGGGCACCTATGGCACCGTGAAGGCCATGACACCCGAGGAGCTCGAGGGCCTCGGCACGCAGATCATCCTCGGCAATACCTTCCACCTGATGCTGCGCCCCGGGCCCGAGATCATCGCTGCACACGGCGGCCTGCATCGCTTCATGCACTGGCCGCATCCGGTGCTCAGCGACTCGGGCGGCTTCCAGGTGTTCAGCCTCAGAAGCCTGCGCCGCATCAGCGAGGAGGGCGTGCAGTTTCGCTCCCCGATCGACGGTCGCGAGGTGCGCCTGACACCCGAGGACTCGATGGACGTGCAGTTGGCGCTGCGTTCCGACATCGCCATGGCGCTCGATGACTGCACCGAGTACCCCGCGACGGAGGCCGAGGCCCGCACTTCCATGGAGCGCTCCATGCGCTGGGCGCAGCGCAGTCACGCGCACTATTACCGCGCCGGCGCGGGGCAGCCGCCGGGCGGACTGTTCGGAATCGTGCAGGGCGGCATGCACGCGCCGCTGCGTCTGGCATCGCTCGAGTCGCTGCTGCGGCTCGAGTGGCCGGGGCTCGCAGTGGGGGGGCTGGCGGTCGGCGAATCCGCCGAGCAGCGCCTCGGCATCCTCGAGTCGCTGGTACCGCACATGCCGGCGGCCCACCCGCGCTACCTGATGGGGGTCGGCCGGCCCGAAGACATCGTGGCGGCCGTGGTGCGCGGCATCGACCTGTTCGATTGCGTCATGCCGACGCGCCACGCGCGCAACGGCCACCTGTTCACCGCCAGCGGCGTCATCAATATCCGCAACCGCGCCTTCGCCGCGGACCTCGCGCCGATCGACAGCGCCTGCGATTGCTACACCTGCCGCAATTTCAGCCGTGCCTATCTGCGCCATCTCGACCGCTGCAACGAGATCCTCGGCTCGCGGCTCAACACCATCCATAACCTGCACTTCTACCTGGAGCTGATGCGCTCGCTGCGGGAGGCCATCCGCACCGGCGGCCTGGCCGCCTGGGCCCGCGGATTCCTCGCGGCCCGGCGCCCCAACGATGCTGTGGCATAATGCCGCCCTTTTCGCTTCCCGGACCGAACACATGAATGGCCTGATTTCCGACGCCTGGGCGCAGGCCGCCCCTGGCGCACCCGGCGGACAGCTCCAGTTCGCACTGCTGATGGCGGCGTTCATCGCCCTGTTTTATTTCATGCTGATCCGACCGCAGCAGCGGCGGGCCAAGGAGCACCAGGCGTTGGTGTCGAAGCTCGCCGCCGGCGACGAGGTGGTGACCGGCGGCGGCCTGCTGGGCCGCGTAACCGACGTCGGCGAGACCTTCGTCACCCTCGAGATCGCCGACGGCGTGCGCGTCAAGGTGCAGAAGGTGCAGATCACCCAGCTCATGCCGAAGGGCACGCTGAAGAGCGCCTGACGATGCTCGAATACGCTCGCTGGAAGTACGTCCTGGTTGCGACGGTGCTGCTGTTGGCGCTGCTGTTCGCGGTGCCGAACTTCTTCGTCCAGGACCCGGCGCTGCAGGTGGAGCGCAAGGATCACACCGCGGTGACGCCGGGGGCCGCGCAGGCGCTCGAAACCTTCCTGACACAGCGCGGCATCCATTTCGCCCGCAGCTACATCGACGGCGGGCGACTCATGGTGCGCTTCGCCAGCGTGTCGGATCAGCTGGCGGCGCGCGATGCCGTGAACGGTCAGTACGAGCAGACCTACCGCACGGCGCTGTCGTTCGCCTCGCGTAGCCCGGCGCTGTTTCGCGCGCTCGGGCTGCGCCCCATGCCGCTCGGGCTCGATCTGCGCGGCGGCCTGTACCTGCTCTACCAGGTCGATGTCAACGCGGCGGTCAACCAGGCGCTCGAGGGCTACGCCACGGATGCGCGCCGCGCGCTAGCCGCGGCCAATATCCCGGTCCGCGAGGTGAGCACCGTCGCCACGGTGGGCGGGGCGCCCGATGCGGTGCGCGTGGTACTGCCGCCGGAGGCCGATGTCAGTGCCGCGCGCAGCGCCCTCGGCACGGCGCTTCAGGGCCTCACGGTGAGCACCGACAGCCTCGCCAGCGGCTCGGCCATCACCGGGGTGATGACGACCGCGCAGATCCGCGAGCGGCGCGACTATGCCATCGAGCAGAACATGACGACGCTGCGCAACCGCGTCAACGGGCTCGGGGTGTCCGAGCCGATCGTGCAGCGCCAGGGGGTTGATCGCATCAACGTGCAGCTGCCGGGCGTGCAGAACTCCGCGGAGGTGAAGGACGTGCTCGGACGCGTCGCCACGCTCGAATTCCGTCTCGAGGACATGCAGAACAGCGCCTTCGAAGCGCAGCAGTCGGGACGGGCGCCGATCGGCTCCAAGCTCTACACCAACACGCGCTTCGGCCGCCCGGTACTGTTGAAGCGTGAAGTGATCGCCACCGGCGACCAGCTGACCAACGCCATCGCCACGCAGTCGCAGGAAGGCCCGGCAGTGAGCGTCAAGCTCGATGCGCGCGCCGGCGACAACATGCTGAAGACCACCCGCCAGAACCTCAACAAGAGGATGGCGGTGGTGCTCATCGAGAAGCGCCGCGAGACCAGCGAGGTGAACGGCCGCAAGGTCACGCGCGACGTCACCGACGAGCAGGTTATCAACGATGCCACCATCAGAGGCATCTTCAGCAACAACTTCCAGATCACCGGGCTCACCGCGGGCGAGGCGCGCGAGCTCGCCCTGTTGCTCAAGTCGGGCTCGCTGGCGGCCCCGATCTACCCCATCGAGGAGCGTGCCGTGGGCCCGAGCCTGGGGCGCGACAACATCGACAAGGGCGTGACGGCGCTGATCGTTGGCATGGCGGGCGTGTTCCTGTTCATGGCCGTCTACTACAAGACCTTCGGACTGGTGGCGGATCTGGTGCTGCTCGCCAACGTGGTGCTGCTGACGGCGCTGCTGTCAATGATGCGCGCGTCGCTGTCGCTGCCGGGCATCGCCGGAATCATTCTCACCGTCGGCATGGCGGTGGACGCCAACGTGCTGATCTACGAGCGCATCCGCGAGGAGATCCGCAAGGGCGTGTCGCCGCAGGCCGCCATCCGCGCCGGCTTCGAGAAGGCCTTCTCGGCGATCGCGGACTCCAACGTCACGACGATGATCGCCGGCGTGGTGCTGTTCGTGTTCGGTACCGGTCCAATCCGCGGCTTCGCCACGGTGCTGACCCTCGGCATCGCCACCTCGATGTTCACCTCGCTGATGGGCAGCCGCGCGCTGCTCACGCTCATGTACGGCGGCCGGCGCAAGCTCGCGCGCCTCGCCATCTGACGCGCCGCACGGCCCCAAGGATCAACGTGGAGTTCTTCAGTCATCAGACCAGCTACCCGTTCATGGCCAGACGGCGGGTGTGGTACACGCTCTCGGCCGTGCTCATGGTGGTCTCGCTGGTATCGTTCTTCATGCGCGGCGTGAATCTCGGCATCGATTTCACCGGCGGCGTGAGCGCGGAGGTCACCTTCCCGCGCGCGGTCAACGTCGACGACGTGCGCGCGCGCCTGAGCGGGGCGGGCTTCCGCGAGCCGCAGGTACAGAATTTCGGCTCGGCGCGCGACATCGCCATCCGGCTGCCGCCGGATGCGAAGCAGACGGCCAGCGAAGTGCGCGCGCGGCTCGAAACCGCGCTGCGCCAGGTGGACGCCGGCGTGCAGGTGGTGCAGCTGGACGTCGTCGGCCCGCAGGTGGGCAACGAGCTCAAGGTGAGCGCCGTCTGGGCGCTGTTCTTCACGCTGCTGTGCATCTTCGGCTACATCGCGCTGCGCTTCCACACCTGGCGCCTGTCGCTGGGCGCCATCCTCGCCGTGCTGCACGATCCGATCCTGGTGCTCGGTTTCTTCGCGCTTACGCAGATGTCGTTCGATCTGGCGGTGGTCGCGGCGATCCTGGCGGTGGTCGGCTACTCGCTGAACGACACGGTGGTGGTGTTCGACCGGATCCGCGAGCGCTTCGAGACCAACCGGCGCTCGCCGTCCGACGTGGTGCTGGATCAGTCGATCAACCAGACGCTGTCGCGCACCATCATGACCAAGGTGGTGACCTCGATCGTGGTGGTGGCGCTCCTGTTCCTCGGCGGCCCGGTGCTCAAGGGGTTCTCGGCGGCGCTGCTGATCGGCATCATCGCCGGTACCTACTCATCGATCTACATCTCCAGCGCCATCGCGCTCGATTGCGGGCTGACGGCGGAGCACGTATTCCCGTCGGTGAAGAAGGCGGCGCTCGATCACCTGCCGTAGCGGCGGGACGTGCGCCCTGATCGCCGATCCGCATCTCTGGCTGGCATTCGTCACACTGACGGTGCTCGAGATCGTCCTCGGCATCGACAACATCATTTTCATCACCATCCTGGTCGGGCGGCTGCCGCCGCAGCTGCAGTCGAGCGCGCGCATTACCGGACTGGCAGTGGCGATGCTGACGCGCATCGGCCTGCTGTTTTCCATCGTATGGCTCACGCGGCTGGTGCATCCCTGGCTGCAGCTCGGCGGGCGCAGCTTCTCGTGGCGCGACCTGGTGCTGCTCGGCGGCGGGCTGTTCCTGCTGGTCGAAGGCGTGCGCGAGATCCACCGCACCCTCGAGGGACCGGCGCCCGCTGCGGCGCGCAGGCCGCTGCGCGCCGGCTTCGCAGCCGTAGTCGCGCAGATCGCCGCGATCGACATCGTGTTCTCGCTCGACTCGGTGTTCACGGCGGTGGGCCTGGTGCGCGAGCTGCCCATCATGGTGGCGGCCATCGTGGCGGCGATCGTCGTCATGATGTGGGTGTCGGGCACCATCGCCGCGTTCATCGCCCGCCATCCGACCATCAGGATGCTGGCGCTGTCCTTTCTGCTGCTGATCGGCGTCGCCCTGGTGGGAGAGGGGCTGCACTTCGAGATCCCCAAGGGGTACCTGTATTTCGCGATGGCGTTCGCGACGGGCGTGGAGCTGATCAACGTGCGGGTACGGCGCCGGCTCGATGCGCGCCGCGAGGAGCAGCGCACGGGTAAGCCCTGAACCGCACCTGCGGCGGCGCTGCACGGTTGCCGTCGGCGACTGTCAGGCCGTGCGGGGAGTAGTGGCCGCGGTACCGTTGGCGGCGAGGCGTACACAGCTGTGCTGGTAGCCGTAAAAGACGTAGACCAGCACACCAATCGCGGTCCACACGATCAGACGCACCCAGGTTGCAGGTCCGAGCGACACCATCATCAGGCCGCACACCAGGGCGCCGGCGATGCAGCTGAACCGGGGCGCGGGAGTGCGGAACGGGCGGGGCAGGTCGGGACGCGTCCGGCGCAGGACCAGTACGCCGATGCAGACCGTCACGAACGCCGCCAGGGTGCCGATCGCTACCAGGTGTCCAAGGAGGCCTACCGGAAACAGCCCGCCGATGAGCGCGGCCGAGAGTCCCGTCACCACCGTGCCGGTCGAGGGGGTACGGAAGCGCGGATGCACCCGGCCGAAGAACGGCGGCAGCAGACCATCGCGCGCCATGGCGAAGAATATGCGCGCCTGCGCGATGGTCATGACCAGCATGACCGACGTCATGCCGAAGATGGCACCGAGTTTCACCGGTACTCCCAGCCAGTGCAGCCCCGGATACTTGTCGAGAGCCAGGGCGACCGGCGCGGCGACGTTCAGCTCCTTGTAGCTCACCATACCGGTGAGCACGGTGGAGACCATGACGTACAGGATGGTGCAGATGACGAGGCTCGCGAGGATGCCGATCGGCATGTCGCGCTGCGGATTCTTCGACTCCTGGGCCGCGGTCGAGATGGCATCGAAACCGATGTAGGCAAAGAAGATGACCCCCGCGGCACCCAGGATGCCGCTCGGACCGTACACGAACCACGTCCCGGTGTTCGGCGGAATGAACGGGTGCCAGTTATCGGTGTTGATGTAGCTCACGCCGAAGAGGATGAACAACACGATCACCGTGACCTTGATGGTGACGATGACCGAATTGAAGACGGCCGACTGCTTGATGCCGATGTAACAGATGGTGGCAATGGCTGCGACGATCAGTATGGCCGGCAGGTTGATGATGGCCCCGGTGAAGCGCAGGTGCAGTGCGTCCACGCCCTGATCGATCGGTGCGTGCGAGAGCGCATCGGGCATGTGCAGGTGCAATTGATCGAGCAGGCTCACTACGTAACCGGACCAGCCGACCGACACCGTCGCGACGGCAAACAGGTACTCGAGGATCAGGTTCCAGCCGATGAACCAGGCGATGCCCTCCCCAAGCGTGGCGTAGGAGTACGAGTAGGCGCTGCCGGACACCGGGATCATGGCGGCGAACTCCGCGTAGCACAGGCCCGCGAACGTGCAGCCGATGCCCGCGACGATGAACGACAGCGGCAGCGCCGGCCCGGCGTTCTGGGCGGCGGCGACGCCGGTGAGCACGAAAATGCCGGTACCGATGACGCCGCCGATGCCGAGCAGGGTCAGCTGCGTGGCGGTGAGTGCGCGCCGCAGCTGATTGCCCGATGACTCCTGCTCGTGCAGCTCCGCGATCGACTTCGTGGCCAGCAATTGTCGCACCATGGAACCCCCGATTTTTGGCCGAGGACTGTACACAAGCAACCTGGGGAAAGCGAGCGAGGCGCGACGGCGCATTGCCGGCGGGCGCGCGCCTGCGCCGTCAGCGCGCGCGCAGCTCCTCCGGCACGTGCGGCGCGAGCAGCTCGACCAGCGCTGCGTAGACCTTCGGCGTGCCGGCGACGACGTCGCCTTCCTGGCGGTAATCCGCGCCGGTGAGCGTGCCGATGTGTCCGCCGGCTTCCTGGATGAGCAGCGTGCCGGCCGCCGTGTCCCAGGCGCTCAGGCCGATCTCCCAGAACGCATCGACGCGCCCTGCGGCGACATAGGCCAGGTCGAGCGCCGCAGCCCCGGGGCGGCGCACGCCCGCCGCCTGCTCGGTCACCGCTCGCAGCATCGCGAGATAGGCGTCCAGGTAGCGCGTGTTGGCGCGGTAGGGGAAGCCGGTGGCAATCAGCGCGCCATCGAGCGCGCGCGCCTTGCTGACGCGCATGCGATGGTTGTCGAGGTGCGCGCCGGCGCCGCGGCTGGCGGTGAACAGCTCCTGGCGCAGCGGGTCGTAGATGACCGCGTGCTCGAGGCGCCCCTTGATCTGACAGGCAATCGACACCGCGAAAACCGGGAAGCCGTGCAGGAAGTTGGTGGTGCCATCGAGCGGGTCGATGATCCACAGCGTATCGTGTGGGCCGCCGCTGCGCCCGCTCTCCTCCGCCAGGAACGCGTGTTGTGGGTAATGACGGCGGATGGTGCCGATGATCTCGTGCTCGGCCGCGCGGTCCACCTCGCTGACGAAGTCGTTGCGTCCCTTGGAGGCGACGGTGAGCGACTCCAGGCGGTTCATGCTGCGGACGATGATCTCGCCGGCGCGACGCGCGGCGCGCACGGCGATGTTGAGAAGCGGCTGCACGGTGCTTAAGCTCGTCTGATTGATCGGCGGTGGTGTGACACCTAGCGTAACAGCAGATGGATCGGTTCGACATTCGCATCGTGCTGGTGGCGCCTTCGCACCCGGGAAACATCGGTGCGGTCGCGCGTGCCATGAAGAACATGGCGCTCTCCGGCCTGGTGCTGGTAAACCCGAAGCAGTTTCCGCACCCGGAGGCCACCGCACGCGCCTCGGGAGGCGATGACGTGCTGCGGGCGGCGCGCGTGGTGGCCTCGCTCGAGGAGGCACTCGCCGGCTGCGGCTACGTCGCCGCGACCACCGCGCGCGATCGCGACCAGTACTTCCGCGTCGTCGACGTACGCGACGCCGCGCAGCGCGTGGTGCTTGAGGCGCAGCGCGCACCGGCGGCGGTGGTGTTCGGGGCCGAGCGCAGCGGGCTCACCAACGAGCAGCTCGAGGCGGCGCATGTGCTCATCCGCATACCGGCGAGCGCCGCCTACCCGGCACTCAATCTCGCCATGGCGGTGCAGCTCGTGGCGTACGAGCTGTTCCGCGCCCGCGCCGGCGGCGTGACTGACAGCACGCCGGTGGCAGCGCCGCTCGCGACGGCGCAGGAGATGCAGCGCCTGTACGCGCACTTCGCCGCGGTGCTCGAGGAGATCGATTTCCGCGATCGCACCGAGAGCGGCACGCACCTGATGAGCCGCATCCGCCGGCTGCTGCAGCGCGCCGAGCTCGACGAGAACGAGGTGCACATCCTGCGCGGCATCCTCACCGCCGTACAGAACCGGCGCCGCCACGCCGGCGCGCCGCGATGAGCAGCGCCAACCCGGTGTACCTCGATTATGCGGCCACGACGCCGGTCGATCCGGCAGTAGCGCAGGCGATGAGCGAGTGCCTCACGACCGACGGCGACTTCGGCAATGCCGCCTCGGCGCACGCCTACGGTCTGCGCGCCGCGGCGCGCATCGAGCACGCGCGCACACAGGTCGCCGCGCTCGTCGGGGCGCAGCCGCAGGAGATCGTGTTCACCTCGGGCGCCACGGAATCCAACAACCTCGCCATCCTCGGCTGCGCCCGCGCCAACGCCGACCGCGGGCGTCACCTGGTGACCGCGCGCACCGAGCACAAAGCGGTGCTCGATCCGTGCCATCGCCTGGAGAGGGAGGGCTTCAGCGTCAGCTGGCTCACGCCGGCACCCTCGGGACGCATCGATCCGGCGGCGTTCGCCGCCGCGCTGCGTCCGGACACGGTGCTCGCATCGCTGATGTTCGCGAACAATGAGACCGGCGTGCTCGAGGATGTGGCCGCGATCGGCGCGCTGTGCCGGGAGCGCGGCGTGCCGTTTCACAGCGACTGCGCCCAGGCGGCCGGCAAGGTCCCGCTGGAACTGCGCACGCTGGCGGTCGATTTCGCCTCGGTCACGGCGCACAAGCTCTACGGGCCGAAGGGCATCGGCGCGCTCTACGTGCGCAGCGGCGCCCGCGGGCTGCTGCAGCCGCTGAGCTTCGGCGGCGGACAGGAGCGGTCGCTCCGGCCCGGGACGCTCGCCACGCACCAGATCGTAGGGTTCGGAGCCGCCTGCGACCTGGCCGCGCGCGCGTTGCCCGCCGAGGGCCCGCGGCTCACGCGTCTGCGCGAGCGGTTGTGGCAGGGGCTGATGGCGCTCGGCGGCATGCACCTCAACGGCGCCGCGGCTCCAAGGCTGCCCGGGATACTCAATTTGTCCTTCGAGGGGGTGCAGGGTGAGAGCCTGGTGGCGGGCTTGAGCGAGCTGGCGCTGTCGACCGGGGCGGCCTGCAGCTCGGCTTCCCCGGATCCGTCGTACGTGCTGCGCGCCCTCGGGCGTGACGTGCAGCTCGCGCAGAGCTCGCTGCGCCTGAGCGTGGGTCGGTTCACCGACGACGCTGATATCGATCGCGCCCTCGGCGCGCTGCGGCGCGAGCTGACGCGGCTGCGGGCGCTGTCACCGGCAGCAGGCGCGCCCGAGGGCGCGGCGGTGGCCGAGGGCTGGCGGCGTGCCGCGGACGTGCCCGGCACCGCACTGATCAGCGGCGAAGCCGGCGGCGCGGGGCAGGACACCTGGGTGCGTTTCCAGCTGCTGGTCGCCGGTAACACTGTGAAAGACGCACGCTTTCAGGCCTTCGCCTGCCCCCATACTATGGACGTGGCGGCCTGGCTGTGCGGCGAGCTGCGCGGGCGAGCGCGCACGGCGTTGATTCCGGGTACCCCCGCGGGATGGGCAGCCGCCCGCGCGGTTCCGGCGGAGAAACTAGGGCGGCTGCTGCTGGTCGAAGATGCATTGCGCGAGTGTCTCGCGCACTGGCCGTAAGGCGCTAAAATACGGAGAGCGATGAGCATTTCACTGACCGAATCCGCGTCCAAGCGGGTGAAGACCTTCCTGGCCGCACGCGGGCACGGTATCGGCCTGCGGCTCGCTGTTCGCAAGACCGGCTGCTCGGGTTTCGCCTACGTGATCAATTACGCCGACGGACCTGAGCCGGGCGATGCCGTGTTCGAGGACCGCGGCGTACAGCTATTCGTAGACACGGGGAGTCTCGCGCTCATCGACGGCACGATCGTGGACTTCGTGAAGGAGGGCCTGAACGAGGCGTTTCGCTTCCGCAACCCGAACGTCAAGGGTGAATGTGGCTGCGGGGAGAGCTTCTCGGTCTGAGGCGCGCGCGCCGCCTGGGTTCGCCGCCGCAGCCCGCGCCGGCAGACAGAAAAAACTCCTTAGCAAACGGGCACTTCGAGAGCACGCCAAATTGCCGTGGGTGCGCGACCCAAGGTAAACTGCGCCGCTTGCCCGGCCCCCAAGCGCGCGCTGCCGCTTAGGACTTCTCCCGCTCTCATCGACAGTTCGAAAGGTCACAGCGAATGGCGCTCGAGCGCACCCTGTCCATCGTCAAGCCCGACGGCGTACGCGGCAATCACATCGGCGAGGTCTACCGGCGCTTCGAGCAGGCCGGCCTGTCGATCATCGCCGCGCGCATGCTGCATCTGTCGCAGCGCGAAGCCGAGGGCTTCTACGCCGTGCACCGCGAGCGTCCCTTCTTCAGGGACCTGGTGCGCTACATGAGCTCAGGCCCGGTGATGGTGCAGGTGCTGGAAGGCGACAGCGCCATCGCGCGCAACCGCGAGATCATGGGTGCGACCGATCCGGCCAAGGCCGCCGCTGGGACCATCCGCGCCGACCTCGCCCGCAGCATCGAGCAGAACGTCGTGCATGGCTCCGACGCAGCGGACACAGCGGAGCGCGAGATCGCCTACTTCTTCAGCACCACGGAGCTGCACCCACGCGTCTGAGGGCGCCCGCGAGCATATGACGCCAACGGCTACAGAGCGCACCAACCTGCTGGGACTGCCGCGCCCGGCGCTGGAGGCGCTCGTCGCGCCGCTCGGCGGCAAGGCGTTCCGCGCGCGCCAGCTGATGAACTGGATCTACAAGCGCGGGGCAGACTCCTTCGGCGACATGACCGACCTGGCGAAGGAGCTGCGGGCACGGCTCGCTGCGACGGCCGAGGTGCGCCCACCGGAGATCGTCGCGCTACGACGTTCCGCCGACGGTACCTGCAAATGGCTGCTGAAAGCCGACGCTTCCCAGGCGTTTGAGATGGTGTTCATCCCCGAGCCTGATCGCGGCACGCTGTGTATATCCTCGCAGGTCGGCTGCGCGCTCGATTGCTCGTTCTGCGCCACCGCGCAGCAGGGCTTCAATCGCAACCTCACCGCCGCGGAGATCGTCGGCCAGGTGTGGCTGGCGGTGCGCGAGCTCGAGCGCGCGGCGCAACCGGCGCTCGCGGACGAGGCGGCGGCCACGGCGGCGCCGCGCGCTGAGCGCCGCGTCACCAACGTCGTGCTGATGGGCATGGGCGAGCCGCTCGCCAACCTGCGCAACGTCGTGCCGGCACTCAGCATTCTGCTCGATGACTTCGGCTTCGATCTGTCGCGGCGCCGCGTGACGCTGTCGACCTCGGGGCTCGTGCCGCAGATCTACCGGCTCGCGCGCCTGAGCAATGTCGCACTGGCGGTGTCGCTGCATGCGCCGGACGACGCGCTGCGCAGCGAGCTGGTGCCGATCAACCGCATACATCCGATCGCCGAGCTGCTCGAGGCATGCTGGCACTACCTCGACTCGCGACGCGGCCGCAGCGTGACCTTCGAGTACGTCATGCTCGCGGGCGTGAACGACTCCGCGCCGCAGGCGCGTGCGCTGGCGCGGCTGCTGAAGGGCCATCCGGCCAAGGTGAATCTCATTCCCTTCAATCCCTTTCCGGGCACGCGCTACCGGCGCTCCCCCGCATCCACCATCCAGCGCTTTCGCGACGAGCTGTTGCAGCGCGGCCTGCTGGCGACCATCCGGCGCACGCGCGGCGACGACATCGATGCGGCCTGTGGACAGCTCGCCGGCCGCGTCATCGATCGCACCACCGTGCGGCTCGGCAACAAGGTTTTCGGCGTCGCGGTTCACCCATGAGCAAGCAAGACAACCACACCTCCAGCCGCGCCTGGGCACGGCTGACGGCCTGCGGTGTGCTGGCCTCGCTGCTGGCCGGCTGCGTGAGCACCAACGCTCAGCACAAGGCGGCCCTGCAGCGCGAGGCGGCCACCTACAACGTGCAGCTCGGCATCGCCTACATGAACCAGGGCGACCTGGCGCGCGCCAAGGAGAAGCTCGACCGCGCGCTGAGCCAGGATCCGGACAACGCCGATGTGCGCAGCGCCTGCGCCATGCTGTACGACCGCATGGGCGAGGGCAGCAAGGCGGACGAGGAATACCGCGCCGCGCTGCGGCTCGCGCCGCACGACCCGAAGGTGATCAACAACTACGCTGTGTACCTGTGCCAGAGCGGGCGTACCGATGACGGCGTGAAGCACTTCCTCGAGGCGGCGAAGAACCCGCTGTACCCGACCCCCGAGGTCGCATACACGAACGCCGGGGTGTGTCTGCGCGCGGCCAAGCGCGACACCGAGGCGCGCGCCGACTTCGTGCGCGCGCTGCAGGTGAAACCGAATTTCGCCGAAGCGGAGTTCCAGCTCGCGACGCTGCAATTCCAGCTCAACGAGCTTCAGCCCGCGCGCGCCGGGATTGACGCCTTCCTTGGCACCTACGAGGCGACGCCGGACCTGCTGTTCCTCGGGGTGCGCGTCGCGCGTGCCCAGGGGGACCGCCTGGGCGCGCAGCGCTACGCCCGCAAGCTGCAGCTCGATTTTCCCGATACCCCCCAGGCGAAGGCCCTGGCCGGGCTCGATCGCAACCCGGGCTGACGCGCATGAGCAGTGAGGCAGGCGGCGACCCGGTCCGCGGCATCGGCGCGCGGCTGCGCGCGGCGCGCGAGAAGAAGGGCCTTGCGCTGCTGCAGGTCGCCGAGAAGCTGCACGTGGACCCGCATGTGCTGCAGGCGCTCGAGGCGGAAGATTTCGCGGCCCTCGGTGCCGATGTCTACGTGCGCGGCCACCTGCGGCGCTACGCGGAAGCCGTCGGCGAATCGGCCAGCGAGCTGCCGCAGCTGTATGCCAGCAGCGGTCGCACGGTGCGCCCCGATCTGACGCGCATTCCGCGCGGCCAATCGGCCAAACCTCCCTCGCGGATGATGCTACCGGCGCTGCTGCTGGTGGTGGGCTGTGCGCTCGCGGGTCTGCTGTGGTGGCTGTTCACGCTGCCGGGCGAGAAAGCGCAGCCGCTGCCTGCTCTCTCGCCCGCAGCGCCCGCAGCGCCCGCTGCGACAGCGGAGGGCGCGGCGGCGCAAGCGGCGCCGGGCACCGGCGCGCCGCAGCCGGCGGCCGCTGAGTCGGCGACGCATCCGGCAGCGATGACACGCGCCACGGCCGGCGCTGCGGTGAGCGCGAGCGCCGGGCAGGCGCAGCTCGAGCTGCGGTTCTCCGCCGCAAGCTGGGTGGACGTCTCCGATGCCGAGGGGCGGCATCTGCTGCAGGGCCTCATCGAGGCCGGCAGTGCGCGCGACCTGAGCGGCACACCGCCGCTGCGCGTGGTGCTCGGCAACGCACCGGCGGTCGCGCTGCAGCTGAACGGGCAGTCGGTGTCGGTCACGGGGCTGGTGCACCGCGACGGCAGCGCGCGGCTGCTCATCGATGGCGCCGGCCGCGCGAGTGCGGCACCGCCGCGCCTGGCGCACGGAGACTGAACGTGGCCGAGCAGATCCAGCCGATCCGCGGCATGAACGATGTGCTTCCCGCTGAGGTTGGCGCCTGGCAGCACCTCGAGGGCTGCACGCGCGAGCTGCTCGGCGCTTACGGCTACGAGGAGATCCGCGTGCCGGTGGTCGAGCACACCGAGCTGTTCAAACGCGCGATCGGCGAGCACACCGATGTGGTCGGCAAGGAGATGTATACGTTCACCGACCGCGGCGGCGACAGCCTGACGCTGCGCCCCGAGGCGACCGCGGGCATCGTGCGCGCGCTCGTCTCCAACGGAATGCTGCGCGGCCAGCGCCACAAGCTGTGGTGCCTAGGGCCGATGTTCCGTCACGAAGCTCCGCAGGCCGGGCGCTACCGCCAGTTCTGGCAGGTGGACGTGGAGGCGGTCGGCTGCCCGGGACCGGACGTGGACGCCGAGCTGATCGCGCTCAGCGCCCGGCTGTGGCAGCGGCTCGGTATCGACGGCCTGACGCTGCAGGTGAATTCCCTCGGCACGCCGGAGAGCCGCCGCGCCTATCGCGCGCGGCTGGTGGATTATCTGCGCGCGCACGAATCCGAGCTCGACGCCGACAGCGTGCGGCGCCTCGCGGGTAACCCGCTGCGCGTGCTGGACAGCAAGAACCCGGCGCTGCAGGAGCTCATCCGCGGCGCGCCGCAGCTGACCGAGCACCTCGATGCGGAATCGCGCGTGCACTTTGCCGAGCTGTGCGCGATGCTGGATGCGGTCGGCATCTCCTACCAGGTCAACCCGCGGCTGGTGCGCGGGCTCGATTACTACAACCGCACCGTGTTCGAGTGGATCACCGCGTCCACCGGTGCGCAGAATGCGGTCTGCTCCGGCGGACGCTACGATGGGCTGATCGAGCTGCTCGGCGGCGATGCGACCCCGGCGGTCGGCTTTGCGATGGGCGTCGAGCGGCTGGTGGCGCTCGTTCAGGCGGCCGGGCAGGTGCCGCCGGCAGGGCACCCTGATGTCTACGTAGTCGTCAGCGGCCCACAGGCCGCGACACGGGCGCTGCAGCTGGTGGAGCGACTGCGCGGCGAGCGGCCCGGCGTACGTTTCGAGCTGAACGTCGGCGGCGGCAACTTCAAGGCGCAGTTCCGCCGGGCCGACAAGAGCGGTGCCCTGCTGGCGCTGATCGTCGGCGAGGACGAGCTCGCCCGCGGCGTCGTGGGCATGAAACCATTGCGCGCCACTTCCGGTCAGAGTGAGTGCCCGATCGCACAGCTCGCGCCGGGACTCGACGCCGCACTCGCCGCGGCGGGGGCCGCGGGTGCGACGCCGGCATGATGTTGGGGAGGATGCGTGGAAGGCTACGAGTCTGACAAAGAGCAATGGGAATGGGTGAAGGAGCAGGTACGCCAGAACGGGCCGGCGGTAATCATCGCGGTTGCGCTCGCCGTGGCGGCGGTGTTCAGCTGGCGCTGGTGGCAGGCGCACCAGGACACGCGGCAGCTCGTCGCGGGCGGGATGTACATGCAGATGGTGCAGGCGCTCGAGCGCGGCGACCGAACCCAGGCGCTGGTGCTGCTCGGGGAACTGGAGCGCGATTATGCGAGCTCCCCGTACACCGACCAGGCGAAGCTGCTCGCCGGGCGCGTGTACGTGGATGACGGCGAGCTCGATCGCGCCGCCGGCGAGCTCGCCGGTGTCGCCGAGCGCTCGAAGGACCGCGAGCTCGCGGTGGTGGCGCGGCTGCGTCTGGCGCGGGTCGAGATCGCGCAGGGCAAACCGGACGGCGCACTGGCCACCCTCGGTGGCAGCGCGGCGGCCGCCGGCGCGTTCGCGGCGCGCTACCACGAAGTACGCGGTGATGCTTACTACGCCAAGGGCGACAAGGCGACGGCGCTCAGCGAATATCGCAGCGCGCAGGCAGCCGGCGCAGGCACGGATGCCGCGCTCCTGCAGCTGAAGATCGCCGACCTGGCCGGGGCCGCGCCGCCAGTGACGCCTGTGGCCGTACAACAGCCGGCGGCGCCGGCACCGGGGAAGTAGCGATGCCACCCGCGCAGCACCCGACGATCAGCGCGCGCGCCCGCCGCGCGCTGACGCTGGCAGCCGCCCTGGCGGCCGTGGCGCTTATCGCCGCCTGCTCGAAGGACAAGGACGTCGACGAGCCGGCGAAGCTCACACCGCTGCCGCATCCGAGCCTTATCGTGAAGAAGATGTGGAGCCGTTCGGTCGATGACAAGAAAGCCATCCCGCTGCGTCTCGGACTCGGCGTATCGGTCGCCGACAATCGAGTCTACGCGGCCGGTCACACCGGCATCGTGGCGGCCTTCGATCTGGCCAAAGGCAAGGTCCTATGGCGCAAGAAAACCGGAGTGCCGTTGTCGGGCGGCACGGCGGCCAGCGAGCGGCTGGTACTGGTCGGCTCGAGCGACGGACGGCTGTTCGCCTTCAGTCCCGCCAACGGCGATAACCTCTGGAACGTGCGTCTCAACGGTGAGGTGCTCGCCCCGCCCACTATCTCCGAGCGGCTCATCGCGGTGCGTACCGCCGACGGCAAGCTGCACGCGCTCAGTCCCGACGACGGACACGAGCTGTGGAGCCAGCAGCAGGCGGTTCCGCGCCTGTCGCTGCGCGGTACCGCGCGCCCGCTGATCGTGGGCGAGGTCGTATTGTGCGGCTTCGATAACGGCAAGGTGCTCGCCGTCAACGGCGGTGACGGCACGGTGCAGTGGGAGACGCAGGTCACGCCGCCGCACGGCCGTACCGAGCTCGAGCGGCTGGCCGACATCGATTCGCAGGTGAGCGTCTCGGGCCGTGACGTGTATGCCGTCGGCTTCCAGGGACGGGTGGCGATGCTGGCGCTCGACACCGGCCAGATCTGGTGGTCGCACGAAGCCTCGAGCTACCGCGGGCTGGTGTTCGATGACAATGCGCTGTACGTGTCGGACGCCAACGGCGAGGTCGTGGCGCTCAAGGCGCGCACCGGGGCCGAGATCTGGCGCCAGAACGCGCTGCTCAATCGCGGGCTGTCTGCGCCCGGCATCATGGACTTCGCCATTGTCACGGCGGATTACCAGGGCTACGTGCACTTTCTCGACAAGGCGACCGGCGCGCTCGCGGCGCGCGTCTCGACGAGCGGCAAGGTGCGCATCAGCACCGCTCCGGTGGTCGCGGGCAACGAGGTGGTGGTGGTCAACGATCGCGGAGAAGTCAGCGCCTACTGGGTGACGCCGCGCCCCGGGGCGGCCGCCCGGGCCGGCAAGGCGGCGGCGCCCGCGGAGAGCAACTAACGCCGTGAGCACTGCGGCAGCCGCGCAATGTTGCCCGTCATCGCCCTGGTCGGCCGGCCGAACGTCGGTAAGTCGACGCTGTTCAACGTGCTCACCGGCACACGCGACGCCATTGTGGCCGATGTGCCCGGGCTCACCCGCGACCGGCAGTATGGCTACGGACGGCTGGGTCCCGTTCCGAGCGTGGTCATCGACACCGGCGGACTGATCGAGAACCCGAGCGGCATCGAAGCGCAGATCCGCGCGCAGACCGAGCGCGCCGTGAGCGAGGCCGACCGGCTGATATTCATCGCCGACGCGCGCGCCGGACTCTCGCCGCAGGATCACTTCGTGGCGCGCGAGCTGCGCCGCTCGGGCAAGCCGGTCACGCTGACGCTCAACAAGGCGGAGGGGCTGGACGCCGATCTGGTGTCTGCGGACTTCCATGCGCTCGGCTTCGGCGAGCCGCAGGTGATTTCAGCAAGCCACGGGCAGGGGTGCGAGGAGCTGATGGAGCGGGTCCTGGCCGGCTGGACGGCGCAGGCCGAGGCGCCAGCCGACCCTGATTCAATTCGCATCGCGATCATCGGGCGCCCGAACGTGGGCAAGTCCACTCTGGTCAACCGGCTGCTCGGCGAGGAGCGGGTGATCGCGAGCGAGGAGCCCGGTACCACGCGCGACAGCATTCTCGTTCCCTTCGCCCGCGATGGGCGCCAGTTCCTGCTCATCGATACCGCAGGGGTGCGGCGGCGGGCCAGGATCGAGGGTGTGGTGGAGCGCGCCAGCGTCGCCAAGACACTGCAGGCGATCGATGAGGCACACGTGGTCATCCTGGTCCTCGACGCGCACGACACCGTGGCCGAGCAGGACGCGAGCGTCCTGGGGCTGGCTCTTGAGCGCGGGCGCGCACTCATCATCGCGGTCAACAAGTGGGACGGGATTGCGCCCGAGCAGCGCGATCAGATCCATCGCCAGCTCGCGCTCAAGCTCGATTTCGTGCCGTTCGCGCCGCTGCACTTCATCTCGGCGCGGCACGGCACCGGGGTGGGTGAGCTCGTGCAATCGACCGTGCGCGCCTACGAGGCGGCGATGCGCACTCTGCCGACCCGCGAGCTGACGCGGACGCTCGAGAAGGCGCTCACGGTCCATCAGCCGCCGCTGGTGCGCGGCCGGCGCATCAAGCTGCGCTACGCGCACCAGGGGGGACGCAATCCGCCCCGCATCGTGATCCACGGCAACCAGACTGCGGCGGTTCCCGAGGCGTACACCCGCTACCTCGCCAACGTGTTCCGCAAGACCTACGACCTGTTTGCGACGCCGGTGTTCATCGAGTACCGCACCGATGAGAATCCCTACCAGCGTGAGCAGCGCGTGCGGCCGCGCTCCAAAGGGCGGCGCAAGCACGCCGGGTTGCGCCGCCGCCGCTGATCCCCGTCAGCCTTGAGCGGTGATGGTTACGTCACGCCGGACTAGTAGGGCGTGCCCGCCCCGAAGGAGTAGAGGGTCGTGGCAGCGCCGGCGGGAGTGAGCGTGAACACCGAGCCGATACCGTACAGTCCGCCATTCGTGGTGGTGCCGGCCAGATTGCCGGGAATGTAAGGACCCAGACCCGGCATGATCGCGGGCACCAGGCTCGAGGGGTTTGGCGGCTGACCGCCGTAGTTGGCGGTGGGGCCCAGGAAGTAGAGCACCGACTCGGTCCCGGCAGAAGTCACCTTGAATACGGTGCCACAGCCCCCGCCGCAGCTGGCGTTACCACCGCCGTTGGTCGCGCCGTAGAAATCCCCCGTGCTCCCCGGCACCAGTGCCGTGGACGGCGCCGCACCGTCGGTGGTCCCGCCGGCGAACGCATGCAGCAAGCTCTCGACGCCTGCCGGCGTGATCCTGTAGACGACGCCAAGGGAGCTGGTGCCGCCGAACGGAGTTACGCCATAGAAATTGCCGTCGCTGCCCTCGATCAACTGAGTCTGCTGCGGTAGCGCGCCGTCGCTGCCGCCGGCGAACGCGTGCAGTACTGTTTCGGTACCGCTGGCGGCGATCTTGAACACCGTGCCGTTATTCGACGGGCCACCGTAGACCGTCGTCCCGTAGAAGCTGCCATCCGTGCCCTGGATCAGACTCACCGGCAGGATGCCATCGCTGCCGCCGACGAACGGATGGAGCACGGTCTCGGCGCCGGCCGGCGTCAGGCGGAACGCCACGCCACAGCCGCTCGCGCCGCACGCGCCGCTGGTTACACCGCCATAGGAGGCGGTGCCGTAGAAATTGCCGTCGCTGCCCTCGACGACGCCGTTCGGGTCGCCGCCGTCGGCCGCGCCGGTAAACAAGTACAGGACCGTCTCGACACCGGCCGGCGTGACCTTGAACACCGTGCCGCAGCCAAACTGGCATGCGCCGTTGCCGCCGAAGTTGGTGGCGCCGTAGAAGTTGCCGTCGGTGCCCCGGATGACCCCTTCGGGATCGGCGCCATCGGCGCTTCCTCCGACGAAGGAGTACAGCACCGTCTCCACCCCAGCGGGCGTCACCCTGAAGAACGTACCCACGCCGTTGGCACCGCCACTCGCGGTGGTGCCGTAGTAATTGCCGTCACCGCCGGCAATGAGTCCATTGGGGCCGTTACCGTCGGTGCTGGCAGGCTGATTGCCGGACGGGTAGTAGTAGTTATTGCAGTTGTTGCCGTAGCCGCCGTTGCACCCGCAGCCCGCGAGCGACACCAGGGCGCAACACGCGGCGGCTGTCAGGTACGCCGGATAGCGCATCACTGCATCCTCCCGAGCAATCGCGACCACCGGTCGCATTACACCAGAGGTCACTGAACGCGTACAACGCGGATTCGTTGACCGAGGTAACGGTTTGAGGGGATAGCCGCTGCCGCTGACGCCACGCGCCGCTTTTGTAAAATGGTCTGCAGACGGCGACACTTCCCAGCCCGCGGACCGGCTGCCGGAGGCCGTGCACGGACAGGTCGGCGGTAGGGGGTGGAAGGTGAGACCAGAGCTTCGCGTCGTTCCCGAGTCCCTCATCACGCCCATCCTCAGCGAGGCTAAGAGGATTCTCGCCGAGATCGGCATCGAGGTGCGTGGCCCCGGGCTGCGCCAGCGACTGCTCGATCAGGGGCTGCGGCTGGCACGAACGGCCGACGATGCCGAGCGCGTGTTGTTCCCGCCGGAGCTGGTGGAGCGCGCGATCGAGACTGCGCCGAAGAGCTTCGCGCTCTATGACCGCGACGGCGCCCGCTACACCGAGCTCGGCGGAAACAAGGTGCATTTCGTTCCCGGCTCCAGCGGCCTGCAGATCCTCGACCATCGCACCGGCGAGACCCGCCTTTCCAAGACGCGCGACTTCATCGAATACGTGCGGGTGGCCGACGGCCTGAAGAATCTCGGCTATCTGGCCACCGCCTTCTCCACCAATGACATCGAGCCGCAGGTGTCGGATGCCTGGCGGCTGTATCTGGTGCTCACCAACTCGCTCAAGCCGGTGGTATCGGGCGCCTTCAGCGAGCACGGCGTGCCGCGCATGGCCGAGATGATGCAGCTGTTCCGCCGCGACCGCGCCGATCTGATCGCCAGGCCGATGTCGATCTTCACCGTCACGGCGACCGGGTTCTATCGCTACAGCGAGGACTCGTGCCAGAACCTCATCGACTGCGCCGAGTTCGGCATTCCGGTAGAGATCGTGCCCGTGACGCTGATGGGCCTGATCGCACCGGTGACGCTGGTGGGCGCGACCGTGATGCACGTGGCCGACGTGCTGGCGGGGTTGACCATGGCTCAGGTCGTCAAGCCCGGCACTCCGGTGCTGTTCGGCGGCGCGCCGGCCACCTTCCACATGAAGACCGCCATGTCGCCCATGGCGGCGATCGAGACGCTGCATCTGAACGTGGCGTACGTGGAGATCGCCCGGCACCTGAATCTGCCCACGCAGAGTTACATGGCCCTGAGCGAGGGCAAGTTCCTCGACGCGCAGGCGGGCGCCGAGACCTTCGCTGGCGCCCTGCTGGCCGCGATCGGCGGCGTGAACTCGGTGTCCGGGCCGGGGATGCTCGATTACGTGTTGACGTTCAGCCTGGAGAAGCTGGTTTTCGATGACGAGCTGTGCGGGCAGGCGCTGCACTTCTGCCGCGAGTTCGACGTGATGGAGGATCTGCCGACGGTGGATCTGGTGCGGCAGCTGCTCGGCGAGAAGCACCTGCTCACCGCCGGACATACGCTCAGTTACTGGCCGCGCGAACTGTACCTGCCCGGGCCGGTGTTCGATCGCATCAACCGCGAGACCTGGCTGCAGGCCGGCGGCATGAACCTCGAACAGCGCGCGAAGGCGGAGGTCGAGCGGCTGCTGCGCGTCTACGCCTCGCCGCCGACCGACCCGCAGATCGACGCCGAGCTGATCCGGCTGATCAGGACCGGCCTGACGACGGAGGAGCCGTTGCCCGAGACTCTGCCCCCACAGCAGCCGAGCGCCGAGGCACACGGTGAGCGCGAGCGGCGCGGCAGACGCCGCCGCCGGGAGTAGCGCGCCCCTCGGCCAAGTGGGCGATCCAGGGATCGAATGCGCAAACACTGGCTGTTCGTCGCGGCGGTAGTGGCGGCTGCCCAGGCTGTCAATGCTGCGCCCGCGCGGCAAGTCCTGACAGAGTCCGGAGCAGTATCCGGAATATCCGAACGCGGCTTGAGCGTTTATAAGGGTGTCCCGTTCGCAGCTCCTCCGGTCGGCGATTTGCGCTGGCGAGCCCCGGCAGCTGTCGCACCCTGGACTGGCATCCGTGAAGCGGCCGCGTTTGCCGCGGCGTGCATGCAGGAAGGCGTGTCCATGCCGGGAGAAACGCCGCCAACCGTGAGTGAAGATTGTCTCTACCTCAACATCTGGACGCCGGCAAAGACCGCTGCCGAGCACCTGCCGGTGATCGTCTGGATCCACGGCGGTGGCTACCGGAACGGGTACGCTGCGATGCCGCTTTACTGGGGCGACCGGCTCGCGCGCAAAGGCGTGATCGTGGTCACCATCGCCTATCGATTGGGCCCGCTCGGCTTTCTTGCGCTTCCCGAGCTCACGCGCGAGTCCCCGCACCGCACGTCCGGGAACTACGGACTCATGGACCAGATCGCTGCCCTCGAATGGGTTCAACGCAACATTGCCGGCTTCGGGGGTGATCCACGATGCGTGACGATCGCCGGCCAGTCCTCCGGCTCCATATCGGTTAGCGTGCTGATGGCGTCGCCGCGCGCGAAAGGATTGTTTCAGCGCGCCATCGGCGAGAGCGGTGGTCTGTTTGAGCCGCTGCAACTTGCGCCCAGCTATTTGCTCGGCAATGCTGAGCGGGACGGCGAAAAATATGTCGCCTCACTCGCTGTCGCCTCGCTTGAGGAACTCCGTCGGCTGCCTGCCGCCCGTCTCACGGGCGGCGCTAACGCTGGTGGCGTCACCCATCCGGTGATCGAACCCTACCTGCTTCCGGTTGCGCCCTATGAAGCCTTCGCGTCGGGGCACCAGAACGACGTTCCGCTGCTCATCGGATCCAACGCCGAGGAGGCGCGCTCGCTGACGGATGTAAGCCACACGACCGCGGCGACTTTCGCTGCGGACATCGAGCGCTCCTTCGGCCAGCTGCCCCCAGCGATCATCGCAGCGTACCCCCATGCAACCGACGAAGCGGCACGAAATGCGCGGTTGGACCTCGAGCGTGATCTTCGTTTTGGCTGGGACATGTGGGCGTGGGCGAGGTTGCAGGCCACCACCGGACGCAACCCGGTCTACTACTACTCGTTTCGCCGGCGGCCGCCGTTCCCGCTCGGCTCCGTGTACGCGGGATGGGGAGCCAGCCACTTCGCCGAGCTCTGGTACGTGTTCGACCATCTGAACCAAGCCCCGTGGCGCTGGAGTCCGGCGGATCGGGCACTCGCGCGAGACATGTCCGCGTACTGGAGCAATTTTGCGCGGTCGGGCGACCCGAACAGCCAGGGCTTGCCCGCCTGGCCCGCTTTTACGAAAGCTTCCGCCAGGGTCTTGTATCTGGGCGACCCCGTGAGTGTGGCCGGGGTTGCGAACCTCGACAGCCTGATGAGCCTCGATGAGGTCTACACAACCGTGCGCGGCAAACTCTTTGGGGAATAAATAGCGATCGATGCGAGTGCTGCGGAGTCTCGGTAAGTTCGGTGATCGAACACGCAGCCAGGGATGCAGTCACTCCCACTCGATCGTCGCGGGCGGCTTGCCGGAGATGTCGTAGACGACGCGCGAGATTCCCTGAACCTCGTTGACGATGCGCCGCGAGACGTGCTCGAGGAATTCGTAGGGCAGCCGTGCCCAGTGCGCGGTCATGAAATCCACCGTTTCGACCGCGCGCAGCGCAATGACCGGGTCGTAGCGGCGCCCGTCGCCCATGACACCCACCGAGCGCACTGGCAGGAATACCGCGAAGGCCTGGGAGGTGCGGTCGTAGAGATCGTGACGACGCAGCTCCTCGATGAAGATGGCATCCGCGCGGCGCAGCAGCTCGGCGTACTCCCGGCGCACCTCGCCGAGGATGCGCACGCCGAGCCCCGGCCCCGGGAAGGGGTGGCGGTAGACGAGCTCGCGCGGCAGGCCGAGCTCCACACCGAGGCGCCGCACCTCGTCCTTGAACAGCTCGCGCAGCGGCTCGATCAGCTTGAGGTGCATGCGATCGGGTAGCCCGCCGACGTTGTGGTGCGACTTGATCACATGCGCCTTGCCGGTGCGCGCACCGGCCGACTCGATCACGTCCGGGTAAATGGTTCCCTGGGCGAGGAACTCGACACCCGCGAGCTTGTGCGCTTCCTCCTCGAAGACCTCGACAAAGGTGCGGCCGATGATCTTGCGTTTCTCCTCGGGGTCGGTGACGCCGGCGAGCGCCGCCAGAAAGCGCGCTTCCGCATCGACGCGGATCACGCGCACGCCGAGGTGTCTGGCAAAGGTGCTCATGACCTGATCAGCCTCTCCCAGGCGCAGCAGCCCGTGGTCGACGAATACGCACACCAGCTGATCGCCGATGGCGCGCTGCAGCAGTGCCGCGACCACGGAGGAGTCCACGCCGCCGGAGAGTCCGAGCAGCACCTTGTCCGGGCCGACCTGCTCGCGCACCCGGGCGACCGCATCCTCAATGATGTTGCCGACGCTCCACAGGGCATCCGAGGCACAGATCTCGCGCACGAAGCGCTCCAGCAGGCGCGCGCCCTGCGGGGTATGCGTCACCTCGGGATGGAACTGCACGCCGTAGAAGCGCCGGCGTTCGTCGCTCATGGCGGCGAACGGAATGGTGGCGGTGCTGGCGCTGGCTGCGAATCCCGCAGGCAAGGCATCGACCCGATCGCCGTGGCTCATCCATACGTCGAGCATCGGGCGGCCCGCGGGGCTGCGGCGGTCCTCGAGGTCATCGAGCAGGCGCGATGCGCCGGTGACGGCCACTTCGGCGTAGCCGAACTCGCGCTCGCTCCCCGGGGCGACACGGCCGCCGAGCTGCTGCGCCATGGTCTGCATGCCGTAGCAGATGCCGAGCACCGGTACTCCCAGCTCGAACACCGCCGGCGGCGCCTGCGGCGCCTCGGCAGCGGTCACTGATTCCGGTCCGCCCGAGAGGATGACACCGCGCGGTCCAAAGGCGCGCACCTCGGCATCGCTCACGTCCCAGGGGTGGATCTCGCAGTAGACCCCGAGCTCGCGCACACGGCGCGCGATGAGCTGGGTGTACTGCGCGCCGAAATCCAGAATCAGGATGCGGTGCGCGTGGATGTCGGCGTGCGCGGCCGGATGCGCAGGACGGTGAGGCCGTGGAACGCTCGCCACTGTCACGACACCCGGTAGTTGGGTGCCTCCTTGGTGATGCTCACGTCGTGCACGTGACTTTCCCGCACCCCCGCCGTGGTGACCCGCACGAACAGCGGGCGCGTGCGCAGCTCGGTGATGTTGCGGCTGCCGGTGTAGCCCATCGCTGCCCGCAGTCCGCCGGCGAGCTGCTGCAGGATGGTGACCACGCTGCCCTTGTAGGGTACGCGACCCTCCACACCCTCCGGAACCAGCTTCTCGAGCTCGCTGGCCGCGTCCTGGAAGTAGCGATCCGCGGAGCCATGCCGCTCGGCCATCGCGCCGAGCGAGCCCATGCCGCGATAGGACTTGTAGGAGGCGCCCTGGTAGAGCTCGACCTCGCCGGGTGACTCCTCGGTGCCGGCGAACAACCCGCCGATCATCACCGCGTGGGCGCCCGCGGCGATCGCCTTGGCGATGTCGCCGGAGAAGCGGATGCCGCCGTCGGAGATCACCGGCACGTCCTCGGCGCGCAACGCTTCCGCCACATTCGCCACCGCGGAGATCTGCGGTACGCCAACACCGGCAACAATGCGCGTCGTGCAGATCGAACCCGGACCGATGCCGACCTTGACGGCGTCGGCTCCGGCCTCGACGAGCACGCGGGCCGCTTCGACGGTGGCGATGTTGCCGGCGATCACCTGGCTGTCGCCCCAGGTCGACTTGATGCGCTTCACCGTGTCGATGACGCCCTTTGAGTGGCCGTGCGCGGTGTCCACCACCACCAGGTCCACACCCGCTTCGCGCAGCGCCGCGACGCGCTCGAGGGTGTCGGGCGTGGTGCCGACCGCGGCACCGACACGCAGGCGCCCGCCATCGTCCTTGCAGGCGCGCGGGAACTCCTTGGCCTTCTGGAAGTCCTTGACGGTGATCATGCCGACCAGCTCGTGAGCACCGTTCACCACCAGGAGCTTCTCGATGCGGTGCTTGTGCAGCAGTGCCAGCACCTCGTCCTTGGGCGCGTCCTCGCGCACCGTCACCAGCCGCTCCCGGGGCGTCATCACCGAGGACACCGGCGCCTCGAGTCGGTCCTCGAAGCGCAGATCGCGATGGGTAACGATGCCGACGGCCTTCCCGCCGACCACAACCGGCACACCGGAAATGCCGCGTGAGCGCGTGAGGTCGAGCACCTCGCGAATGGTCATGTCGGGAGGAACAGTGATGGGGTCGCGGATGACGCCGCTTTCGAACTTCTTCACGCGCGCGACCTCGCGCGCCTGGGCGTCGATGCTCATGCTCTTGTGAATGATGCCGATGCCGCCTTCCTGAGCGATGGTGATCGCCAGGCGCGCCTCGGTGACCGTGTCCATGGCCGCGGACATGATCGGCACGTTGAGGCGGATGCGGCGCGTTACCCGGGTGGAGAGGTCGGCCTCGCGCGGCAACAGTTCCGAGTAGGCCGGAACCAGCAGGACGTCGTCGAAGGTGAGAGCTTCTTCGAGAATGCGCATGCGCAATTATAAGCGCCCGGCCCGAGGCGGTAAACCTCGTGCTAAGGTGCGGCTTATGTCCTCAGGCCTCGAGATCGGCGTCGGCGAGCCGCCCGCGCGGGACGTCTACACGGTCGCGCGCCTCAATCGCGAGGTGCGCGTGCTCCTCGAGCGTGGCCTCGCAGTGCTGTGGGTGCAGGGCGAGCTGTCGAACCTCTCCCAGCCGGCCTCCGGTCACTGGTACTTCTCGCTCAAGGACCGCGATGCGCAGCTGCGCTGCGCGATGTTCCGCATGAAGAACGCGCTGCTCGGCTTCACTCCGCGCGCGGGGAGCCAGGTGCTGGTACGCGGCCGCATCAGCGTGTACGAGGCCCGCGGTGAGTATCAGCTGATCGTGGAGCACCTCGAGGAGTCTGGGGTAGGGGCGCTGCAGCGTGAATTCGAGCGCCTCAAGGCAAAGCTCGCGGCCGAGGGACTGTTTGCGCTCGAGCGCAAGCGCCCGCTGCCGCGCTTTCCGCGACGCGTCGGCGTCATCACCTCGCCGTCCGGAGCGGCGCTGCACGATGTGCTGCAGATTCTCGCGCGGCGCTATCCACCCGCGGCGGTGCTCGTGTACCCGGCCGCGGTACAGGGCGTTGCTGCGGTACCGGCACTGATCGGCGCGCTGGCGACGGCTGCGGCACGCGCCGAATGCGACGTGCTGATTGTCGCGCGTGGCGGGGGCTCGCTCGAGGACCTGTGGGCGTTCAACGACGAGCGCGTGGCGCGCGCGATCCATGCCTGCCCGCTGCCGGTGGTCTCCGGCGTCGGCCACGAGATCGACTTCACCATCGCCGATTTCGTCGCGGATGCGCGCGCCCCGACACCCTCGGCCGCCGCCGAGCTGGTGGTGCCCGATCGCCTCGCGTGTCTCGAGGCACTGAGCCGTACCTGGCAGCGCTTCGATGTGGGCATGCGCCGCGAGCTGCGCGCGGGCGGCGCGCGCCTCGAAGCCGCCGGCCGGCGCCTGCAGCTCACTCATCCCGGCGTGCGCCTGCAGCAGCAGATGCAGCGGCTCGACGATCTCGTCCGGCGCCTCCTTGGGGCGACGCGCCTCGGCCTGCACCGGGACGACCGGCGACTGGCGGAAGGCAACGCCCGGCTGTTGAAGCGCTCGCCGCGGCACCTGCTCAGCGAGTGCGGCGCGCAGCACGCGAAGCTGCACGCGCGCCTCGAGCGCGCCGTGAAAGACCGGCTCGCCACGGTGCATCACCGCCTGGCGCTGGCCCAGCGCGCGCTCGACACGGTGAGCCCGCTTGCCACCCTGACGCGCGGGTTCGCCATCGTGACGCGCGCCGACGGCGCGCTGGTCACGGATGCCGCGGTCGTTGCGGACGGCGAGGTGATCGAGGCGCGTCTTGCGCGCGGCATCCTCACGGCGCAGGTCACCGGCCGGAAATGAGCACGGCCGCGTGGCGCGATTCCCGGCAACGCCGGCTATGCACCGGGGAAACCCTCGCGGGCGTCGTCGCGGTGGCGGCGATGGCAACGGGGGTCATGGCAGCCGCACCGCCGTCGGATCCGGCGGCGTCGCAGCCCGACACCGGGCTGCCGCAGGAGGAGCGGGTGCCGGGCGGCGTGGCGTTGCTGAGCTTGGAGGGTGGCGCCGGCTATGCGCCGCGGGTGACCTTCGATGAGCGGCGCGTGCTGGTGCTGCCGGCGGACGGTCGCTGGCTGGCGGTGGTCGGCATTCCGCTCTCACAGCCGCCGGGCCACGCTGCGGTGCGGATTCAGGACGGCACCGACGGCGGCGCGACGATCGGCTTCGAGGTCGCCGACAAGGAGTACACGGTGCAACACCTGAGCGTCCCGCCGCGCCAGGTGGACCTGTCGCCGCGGGATCTGGCGCGCGTCGAGCGCGAGCAGCCGCGCATACACCAGGCGGTCGGCACCTGGTCCGCCGGTGCGCCTGCGACCCTGAGGCTGCTGCCGCCGGTCGCGGGTATCCGCTCGAGCTCCTATGGCTCGCGGCGTGTTTTCAACAATCAGCAGCGCAACCCCCACACGGGCATGGACATCGCCGCCGACGCCGGCACGCCGGTGCGCGCGGCCGCCGCCGGCCGTGTGGCCGATACCGGTAACTATTTCTTCAACGGCAACACGGTGATCCTCGATCACGGCGAAGGACTGGTCACCATGTACTGCCACCTGAGCGCCATCGGCGTGAAGCCGGGCGCGCGTGTGCAGGCCGGGGCCGTGATCGGCAAGGTCGGTGCGACCGGGCGTGCGACCGGGCCGCACCTGCATTTCGGGGTGGCGCTCAACGCCACCTTCGTCGACCCGGCGCTGTTCCTGCCCCCGGAGGCGGCGCCGGGCGGCGAGTCGCATGGCGGCGCCGGCTGAGGCCGGGCGTGACGCGGCGTTCATGCGCGCCGCACTCGCGCGCGCAGCGGCCGCGGGCCTGGCGGGCGAGGTGCCGGTAGGCGCCGTGCTGGTGCGCGACGAGGAGATCATCGCGTCGGGGGGCAACGCGCCGGTCGCGAGCCACGATCCCACGGCGCACGCCGAGATCGCCGCGCTGCGCGCCGGCGGCCTCATGCTCGGCAGTTACCGCCTGAGCGACACCACGCTGTACGTGACGCTCGAGCCGTGCGTCATGTGCGCCGCGGCCATCGTCCACGCGCGCGTGCGCCGGCTGGTGTTCGGCGCCTGGGACCCGCGTGCCGGCGCGGCCGGCAGCATCACCAACGTGTTCGCGCTGCCGCAGCTGAATCACCGCGTGGATGTCTTTGGCGGGGTGCTGATGGATGAGTGCGCGCAGCTGCTGCAGGAGTTCTTTGCGCAGCGGCGCGGCTGAAGCCGCGGGATGCGCTCGCGGCGCCCTCAGGCGCCGGTCGTATAGGACGCGGGGCTCTCTACGGGTGGCGGGGCGGCACCCGCCGGCGCGGGCGGCGCTGGCGCGGGCCGTTGCGCGGCGCCGCCGCCTGGCGCGGGTGCCTCCGCTGTGGCGCCGGGGGCAGCTCCGGTCTCGCCGGGTTGCCACTCGAGCAGCGTCAGATAACGCTGGATGCGATCGACGAACTGCACCGGCTCCCAGCCGCGGGCGTAACCGCGCCTGGTGCGCTCGTACCAGCGCTCCTGCGCCAGCAGCGGCAGCCGCTCGCGTACGTCCGTCCACGAGTCCGGGTTTTTGCCGAGCGCCTGCGTGATGACGCGCGCGTCCTCGAGGTGCCCGAAGCCGACGTTGTACGCGGCGATCGTGAGCCAGGTGCGGTCGGGCTCGGGAATGCGCTCCGGGATCATTCCGCGCAGCTGAGCGAGGTAGCGCGCGCCGGCGAAGATGCTCTGCTCGGGGTTGGTGCGGTCGCGAATACCGAGGGCGTGCGCGGTGTCGGCGGTCAGCATCATGACGCCGCTCGCGCCCGCACTGGACTGCGCACGCGGATCCCATTTCGACTCCTGGTAACCGATAGCCGCCAGCAGCCGCCAGTCGAGCCCGGCCTGCGCGGCGGCGTGCTCGAACCAGGTACGGTAGCGCGGCAGGCGGTCGCCGACGTGCTCCTGGAACTCGCGCGATTCTTCGTACGCGAAACGGCGCGTGTCGCCGGAGGATTCCTGCACCAGCTGCGGCAGCTGGCCGGAGGCGGCGAGATCGCGGAAGAAGGCGTTGACGCTCGCGAGCAGCGCCGGCTCACCGCTGCGCACGATCCACTGCACCGGCCGCCCCTCGGGCAGCTCGAAGCCGACCAGCACGTTCGGGTACAGGTGATGCGCGAAAGAGAACTCCCGTGCATCGGTGATGGCGTACTCGGCCTCGCCGGCGTCGACGTCCTCCACCGGATCGGCCGAGCTCGGCGCGGTTTCCTCCCATTGCAGCTGTGGCGCGACGGTGCTTTTCAACTTCTGCAGGATGCGCTCCTGTGGGCTGCCGGCGCGCACGGCGAGTTTCGCCGATTCCAGCTGCAGCGTATCCCGCGGCCGCACGCCGTTACGCTGGTAGACCACGAGCTGCGGGATGACGGTGTAGGGCTGGGCGGCATCACCGGCGCGGGCCCAGTCGGGGTTGCTGGTGAGGGAGGCCGCGGCGATGTCGGCGCGACCCGCGGCGAGCTCGGCCTGCAGGGCGTGCTCATTGGCGACCGGGTACATGTTGAGCCTGACTTGCAGCCGCGCCGCATAGGCGCTGGCGAGCTCGAACTCCAGGCCCTCCGTGCCCTGTGCACCAAGGTAATAGCAGGTCGGGAGATTCAGCGTCACCACGCGCAGCTCGCCGCGCGCGTGGATGGTATCGAGCGCCGACGGCGGGAGCTTGCTGCAGCCGGCCAGGCCGAGCAGCAATCCGCAGGCAGCGGCGCGCGTGAATGGGCGCACGAACCTCCCCGCGCCGGCAGGCCTTTCCGCTAAAATAGCCGCCCCGCGAAACCCTGCGGGCCCAGGCCGGAGAGGTACCGAAGTGGTCACAACGGCGCCGACTCGAAATCGGATGGTCGGGTAAAACCGGCACGTGGGTTCGAATCCCACCCTCTCCGCCACTCTTGCGTCATCCGACACGACTCCATCCGGTGGAGGCGAATCACCACTATATCTGCAGTGTTGGGTGCTGCGAAAGCGCGCCGCCCGCAGCGGCGCGGCGCGCGCGTTCAGGCGGACAGCGGTCTCTTCAAGGCCTCGCGGTAGGCGTTGGCAAACGCCTCCACGAAGGTGGCGGGCAGATGATCCGCGGGCATTTCGATGAGATTGCGGTAGAACGTGATAAACAGCTCCCAGTACTGCGCCTTGTCGGCCGAGCGCGCCTTGCCGCGGCGCGCGGCGCGCTCGAAGCGCGCTTCGAGCTCGGCCGGATCGAGGCGGTCGAGGAATTCGACGAACGCGCTGCGCATCGCCTGGGCGGTGGCGTTCTCGTGCAGCTTCGCCTCGCCGATCGTCTCACGCAACCATTGCACCGAGTCGAGCTGGCGGCTCTCGTGCTGCACGAACAGCGACACCGCCAGATCCTCGACCATGGAGTTGGCGAGCGAGGGACGCGGATCGTCCTGCGCCGGCGCCGGGGCTTCGATGCGGTAGCGGTTGCGTGTCTCGCCGCGCGCCCGCTCGAGCTCGCGGAAGCCGACCAGCGCTTCGCGGAACAGCCGGCCGGCGAGATGCAGCAGCCGCGTCTGCGCATCCGCGGGCAGTCGCTGCAGATCGATGCCGGCGCCGCGGCAGAAGGCGTCGAGTCCGCTGTGTACGTCCTCGAGCGCCAGCGCCCCGCCGCCGTTCTTCGGCTCGCGACCGACCACCTCGGCGAGGCGCGCCATGCGGCCGGAGAACCATTGCTCCTCCGGCGCTGCGGCGCCGGCCTCCGCCGGCTTGCTGTGCGGTTTCACGGGCGCTTCATGTGCGGCGTGGACCAGCGAACGCACGCGGTCCGAGTTGACCGACTGACCGTAGGCGCTGACCGGCAGCACCGAGTCCATGTCGATGACCGGTACCAGCAGGTCCTGGACATTGAGCTTCGCGCCGATGTCGCGCTCGGCGGTGCGCCCGAGGGTGCGCAGGGCGTGAATGCTGGTCGGCACGGCGGCGGCACCGGCTTGCTCCTGCGCCGACGCCTGCTCGACAGCGGCCACGATGTGATACTCGCCCATGCGCAGCACGTCGCCGCTCGCGAGCCGGTAGCCGCTCGAGCCGCGCTTGGCGAGCGGCTCCATGTCGTCGTTGACGTAAACGCCGTTGGTGCTCACGTCCTGCAGATAGAAGTGGCCCTCGCGGAACAGCACGCGCGCATGATGTGCGGACACGTAGCGCGAGGGGTCGGGCAGCACCCAGTCGTTGTCGGCGGAGCGGCCGATGGTGCCACCTTCGACGGAAAAAATCGTGCTGCTGCGGTCGGCAAGCGACCGCCGCTGATCACTGACGATCCGCAGCCTGAGTGTGTTTCCCCGACTCAAAAAGCCACCCGTCCCTATAATAAAGAGATACCGAAGCCCTTCCCCGCGGGCAAAGCGGCGTCCCCGGTACGTGCCCGGACATATAATCCCGATCCCAAAGTAGCAGCGCCTCTGAACCCCGCCATGGCAACCAGTCACATTTTCCGCATTATGTTCGTGAATCAGGGCAAGGTTTACGAGGTCTACGCCCGCCGGGTGAGCCACGGCGAGCTGTTCGGATTCATCGAGGTCGAGGAATTATTGTTCGGTGAGCGTTCCTCCGTGGTACTCGACCCTTCGGAGGAGCGCATCAAGGGCGAATTTTCCGGCGTCAAGCGCACCTTCCTGCCGATGCACTCCATCCTGCGCATCGACGAGGTGAAGAAGCACGGCCCGGCCAAGATCACCTTGCTGGAAAGCGGCGCCAACGTCGCTCAGTTCCCGATGCCCATCTACTCGGCGCCGCCGAGCGAGAAGAAGTGAGGTCCGGGTAGCACATGCTGCAGATACCCGGGCCGCCCGCACTGTCCGCATTCCGCATCGCCAAGCTCCTTGACCGGCTGACGGCGCTCGATTCCGCCGTGAGCGGTCTCGAGACACGCTTCATGCACTTCGCCGACCTCGCGCAGCCGCTCAGCGCCCGCGAGCGCGACATCCTCGATCAGCTGCTCACCTACGGGCCGCGGTTGCCGCGGCCGGCTGACGACGGCGGCGGTGAGGTCGTGCTGGTGGTGCCGCGTATCGGCACGATCTCACCCTGGTCGAGCAAGGCAACCGAAATCGCGCAGGTATGCGGCCTCGGCAGCGTGCGCCGCATCGAGCGCGGCATCGCCTACCGCCTGCGCGCGGCGGCGCCGCTCGGGAGCACGCTTCTCACGCGCCTCGCGACGGTGCTGCACGACCGCATGACCGAGGATGCGCTGCTCGATCGGGCCGAGGCGGCGCGTCTGTTCGAGCAGGCGCAGCCGCGTCCGAGCACGCGCGTGTCGCTGCGGGAGGGGCGCGCGGCGCTCGCAGCGGCCGACCGCCGGCTGGGGCTCGCGCTGTCGACCGATGAGATGGACTACCTGCTCGAGAGCTTCGCGCTGCTCGAGCGCGACCCGACCGACGTCGAGCTGATGATGTTCGCGCAGCTGAACTCCGAGCACTGCCGCCACAAGATCTTCAACGCCAGCTGGATCATCGACGGACAGCCGCGCGCCGAGTCGTTGTTCGCAATGATCCGCCATACCCACGCGCGCCACCCGCAAGGCGTGCTATCCGCCTACCGCGACAACGCTGCGGTGATCGCCGGGCACACGGGGACGCGATTCTTCCCCGACCCGACGAGCGGCATTTATGTCGCGAGCAGCGAGCCGATCGACATTCTCATGAAGGTCGAGACGCACAATCACCCCACCGCGATCTCTCCCTTCCCCGGCGCTGCGACCGGATCCGGCGGGGAGATTCGCGACGAGGGTGCCACGGGACGCGGGGCGAAGCCCAAGGCCGGACTCACCGGGTTTTCGGTGTCGAACCTGCGCATCCCGGGCTACGAGCGGCCCTGGGAGCGCAGCTTCGGCGCGCCGCAGCGCATCGCCAGCGCGCTCGACATCATGATCGAAGGGCCGATCGGCGCCGCCGCGTTCAACAACGAGTTCGGGCGGCCGGCGATCTGCGGCTACTTCCGCACCTTCGAGCAGCAGGCCCCCGGCGATCCGCCGCAGCGCCGGCGTGGCTATCACAAGCCGATCATGATTGCCGGGGGCGTCGGCAACGTGCGCCGCGCGCACGTAGAGAAGGCCGAGGTGCCGGTCGGCGCGCAGCTCATCGTGCTCGGCGGGCCGGCGATGCTGATCGGCCTGGGAGGCGGGGCAGCCTCGTCGGTCGGCAGCGGCAGCTCGAGCGCGGATCTCGACTTCGCGTCCGTGCAGCGCGGCAACCCCGAGATGCAGCGCCGCGCCCAGGAGGTCATCGACCACTGCTGGTCGCTCGGCGCGCGCAATCCGATCGTGCTCATCCACGACGTGGGTGCCGGCGGGCTGTCGAATGCCGTGCCCGAGGCGGTCGCGCACAGCCGGCGCGGCGCACGCATCGACCTGCGCACCATCCCGAGCGCCGAAGCAGGCCTGTCGCCGATGGAGTTGTGGTGCAACGAGGCGCAGGAGCGCTACGTGATCGCCATCGAGCGCGCGGCGCTGGCGCAATTCGCGGCCATCGCGGCGCGCGAACGCTGTCCGTTTGCGGTGATCGGCGAGATCGACGCCAGCGGCCGGCTGCGGGTGCGGGACCCGATGTTTCACGACGAGCCGGTCGACCTCCCCGTCGACCTGCTGCTCGGCAAGCCGCCGCGCCAGACACGTGATGTGAAGAGCGTCGTGCCCGAGCGCCGTCGCTTCGACACCGCACGCGTCGAGTTGCGCGAGGCGGCGTACCGGGTGCTGCGGCTGCCGGCGGTAGCCGACAAGACCTTCCTCGTCACCATCGGAGATCGCACGGTCGGTGGCCTCGTCAGTCGCGACCAGCTGGTTGGCCCGTGGCAGGTGCCGGTGAGCGACGTGGCGGTCACGCTCGCCGACTATCGCGCCGCGGCCGGCGAGGCCATGGCGATGGGCGAGCGCACGCCGGTCGCGGTGCTGGATGCGCCGGCTTCCGGGCGGCTCGCGGTGGCCGAGGCGCTCACCAACATCCTGGCGGCGGACATCGGCTCGCTGTCACAGGTGCGGCTGTCGGCCAACTGGATGGCGGCGTCCGGGGAAGCCGGCGAGGACGCCGCGCTCTACGAGACCGTGCACGCGGTGGCGTGCGAGCTGTGCCCGCGGCTCGGCATCGTGATCCCGGTGGGCAAGGACTCGCTGTCCATGAAGACCGCCTGGAGCGAGGACGGCGTCGACAAGAGCGTCATCGCGCCGGTGTCGCTGATCGTCTCGGCGTTCGCGCCCGTGGAGGACGCACGCCGCACGCTGACTCCGGCGCTGCAGCTCGACGAGCGCCCGACGTCGCTGTGGCTCATCGATCTCGCCGGCGGCCGTCTTCGCCTGGGAGGCTCTGCGCTGGCACAGGTGTACGGCGAGCTCGGCGATGAGAGCGCGGATCTCGACGAGCCGCAGCGGCTGACGCAGCTCGCCGCGGCGCTCGATGAGCTGCGCGCCGCCGGCATGGTGCGCGCCTATCACGACCGCTCCGACGGCGGCCTGTTCGTCACCCTGCTCGAGATGGCGTTCGCCGGGCACTGCGGGCTCGATATCGCGCTACCGGCGGCACGCGGGACCGCGCTCGCGCAGCTGTTTGCCGAGGAGCCGGGCGTGGTAGTGCAGATCATGGCCGGGGACGAGCCCGCTTTCGCCGACACTCTCGAGCGCCATGGGCTCGGGGCGGCTGCGCTCTACCTCGGCGCGCCGGTGAGCGAGCTGCGCGTCGAGATCCGGGTGGGGGAGACACTGTTCGATGAGGCGTGGGCGGACCTGCGTTGCGCCTGGTCGGAGACCTCGTGGCGCATGCGGCGGCTGCGCGATGACCCGCAGTGCGCCGACGAGGAGTTCGCCGCACAGACCGCGCCAGAGGCGGGCGGACTGAGCGTCGCGCTCACGTTCGATCCACAGGAGGACATCACCGCCCCGTACGTCACGCGCGGCGCGCGGCCGGCGGTCGCCATCCTGCGCGAGCAGGGCGTCAACAGTCAGACCGAGACCGCCGCGGCGTTCGACGCCTGCGGCTTCGCGGCGCACGACGTGCACATGACCGACCTGCTGAGCGGCCGCCGCGATCTGGCCGAGTTCCGGGGACTCATCGCCTGCGGGGGCTTCTCCTACGGGGACGTGCTCGGCGCCGGCGAGGGCTGGGCGAAGTCGATCCTGTTCCACGAGGCGGTGCGCGAGCAGTTTCAGCGGTTCTTCGCACGCAGCGACAATTTCGCATTCGGCATCTGCAACGGCTGTCAGATGTTCGCCGCTCTCAGGGAAATCATCCCCGGGAGCGAGCACTGGCCGCGCTTCGTACAGAACCGCAGCGAGCAGTACGAGGCGCGTTTCTCGCTCGTTGAGGTGCTGCGCTCGCCCTCGGTGCTGCTCGACGGCATGGCGGGCTCACTGCTGCCCATCGCCGTATCGCACGGCGAGGGGCGCGCGGAATTCACCTCCGCGGCCGCGGCGCAGGCGTGCGCAGTGAGCGGTCTGGTGGGCTTGCGCTACGTGAACCCCGACCGCAGCGTCGCGGTGAGCTACCCGGCCAATCCAAGCGGTACTCCCTTCGGCATCGCCGCGCTGTCGAACCGCGACGGGCGCGTGACCATCACCATGCCGCACCCGGAGCGCTCGTGCCGTTATCTGCAGAACTCATGGCGGCCGTCCGGCGCCGGCGAATGGAGCGGCTGGATGCGGCTGTTCCGCAACGCGCGGCGCTTCGTGGACTGAGGACTTCGCGGAGCGTCGAGTCAGCTTGCCGAGAACAGCGGCGTCACGTGACTGCCGGTCTCCTCGAGGAAGAAGCGCCGCACCATGATCGCCTGCTGCAGCTTGCCCTTGCGGACGTAGGCTTCGTACAGGAGGTCCTTGACGACCTCGAGCATGATGCCTGCCTCGTAGCCGTCGAGCAGCGTCAGCGGCGCTCGGGCATCGAGCTCCGCGCCGAACAGGATGCTGCGCAGCTTGGCGAAGATGTCCGGAGCGATGCTGGCGAGCTCACGCACCTCGTTGAGCTCGTCGAACAGCCGCAGCTTGCCGGTCTCACCCAGGTCGGCAAACATCGCCTGTGCCGCGCGGCGGCACATGGAGGCGAAGGCGTTGAATGCGCCGTGCGAGAAGCAGGCGAGCGCCTCGCGGAACAGCAGCTCCACCTCCTCGGGGATATAGGCGAAGCTGAACTTCTCGCGCGCCCGTTCCACCTCGGTGAACTGCGGCGACAGCTCGATGCGCGCCGCGCCGTACACGCGCACGGTGAAGCGCAGGAAGATGGGCATATGGCAGGCGTCGCACAGGTACACCACGCCCACCTGCTTCGGCCGGTACAGCTGCAGATCCTCGAAGCGCGGCACCGCACACGGTGTGATGTGTGCGACCGCCTGGCAATGCGGACAGGTCACGACCAGGTTCCGCTCCAGGTCGTGATGCAGTTGGCTCGCCGAATCGATGTACAGGGACATTGTCGGTTAGCGGCTCATGTTTGTTGTGTCGCCGCCCGGCCATGGTAACTCAGTGCGCGTCCGCTCACCCGCCCCGCGCTTAAGGGTTGGCCCAGGGCGGTGACGCCGGCACCGCGCGTTATGTTACAGGCGCCCGGTGCGTGCAAAGGCGAGGATGCGGTCTGCCAGCGTTGCGTATTCGCCGCTGAAGTGATGCCCCTTGCCGATCTGCTCGCGGGCGATCGGGCCGGCCGGCAGTCCCGGGCAGATCGAATCCGCCTCACCTTCGCCGTAGATGCAAAGTACCGGCAGGTTGCCGATGCGGCTGAGCTCCGGGCGTGTCGGCGGTCCGCCCTCGTCGCCGCCGACCCAGCCGGCGATACGCACCTCGAACGAGGCGTGTGCGTCGATCCCGAGGAGGCTGACACTGGCGACGTGCCCGCGCAGGTCCGGCGGCAGGCGGTTGACCACGAACGGCAGCACGTCCGCCCCGAAGGAATAACCGATCAGCAGCACGCGCGGCCGGTTCCAGGCGGCGAGGTAGTGGCGCAGCAGGCGTTCCACGTCGTGCGCGGTCTGCTCGGGCGTGCGTTCAGTCCAGAAGTACTTCAGCGAGTTCAGCCCCACGGTGGGCACGCCGTCGGCCGCGAGGCGCGCGGCGAGCTCCTGGTCGAGTCCTGCCCAGCCGCCGTCGCCGGTGAGCAGCAGGGCGAACTCGCCCGCTGCTCCGCTCGCCTGCACCTCCTGGACCGGCAGGTCGCTGATGTCCGGCGGACGCTCGGCGGGAGCTCTCGCACTGGCGCTGAGGTGCGCGTAGGCGTCGCGGAACTGCGGTAACCAGTTGCGCTCGACCGAGAAGCCATGTCCCACCAGCGGCAGCTTCACCACCGCGCCGCCGGCCACCTGGGCGGCAAACCCGTCCGTGGCGTGCGCGTCGCACACCTGGTCCTGCTGTCCCTGCAAGGCGATCCACGGCTGCCTGAGCTTCGCCGCAGGCTCGAGCACCAACTCGTGCTGGCGGTTCTCGCTGTAGCGGAGCCCGGCACCCGGGCACAACGACGCGCCGGCGAAGTCCTGATCGGCGCAGAAGCCGAGGCTGAGCGCGCCCGCGAACGTGCCCGGCGGGGATTGCACCAGCGTGGCATACACCACGGTTGCCCCCGAGGAGTAGCCGACCAGCACCGGCACGAGGTACTCGCTCATGCCGATCTCCTTCTGCACCTGATGGCTCAGGGCCTCGAAGTCTGCGGCGATCATCTGGCAGGGCGCACCCGGGCGCTGCGCCGCGCGGCGCAGACTCCCGAGATATTCCCGGACGTCCACCCCGATGACCACGGCACCCAGGTCGGCGAGCGCGTGCGCCATGTTGACGACACCGAGCTCCCAGCCCCCGTCGCCGGAGACGAAGATCGCGACACTGCGCGGCGTGCCTTCGGGGATGTAGACGGTGACGGTACCGAAGTGTCCCGCCGGCAATCGGGTGGAGTAGCGGTCGTCAGCCGGCGCCGGGGCGCTGCGTGCCGGGCTGGCGGTGGCGGCCGGACCGGGACCTGCCGCGGACAGCGTCAGCGCCAACAGCAGCGCTGCGCCCGCGCGCGTGCGCCACGGCATTCGCGCTGTGCCGCAGAGACCGGTGAGATCGGCCGCCACGGTCATCGCGCGAACAACTCCTTCATGCCGCCGGCAATCAACACCGACACGTCCACCAGCACCCGCGGCAGTGCAATGCCGCCGCGGGCCGCGAGGTAGCGCGGCTCCCACACGGGATCGAACTTCGTCTTGTAACGCCGCAGCCCGTCGAAATTATAGAAATGCTCGCCGTGCCGGAAGATGAAGTTGCCCACCCGGTGCCAGGCGGGCGCGAGCGGGTGAGCCTCGAGGCCGGCAAGCGGTGCCATGCCGAGATTGAACCAGCGGTAGCCTTCACTTCGCCCCCACAGCATCAGCTCGATGAACAGGTAGTCCATGGCGCTGCGCGGCGCTTCCGGTCCGAAGCGCATGAGATCCACCGAGAGCTCGGCCTTGGTTCCCGTGGTCCACAGGTTCGCAAACGCGGCCGGCGCGCCTTCGGCGCGCACCACGGCCACCGGAAACTGCCGCAGGTACTGCGGCGAGAACGCGCCCACCGAAAAGCGTTTCTCGCCGGTCGACTTGGCGGCGAGCCAGGCGTCGGATATGCGCTGCAGGGAGGGCAGCAGCTCATCGACGCGCTCGGGCGGCACGACCTCGAAGCTCGCGCCATCGCGCTGCGCGCGGCGGTGCGATTGCCGCAGGTCGGCGCGTGCCGCACCCTCGAGCGAGAACTGCGCGAGCGGCACGCGCGCCTCCTGGCCGATCTTCAGCGCCGCGAGCCCGAGGTCCACGTACAGCGACAGGCGCTCGCCCGTTACCTGGTAGAAGACGGTGCGGCCGCCGTGGGTGTCGGATATCTCACGCAGTCGCCACACCAGCTCCTCACCGCCCTGTGGTGAGCCGATCGGATCGGCGAGCGCGATCCAGCTGTGGCCGGCAATCTGGTACATGAGAAAGGCATCGCCGGCGTCGCTGAACAGCAGGCGCTTGTCGCCGGTGAGCGCTGCGTTGGCGATCGTGAGCTCTGCGGCGGCGATGAGCGGACGCGCCCGCGCCAGCTCCTCCGGACCCGCCACCGCCGGCTGCGGGCGCGCCGGGCGCAGCATGTTGAGCAGCATGTAGGCGGTGCCGAGCACGATGACGGCCAGCGAGGCACGCAGCACCCTTGGGGCGCTGCCGTCGAGCGCGAAGGTCCACCACAGTTCGCGCGAGTAGCTCACGTGCCGGTGGGAGAGAATGCCGATCCACACCGCCAGCCCGATGACGCCGGTGATGCTGGCCACCCACGCGGGGGTGAAGCGCTGGGCGAGGATCGCAGTGGGGCGATAGAAGGCGCGCCGCCCGAGCATGAGCACACCGAGGACCAGGACGAGGAGAGTCGCCTCCTCGAAATCGAGCCCCTTGAGAAGCGAAGCGAAGATGCCGGCGACCAGCAGCCACACCGAGATGTGATACGCCGCCTGCACGCGGCGGAACAGCGCGCGCGCCAGCACCAGCAGCGCCAGCCCGACGATGCTGCCGGTGAGATGCGAGATCTCCAGCACCGCGAGCGGCAGGAAGCGGTCGAGGAACGCCAGCCGTGCATCGATCGCCGGCGTCGCGCCGGAGAACAGCAGCAACGCCCCGGCGAGGAAGGTGAGGCCGCCGGCGATCTGCGGCACCACCGGTGCGATATAGAGGCTCGCCCACTGCTGCGCGCGCGCCAGCGCCGGGCGCTGCGCCGCCAGCTCCTTGGAGCCGAACAACAGGGTTGCGAACACCACCGGCACGAGGTAGTACACGGCCCGATAGGCGAGCAGCGAGCTGAGCAGCGCATCCGTCGGCACGCCCGGGAGCGTCAGCAGAACGACCGCTTCGAACACTCCCACACCGCCGGGCACATGGCTGACGATGCCGGCGATCACCGCGACGGCGTAGACGCCGAGCAAGGTGATGAAGCCGACGTGCGCCTCCGGGGGCAGCAGCCACCACAGCACGGCGCAAGACAGGGACAGGTCGAGGACCCCGAGAGCGATCTGCGCGAGCCCGATGGCCGGCCCCGGCGCGCGCAGCGCCCAGCCGCGGATCTCCAGCGTGACGCGCGCCAGGCACGCCCACAACAGATACGCCGTCACGGCGGCGAGCAGCAGTGTTCCCGCCAGCAGCGACCAGTTGTGATGCAGGCGCAGCATGCTCACGGCCTGGGTGGGCGCGAGAAACAGCGACAGGCCCGAGACCGTCGCTAACCCGATGCCGAAGGACAGGCTGCAGAACGCTGAGACGGTTGCGACGTCGATCGCCGTGACGCCGGCGGTGGAGTAGAGGCGGAAACGGATCGCGGTGCCGGTGAAGGCCGCGAAGCCGAGCGTGTGGCCGAAGGAGTAGGCAATGAAGGATGTGAACAGGATGCGCGTGTAGGGGATCGCCCGCCGCAGATAGGCGAACGCCAGCACCTCGTAGGTGGACAGCAGCCAGTAGCTAAGCGCGCTGGTCGCGAGCGCGGCGAGCACCTGGCGGTGCGGAATGGCGTGCAGCCGCGCGAGCACGCTGCGCACGTGCAGGTGCGCCAGCTGGTGGTGCAGCACCAGCACGACGCCGCCGAACACCAGCAGCGCCGCGAGCGGACCGGCCCAGCGCCACAGGGTGTGCTCGTCGCTCTCTTGCGGTGTAGCCGCTGTCAGCGGGCGCGACAAGTTGCTCCGGTCGGCTCAGCGCGTCAGTGGCTTGTAGCGGATGCGATGCGGCTCAGCGGCGTCCTCGCCCTTGCGCCGCTTCAGGTCCTCGACGTAGTCCTGATGATTGCCTTCGAACCACACCACCTCAGACTCGCCTTCGAAGGCGAGGATGTGCGTCGCGATGCGGTCGAGGAACCAGCGGTCGTGCGAGATCACCACGGCGCAGCCCGGGAAGCTGAGCAGCGCCTCCTCGAGCGCACGCAGTGTCTCCACGTCGAGGTCGTTGGTCGGCTCATCGAGCAGCAGCACGTTGCCGCCGGCGCGCAGCACCTTGGCGAGATGCACGCGGTTGCGCTCACCGCCGGAGAGCTCGCCGATCAGCTGTTGCTGCTGAGCGCCCTTGAAGTTGAAGCGCCCAACGTAGCCGCGCGAGGGCGTCTCGTACGCGCCGACGCGGATCATGTCGAGACCGCCGGAGATCTCCTCCCAGACGGTCTTGCGGTCATCGAGCGACTGGCGCGACTGGTCGACGTACGCGAGCCGCACCGTCGGACCGATGCGGATCTCGCCGGCGTCAGGGGGCTCGCCGCCGGTGAGCAGTCGAAACAACGTGGTCTTGCCGGCGCCGTTCGGGCCGATGATGCCGACGATGCCGCCGCGCGGCAGGTTGAAGGCGAGGTTATCGATCAGCAAGCGCTCGCCGTAGCCCTTGCGCAGGCCCTCGACGGCGATCACCAGGTCGCCGAGCCGCTCGCCCGGCGGGATGTAGATCTCGTTGGTCTCGTTGCGCTCCTGGAATTCGCGCGAGGCGAGCTCCTCGTAGCGCTGCAGCCGCGCCTTGCTCTTGGCGCGACGCGCCTTCGGGTTCTGCCGCACCCACTCGAGCTCGTGCGCCAGCGTGCGGCGCAGCGCCTCGTGCTCACGCTCCTCGAGGGCGAGGCGCCGCTCCTTCTGCTCGAGCCACGAGGAGTAGTTGCCCTGCCACGGGATGCCGTGGCCGCGGTCGAGCTCGAGGATCCAGCGCGCGACGTTGTCGAGGAAATAGCGATCGTGAGTGACGGCGATGACGGTGCTCGGGTACTCCTCGAGGTAGCGCTCGAGCCAGGCGATCGACTCGGCGTCCAGGTGGTTGGTGGGCTCGTCCAGCAGCAGCATGTCCGGCGTCGACAGCAGCAGCCGGCAGAGCGCGACGCGACGCTTCTCCCCGCCCGACAGCGTGCCGACGCTCGCCTCCCACGGCGGCAGCCGCAGCGCGTCCGCGGCGATCTCGAGCTTGCGCTCGAGCTCCCAGCCGCCGGCGGCGTCGATCGCGTCCTGCAGCTGCGCCTGCCGCGCGAGCAGTGCGTTCATCTGCTCGTCGTCCATCGGCTCGGCGAATTTGTCGCTGATGTGATTGAACTCCTCCAGCTGCCGGTAGGTTTCGCCGAGCCCTTCCATCACCGTGGTGCGCACGTCCCGGGAAGCGTCGAGCTGCGGCTCCTGCGGCAGGAAGCCGATGCGGATGCCGCTTTGCGGGCGGGCCTCGCCGTCGAAACCGGTGTCGAGGCCGGCCATGATTCTCAGCAGCGAGGATTTGCCCGCGCCGTTCAGTCCCAGCACGCCGATCTTCGCGCCGGGAAAGAATGACAGGCTGATATCGCGCAGGATGACCCGCTTGGGCGGGACCACCTTGGAGACGCGATTCATGGTGTAGATGTACTGGGCCATGTGACTGCGGGCGCCGGCAATTGCGGGCTGCGATTATGGTCGAGGCCGGCGCCGATGGCGATGCCCTGCCCGTGGGGCGCACGACGCTGTGTTAGGCTTGCGCGCCTTGACTGCCGTGACACCTGCCGCAGGAGCGTGATCACCACCATGGCGAGCGTTGCAGTGATCCTCAGCGAGCGCCTGGCGCGCTACGGCTTCGGCGAGGGCCATCCGTTCGGACCAGACCGACTCGCCGCGTTTGCGCGTGAATTCGCCGCGCGCGGCCTCGAGCGGCGTGTCACGGTGCTCGAGCCGCGCGAGGCGACCGATCAGGAGCTGCGCTCCTTCCACACCCGCGAGTATCTCGACTTCGTCAGGGAGCGCTCCGCGAGCGGCACCGGGCTGCTCGATGCGGGCGACACGCCGGCGTTCAGGGGGGTCTACGAGGCGGCGGCCGGGGTCGTCGGCGCGACGCTGAGTGCGATGGAAGCGATCATGGCGCAGCGCTGCCGGCGGGCGTTCGTGCCCATCGCGGGGTTGCACCACGCGGCGCGCAATCGCGCGGCCGGCTTCTGCGTGTTCAACGATTGCGGCGTGGCCATCGAGCAGCTCAAAGCCACCGGTCTCAAGCACATCGCCTACGTCGACATCGACGCCCACCACGGCGATGGGGTGTTCTATGCCTTCGAGGATGACGCGTCGTTGGTATTCGCCGATCTGCACGAGGACGGACGCTACCTGTACCCGGGCACCGGAGCGGCGGCCGAGACCGGCCGCGGGGCGGCCGCCGGGATGAAGCTCAACGTGCCGCTGCCACCGGGCTCCGACGACGAGATTTTCGCGGCTGTGTGGCCGCGGGTCACGGCGCACCTGCGCAGATTTGCGCCCGAATTCATCATCCTGCAGTGCGGCGCCGACAGCGTCGAGGGCGATCCGATCACGCACCTGCGCTTCTCGCCGCAGGTTCACGGCCGCGCGGCGCGCGAGCTGGCGGAGCTCGCCGACGAGCTCGGTCACGGACGGGTGCTGGCCCTCGGCGGCGGCGGCTATAACCGCGCCAACCTGGCCAACGCCTGGAACGCGGTGGTCGAGAATCTGCTGTAGACACGCCGCGGCGCGCCGGCCGCAGGCGGCGCGCTGTTCGCTCAGCTGTCGCTGCGAGGTGCGGCAGCAAGGGCGGCTACCGGGTCCTTCCGGTACAATGCGCGCCCCCATATTCTCCGTATCCGAAGGCGATCTGCGCATGTTCCCGAAGACCATGACCATCGAGGGCTTCGACCCCGAGCTGGCGAGCGCCATCCTCGGGGAGCGCCGCCGCCAGGAGGAGCACGTCGAGCTGATCGCCTCCGAGAACTACGCATCCCCCAGAGTGCTCGAGGCGCAGGGCTCGGTTCTCACCAACAAGTACGCCGAAGGCTATCCGGGCAAACGCTATTACGGCGGCTGCGAATATGTGGACATCGTCGAGCAGCTCGCCATCGATCGCGCCAAGCGGCTCTTTGGCGCCGACTTCGCCAACGTGCAGCCGCATTCGGGCTCGCAGGCCAATGCCGCGGCCTACCTCGCGCTGGTGCAGCCGGGCGAGGCCATTCTCGGCATGAGCCTGGACCACGGCGGGCACCTCACGCACGGCGCGCGGGTCAATTTCTCGGGCAAGCTGTTTCGCGCGGCGCAGTACGGCATCCGCCCCGACACCGGCGAGATCGACTACGCGCAGGTGCAGCGCCTCGCCGAGGAGCACCGGCCGAAAATGATCGTCGCCGGCTTCTCGGCGTACTCGCGCGTCATCGACTGGGCACGCTTCGGGCAGATCGCGCGCAGCGTCGGCGCTTATTTCGTCGTCGACATGGCGCACGTCGCAGGACTCGTGGCGGCCGGCATCTACCCGAACCCTGTGCCGCACGCCGATGTCGTCACTACCACGACACACAAGACGCTGCGCGGGCCGCGCGGCGGACTGATCCTGGCGCGCGCCAACGAGGAGATCACCAAGAAGCTCAACTCCATGGTGTTCCCCGGCATGCAGGGCGGCCCGCTCATGCACGTCATCGCCGCCAAGGCGGTGGCGCTGTTCGAGGCGCTGCAACCGCAGTTCAGCGACTACCAGCGCCAGGTGCTTGCCAACGCGCGCGCCATGGCCGCCCGGCTCACCAGCCGCGGCTACCAGATTGTCTCCGGCGGCACTGACAATCACCTGTTCCTCATGAGTCTCGCCGACCGCAACATCACCGGCAAGGACGCCGACGCCGCCCTCGGCCGCGCCAACATCACGGTGAACAAGAACGCGGTGCCCAACGATCCCCGACCGCCGATGATCACCAGCGGCCTGCGCATCGGTACGCCGGCCCCGACCACACGCGGCTTCCGGGAGGCGGAGGTCGAGCAAGTCGCGGACCTGATCGCGCAGGTGCTCGATGCGGAGGGTGCGCCGGCGGTGACCGAGCGCGTGCGCGCGCAGGTCCTCGAGCTGTGCCGCCGATTCCCGGTGTACGGATCGTAGCCGGGGCGAGGCGACCCGCCGCATGCACTGCCCGTTCTGCGGCCACGACGAGACCAAGGTGAACGACTCGCGGCTGGCTGGCGAGGGCCGGCAGATCCGCCGCCGTCGCGAGTGCCTGAAGTGCGGCGAGCGCTTCACCACCTTCGAAACCGCAGAGCTGCTCATGCCGCCCGTCGTGAAGGGTGATCGCGCCCGCGAGTCGTTCGACGAGGGCAAGCTGCGCGCCGGCATGGAGAAGGCGCTGGAGAAGCGGCCGGTGGCGCGCGAACAGGTCGACGAGGCCGTGAGCCGCATCGTCCACAAGGTGCGCAGTCTCGGGGATCGCGAGGTGACCTCGCGGGCGATCGGCGAGCTGGTCATGGAGGAGCTGCGGCATCTTGATGAAGTCGCCTACGTTCGCTTTGCCTCCGTGTACCGGCAGTTCCAGGACGTGGAGGCGTTTCACGAAGAGATTCAGCGCCTGCGCAGCGCGCGCACGCAGCCGGCCGCGCCCGCCGCGGCGTTGCGTGCCCACAAGCGCAGCGGCGCGCGTCCCGCCAGCCGCGACCAACTGCCGCTGCTGCCGGCCGACCCCGCGGCCAACGACGCCGAGCCCGGTGCGGGCGGCAAGAAATAAACATGTTCTCCGATTTCGACCAGCTCGCCATGCAGCGTGCGCTCGCCCTCGCCGCGCGCGGGCTGGAGAGCACCGACCCGAACCCGCGCGTCGGCTGCGTCATCGCGCAGCGCACCCGCATCGTCGCCGAAGGCTGGCACGAGCGTGCCGGCGCGGCGCACGCGGAAGTCGCCGCGCTGCACGCGGCTGCCGGCCAGGCCGCGGGCGCAGCGGTGTACGTGACCCTCGAGCCCTGCAGCCACCACGGCCGCACACCGCCGTGCGTCGAGGCGCTCATTGCCGCGCGCGTGGCGCGCGTGGTGTACGCGCTGGAGGATCCGAACCCGCTGGTGGGCGGCCGCGGTGCCGCGGCGTTGCGCGCCGCCGGGATCGTGGTCGAGTCGGGACTCATGGCCGCGGAAGCCGCCGAGCTCAACGCCGGGTTCATCAAGCGCATGCACCACGGGCGACCGCTGGTACGCGTGAAGCTCGCCATGAGCCTCGACGGCCGCACCGCGCTCGCCAGCGGCGAGAGCCGCTGGGTCACCGGGGAGGCGGCGCGGCGTGACGTGCAGCGCTGGCGCGCGCGCAGCTCGGCCGTGCTCACCGGCATCGGCACGGTGCTGGCCGATGACCCGCGCCTGGACGTGCGGCTGCCACCGGACCCCAACGCCGGGGAACGCCGCCAGCCGCTGCGGATCGTGCTCGACACGCAGCTGCGCACGCCCTCGAGTGCCCGCCTGTTCGATGCCGGCGGCGACGTGCTGATCCTGAGCGCGCTGGGAGCCGCGGAGAACGCGCGCGCGGCCGCGCTTACGGCGCGCGGCGCCCGCATCGAGTCGCTACCGCTCATCGCGGGCCGGCTGGCACTCGCCGCGCTGCTCGACCGTCTCGGGGAGCTGGAGCTGAACGAAGTGCTGGTGGAGGCCGGGGCGACGCTCGCGGGCGAGCTGCTGCACGCCGGGCTCGCCGACGAGCTGCTGCTGTACATCGCACCGCGGCTGCTCGGGCCTGCGGCGCGGCCGCTGGTCGCGCTGCCGGAGCCGCGCGAGATCGGCGACGCGCCGGCATTCACGCTCATCGATACGCTGCAACTCGGCGAGGACCTGCGGTTGCGGTTGCGGCCGGGCGCAGCGCCGGCGGATTAGCGGCGCACAGGGTGGAGGGAAGCGTGTTTACCGGAATCGTCCAGGATGTCGGCCGGGTGCAGGCGCGCGAGAGTCGCGGCGGCGACCTGCGGCTCACTGTCGGCTGCCAGCGGCTTGATCTCGCGGGCACGCGTGTCGGCGACAGCCTGTGCGTGCAGGGCTGCTGCCTCACCGCGACGGCGGTGCAGGGCCGGACGTTCGCAGCCGACATCTCGCGCGAAACCCTCGCGCTCACCACGCTCGGCGAACTCCAGGCCGGTGCGCCGGTGAATCTCGAGCCCGCGCTGCGCGCCGGCGAGCCGCTCGGCGGACATCTGGTATCGGGGCACATCGACGGCGTGGGCCGGATCGGCGCCGTGCGCGACGACGCACGCTCGCGACAGCTCACCATCGAGGCGCCAGCCGAGCTCGCGCGCTACTTGGCGCGCAAGGGCTCGGTAGCCGTCGACGGAGTGAGCCTCACGGTGAACTCCGTGGACGGCGCGGGCTTCGCCGTCAACATCATTCCCCACACGCTGAGCAGCACCACGCTCGGCGATCTGGCCGTCGGGGCGCGGGTCAATCTCGAGGTCGATCTGGTGGCACGGTACCTGGAGCGGCTGTTGGCGCCCGCGAGCCGCTGACGCGGCGTACATTGCCCGGGATCTCTGCGGCAGCGCATCAAGAATCGGGCCGCAAGCCAACAAGCGCTGCGCCGCACGATCCCCGGGCCGGTCCACGGGTGTATCATCGCCGCGCTGCCAGCGGTTCAGACTCAAGAAGACGAAGGGGTTGTTAACTCGGCTCAGACAAACCAGGGGGTTCCCATGAGGGTTCGTACGCTTCACATTGCGGTTGGCGCCATCAGCGGCGTAGTTGCGAGTTGGCCAGGCTTGGCTCAACAAACGCCGGAAGTGCTCGTCGAAGCACCACACGTGGAATCGACGTCGGTGAAGGGTGTGCCGGCGCTCTCGATCGTCTACAAGGTCAGCTATGCCGATCTGAATCTCGCCACGCACTCGGGGGCAACCGAGCTGCAGAAGCGCGTCAAGGACAGTGCGACCAAGGCTTGTGCACAGCTCGCCAAGTTGTACCCCAACACGGTCGAAAGCGACCCGCCCTGTGCCCAGGCGGCGACCAAGAATGCGATGGCGCAAGCCGACAAGGCGATCGCTGCGGCGGAGAAGGGCGCCAAGTAACCGCAGCGGCGCAGTAGCGGGCGACATCGACCCAGGCTGTCTGCGCCGTTGCTGCAGGGAAAAACGCCCGCAGGTATGCGGGCGTTTTTCTATTCCCCGCTGGCGGCAGAGCGGCCCATCCTGCGACGGATAAGGGCTCCCACCGCGCCCGCCACCAGGGTACTGGTGCCGGCAATCACGAAGTTGCCGAGCGGAACGTCACCCAGCGCGGTCGACACCAGGCTTCCCAGCACGCCGGCGATGCCGGCTGCCGCCGCACCTCTGCCGGCGGCGCGGCTGACCGTGCCGGCGGACCCGCTGAGCCAGCCGGTCACGACACCGATCAAGGTCCCGACGATCGGAAACAGGCCGACCTGCTGTGCACCCGGCGCAAAGTGTCCGAGCACCACCATGAGGATCTGCAGCGCCGTCCCGATCCCGATTGCACGCCCGAGTCTCGACATGTCCGCCCCTCCCGCGTGTGCCCTGGCCACAGCTTGACAGAAGTTGAGTGATCACTCAAACTTTTTGAGTGAGCGCTCAAGCACCGCTGGAACCGGAGACCAGAGAACGCATCCTGCGTACCGCCTTCCAGTTGTTTCACGAACAGGGCTTTCACGCCACGGGGATCGCCACCATCGTCAGGGAGGCCGGAATCAATCCCGGCAGCCTCTATCACTTTTTCGACAGCAAGGACCAGCTGCTCCTTCAGGTGCTCGAGTTCGCGATCGGTTACCTCGAGCCGGCGGTGATGGCACCGGTCGAGCGCCGGACGAGTGATCCGTTCGAGCGCATCTTTGCGCTGCTCGCGCAGTACCGTGAGGGGATGGTGGCGAGTGGCTGCCGCATGGGCTGCCCCATCGGCAATCTGGCGCTCGAAGTCAGCGACAGTAATCCCGAAGCGCGCGATCTGATTCATCGCAACTTCCAGAACTGGGCGAGTCGGGTCGCGGGCTGGCTGACCGAGGCCGGGCAGCGGTTGCCGAAGCAGCTCGACCGCGCGCAGCTCGCGAGGTTTGTCCTCACCGTCATGGAAGGCGGACTGATGCAGGCGCGCGCGGCGAACGACCTGCGACCCTTCGACGAGGCCGTGGCCGTCCTGCGGCAGCATCTGGAGCTGCTGCGTCGTCGCACCGCTCGGCGGCGTAGCCGCGCTGTCCGGCGGCCGGCGGGAAAACGCCGCCGCTGAGCCAGCGGACAGTGGGGGAAATATGAAGCGTTTGCTGACCGTCATGCTGTGGAGCTGTGCCGTGCTCGGTACAACGGCCGTTGCCGGGGAGAGCGACGCGCCGTCCTTCGTCACTGAAGGGAGCGTCAAGGCCCCCGTGGCAACCGTGTGGAAGGTGTGGAGCACGCCGCAGGGCTACCAGCTCCTCGGTGTAGCCAAGGTCGACATGGACTTTCGGGTCGGCGGCGTCATCCGCTCGCACTACCGCAGCAGCGGCTCACTTGGAGACGAGCAGACGATCGAGAACCGGATTCTTGCCTATGAGCCACAGCACATGCTGGCAATCTGCATTCAGCGACCGCCGCGATCCCTTTCCGTACCGCGAAGCGTGGAAGCGAACCTGGACCGTGGTGACGCTGACCCCGGTGAGCGCCACCGAGACTCACGTGCGCATTGCGAGCATGGGATTTGGCACTGACGGCGAGTCGGTTGTCATGCAACGCTTCTTTGAGGCCGGCAACGCCGCCACGCTCAAGACCCTGCAAATGCATTTCGAGCATCTTGCGGATCACGGCGCGGACGCTCCCTAGCGGGCCGGGACCACCCTGGGCCGGCGGCAAAATACCTGCACTTTATGTCGGCACCGCGCCGCTCGACCGCACGGCTGGGATAACCTCGCGGCCATGGGGTACACAGAAGAACAACAACGCGCCTACCAGCGCGGTCTGCGGCTGTCGCGCGCCGAGCACTGGCGGCCGAGCACACGCAGGAAGCTGGAGGCGATCGCCGATGAGTGTCGCGGCGGCCTGCCACCCGGCGCTACCTTCATGCCTTACATGCCGGCGCCCGCTGAGTTGATAGAGCAGTACGCGCTCGAGGGCGAGCAACTGGCCTTCTGCGCCGGCTGGCTGGCGGGAGCCGGGGCGCTGCCGGCGGAGCTGCTGACGCAACTGCACAGCGCTGCGACCTGACCTGCTGTGTTTGTTTGAGTCGGACGCGCGGGATCGACGCGCGCTGGTCCGCGCGTCAGCTATCGACGCTTTCCAGTTCGTCAAATTCCTCGGAACGGTCGGACCGCGTGCCGGCGAAGCTCGCGTAACTGAGCCAGGCGAACAGGCAAACCGCCAGACCCGAGCAGAACAGAAGCAGGCATCCACACGCTGTCAGCACCATGGAGTTGCCCCCTGCGAAGACCAACCCGGCGAGCAGTCTGTAGCCGCGTCGATTTACGTTCTGCGCAGCCGGTCACAGCGGATCGCCATCGCCCCGCGCCACCGTCCCGCGCGCCGGCCCGACGCGTCATAATGCGATGAACGCTCGGGTATACTGGCTTGCCGTTCCAGGTCCGTGACACATCATGTCAAAAGTCCTCCCGCTCACCGGTAAGGCTGCACGTCCACCGGGCTCCGATTCGCTCGATTCGGTGGCGGAGATCCTCGCCGACCTGCGCGAGGGGCGCATGGTCATCGTCATGGACGACGAGGATCGCGAGAACGAGGGCGACCTGATCATGGCCGCCGAGCGCGCCACGCCCGAGGCCGTCGCGTTCATGATCCGCCATACCAGCGGCATCATCTGCGTGCCCATGGAGGAGGCGCAGCTCGCGCGGCTCGAGCTGCCGCAGATGGTCCCGGCCAACAGCGAGTCGCAGCGCACCGCCTTCACCGTATCGGTGGACGTGCGCGCGGGCACCAGCACCGGGGTGTCCTCGGTCGATCGCGCCACCACTATTCGCGCGCTCGCGAACCCGACGTCGACGGCCGCCGATTTTGCGCGCCCCGGACACATTTTCCCGCTGCGCTCGCGTCGTGGTGGCGTACTGGTGCGCGCCGGGCACACCGAGGCCGCGGTCGACCTGTGCCGCCTGGCGGGACTCGCGCCGGTGGGAGTGTTGTGCGAGGTAATGAACGATGACGGCACCATGGCGCGCCGCCCGCAGCTGCAGGAGTTCGCGCACCGCCACGCCCTCAAGATCGGCACGATCGCCGACCTCATCCGTCACCGGCTGCGCACCGAACGTACCGTGGTGCGCATCTCCGAGCAGAGCGTGCAGACCGAGCTCGGCGAATTCCGCCTGTATGCCTACCAGGACGAAGTCAGCCTCGAGGTGCACGTGGCGCTGGCGCACGGCCGGCTCGACGGCCCCGGGGCTCCTCTGGTGCGGGTGCATGTCGCCGACACACTGCGCGATCTGTTCGGTCTGCAGGGCGCGGGACGCGCCTGGACGCTGCGCTCCGCCATGCAGCGCATTGTCGAGGCCGGCGACGGCGTGGTCGTGGTGCTGCGCCAGCAGGAGTCCGCCGACGAGCTCGCCGCGGCGGTGCGCTCCTTCGCCGCCGCCGCGCCGGTACTGTCGCCGGAGAGCGCCGCCGCCGCCGCGGGCGCGGTGCTGCGCACCTTCGGCGTCGGTGCACAGATCCTCAAGGACCTCGGCGTGAAACGCATGCGGGTGCTGTCGGCGCCCAAGCAGATGCACGGCATTTCGGCCTTCGGCCTCGAGGTCGAGGGCTACGTCGGGGAAGCGGGGTGACCCAGCCGGAGCTCATCGAGGGTGAGGCGAGCGCAGGCGGACGGAAGATCGCGATCGCGGCTGCGCGCTTCAACGAGCTCATCGTCGCGAGCCTCCTCAAGGGAGCGCAGGCCTGCTGGCTCGAGCGCGGTGGCGAGCCCCGCGACCTCACCGTGGTGCGGGTGCCGGGCGCCTTCGAGCTGCCGGTGGTGGCGCGGCGGCTCGCCGCCAGCGGCCGCTACGATGCCGTGGTGGCGCTCGGGTGCGTGATCCGCGGCGACACGCCGCACTTCGAGTATGTCGCGGGCGAGTGCGCGCGTGGCCTGCAGCTGGCCGCGCTCGAGACCGGCGTGCCGGTGGCCTTCGGCGTTCTGACCGTGGATTCTCTGGAGCAGGCGCTCGAGCGCGCCGCCACCGGCGCCGGCAACAAAGGCGGCGAGGCGATGCTGAGTGCGCTCGAGATGGCGGCCGTCATGGCCCGGCTGTGAGGGATGCCTGCCGGTGACCTCGCCAGGCACCCGCGAATTCAGCGGCACGCGCACCGTGGCGCGCAAGCTTGCGCTGCAGGCGCTGTACCGCTGGCAGCTGAACGCCTGCCCATGGCAGGACCTGGTGCACGAGTTCGGCGAGGCCGAGGACATGGCGCGCGCCGATGCCGGGTATTTCCGCGCTCTGGTCGAGGGGGTATGGCGCGACCGCGAGCCGCTCGAGGCGCGGCTCGCCGCCTACTGTGACCGTGAGCCGCGGCTGCTCGACCCGGTGGAGCACGCCATTCTGCTCATCGGCTTGTACGAGCTCACGGCGCGTCCCGAGGTCCCTTACCGTGTGGCGATCAACGAGGCGGTGGGGCTGGCGAAGCGTTTCGGTGCCACCGACGGACACAAGTTCGTGAATGCAGTGCTGGATCGCGCTGCGCGCGAGCTGCGGCCGGGTGAGCACTGAAGCGCCGGCGGGTATGCGCATGCCGCTGTCGGAGTTCGCGTTAATCGAGCGCTACTTCCACGTCTGCGGGGCACAGCGCGCCGACGTGCGGCTCGGGGTCGGCGATGATGCCGCGCTGCTGACCGTGCCGGCAGGCTGCGACCTGGTGGCGGCTGCCGATACGCTGGTCGCCGGCGTGCATTTCCCGGCGGCGGGCTCCCCCGCCGCCTCGATCGGTCACCGCGCCCTCGCGGTGAACCTGAGCGATCTGGCCGCGATGGGCGCGCGGGCGGCGTGGGCGCTGCTGGCGCTCACGCTGCCGGAGGCGGACGAGGCGTGGCTCGGCGAGTTTGCCGCAGGATTCGACGCCCTGGCGCGCGCGCACGCGGTGGCGCTGGTCGGCGGAGACACCACGCGCGGACCGCTGTGCGTGACGGTGCAGCTCCTCGGCCACGTCCCGACCGGCAGCGCGCTCACGCGCGGCGGCGGGCGCGCCGGGGATGTGCTGTTCGTTTCGGGAACGCCGGGGGATGCCGGGGCGGGACTGGCGCTCGAGCAGGGGCGTCTCGCCGCCGCGCCCGGGGCGCGCGACTACCTGCGCGAGCGCTTCCTGCTGCCGACGCCGCGCATGGCACTCGGCGACCGCCTGCGCGGCCACGCCAGCGCGTGCATCGACGTGTCGGACGGCCTGCTCGCCGACGCCGGCAAGCTCGCAGCAGCGAGCGGTACGGGAGCGGAGCTGGTCTACCGCGACGTGCCGATATCCGAGCCATTGCTGGCGACCCTCGGCGAGGAGCGCGCGCGCGAGTTGGCGCTCACCGCCGGCGACGACTACGAGTTATGTTTCACCGTCCACCCCGAGAACGTCGCACGACTGCACGCGCAGCTGCCGCCGCCGCAGTGGCGCTACACGCGCATCGGCGTGCTGCGCGCAGCGGCCGGCGCGGTGGTGGTGCGCGACGGTAGTGTGATGGAGTTCTCGCATTCCGGTTATGAGCATTTCACCTGACACGCGCTGAGCGGCACGCGTCGCGTTCGCGACCCAGGTGCCGGCCGCCGCCGGGGCGCGTGAGGGGTGCATCACAGCGGCTTCAGCAGGCCAGACCTTATCCTGACGCGCCGTCTCGAAACGCGCGCGCCATGTCAATTCCGGTGTCAAAAACCGTCCCGCCCGCCAAGCCCCGGGCCCGCATGCCGGACAAGATCGGCAAGTACGTGGTCGTCCGCGAAGTGGGCCGCGGCAGTACCGGGGTCGTCTACCTGTCGCACGACGCCTATTACGGCCGCGACGTCGCCATCAAGGTCTACAACATGGACACCGGCGGCGACGAGGAGCGCGCGCGCATCGCGCGCAAGATGTTCCTGTCCGAGGCGCATCTGGTCGGCATGCTGCAGCACCCCAACATCCTGCCGATCTTCGACGCCGGCGAGGAGAACGGGCAGTGCTACATCGTGACCGAGCACGTGCACGGGGCGCGCACGCTGGCGGCCTACTGCCGTCCGGACAACCTGCTGCGCATCGACGATACCGTCGAAATTATGTTCAAGTGCGCCAAGGCGCTGCACTACGCGCACTCGCGCGGCGTGATCCATCGCGACATCAAGCCCTCGAACATCATGCTCACGCAGGACAGCGACGTGCGCATCATCGACTTCGGCATCGCGCTGGTGTCGGATTCGGACATCTCGCGCATCGAGGGCATCGCCGGCAGCCCCTCGTACATGTCGCCCGAGCAGGTGCAGAGCCTCGAGCTCACCAACCGCTCGGACCTGTATTCCCTCGGTGCGGTGATGTACGAGCTGCTCACCGGCGCGCGCCCGTTCCGCGCCGGCAACCTGCAGAAGCTGCTCCACCAGATCGTGTACGCCACCCCGCCGCCGATCCATACGCTGCGCAAGGACGTGCCCGAGGAGCTGGAGACCGTGGTGGCGGCCGCCATGCAGAAGGATCCGGAGAAGCGCTGCAAGAGCGGCCTGGACTTCGCCGCCGAGCTGACACGCGTGCACCAGCGCCTGCGCGAAGCCAACTCGCGCATCGATCGTCAGGAGCAGTTCGGGGTACTGCGGCGGCTGAAATTCTTCCACGAGTTCTCACACGCCGAGATCTGGGAGGTGCTGCGCGCCAGCAGCTGGCAGGACTATGCCGACGGCGAGGAGATCGTCAAGGAAGGCGAGATGGACGATCGCTTCTACATCCTGGTCACCGGGGGGTGCGCGGTGGAGCGCCACGGCCAGCGCTTAGGGATTCTCGACACCGGCGACTGCTTCGGTGAGGCCAGCTACCTGCCGGGCGCGAAGCGTACCGCCACTATCCGCGCCGCCGGCGCGGTCACGGTGCTCAAGGTAAGTTCGACGCTGCTCGAGCAGGTGTCGGCGTCGTGCCAGCTGCGCTTCAACCGCGTGTTCCTCAGCTCGCTGATCGCACGGCTACAGAGCGCCGAGCGCGCCCCGCCGCGCGCTTCCTGAGACCGACGTACCCCGCCGCGCAGCGCGGCTCTTGCGCCGCAAGCCGCGCGGCTCCTACTCTGTTGCTCCCGTGCACGTACTGCTCATCGAAGACGATGTCGAGGCCGCGCGCTTCCTGGTCAAGGGCCTGTGCGAGAGCGGCTATACGGTCGAGCACGTCGCCGACGGGCACGCGGGACTCGCGCGCGCCACCGCCGGCGAGTTCGACGCCATCGTGACCGACCGCATGCTGCCGCAGATCGACGGGCTCGCCATCATCGAGGGGCTGCGCGCCAAGGGCATCGGCACGCCGGTGCTGGTGTTGTCCGCGCTCGGCAGCGTCGATGACCGCATCAAGGGGCTGAAGGCGGGCGGCGACGACTATCTCACCAAGCCGTTCGCGCTCGCAGAGCTGCTGGCGCGCATCGAGGCACTGCTGCGCCGGCGCAGCACGCCGCAGACCACGCGGCTCAAGGTGGAAGACCTCGAATTCGACCTGCTGGCGCGGCGCGTCACGCGCGCCGGGCGGGAAGTCGAGCTCACCACGCGCGAGCTCAAGCTGCTGGAGTTCCTGATGCGCCGCGCCGGGCAGGTGGTGACGCGCACCATGCTGCTCGAGGGCGTGTGGGATCTGCACTTCGACCCACAGAGCAACCTGATCGACGTGCACATCAGCCGCCTGCGGCAGGCGATCGATCGCGGCACCGATCACCCGCTCATCCACACCGTGCGCGGCTCGGGCTACGTGCTGCGCAGCGATAACTGACGGCCGTGCGGCTCGACCTGTTCAACACCACGGCCTTCCGTCTGTCGGCGGGCTACACGCTGCTGGTGATGCTGGCGGTGGGCGTTACGCTCGGCAGTGCCTACCTGCTCACCGAGAGCCTGATTGCCGACGAGGTCGATCTGATCATCGACACGGAGCTCAGGAGCCTGCAGGAGAAGTACACGCGCAGCGGGCTGCCCGGCGTCACCGACGAGATCAACCTGCGCATCGACAGCTGGGGTCGCATCGGCGCGGTGTACATGCTGGCGGATTCCAACTTCGAGCGTATCGCCGGCAACGTGACGCACTGGCCGTTCGACGGCATGCCGGCGGAGAGCTGGCCGGAATTCGAGATCGCCACCATCGAGCCCGGCCGGCGCGCGGTCCACCCCGTGCGTGCGGCGGTGCGG
>DASYNX010000090.1:0-2402 GCA_036008385.1 Steroidobacteraceae bacterium
CAGCTCGTCCTCCGGTGACAGGTCGCTGTCGAAGACGTCGAGCGCCCTGCGCAGTATCGGCACTGCCGCCTCATATCCGATGTTGCAGAGCGCGGCCAGCCCATCCAGAAAAAGGTCAGGTGCGCGCACGCGCTGCGGGCCTGGTGCGGCTGCGGCGGCGCGAGCCAGCTCCTGCACGCCGCCGCCGAGGGCCAGCTGGCGGGCAAACAAGGCGGCATGCAATGCCCGCAGGTAGGTCGCCCGGCAAAGGGCAATGTCGATGGGCTCGAGGCGGCGTGCGGCCTTTAGCAGCAGCGCCGGCGCGTCACCGCCCCGGCTTTCGACGAACGCGAGCTCGGCCCGTATCACGTCGATACGCGCGTGCTGGAAGTCGTTGAGCGACTGAGCTTCTGCGATGGACAGCATTTCGCGCGCCGCGTCGAACGCGCCGGCCTGAACGTGGGCCACCGCGGCGGCCAACGCCCGGTCCGCCCGCGGTGCGGGGTCTAGCGTCAACATCGTGGCGCGCCCGAGGAACGCCGCTGCGGCGGCGAGCCCACCACGGGATTGCGCGCGCGCCGCCGAGCGCTCCAGTTCCGCGGCGACGTCGTGATCCGGCCCGGCTACCGCGTGGGCCCGATGCCAGGCGCGCCGGTCGGGATCCTGCTGGGCGTCGGTGACCTGCGCCAGGGCGCCATGGACCTGCCGTCTTGTCAGTGTCGACGCGGAAGCGTAGACCACCGAGCGCACCAGAGGGTGGCGAAACCGCACCCGACCGGTGAACTCGACCAGGTCCGCCTCCACCGCGGGTTCGGCCGCGTCGGCACCAATCCCCAGCAGCGCCGCTGCCTCCCACACCAGCGTCGGATCGCCGACCGTCTCGGCCGCCGCGATCAGCAGCAGCCGACACGTCTCCTCAGGCAGGGCGTCGATCCGCCGCCGGAAGCTCTCTTCAATACCGCCTTCGATACCGCCCGACAACCGAACCGCTTCCAGAAACCCAAATCCCCCGGCCAGCTCCTGCGGGGTCAATCCCCGCGGCAATTCCAGCAGTGCCAGCGGATTGCCCCGCGACTCGGCGACGATCCGATCACGCACCCGGGTATCCAGCGGCCCAACCAGGGCAGCATCCAGCAATGCGCGCGCATCTGCGGCCCGCAGGCCCTCGACGGCGAGCTCGGGCAAGCCAGCCAGATCCCTGCTCGCTATCCGGGCTCCGAAGACCAACCCAACCGATTCCGCCACCACACGCCGAGCGACAAAGCCCAGGACTTGAGCAGAGGAGCGATCCAACCACTGCTCATCATCCAGCAAACACACCAGCGGCTGTTGCTCCGCAGCGTCGGCCAGCAGGCTCAACACCGCCAGGCCGACCAGAAACCGGTCCGGCGCCGACCCCACCGTCAGGCCGAAGGCGATCCGCAGGGCATCGCGCTGCGGCACCGGCAAACGCTCAAGGTTACCCAGCACGGGCGCGCATACCTGATGCAATGCCGCGAACGGCAACTCCATCTCCGACTGCACACCGGCGGCGCGAATTACGCGGCAATCCGAGGCCTGCTTAGCCACATAGTCTAGCAACGCCGTCTTGCCCACACCGGCTTCGCCGGACAGCACGATCGCCCGGCTCTGCCCGGCACGCACGGCCTCGACAAGCCGGTCGAGTTCACAACACTCTGTGTGACGGCCAATCAGCTTCATCGCCTGTCCCACGCCAGTGATCCGCCCGCACCTGCACAATAGTTGCTCGCATATTGGCTCAGCGAACCGCTCATCTAGCAGGGCTCAGATCGAGAGGCGAAACCTGCATATCGCCTAGTCAAAAGGGTGGAGCTAAGGGGACTCGAACCCCTGACCCCCACACTGCCAGTGTGAAAGCGACTGTTCTGGGCCGTTCCGAAGTATCTACAGAGTGGCGATCTGTACAGCTAGATGAACAATTCTCATGCTGATGTGTCCCAGCGTGTGTCAGCGGGTCGTCGCGTGTCTTAGGACATCGCTAGGACGCGCCGAACACGCGTTCGCAGTTTGTTGGCTCCCAGCGGGCGGCACGACCAAGGAGTGCCATGCCCACCCCTACTACCCCCACCACAACCGACAACGAGCCGTCACCGCCGAGAGCCACGGCGGACAAGTTCGTGTCCTCCACCGCGCTGTGTGAGCGGTTCGGGCTCGCCCGCAACGCCATTCCGCGCTACGTCGCCGAAGGGATGCCGGGCTTCCGGCTCGACAGCACGCGGCGGGTCTTCCCCGCCAACGAGTGCGAGGCCTGGCTGGCCGAGCGCGCCGTGGACGCCTCGTCAGACGTGGAGAAACATCGCTCCGTCCACGCCGAGGGCTTGGCGCGTACGCGCCGGGCGCCCGCTTCTCTCCAGGCGCTGCATCACGATCATCGTGGTCGACAACGCGGAGCCTTACGCCTG
>DASYNX010000091.1:0-55360 GCA_036008385.1 Steroidobacteraceae bacterium
TTTTCGTACGACCGATGTGACGGGCACGATCGAGTTGCCGGCCGGGGTGGAGATGGTGATGCCCGGGGACAACATCAAGATGACGATTGAGCTGATCAGTCCGATTGCGATGGAAGACGGGCTGCGGTTTGCGATCCGCGAGGGCGGCAAGACCGTCGGCGCCGGCGTCGTGACGAAGATACTGAAGTAAGCGCCGAACTTAATCGCGCTGAGCACGTTTGTACGCTGCCGGAGAGAGCCATGGCCAACCAGAACATCCGCATCCGTCTGAAGGCGTTCGATCATCGCCTCATCGACAGCTCCGCGAAGGAGATCGTCGAGACCGCCAAGCGCACCGGCGCGACCGTGAAGGGGCCGGTGCCGCTGCCGACCAAGATGGAGCGCTTCACCGTGCTCGTCTCGCCGCATGCCGATAAGGATGCACGCGACCAGTTCGAGCTGCGCACCCACAAGCGCCTCATGGACATCGTGAACCCCACCGACAAGACGGTTGATGCTCTGATGAAGCTCGAGCTGCCGGCGGGCGTGGACGTGCAGATCAAGCTGAATTGAGGCGCGCTCGCTGAGACGCGGCTCGTGACGCCGCGTCCTGTGGCTGCGCGAACCGATCTCCGATCCAGGGCTTCGAGGCGCGCTACGCCGCGAGGCGTTGCTGCATCGCCCTGACATTCGTCCAGGGTATCGGTCAAGTCATAGGTCCAGCGTAGGAAGGCGCTTACTCCGCGGCTCGTCGCGGCCCGACGCTGAGCTACGGTCTTCGCCGTCTCATCGGCAGTCCGTTCGTGGGTAGCCTCTGTGCGATGGTTACGGTGCCCGGGAAGGCGACGAGGTCAGGGACGACCCCCGTATCCGAGAAGCAGCCCGACCTGGTATCTCGCGCGGCCGGAGCACGCGGGGCCGAGCTCACGCCGCAGGACATCTACCATTTCAGGGAAGGCACCTTCTACAGAGCGTTCGAGAAGTTGGGGGCTCACGCAGACGTCGTCGGCGGACGCCACGGTACGCGCTTTGCGGTGTGGGCACCGAATGCGCAGAGTGTGAGTGTCGTAGGGGAGTTCAACGGCTGGAATCGCCACAGCCATCCCATGCAGCCGCGGGCGGATGAGTCCGGGATTTGGGAGCTGTTCATTCCGGCCCTCGTCCCCGGAGCACTCTACAAGTATCACATCCGCTCAAGTCAGGGCGGGTACCGCGTTGACAAGAGCGACCCATTCGCCTTTCGCACCGAGGTGCCGCCGCGGACCGGCTCGATCGTGGCGGATCTTGCCTACGACTGGAACGATGCGGATTGGCTCGACAAACGGGCACGCGTCAATGCCCTCGATGCCGCGTGGTCCATCTACGAAGTCCACCTCGGCTCCTGGCGGCGCGTCCCAGAAGACATGAGCCGCTCGCTCAGCTATCGCGAGATCGCTCCGCAGCTCGCGGAGTACGTCACCGACCTTGGCTTCACACATGTCGAGCTGCTGCCGGTCATGGAGCATCCGTTCTACGGCTCCTGGGGCTACCAGGTGACAGGCTACTTTGCCCCGAGTGCCCGTTACGGTGCACCACAGGATCTGATGTATCTGGTGGAATATCTCCATCAGCGCGGGATTGGGGTGATTCTCGACTGGGTGCCCTCACACTTCCCGAGCGATGAGCACGGTCTTGGCTTCCTGGACGGCACGCACCTCTACGAGCATGCGGATCCCCGTCAGGGGTATCACCCGGAGTGGAACAGCTCCATTTTCAATTACGGCCGGGCCGAGGTCCGCGATTTCCTCGGCAGCAGCGCTCTGTTCTGGCTCGATACCTACCATATCGACGCGCTGCGCGTGGACGCGGTGGCCTCGATGCTCTACCTGGACTACGGGCGCCGGGCCGGGGAATGGGTGCCCAACCGCTACGGCGGTAATGAGAACCTGGACGCAGTTTCATTCCTCAGAGCGCTCAACGAGGAGGTCTATCGCTCCCGGCCCGCAGCCCAGACCATCGCCGAAGAGTCGACGGCCTGGCCGCAGGTCACCCGCCCCGCGTATCTCGGCGGACTTGGGTTTGGGCTCAAGTGGAACATGGGGTGGATGCACGACACCCTGAAGTACTTTCAGACCGACCCGATCTTTCGCAAGTATCAACACAACACGCTCACGTTCTCTCTCTGGTACGCGTTCAGCGAGAATTTCGTGCTGCCGCTCTCGCACGATGAGGTGGTGCACGGCAAGGGCGCGCTCATCGGCAAGATGCCCGGGGATGAATGGCAGCAGTTTGCGAACCTGCGCCTGCTCTATGGCTACATGTGGGGTCACCCGGGGAAGAAGCTCCTCTTCATGGGCTCGGAGTTCGGCCAGCGACGGGAGTGGCAGCACGACGAGAGTCTTGAGTGGCACGTCCTGCGATATCCGTCCCACGCGGGAGTGCAGAAGTGGGTTCGCGACCTGAACCGGTTCTACCGGAAGACTCCCGCGCTGTTCGAGCTTGATTTCTCGCCTGACGGTTTCACCTGGGTCGACTGCAGCGACGCCGAGGCGAGCGTCATCGCCTTCCTGCGCAAGGATCGCGGCGGCAAGGCGGTGCTGGTCGTGTGCAACTTCACCCCGGTCGTGCGCGAGAACTACCGCATCGGGGTGCCGCACGGCGGGCTATGGCGCGAACGGCTCAACAGCGATGCGCGCGAATATGGTGGCAGCGGTCAGGGCAATCTCGGCGGATTGGAGGCGGCGCCGCTCGGGGCGCATGGCCACTACCATTCCCTGAGCCTCCGCCTGCCGCCCCTCGGCGCATTGTTCCTTCAGGGCGAGTGAGTGGCCGCCATGTCCGGACAGGAGTGGAGCGAGCTGCCGGCCGCGGAGCTGTGCCGGGTCGTCGTTCAGAATATTTCGCCTGCGGTGGATGCGGGGCTATTCCCCATCAAGCGCACGGTGGGTGAGAGCGTCGTCGTCGAAGCCGACGTGTTCGCCGACGGCCACGACGCGGTCGCCTGTGATCTCCTTTACCGTGGCGCGAGTGAGAGTCACTGGCGGCGTCAGGCGATGCAGCCGCTCGGCAATGACCGCTGGCGCGGCGTCTTCGTCACCGAACAGCCCGGGACAATGCTCTATAGCGTTGCCGGGTGGGTCGATCCGGTGGCGACCTGGCGCACGGACCTGCTCAAGCGCGCAGCCGCTGGCCAGGACCTGCGGGTCGAGCTGCTGCGCGGCGCGGAGCTCGTGCGGCAAGCCGCGACTCGGGCGACCGGCGAGGATGCCGAGGGGTTGCGTGCCTCAGGCGATCGGCTCGCTGACGTTCGCGCGGACCCCACGGCGCGCAGTGCCGCAGCCCAGGATGAGGCGTTGCACGCGCTGGCACGCCGCTACCCCGACCCCCGGCAAATTCTCGAGCACGGTCCGCCGCTCGCGGTCGAGGTTGATCGGGAGCGGGCCCGCTATTCAACCTGGTACGAGATGTTTCCGCGCTCCGCGGCCGCTCGGGCCGACACCCACGGCTCGTTTGCCGACTGCGAGGCGCGCCTGCCTTACATCGCCGCGATGGGTTTCGACGTGCTGTATCTGCCGCCGGTGCACCCGATCGGCACTTCTGTGCGCAAGGGGCCGAACAACGAGCCATCGGTGGACGCGGCAGATCCCGGCAGTCCCTGGGCGATCGGCAGCGCGGCTGGCGGCCATCTGGCGCTTCACCCCGAGCTCGGGTCCCTCGAGGACTTTAGCCGCCTCGCCACACGCGCGGCACAGCTCGGCATCGAGATCGCACTCGATATCGCCTTCCAGTGCAGCCCGGATCACCCCTACGTGCGCGAGCACCCGGAGTGGTTCCTGACGCGCCCCGACGGCAGCATTCAGTACGCTGAGAATCCGCCGAAGAAGTATCAGGACATCTATCCCTTCTATTTCGAGACGAACGCCTGGCGCGAGTTGTGGCGGGAGCTTGCGCACGTGGTGGAGTTCTGGCTGGAGCAGGGCATACGCATCTTTCGCGTCGACAATCCGCACACCAAGCCTTTCGCACTCTGGCAATGGTTGATCGCGGGTGTGCGGCGCACGCATCCCGAAGTGATCTTCCTGGCCGAGGCGTTCACGCGGCCGGACGTGATGTACCGCCTCGCGAAGGTCGGTTTCACGCAGTCGTACACCTATTTCACGTGGCGTAACACACGCCAGGAGCTCACCAGCTACTTCACCGAGCTTGCCGCAGCGCCCGTGCGGGACTTCTTCCGCCCTAACCTGTGGCCAAACACGCCGGACATTCTCCCGGAGTACTTGCAGTTCGGCGGACGTCCGGCGTTCATGGTGAGGCTGGTGCTTGCCGCCACGCTCGGCGCGAATTACGGCATCTACGGCCCGGCCTTCGAGCTCATGGAGCACGTGCCGCGGGAGCCGGGGAGCGAGGAGTATCTCGATTCCGAAAAGTACCAACTGCGGCACTGGGACCTTGACCGGCCGGACAGTCTGCGCGACTTCATCGCGCGCATAAACCGCATTCGCCGGGAGAATCAGGCGCTGCAGAGCGATCGCCGGCTCGTCTTTCACGCCTGCGACAACCCGCAGCTGATTGTCTACAGCAAGACCACGGCTGACTTGAAGAACGCGATTGTCGTGGTAGCGAATCTTGATCCCCGCCACCGGCAATCAGGTTGGCTGGAGCTCGATCTCGGGGCTCTGGGCCTCGCTGAGGGGTCGGTATTCCAGGCGCACGACCTGCTGTCGGGATCGCAATTCCTCTGGCAGGGTTCGCGCAACTTGGTGCTGCTCGATCCAGCCCACGCGCCAGCGCATGTCCTGCGCCTGCGACAGCGCACGCGCAGCGAACGGGACTTCGACTATTTCCTGTGAAAGCCGGTCACGGAGCTATCCGCCGATGAGCGCACTGATCGAACGCACCCCCGTCCCGGAGGCACCGGAGCCGATCCCGGGACCCGGTCCGGCGGCAGATGCGCTCTGGTACAAGGACGCGGTCATATACGAGGTGCACGTCCGCGCCTTCTGCGACAGCAATCAGGACGGGATCGGCGACTTTCGCGGCCTCAGCGATCGGCTGGATTACATCCAGGACCTGGGCGTCAACACCATCTGGCTCCTGCCTTTTTATCCCTCGCCGGGCAAGGACGATGGTTACGACATCGCGGACTATCTGAACGTGCATCCGATTTACGGAACCCGTAGGGACTTCAGGCGATTCGTACGCGAAGCGCACCGGCGCCGCCTCAGGATCATCACCGAGCTGGTGATCAATCACACCTCCGACCAGCATCCCTGGTTCAAGGCGGCGCGGCGCGCCCCGCCGGGCTCACTCAAGCGCAACTACTACGTCTGGAGCGACACCGCCGACCGCTACGCCGGTACGCGCATCATATTCACCGACACGGAGGCTTCCAACTGGGCGTGGGATCCGGAGGCGAAGGCCTACTACTGGCATCGCTTCTTCAGTCATCAGCCGGACCTTAACTTCGACAACCCGCACGTCGAGCGCGCTGTCACCCGCGTCATGAAGTTCTGGCTCGATCAGGGTGTCGACGGCCTGCGCCTGGACGCGGTTCCCTACCTCCTCGAGCGCGAGGGCACGAGTAACGAGAACCTGCGCGAGACGCACCGGGTAGTACAACGCATCCGCAGAGTGATCGACGAGCGCTACGCCGACCGCATGCTGCTCGCCGAGGCGAACCAATGGCCGGAGGACGTTTGCAACTACTTCGGCGGCGGCGACGAATGTCACATGGCGTATCACTTTCCACTGATGCCTCGCATGTACATGGCGATCGCACAGGAGGACCGTTATCCCATCACCGAGATCATCGATCAGATGCCCGACATTCCCGCGAACTGCCAGTGGACCATTTTCCTGCGCAACCACGACGAGCTCACGCTGGAAATGGTGACCAGCCAGGAACGCGACTACATGTACCGCATGTACGCGACCGACCCGCGCGCACGGCTGAACCTCGGGATCCGCCGCCGGCTCGCACCGCTGCTGGAGAACGACACCGAGCGCATCAAGCTAATGAACGGGCTGCTGCTCTCGATGCCAGGCTCGCCGATCATCTACTACGGCGACGAAATCGGCATGGGCGACAACTTTTACCTCGGCGATCGCAACGGGGTGCGGACGCCCATGCAGTGGAGCCCGGATCGCAACGCGGGGTTCTCGCGCGCCGATCCGCAGCAGCTGTACCTGCCGCCGATCATGGATCCCGTCTACGGCTATCAGTCAGTCAATGTCGAGGCGCAGGCGCGCGACCGCTCCTCGCTCCTGAACTGGATGAGGCGGATGCTGCGGGTGCGCAAGAGCTCGCAGGCCTTCGGTCGCGGCACGATGCGCTTCGTTCGCCCCGGCAATCGCAAGGTACTCGCCTACGTACGTGAGCACGGCGAGGATACGATCCTGTGCGTGGTGAACCTTGCGGCGTCGGCGCAGCCGGTCGAGCTCAATCTCGCCGAGTTCAAAGGCAGTGTGCCGATCGAGCTGATTGGCCAGACTGCCTTTCCGCCCATCGGTGACCTGCCTTACCTGCTCACCTTGCAAGGACACGACTTCTACTGGTTCCGGCTGAGCCGTGATGCCGCAGCCCCCGCCTGGCACCAGGAACTCTCACCCCGCGAGGACGCACCGGTCCTGGTACTTACCGATCAGTGGAACACGTTCTTTCCGGAGCGCCTGGAGGCATGGCGTCGTGGAGTTGCGATCAAGCTGCGTACGCAGCTCGAGGAGCGCGCGCTGCCGGGTTACATCGCCGATCAGCGTTGGTACTCGGGCAAAGGCTCGAGCATCGTGAACGCCCGGCTGGCGGACGAGGCCATATGGACGCGGTCCAGCGAGGAGTGGCTGGTGGCACTGTTCGACGTCGAGAGTCGCGCCGAGAGCGCCCGGTATTTTCTGCCGCTGGCGCTCGCTTTCGAGGGCCGTGAGGAGCCGAGCTGGGCGAAGCTGCAGGCCGCGGCGGTGGCGCGCGTGCGGCAGCAGGCTCGCACCGGTGTGCTTTCCGACGCGTTCGCAGACGAGCGGTTTTGCCGCGCGGTCGTCGAGGAGATCGGTAGCGGCACCGAGCTGCGCATGGCTCACGGACGTCTGCGCTTTCTGCCCACGAGCGCTTACCGGGAGCTGCGCGGGGATGTAGCCGCCGAGATCACCACGGCGGACCCCGTGGCGCAGGGCAGCAACACAGCGGTTCGGGTCGGCGACCGCTTGTTTCTGAAGGCCCTGAGGCGCGTGCAGCCGGGCATCAATCCGGAGCTCGAGCTCGGGCGCTTCCTGACCGAGGTCGCGCATTTCGCTAACGTCGTGCCGCTTGCAGGTGCGGTCGAGTATGTGGCGAGCGACGGCACGCCCGCGACACTGATGTTGTTGCAGGCGTTCGTGCGAAACCAGGGCGATGGCTGGGACTATACGCTGAACTACCTTGCGCGCTTTCTCGAGGACAGTCGCGCCGCCGGGCCGCCGCCGCCCGATGCGCATGTCGGTTACCTGGCACTGGTGCACACCCTTGGCCAGCGCACCGCCGAGCTACACTGCGCGCTTGCGACCCCGACGGAGGATGCGGCCCTGGCAGCGCAGCCCGTCATGCCCGAGGATCTGACGCGCTGGAACGAGCGTGTCCGCGCGGAAGCCGAGGAGACCCTCGAGCTACTGAGTCGTCCCGAGGATCTTCCCGCGGCGCTGCGCGCCGACGCGTTGCTGTTCCTCTCCCGGCGCGCCGCGCTGCTGCGCATGCTCAGGCCGACCGTCGCATCGTCCCGATATGGTCTGAAGCTCCGCCACCACGGCGACTATCATCTCGGGCAGGTTCTGCTGCGGCGTAACGACTTCATCATCGTGGACTTCGAGGGCGAGCCGGCCCGCTCGCTCGAAGCGCGCCGCGAGAAGAACTCGCCCTTGCGTGATGTGGCGGGAATGCTGCGCTCCTTCACCTACGCGCGGCACTCCGCCCTGCGACGCGGCGGCGCCACATCTGCGGAGGACACACAGAAGTGGGAGCCGCTGCTCGCACAGTGGGAGCGCGACACGCGTGAGACCTTCCTGTCGGCGTACGACGCGACGGCCCGAGCAGGCGGGCTCTATGAGTCGCTCGAGGATGTGCGGCCGTTGTTGAGGTTCTACGAGACCGAGAAGGCGCTGTACGAGCTGCGCTACGAGCTGCGCAACCGCCCGGACTGGGTGGACATTCCGCTCGGCAGTCTCTTGTCGCTCATCCGTGCGGATTGACATGAGCCCCCCGGACTCACCCGAGCCCGAGCCCGAGCCGAGATCGATCGAGACCCCCATTACCACGGTGTTGCCGGGCCAGCCTTATCCGCGCGGCGCGACCTGGGACGGCGAGGGCGTGAACTTCTCCTTCTTCTCCGAGAACGCGACCAGGGTGGAGTTGTGCCTGTTCGACTCCACCGGCCGGCAGGAGCGACAACGGATCGAGCAGCGGGAACGCACCGATCTCGTTTGGCACTGCTATCTGCCCGAGGCCCGGCCAGGGTTGCTCTATGGCTATCGTGTCTACGGACCCTACAAGCCCGAGAACGGGCACCGTTTCAACCCGCACAAGCTGCTGATCGAGCCGTACGCCAAGCTGCTGGAAGGGCCGCTGCGCTGGAGCGACGCACACTTCGGTTATCGCTGCGGCCATTCCAGGGCGGATCTGTCCTTCGATCGCCGGGACAGCGCACGCGGCATGCCCAAGTGCCGCGTGATCGATCCGGCATTTACCTGGGGCGAGGATCGCCCGCCGCGAACGCCCTGGCACGACACGGTCATATACGAGCTGCACGTCCGCGGCATGACGATGCGCCACCCCGAGGTGCCACCCGAGCTGCGCGGAACGTACGCCGGTCTCGCAACGGCACCCGTGATCGATCATCTGCTGCGCCTCGGGATTACGGCAGTTGAGCTCATGCCCGTACAGGCTTTCGTCGGCGATCGCTCGCTCCTCGATCGGGGCCTGCGCAACTACTGGGGCTACAACACGCTGGGCTTCTTCGCACCCGAGACGCGTTACTCGGCGACCGGCGGGATCAACGAATTCAGAAGCATGGTCAAGACGCTGCATTCGGCCGGCATCGAGGTGATTCTGGACGTCGTCTACAACCACACGGCCGAAGGCAACCATCTTGGGCCGACGCTGTGTTTTCGCGGCGCGGACAATGCCGCCCATTACCGCCTCAACCCGGACAACCCGCGTTACTACCTGGACTTCACCGGCACGGGCAACACCCTGAACCTTCGGCACCCGCGCGTCCTGCAGCTGATCATGGACTCGCTCCGCTATTGGGTGCTCGAGATGCACGTCGATGGCTTCCGCTTCGATCTCGCATCAGCGCTTGCGCGTGAGCTCTTCGAGGTCGATCGCCTCGGCTCATTCTTCGACACCATCAGCCAGGATCCCACACTGTCGCAGGTGAAGCTCATCGCCGAGCCCTGGGATGTGGGAGCCGGCGGCTATCAGGTCGGTAACTTCCCGCCGGGCTGGAACGAGTGGAATGACAAGTATCGCGACAGCCTGCGCGCCTATTGGAAGGGCGATGAGGGACAGATCGGCGAGTTCGCGCGGCGATTCTCGGGCTCTGCGGATCTGTACGAGCCGGGCGGCCGCAAGCCCCATGCCAGCATCAACTTCGTCACGGCTCACGATGGGTTCACGTTGCAGGACCTGGTCAGCTACAACGGCAAACACAATGAGGCGAACGGCGAGGATAATCGCGACGGCAGCGACAATAATCTCGCGTGGAACTGCGGCGCGGAAGGCGACACCACCGATGCCGGCGTCCTCGCGCTGCGCGCCAGACAGAAGCGTAATCTGCTGGCGACGTTGCTCCTCTCCCAGGGCGTGCCCATGTTGCTGGCCGGAGACGAGCTGGGGCGTACCCAGCATGGCAACAACAATGCCTATTGTCAGGACAATGAGACATCCTGGCTGTCCTGGGAGCTTTCCGGCGAGCAGCGCAGCTTCCTCGCGTTCGTCGAGTACCTCGTCGCATTGCGACGACACCATCCCGTTTTCGGACGCGGGCGCTTCCTGCAGGGCCTGCCGATTCCGGGCGAGGGGGTCAAGGACATCGCCTGGCTCGCGCCCGCCGGGAACGAGATGACCGAGGTGGACTGGCGGCAGCCCTTCGCTCGCGCCCTGGGCGTGTATCTGGCGGGGGTCGCGCTGCAGCGGCTGGATCGGCGGGGACGCCGGCTGAAGGACGACAATTTCCTGCTGCTGTTCAACGCGCACTACGAGCCCATCACCTTCGTGCTCCCCAGCTTGCATGCGGGCCACCGCTGGCGGCGAGTGCTTGATACCGCTTCAGCCGAACCGGCGGTGGCGGGCGATCATCTCGACCCCGACACCAGCTACTCCCTGCAGGGCAGATCTCTGGCGCTGCTGATCGAGAGGCCCGATGCCTGACACGACAACGCGAAGTGTGCACACGATGCCTTTCGGGGCCGAGGTCTGCGACGGCGGCGTGCGCTTCCGGCTGTGGGCACCGGCGGCACGGCGCGTCGAGCTGCTCCTTGCAGACCGCGGCGAGCACGCTTGCGAAATGCGCGCCCGCGGCGGCGGCTGGTTCGAGCTGCTCAGCGATGTCGCCCGAACGGGCAGCCGCTATCGGTACCGCATCGACGGCGGGCTCATCGTTCCGGATCCCGCCTCGCGCTTCAACCCCGAGGATGTGCACGGTCCCAGCATGGTCATCGACCCCGGGGATTTTGCGTGGACCGACGCGACGTGGTGCGCACCGCCCTGGTACGCGGCCGTGGTGTACGAGCTGCACACCGGCACGTTCTCGCCCGAGGGCACTTTTGCAGGTATCGAGAGCCGCCTGGATCATCTGGTTCAGCTCGGGATCACGGCCCTCGAGCTGATGCCGGTCGCGGACTTCCCGGGCCGCTACGGCTGGGGGTACGACGGCGTACTACCCTTCGCGCCCGACTCCTCCTACGGCACGCCTGAGATGCTCAAAGCACTCGTTAACTCCGCGCACCGACGCGGGCTCGCCGTCATGCTTGATGTCGTCTACAACCACTTCGGGCCGGAGGGTAACTATCTCTACGCCTACGCGCCGCAGTTCTTCACGCAGCGTCACCAGACTCCCTGGGGCCGCGCGATCAATTTCGACGGGCCCGAGAGCCGCGTGGTGCGTGATTTCTTCATCCACAACGCGTGCTATTGGCTCGAGGAATACCACTTCGACGGATTGCGCCTCGATGCGGTGCACGCCATCTACGACGACAACCGTCCCGACATCCTCACCGAGATTGCGCGCACGCTGCGCGCAGGGCCAGGTCGAGAACGGCCGCTCTATCTGGTGCTGGAGAATGTGCGCAACCAGGCCCGGTACCTCGCCGTTGCCGGCGAGCGCGAGCATTTCGATGCGCAGTGGAACGATGACGAGCATCACTGCCTGCACGTCATCCTGACGGGTGAGACGGACGGCTACTACGCCGACTACGCCACCGTACCGCGCGCCATGCTCGCCCGCTGCCTCGCCGAGGGTTTCGCCTACCAGGGCGAGATCTCGCATTACCGGGAGGATCAGCCGCGCGGAGAACCGAGCGCCGGCCTGCCACCGACGGCGTTTGTCGCTTTCCTGCAGAATCATGATCAGATCGGCAACCGCGCCTTCGGCGAGCGGCTGTGCCACCTGGTGAAGGACGAGGGGGCACTGCGGGCGGCGCTGGCGATCGTGCTATTGGCTCCCTCGCCTCCGTTGCTCTTCATGGGGGAGGAGTGGGGTGCTGGTGAGCCCTTTCCCTACTTCTGCGACTTCGGGCCCGAACTTGCCGCCAAAGTGCGCGAAGGCCGCCGCCGCGAGTTCGCGCGCTTTGCCAGATTCGGCGACGACAGCCGCCGGCCTCACGCCCCCGACCCTTGTGCGACGAGCACCTTCGAGTCGGCGCAGCTGCGCTGGGAAGCGCACAGCGAGCCCCGGCACGTCGAGTGGCTCCACTTCTATCGGCGGCTGCTCACGCTCAGGCACCGGGAGATTGCGCCGCTCGTCCCCGTGATCGAGGGCGCTCGCCGCACGGCATCGAACCCCGAAGGCGCATTTGCAGTCGAGTGGCCGATCCGGGGGGGCGCGATGCTGCACCTGGTCTGCAATCTGAATGGTCGCGCGGTGCCCGCTATCGGCCAAAGCGCCGGACGCACGTTGTTTACAACCCACCCCGAAGCGGAGGGCGCCGAGGCGCGGCGCGAACTGGCCGCCTGGAGCGTCACGTGGCGGCTGGACGGGAGCAACGGCCCATGAGCTGCGCGTAGTGGAGCTTCAGCCGCTGGGAGCCGCGGCCGCGGGAACTCCGGCATGGAGCAGCGCCACCGGGAACTCGGCCAGCGCCTCGGCGACCGGGATCGCGGCGCCCTCGCCGTACGGCACCGGCTCGAGCTCGGCGCCGCCCAGCACGTTGCGCACCGGGCGCTGCGCGCGCTGCTCCCGCGGCAGCTCGACCAGCGTGTCCTGCCACACCTCGCGCCCGAGCGGGAGCCTGGCCGGGTCATCGAGCAGCCGCCGGTACAGCCGCGGCACAATCGCGATGAGCGACTCTCCGGCGCAGCGCCGCGCGAAGGCGCACACGTGGTGCGCGCACGCACCACGCACCCGCAGCCGACGGTAGTCCCCGTGGCTGAAGAGCCGCGGCCGTGCGCGCCGCAGCTGCAGCACCTTCCAGATGAGCCACAGCTTGCAGCGGCCGTCCTCCAGGCTTGTGGTGAGCTCACGCACCGCGAGCGTCGCGCCGCGGCCCTCGAGTTCCGCGAGCAGCCGGCGGCGCTCGGTGTAATCGACCGCTCGGCGGTTGTCGGGATCGACCAGCGAGAAGTCCCACAGCTCGTTGCCCTGGTACACGTCCGGCACGCCCGGTGCGGCGAGCTTGCACAGCGTCTGCGACAGGCTATTCAGCAGGCCGAAGCGCGTCACGCGGCGCTGGAACTCGATGAAGTCGGCGAGGAACAGGTTGCTCTCGCGCGGCTCGAGCGCGTTGCGTACGAACTGCAGCAGCGCCTCCTCGTAGGCCGTATCGGTCTCGGTCCAGCTGGTGCGCTGCTTCGCCTCGCGGACCGCCTTGATCATGTAGGCCTGGATACGCTCGCGGTAGGCGGCCGCCGCCGCGGGATCCGGCGCGGTGAGCGGCCAGCTGCCGAGCAGCGTCTGGTAGAAGTGATACTCGTCGTTGGCGGCGGGCGCCGGCTCGCCGTCAACCTCGCGCTTGCGCGTGCGGTTGAAGCGCATCCAGCGCCGCACCGCATCGCGCCACGGTGTGCTCATCTCCGAGAGTACGTCGAGCCGCGCACGTACGTCCTCGGAGCGCTTGGTGTCGTGGGTGGAGGTGGCGAGCATCTCGTGCGGCCAGTGCCGCACACGGTATTCGGCATCGGCGTGGAAACCACGCACCCCGGCGCCGCCGTAGCTGCCGGGCTCGCCGCCGACCTCGTTGAGCGAGATGAGGCGATTGAAGCGGTAGAGCGCCGTGTCCTCGATGCCCTTGGCGGTGATCGGCGCGGTGATCTGCTGGAACTTCATCACGAAGGCGCGCATGGCACGCTCCGCGGCGTCGCTCGCCGCGGGGAGGTCGAGCAGCAGCGCCGCGCGCACGAAATCGAACACCGCGCCCTCGATGGCCGCGCGCCGGCGCCGTGCTGCGGCGATGGCCCACTCGATGTAGCGCCGGTCGCTGTCGGCGGGGCGTTCGGCGACGTAGATGCGGTAGACCGGAAAGCAGGCGATCACCTCCGCGAGCGCGTTGCGCAGGTTGTTGAAGGTGAAGTCGCGGTTGCTGCGGTCGGTGCGTGCAATGCGCGCCAGCTGGTTGGTGGCGACGTTGAGCTCGGACGCCAGCGAGCGGCGCAGGATGAGCTGCTGGCACTGGTAGGCGACATCGCCCCACTCGAGCATCTCGCCCGTCGCGCCGCGATACACGCGGTCCATGCGCGCGCGCGTCGCGGCATCGATCAGCATGCGGTTGACGACGTTGGTGAAGTGGTACCCGGTCTCGCCGTGCACCGGCCAGTCCGGCGGCAAGTGCTCGAAGGAGGCGCTGATCTTCTCGACCACCAGGTACAGCGCGCGCTCGTGCGGATCACCGGTGACCGCGGCGATGCGCCGCTGCAGGCGCAGCAGGTAGCCGGCCGGATCGTACAGGCCGTCGATGTGATCGATGCGCAGCCCGTCGACCCGACCTTCGCTGATCAGCTGCAGCACCAGGCGGTGCGTGGCCTCGAAGACTTCCTCGTTGTCGACGCGCAGCGCCGCCAGATCGTTGACATCGAAGAACCGGCGGTAGTTGATGTCCTCGGCGGCGACACGCCAGTAGGCGAGATGGTAGGGCTGCAGCTCGAGCAGCTCGTGCAGCGCGTCGAAGCTGGCGGGCTCGGCCGCCGTGCCCGTGAAGCTGCGCACCGCGGCCGCGAGCGCCGCCGCCACCGCAGCGTCGCCGCGCGCCAGCTCCGCGAGGCGGGCCTTCTGCAGGTCCTTGGCGCGGCTGCGTTCCACCACCTGTTCGGGCGTGGCGGCGTGCCGGTCGGGGAGCGCGGCGAGCGCACGCCGGATGTTCTCGAGCTCGCCGCTGGAGATGAGCGCCGCGGCACGATCGAGGATGCGCGGATAGGTACGCGGGTCGATCGGCAGGCGATGCGAGTGATAGAAGACCGCAAAGGATCCCGAATCCGGCTCGAAGCGCAGCTCGAGCTCGCCGCGCTCGAGCACCTTCCCGTAGGCGTCCGCCAGCACCGGCACCAGCACCTTGTGGGCGCGCTCGGGGTTGGAGGGGGTCCAGTCGATGTCGAAGAAATCGGCGTAGGCGGAGGCCTCGCCGTTCTCGAGCACGTCCATCCACCATTCGTTCTGCGCGCCGAGAATGCCGACATGGTTCGGCACGATGTCGACGATGTGGCCCATGCCATGCGCGCGCAGCGCGGCGACGAAGCGCTCGAACGCGGCGCGGTCGCCGATCTCGGGGTTGAAGGAGTTGTGGTCGACCACGTCATAGCCGTGGGTACTCCCCCGCCGCGCGCGGAAGTACGGCGAGCAGTAGACGTGGCTGATGCCGAGCGCGGCCAGGTACGGGACGATCTCGGTCGCGTCGCGGAAGGTGAAGCCGGCGTTGAGCTGCAGACGGTAAGTCGCGCGCGGGACGCTGAGGTCCGCGGTAGGCGGAGCCGCGCGCGCCCCGGGTGTGGCCGCCGCGCGGCGGGGCGCCGCCGGCGGCACTGCGGAGCGTCGTCGTGCGGCGCGGCGCCGCTCAGCATCCGTCACGACGCCGCTCCTGGATGCCGGAGAATGTGCGCAACCAGACTCACCGTCTCGATGCTACGCCACGGTGGACCGCATCTGTCTGAAGGCGTTCGACCATCGCCTCATCGACAGCGTCGCGCTTCGTACGTCGCGATGGGACTTGAGTGTACCGCCCCGGCAAAGCCGACGCTTTCCGGCCGCGCAAGCCGGTCTTCCTGGACAGCCTGGTCGTCTGGTTTTGAGGCAGGCCATCGACCGTGACGCACGCGTGCTGCATTGACGGTTGAGGTGAGTGGGCAAATACTCCGCGCGCAATTCTGCGCAGAACGATGCGCGCCAAAAATTCCCGACGCGTGACGTACGGGATCGCGGGGAGAACAAACATGATGCAGCGTGACTCTGGCCTTCCTGCGGCCATCCTGGGATTCACTTTGCTGGCTCTCTCATCCGAGGCCGCGTCGAGCCGCGAGGCACCACCGTACAAGGATTTCGCCTCGTACGTCTCATGGATGCAGAAGAATCACAAGGCACCGTTCGACCGCGACGGGGCGGTGTTGCCCCAGGGTGGTGCGCAGAAGCTGCTGCGCGCCCGAGCCGCGGCGCCCCGGGAAGTGGCGCAGGCGAACGTCTATCACAACGTGCGGGTGAATCAGGACCGCAATCCGTGGCCCAAGGCGGAGATCGCCGCGGCCGTCGATCCACTCACGGGCAACTGGGTGGTCATGAGCAACGATTTCCGCCGCAACCTCGATCAGATGTTTTTCCATGTCTCGACCGATGGCGGCCGCACGTGGACGGACGATGCCATGGTCGGGGGAAACGATCCCTTCACCGGGTTCATTCCGGAGACGTTCCAGAGTGATCCGGGTGTGTCGTTCGATCGCTCCGGTAACAGCTACCTCTCCACCATCAACGGCAATCTGATCTTTGATGGCATCAATGGCTATGTGAATGAGGACACCGAGATCGATGTGGCCCAGGGGTTCGCCGACGGCACCTATGCGAGTCTGCTCCCGACGACGATCGACGTGCAGGCGTGTAACGGGACGTTTACCGGCGTTTTCAGCTGCGACGCGACGCTGGACAAGCCGCTCATCACCACCGACAGCAACCCGGCCAGCCCGCACTACGGCACCACCTACGTCTATTACACGCTCTTCTGCAACGCCCCGACCTCCGGGATATGCACGGACGGGAACGTGACGATCCTGGCGTTCACCTCCGCCATCGTGGAAGCGCATTCCCCGGGGGCCGGCCTGCCGTTCTCGGCCCCGGCGCTCGTGAGCGGCACGCTCACTAACACCCAGTTCTCCAGCATGGTGATCGATGCTGCGGGCACACCGCACGTGTTCTTCGATGACTTCACGAATTCCCCGACAGTCAACATGTGGCAATCCACTCTCGTCGGCGGCACCTGGGTGGTGGCGAAGACACCGGCGGTGAGTTTCATCTATAACGGCCTGCGGAACCTGAACTGGGCATTCCGCGACGCCGGGGCAGAGGCGCCGGGATGCGCAATCCATGGCGTCACTGCCTATTGCGCCTTCTCGGCAAACCAGGTCGGAGCCGGCAAACCGGAGTCCACTCCCGCGGTGTACCTCGCAGCGGTGCACACGGGCAGTGGCGCCGCCCTGCACGTGGTGCGCGTCAACGACGATGCTTTCAACGGGCAGAAGCAGCACTTCTTTGCCTGGGCTGCAACCACGCCCGCGGGCGCGGTGTACGTAGGGTGGTACGACGACCGTCGCGACCCGTTCAACACCAAGGTGGATTACTTCGTCGGCAAGTCGATCGACGGAGGAAAGACTTTTCCGATGCAGCAACCGGTGAATGACGTCGCCTTCAATCCCTGCACCGGTTTTCCGGGGTGTGGCTTCTTCGGGGACTACACGCAGCTGGTATCCAGCGCGGAGGGTGTGGTTCATGCAGCTTGGTCGGACACGCGCGACTCCGCCAGCATGCAAATCTGGTCGCAGGTGGTCGGCTTTTGAACCCGCTTCGCGGCCCGCGGGCCGTCCGCCACTGGGGCAGGGTGCACGGGGCGTGCGGCCGACCGCGACCGGGGCGCAAAAGGCTTCGCGTCCAGGGTTGATTGGACGATCGGGCGCGCCTATACTGCGCGCCCTTTTTGGCCCCCGTGCAAAACGCGGGCCGGTCGCTTAAGCGGCATCGGGCGAGGTTGGAGCGGGCCTCTCAGGCCTTTCCAAGACCACTCGAGATTTTGGCGCACCCCTGCCGGCGTGCGAAAATCTCCTGTTGTCTCAATAACTTAGCTCGGTGCTGTGGGTGTGGCGCTGAGAGGATGCCAATGGCTATCGGACTCGTCGGCCGCAAGGCCGGCATGACGCGCGTGTTCACCGAAGCCGGCGAGACGGTGCCGGTGACGGTGATCGAGGTTCTGCCGAACCGCGTCACGCAGGTGAAGGTGCAGGACAAGGACGGCTACCGCGCGGTGCAGGTCACCTACGGTACGCGCCGTCCGCAGCTCTATTCCAAGGCCCTCGCGGGTCACTACGCGCGCGCCAACGTCGCCCCCGGCCGGGCCCTGGTCGAATTTCGCCTGAGCGCCGCCGATGCCACCGAGCTCAAGGCCGGCAGTGAGATCAAGGCCGACCTCTTCAAGGAAGGTGAGGCCGTGGACGTCACGGGCACGACCATCGGCAAGGGCTTCGCTGGCGTCATGAAGCGTCACAACTTCGCCGGTGGCATGGCCTCGCACGGCAACTCGCTCTCGCACCGTGCGCCGGGCTCGATCGGTCAGCGCCAGACACCGGGGCGCGTGTTCAAGGGCCGGCGCATGTCGGGTCACATGGGCGTCGTACGCCGCACGACCGAAAACCTGAAGGTCGTGCAGGTCGATCTCGAGCGAAACCTGCTCTTGATCCGCGGCGCCGTACCCGGGGCCGAGGGTGGCCAGGTGCTCGTGCGCTCCTCGCTCAAGGCGGCCCGCCGCGCAAATCGCAAGACCACGGCGCCGACCAAGGCCGGCTCCGCGGCGTCGAAGGATCCGGCCAGGGCGGGCAGGAAATAGGCCGTCATGAAACTCAAGTCTGTCAACGGCGAGAGCACGCTGCAGGTTTCCGAAACCGCCTTCGGGAGCAAGTTCAACGAGGCGCTCGTGCACCAGGTGCTGACCGCGTATCGCAATGCGGGACGCGCCGGCACCAAGGCGCAGAAGTCGCGCGCCGAAGTGCGCGGCGGCGGCCGCAAGCCGTGGGCGCAGAAGGGCACCGGCCAGGCGCGCGCCGGCTCCAGCCGTTCACCCATCTGGGTCGGAGGTGGCCGGACCTTCGCAGCCAAGCCGCGCGATTTCGCGCAGAAGGTGAATCGCAAGATGTATCGCGGCGCCATCCGCTCGATGCTCTCGGAGCTGGCGCGTACCGAGCGGCTGCTCGTTACTGACGCCATCGAGCTCGCGGAGCCGAAGACCAAGCTGCTTGCCAGCCAGCTCAAGGCCTGGTCGCTGCCTTCGGTGCTGATCGTGGTGGAGGCGACGGATGAGAAGCTCATCCTGGCGGCACGCAACCTGCCGCACGTCGAGGTTCTCGAGGTACCGGCACTGAATCCCGTGTCGCTGGCCGCTTACGACAAGGTGCTGATGACGGTGGGCGCGGTGAAACTGATCGAGGAGCGCCTGCAATGAATCGCGAGCAGCTGATGAACGTGCTGATCGCCCCGCACGTGACCGAGAAGACCTCGCTCGCCATGCAGAACCACAATCAATACACGTTCCGCGTACGGCGCGACGCCACCAAGACCGATATCCGCCAGGCGGTCGAGCTGATGTTCGACGTCAAGGTCGCGGGCGTGCAGGTGGTGAACGAGACCGGCAAGGCGCGCCGCTTCGGCCGCACCGCCGGGCGCACCCAGGACTGGAAGAAGGCGTACGTGAGTCTCGCTGCCGGTCAGACCATCGACTACGAAGCCCGCGCCAAGGCCTGACGGACGAACCCCATGGCTCTCATCAAGTACAAGCCCAGAACCCCCGGCACGCGCGCGCTGATCAAGGTCGACCGTTCGCACCTGCACAAGGGCGGCCCGCGCATGGCGCTCACTGCCCACCAGAACAAGACCGGCGGGCGCAACCATTTCGGCCGCATCACCACGCGCCATCACGGCGGCGGCACGCGGCAGAAGTACCGCCTGATCGACTTCAAGCGTGACAAGGACGGCATCACCGGCCTCGTCGAGCAGCTCGAGTACGACCCGAACCGCACCAGCCACATCGCGCTCATCAAGTACCCGGACGGCGAGTGGCGCTACATTCTCGCCCCCAAGGGCATGAAGCCGGGCGACGAGGTGCGCTCGGGAGCGGACGCCCCGATCAAGTCGGGCAACGCGATGTCGCTGCGCCACATCCCGGTGGGCTCGACCATTCACAACGTGGAGATGAAGCCCGGCCGCGGCGGGCAGCTGGCGCGCAGCGCCGGCTCCTCGGTGTCCTTCACCGCGCGCGAAGGCATCTATGCCTACCTGCGCCTCAAGTCCGGCGAGACGCGCAAGGTGCACGTCGACTGCCGCGCCACCATCGGCGAGGTCGGCAACGACGAGCACAACCTGCGCAGCTACGGCAAGGCGGGCGCCAAGCGCTGGAAGGGCGTGCGTCCGACGGTGCGCGGGCTCGCCATGAATCCGGTCGATCACCCGCACGGCGGCGGCGAGGGCAAGTCCGGCCAGGGTAACCCGCACCCGGTGTCGCCGTGGGGCTGGAACACCAAGGGGCTCAAGACCCGTCACAACAAGCGCACGGACAACATGATCGTCCAGCGCCGCAAGAACCGCATCCGCTAACCGAGGCGCCCATGCCACGTTCACTGAAGAAAGGCCCGTTCGTCGATCTGCACCTAGCGAAGAAGGTGCAGATCGCGTCCGCCAAGAACGACCGCAAGCCGATCAAGACCTGGTCGCGCCGCTCGATGGTCGTGCCGGAGATGGTGGGACTCACCATCGCCGTCCACAACGGCCGCCAGCACATCCCGGTGCTCATCACCGAGAACATGGTGGGCCACAAGCTCGGCGAGTTCGCGCCCACGCGCACCTTCAAGGCGCACTCGGGCGATCGCAAGGTGGAGGCTGCCGCCGCCACCTGAGGGCGCGCAGAGACACGATGCAAGTGACCTCCAAGCTGCGCTACGCGCGCATCTCTCCGCAGAAGTGCCGGCTGGTGGCCGATGTGGTGCGCGGCAAGCCGGTCGGCAACGCGATCGCGACGCTGAAGTTCATGCCCAAGAAGGGCGCGGCGCTGGTGTGCAAGGTGCTCGAGTCGGCGGTCGCCAACGCTGAGCACAACCACGGCGCCGACATCGACGAGCTCAAGGTGTTGCTGATCCACGTGGACGCGGCGCCGCAGCTCAAGCGCTTCCACGCACGGGCCAAGGGACGCGGCGCGCGCATCATCAAGCGCAACAGCCACATCACCGTCGCCGTGAGCGACGGCAAGAAGGACTAACGCATGGGTCAGAAGGTCAATCCGCTGGGCGTGCGCCTCGGGATCACCCGCGACTGGACCAGCCGCTGGTACGCCGGCAAGAAGCAGTTCCCGTTGCAGGTGCACACCGATTTCCGCGTGCGCGAGTTCCTCAAGGAGAAGCTCAAGGAAGCCTCGGTAAGCCGCATCCTCATCGAGCGCGCCGCCAAGAAGGTGAACATCACCATCCAGACCGCGCGCCCCGGCATCGTGATCGGCAAGAAGGGCGAGGATATCGAGAAGCTGCGGCAGGAGACCGCCGCGCTCCTCGGGATGAGCATCAACGACGTGCGCCTCAACATCGCCGAGATCCGCAAGCCCGAGCTCGATGCGCAGCTGGTCGCCGATTCCATCGCGCAGCAGATCGAGAAGCGCGTGATGTTCCGCCGCGCCATGAAGCGCGCGGTGATGAGCACCATGCGCTCGGGCGCACTCGGCGTGAAGGTGCGCGTGTCCGGGCGGCTGAACGGCTCGGAGATCGCCCGTACCGAGTGGTATCGCGAGGGCCGTATCCCGCTGCATACCTTCCGCGCCGACATCGACTACGGCCTGTCGGAGTCACGCACCACCTACGGCGTCATCGGCGTCAAGGTGTGGATCTTCAAGGGCGAGGTGTTCGACAAGAGCGACCTCGCGGAGCAGGCCGAGGCCGAAGCGAGCCCGCCCGCGGCGGCGGCAGCCCCGGCTGCGGCGGCGGCAACCCCGCCCGCGACGGCGACCCCGGCTGCGGCGGCGCCGGCCGCCCCGGTCGCTACCGCGCCCGCGGCAGCCGCGCCCGACACGGCCGCGCAGGTCTGAGGCCGGAGCGAGCGATATGCTTCAGCCCAAACGCAGCAAGTACCGCAAGCAGTTCAAGGGTCGCAACCCGGGCTACGCGCAACGTGGCGCCAACGTGTCCTTCGGCGAATTCGGTCTGAAGGCCACCAGCCGCGCGCGCATGACCGCCCGCGAGATTGAGGCGGCGCGTCGTGCCATGGCTCGCTACGTGAAGCGCGGCGGCCAGATCTGGATCCGGGTGTTTCCCGATATCCCGATCTCGAAGAAGCCGCTCGAGGTCCGCATGGGTTCGGGCAAGGGCAACGTCGAGTATTACGTCGCCCGCGTGCAGCCCGGCAAGGTGTTGTTCGAGATGGAGGGCGTGGACGAGGGCACAGCGCGCGAGGCGTTCCGTCTCGCGGGCTCGAAGCTGTCGGTGTCCACATCGTTCGTGAAACGGCAGGTTCGCTAGATGGACGCCAAAGAGCTGCGCACCCGATCGCCGGCGGAACTCGCCGACGAGCTCGTGAAGCTGCGCAAGGAGCAGTTCGCGCTGCGCATGCAGCGCGCCACCGGGCAGCAACCCAAGCCCGACCAGTTCGGCAAGGTACGGCGCAATATCGCGCGCCTCAAGACCGTGCTGCGCGAGAAGCAGGCGTCCGGCGCCGGAGGTGAGAAGTGAGCGCGCAAAAGACCCGATCCCGGGCCCCGAAGAAAAAGGCCCCGGCGCGCAGCGCGCGCGCGGTGCGCGCCGCCGCCGCGGCGCAAGCTGCGGCACGTGAGGCGGCCGCCGGCACCGATACGGCGCCGGCCGAGGTTGCCGCCCAGCCCGTGCGGGTGAAGGGCGCCCGCACCCTCGCCGGCCGCGTGGTGAGCAAGCGGATGCAGAAGACCGTCGCGGTGGAGATCGAGCGCCTCATCCGGCACCCGACCTACGGCAAGTACATCCGCCGCACGACCAAGCTGCTGGCGCACGACGAGAACGGCGCCTCGCAGGAAGGCGACCTGGTCACCATCATCCCGTGCCGCCCCATGTCACGGCGCAAGTCGTGGCGGCTGCTCGCGGTGGTGCAGAAGGCCGCGGCGCGCTGACGACGGAAGGCAGGTTGGAACCATGATCCAGATGCGCACCATGCTGAATGCCGCTGACAACAGCGGCGCGCGCACCCTGATGTGCATCAAGGTGCTCGGCGGCACGCGCCGCCGCTACGCCAACGTGGGCGACGTCATCAAGGTGAGCGTCAAGGACGCCATTCCGCGCGGCAAGGTGAAGAAGGGCGAGGTCTACGACGCGGTGGTGGTGCGCACCACGCGCGGCGTGCGCCGCCCCGACGGTTCGCTGATCCGCTTCGACGGCAACGCCGCGGTGCTGCTGACCAACAAGCTCGAGCCCATCGGCACCCGCATCTTCGGACCGGTGACGCGCGAGCTGCGCAACCAGCAGTTCATGAAGATCATCTCGCTCGCCCCCGAGGTACTGTGACATGAGGAAGATCCGCAAGGGCGATCAGGTGATCGTGCGGTCGGGGCGCGACAAGGGCCGGCGCGGCGCGGTGATCCAGGTGCTCGCCGACGGCCGCGTGCTGGTCGAGAGCGTGAACATGGCGAAGAAGCACACCAAGCCCAACCCGCAGGCGAACAAGCCGGGCGGGATCGTCGAGAAGGAGATGCCGTTGCCGCTCTCCAAGGTTGCCATCTGGAACCCGAGCGTCAAGAAGGCCGACCGCGTCGGCATCAAGACGCTCGCCGACGGCAAGCGCGTGCGCTTCTTCAAGGCGAATGGAGAGATGCTCGATGTCTGACGAGGCTGCAGGCAAGGACACCGGCAAGCAGGCCGGCAAACAGTCGGGCAAACAGTCCGGCAAACAGGCGGGCAAGCAGAAGCCGGCCGACAAGCACGCGCAGGCGGAGGCGCAAGCCGGTAAGCAGCCCGCGGCGCATGGGCATCGCCCGGCCGATGTGCGCTCCGGCCCGCCACGGCTGCAGCAGTTCTACCGCGAGCAGGTGGTGCCGCGCCTGCGTGCCGACCTGAAGATCGACAACGTCATGCAGGTGCCGCGCATCAGCAAGATCACGGTCAACATGGGCGTCGGCGAGGCGGTAGCCGATAAGAAGGTGATGGATGCGGCGGTGGCCGATCTCACCAGCATTACCGGGCAGAAGCCGCTGATCACCAAGTCGCGCAAGGCGCACGCCTCGTTCAAGATCCGCGCCGGGCTCGCGATCGGCGCCAAGGTGACGCTGCGGGGAAAGCGCATGTACGAGTTCCTCGACCGCCTGATCAGCATCGCGATACCGCGCATCCGCGACTTTCGTGGCGTGTCGCCGCGCTCCTTCGACGGCCAGGGCAACTACTCGCTCGGCGTCAAGGAGCAGATCATTTTTCCCGAGATCCAGTACGACCAGATCGATCAGGTCCGGGGAATGGACATCACCATCACTACGACGGCAAGGGACGACCGTCACGGCCGAGCGTTGCTCGAGGCATTCAACTTCCCGTTCCGGAAATAACAGGAACCCTAAAGTCTATGGCGAAGACGAGCATGGTCGAGCGCGAGAAGCGTCGCGCCGGGATCGTGAAAAAGTACGCGGTGAAGCGCGCGAAGCTCAAGGAGCGCATCCGCAGCCCCAAGAGCTCGCCCGAGGAGCGCGTGGCGGCGCAGGCGGCGCTGCAGGAGCTGCCGCGCGATGCCAGCCCGTCGCGGCAGCGTAACCGCTGCGCCATCACCGGGCGCTCGCGCGGCGTGTACCGCAAGTTCGGCCTGGCGCGGGTGAAGATCCGCGAGGTCGCGAGCCGCGGCGAGATTCCCGGCCTCGCCAAGGCGAGCTGGTGAGGGCGCCTGCATGAGTATGACCGACCCAATCGCCGACCTGCTGACACGCATCCGCAACGGCCAGACCGCCGGCAAGAGCGAGGTGCAGCTCGCCTCCTCGCGCCTGAAGACCGCCATCGTCAAGGTGCTGAAGGAGGAGGGCTACATCAGCGATTTTCGCCTCGAGGCCGACGGCGGCAAGCCGCGCCTGACGATAGGGCTCAAGTACTTCGAGGGCCGCCCGGTGATCGACCGCCTGGAGCGCGTCAGCCGGCCGGGCCTGCGGATCTACCGCGGCAAGGACGAGCTGCCGAAGGTCCTGGGCGGCATGGGCACGGTGATCGTCTCGACGCCCAAGGGCGTGATGACCGACCGCCAGGCGCGCGCTGCCGGGCAGGGCGGCGAAGTGCTGTGCATCGTGGCTTGAGCGCAGAGAACCCAAGCATGTCGAGAATTGCCAAAGCTCCGGTCGAACTGCCTGCGGGTGTGACCGCGACCCTCGCGCCCAACGTGGTGACCATCAAGGGCGCCAAGGGCTCGCTCAGCCTGCCGCTGACTGCGGGGGTCTCGGTGGAGCAGACCGACAAGAAGCTCGAGATCAAGTTCGCGGCTGAGGGGGCGACGCGCACCCGCGCCGGCGCCACCCGGGCGCATCTGGCCAACATGGTGCGCGGTGTGACCAAAGGCTACGAGAAGAAGCTCGAGCTGGTCGGCGTCGGCTTTCGCGCGCAGGTGCAGGGCAAGAGCCTGAACCTGACGCTCGGCTTCTCGCATCCGGTGAGCGTGGTGATCCCGGAAGGCATCACCATCGAGACGCCGAGCCAGACGGAGATCGTGGTGAAGGGCATCGATCGGCAGAAGGTCGGCCAGGTGGCCGCTGAGATCCGCGGCATTCGGCCACCGGAGCCCTACAAGGGCAAGGGTGTGCGCTACGCGGGCGAGCAGATCACGCTCAAAGAGGGGAAGAAGAAGTGATCATCACCAAGAAGGCGCGGCGCCGGCGCCGGGCGGTGAAGAGCCGCGCACACATCCGCGACTTGAGCGTGGCGCGCCTCACGGTGCATCGCACGCCGAACCACATCTATGCGCAGGTTACCGACCCCCTCGGCGCCAAGGTGATCGCCGCGGCCTCCACCACCCAGAAGGCGGTGCGTGGGGGGCTGAAGACCACCGGCAACGTCGAGGCGGCCAAGGCGGTGGGGCGCGCGATTGCCGAACGCAGCAAGGCGGCGGGAGTCAATAGGGTGGCGTTCGACCGTTCCGGCTTCCAGTTCCACGGACGCGTCAAGGCGCTCGCGGATGCGGCCCGCGAAGCGGGTCTTGAATTCTAGGCAGGACAGACACATATGGCGAGACCAGAGAAGGGCCAGCCGGCGGACGAGTTCATCGAGAAGCTCGTTGCCGTCAATCGCACCGCCAAGGTCGTCAAGGGCGGCCGGCAGTTCGGCTTCACCGCGCTCACCGTGGTGGGCGATACCGCCGGGCGGGTTGGCTACGGCTTCGGCAAGGCGCGCGAGGTGCCGGTGGCGATTTCCAAGGCCATGACCCAGGCGCGCAAGAACCTGATCAACGTGGCGCTGCGCAACGATTCGCTGCACTACGCGGTCACCGGTGCGCACGGGGCGACGCGCGTGTACGTGCAGCCGGCGTCGGACGGTACCGGAGTCATTGCCGGCGGCGGCATGCGCGCGGTGCTCGAGTGCGCCGGCGTGCGCAACGTGCTCGCCAAGAGCTACGGCTCACGCAACCCCATCAACGTCGTGCGCGCCACCATGAACGCGCTGGCGAAGATCCGTTCGCCCGAGGAGATCGCGGCGAAGCGCGGCAAGAGCCTGGAAGAGATCACGGGCTGAAGTCTATGGCGGAGAAGCAATTGAAAGTGACGCTGGTGAGGAGTCTGCACGGGCAGCTGAGGAACATCGCCGCCTCGGCGCGCGGCCTCGGCCTGCGTCGGCTGCACCAGTCGGTCACCGTCAGGGACACGCGCGAGAACCGCGGCATGATCGCGACCGCCGGGCACCTGCTGCGCGTCGAGAAGGATGCCTGAGCCTATGCGACTCAACACACTCAAACCCGCCCCCGGGTCGCGCCGCAACCGACTGCGCGTCGGCCGCGGCGCTTCCGCCGGGCAGGGCAAGACCTGCGGCCGCGGCACCAAGGGCCAGCGCGCGCGCAAGGGCGGCTATCACAAGGTCGGCTTCGAGGGCGGACAGATGCCGCTGCAGCGGCGCATGCCCAAGGTCGGCTTCCGCTCAGATCTCAAGCGCACGCGTGCCGAGGTGCGCCTCGGCGAGCTCGCCAAGGTTGACGCCGCAGTGGTGGACCTCGAGGCGCTGCGCAAGGCGGGCGTCGTGCCTCCAGGCACTGAGCGCGCCAAGGTGGTGCTGTCAGGCGAGATCAGCAAGGCGGTGACGCTCAAGGGCGTGGCGGTCACCAAGGGCGCGCGCGCGGCCATCGAGGCCGCCGGCGGCAAGATCGAGGTCTAAGGACAGGCATGGCGAACACGACCTTCAGCAATCCGGCCGCCGCATTCAGTGAAGCCGCGCGCTTCGGAGAGATCCGCAGCCGCTTCTTCTTCCTGATCGGCGCGCTCATCGTGTACCGCATCGGCACCTTCATCCCGGTACCCGGAGTGAATCCGGCGGAAGTGGCGCGCTTCTTCGGCGACCGCTCCAACACCATCCTCGGAATCGTCAACATGTTCTCGGGTGGTGCGCTGTCGCGCCTGTCGATCTTCGCCATGGGTGTGATGCCCTACATCTCCGCCTCCATCATCATCCAGATGATGTCGATGGTGGTGCCGACGCTCATGGAGCTGCGCAAGGAAGGCGAGTCGGGGCGGCGCAAGATCACCCAGTACACCCGTTACGGCACGGTGGGGCTCGCGCTGGTGCAGTCATTCGCCGCCGCTGGCGCGCTCGACAAGGGCGGCATGACGCTCTATCACGGCTGGGCGTTCCTGTTCACCGCGACCATCACCATGACCACGGGGACCATGTTCCTCATGTGGCTCGGCGAGCAGATCACCGAGCGCGGCATCGGCAACGGCATCTCGATGATCATCCTCTCCGGCATCGTCGCGGGACTGCCCGGGGCGGTCGGCAATACCGTGGAGGGCATCAGTACCGGGGAGATGCAGGGCCCGGTGGCGCTGGCGCTGGTGATCCTGGTGCTCGGCGTCACCGCCTTCGTGGTGTTCGTCGAGCGCGCCCAGCGACGCATTCCGGTCGACTACGCCAAGCGCCAGGTGGGGCGGCGCATGTACGCGGGGCAGAGCAGCCACCTGCCGTTCAAGCTCAACATGTCGGGCGTGATCCCGCCGATCTTCGCCTCGAGCCTGCTGCTGTTCCCGGCGACGCTGGCGAGCTTCGTCGGCACGAGCGGCGAGGGCGTGGTCGCGACTGCCATGCAGAACGTGGCCGCGGCCTTGGGCTACGGCCAGCCGCTGCACCTGGTGCTGTACGCGATGCTGATCATCTTCTTCTGCTTCTTCTACACCGCGCTGGTCTTCAACGCGCGCGACACCGCCGACAACCTCAAGAAGTCCGGTGCCTTCGTGCGCGGTATCCGCCCCGGGCAGCAGACCGCCGAGTACATCGACCAGGTGCTCACGCGCCTCACGCTGTGGGGCGCGCTGTACGTGACCTCGGTATGCCTGGTGCCGGAGGTCATGATTTCGTACTACGGGGTGCCGTTCCGCTTCGGCGGCACGTCGCTCCTCATCGTGGTGGTAGTGGTCATGGATTTCATGGCGCAGCTGAATGCGCACATGATGTCGCATCACTACCCGGGACTGCTCAAGAAGGCGAACCTGCTCGGCTACGGCCGCAGCGGCTCGGGTGGTTGATCAATGAAAGTACGTCCGTCGGTCAAGAAGATCTGCAAGAACTGCAAGATCGTGCGCCGCCGCCGCGTGGTCTACGTGATCTGCACGGATCCGCGGCACAAGCAGCGCCAGGGTTGAGGTAGCGCACATGGCACGCATAGCCGGTATCAATATCCCGATGAACAAGCACGTGTGGGTCGGGCTCACGCACATCTACGGCGTCGGCCGCGCGCGCGCGTGCAGCGCCTGTCAGCTCGCGGGCGTCAACCCCGCCACCAAGGTGAAGGACCTCACCGAGGCGGAGGTGAATGCGATCCGCTCGCAGATCGCCAAGTTCGCGGTCGAGGGCGACCTGCGGCGCGAAGTCTCGATGAACATCAAGCGGCTCATGGACCTCGGCAGCTGGCGCGGCATCCGCCACCGCCGCGGGCTCCCGGTGCGCGGCCAGCGCACGCGCACCAATGCGCGCACCCGCAAGGGGCCGCGCAAGCAGGCGGTCAAGTTGAACGCACCTCCCGGAAAGGCATGACGAATGGCTGAAGAGAAAGCTGAGCAGAAACCTGAGGGCGGCGGCGCGGCCGCGCCGGCAGCAACGCCGGCGGCTCCCAAGAAGACCAAGAAGGCGCGCAAGAACGTGCTGGATGCGATCGCGCACGTGCACGCCTCCTTCAACAACACGATCATCACCATCACCGACCGGCAGGGCAACACGCTGTCGTGGGCGACCGCCGGCGGCTGTGGCTTTCGCGGCTCGCGCAAGAGCACACCGTTCGCCGCACAGGTGGCGGCCGAGAAGGCCGGCACCGCCGCGCAGGAGCACGGCGTGAAGAACGTGGAAGTGCGCGTGGGCGGGCCCGGACCGGGGCGCGAGTCCGCGGTACGTGCGCTCAACAACTGTGGACTGAAGATCACCAGCATCTCCGACGTGACGCCGATCCCGCACAACGGGTGTCGTCCGCCGAAGAAGCGGCGCGTGTAAAGAGAGGCAGACAACGATGGCGCGTTACACCGGTCCCACGTGCAAGCTCGCGCGTCGCGAGGGCACCGACCTTTTCCTCAAGAGCGGAGTGAAGCCGCTCGAGAACAAGTGCAAGTTCACCGTGCCGCCGGGCGGCGTCAAGAGTGAGCGCCGCCAGCGCCTGTCCGAGTACGGCCTGCAGCTGCGCGAGAAGCAGAAGCTGCGCCGCATGTACGGCGTGCTCGAGCGCCAGTTCGGCAACTATTACCAGGAAGCGGCCAGGAAGGCCGGCGCCACCGGCGAGAACCTGCTGCGCCTGCTCGAGTGCCGCCTCGACAACGTCGTGTACCGCATGGGCTTCGCGGCGACCCGCGCCGAGGCGCGCCAGCTGGTGAGCCACAAGGCGATCGCGGTGAACGAGCAGCCGGTCACCATCGCCTCCTACCAGGTGAAGGCCGGCGACATCGTTCAGGTGCGCGAGAAGTCGCGCAAGCAGCTGCGTATCCAGAGCGCGCTCAACGTCGCGCAGCAGGTCGGACTCCCCGAGTGGGTCGAGGTGAACGACAAGGAGTTCCGCGGCGTGTTCAAGTCGGCGCCGGGCCGGGATGACATCCTGCCGGACATCAACGAGAACCTGGTGGTCGAACTGTATTCGAAGTGATCGCATCCACTTGCAACGGGTGGCTCGCGCACCCATGTAGGTGGGTCCGCCCAAGTTTCTTTTACGCCGGCCGCGGGCCGGCAAGGTGAGACAAGCAATGCAGGGTTCTGTGAGTGAGTTTCTGCGACCCCGGGTGGTGAAGGTACAGCCGGTGGCCCCGCGCCAGGCGCGCGTGGTGATCGAGCCGTTCGAGCGCGGCTTCGGGCACACCCTCGGCAACGCGCTGCGGCGCGTGCTGCTGTCGTCCATGCCCGGCAGTGCCATCACCGAGGTGGAGATCGACGGTGTGCTGCACGAGTACACCAGCATCGAGGGCGTGCAGGAAGACGTGGTCGACGTCCTGCTCAACCTCAAGTCGGTGGCACTGCGCATGCACACGCGCGACAACGCCGAGCTGCGGCTGCACAAGAAGGGTCCGGGCCCGGTGACTGCCGGCGACATCCAGACCGACCACGACATCGAAGTGGTGAATCCGGAGATGGTAATCGCCAACCTCACCAAGGCGGGTGAGCTGTCGATGACGCTGCGCGTGGAGCGCGGCCGCGGCTACCGGCCGGCCGCATCCAGAGTCGCCTTCGAGGAGCAGACGCGCCCGATCGGCCGGCTGCAGCTCGATGCCTCCTTCTCGCCGGTGCGACGCGTGACCTACTCGGTCGATGCGGCGCGCGTCGAGCAGCGCACCGATCTGGACAAGCTGGTCATCGACATCGAGACCAACGGCACCATCGACGCCGAAGAGGCTATCCGTCGCGCCGGCAGCATTCTCAAGGACCAGCTGTCGGTGTTCGTCGACCTGCAGGGCGAGGAGGAAGCGGCCACCAAGGTGTCGGAGATGCAGTTCGACCCGATCCTGCTGCGTCCCGTCGACGAGCTCGAGCTCACCGTGCGCAGCGCCAACTGCCTCAAGGCCGAGAATATCCATTACATCGGCGACCTGGTGCAGCGCACCGAGGTCGAGCTGCTGCGCACGCCGAACCTCGGCAAGAAGTCGCTTACCGAGATCAAGGAAGTGCTGCAGAGCCACGGCCTGATGCTCGGCATGCGCCTCGATGGCTGGCCGCCGGCGGGCCTCAAGCACGACGAAGAGCGCGACGTGATCTGAAGGGTTTTGCATGCGTCACCATCTCTCCGGCCGTCAACTCTCGCGTAACAGCGCGCACCGGCATGCGCTCATGCGCAACATGTCGGTCTCGCTGCTGCGGCACGAGACCATCCGCACGACGCTACCGAAGGCCAAGGAGCTGCGCCGGGTGGTCGAGCCGCTGATCACGCTCGCCAAGAGCGATGACCTCGCCAAGCGCCGCATCGCCTTCTCGAGGCTGCGCGACTCGGAAGTGGTCGAGAAGCTGTTCGCGGACCTAGGTCCCCGCTTCAAGGCACGCCCGGGCGGCTACACCCGCATCCTGCGCATGGTGCCGCGTCCGGGAGACTCGGCCCCCATGGCACTGATGCAGCTGGTGGAAGGCCCGGTAGCGGTGGCGGCCGAGCAGCCGACCGAAGGCCGCAAGGGCGGCCGGCGTGCGAGGGCGAAGGCGGCGGCGGAGGCGGAGACCAAAGCACGCAGCAAAAAGAAGCGCGCCGAGGCGCCCGCCGAAGCGGCTCCCGAGGAAGCGCCGAAGAAACGCACTCGCAGGAAAAAAGCCGCCGCGTAACCCGCACGCGGCATAACTCGCACGCGGCAGCAGGGGAGGGACCGCTATGAGCTTCGCTTCAGAATTCAAAGAATTTGCGATGAAGGGCAGCGTCATGGACCTCGCGGTCGGTGTCGTGATCGGTGCCGCCTTCGGCAAGATCGTGGCCTCGCTGGTCGGGGATGTGATCATGCCGGGGCTGTCGCCCATTCTCGGCAGCGTCAACTTCAGCGACCTGGCGGTACAGATCGCCACCAACGCCGCCGGCAAGCCCGTAATGCTGCGCTACGGCGCCTTCGTGCAGACCATTTTCGAGTTCCTGGTGATCGGGCTGTCGATCTTCCTAGTCATCAAGGGCATCAACAAGCTCAAGCGTCCGGCCCCCGATGCACCGCCACCGGGTCCCACCAGGACCGAAGTATTGTTGCAGGAAATAAGGGACTCACTGGCAAAGAAGTAACTTTTGTTTCAATGGTAGGACAAAGGAGAAGAACAATGCATCTTCCTCTCAAGCACTGCGTCCTGGGAACCGCACTCGGAACGGCACTCACCCTGGGTCTTAGCGGCTGCAGCGGAGCCGGCAGCGAGCCGAGCGAGGCGGACATGAAGGACGCCCTGCTGTACGCCATGAACCACCCGCCCGGCGTCACCGTCTCCGACCCGGTGAGCATCAAGTTCTTCAAGAAGGAGGCCTGCGACAAGCCAACCGAGCAGGGCTTCCGCTGCACGTACGATCTGCAGGTGGCATCCAGCAACGCACTCGCGGGCATGTGGGCGAACGTCCCGTTCGGGGTTTTCTACCGCGACAAGGACCGCGGCGGGAAATGGAACATGCGGCCGCCCTTCTAGTTGAAGGCGGCGCGGGTCAGGTTCTCATGCCCTGAGGGCGTGATCGCCAGATCGTCCTCGATGCGGATGCCGCCGAAGGGCGCGAGCGCCTCGACGCGTGACCAGTTGATGTGTCGGCCGCGCCCGTCGGCGCGCGCGGCCGACAGCAGCTGCCCGATGAAGTAGATGCCGGGCTCCATGGTGACGACGAATCCCGCCTCGAGCACGCGCGTGAGGCGCAGGTGCGGATGCCCTGCGGGCCGTGGGATCTCCCCGCCCTCCGGTGAACGCATCAGGCCGCCGACATCGTGCACCTCGAGGCCGAGCAGGTGCCCGATCCCATGCGGCAGGAACACCGCGGTCACACCATTCGCCACCGCCTCCTCAACGCTACAGCGGATGAGGTCTGCCTCGCGCAGCACTTCGGCGGTGAGCTGGTGGGCCCTCAAGTGCACGTCGCGCCAGTCGACGCCCGCGCGCACCCCGGCGCACAGCGACTGCTGCATCCGGTCCATGCGCTCGATGAGCGCGGCAAAGTCGGCATCCTGGTAGGAATAGGTGCGCGTGATGTCGCTCGCGTAGCCGCCGAATTCCGCGCCGGCATCGATGAGGAGCGAGAAGCGCTCGGGCGGGGCGCGCTTTTCCAGCACCTGGTAGTGCAGCACCGCTGCGCCCGCATTCAGGGCGATGATCGGGTTGTACGGCAGCTCCTGCTCGCGCAGGCCGCAGGCCTCGAGAAAGGCGAGCTCGATCTCGAACTCGGAGGCACCCGCCGTGAAGGCCGCCCGGGCGGCGCGATGGCCGCGCGCTCCGAGCCGGCTGGCCTCGCGCAGGCAGGCGAGCTCGTAGGGGGTCTTCACGGCACGGACATAATCCAGCCGGCGCATCAGGGGCTGCGGATTCACCGCACCGACGCCCCAGGCGGTGAGCTCGGGGAAGGCGTCGCCGATGTAGGCCGCGCGGGAGAGGTCGGCGGGCAGCAGGGCGCGTGCTTTGGTGCGGTCTGCCACGGCGTGAACGTCGAAGGAGCGCACCCAGTAGCCTTCCGGCAGGTCGGCGGGCTTGTGCCAGTAGTCCTCGGGCCGCTCGATGATCAGCCGTGGTGTGGATCCGGGCTCGAACCACAGGAAGCTTCCCGGAGCCTGCGGCAGCGGCACCCAGACCTTGAAGGGAGCGTTGGCCTCGAACGGATAGGTCCGGTCGTCCTCGAAGACCGGCAGCGGCGCGCCGGCGTACACCAGCAGCCCGCTGTAGCCACAGGCCGACAGTGCCTGCGCGGAGCGTCCGCAGACCGCCTCGATATGCGCGCCGAACGTACGGTCGAGTGTCGCCTGCAGGTCCATTCCAACCCCCGGTGCGTGGCACCTGCGACTGTAGCCATAATCGGACAGCCGTAGCCACAATCGGACAAGAGACGTCGCTCAGTCCGGTTTCCAATCGTAGCGGGACTTCTATAGAATTTGCCCCCCGCGCCCACTGGAACAGGCCGCGGGACGGCCGCCATTGGCCGGCGTCTCCTCAACACAACTCTGCTTCGGGGTACCGATCGATGAACACCAAACTTGCTCTTAGCGCAATCGTTGTCGCGCTGATGCTGACGGCCTGCGCGAAGCAGGAATCCGCAGGCACCGGACAGGCTGCGGCTCCTCCTCCTGCCCCCGCGGCTGACTCGAGCCAGGCTGCAGCTCCGGCTGCCCCGGCTGCCTCTGACCAGTCCGCCGCCGCGCCGGCTGCTCCGGCTGCCGGCGACGCTGCCCAGTCCGCTGCGGGTGCTGCCGCTCCGGCAACGCCGCCGGCTGACAGCTCGGCTCCGCCGAAGCAGTAAGTTTCGCGCTTACGGCTTTAGAACGCGGCCTGGACAGCTCGCGCCATGCGGGCTGTCCGGGCCGTTTTCGTTTCGAGCACGACACGAGGGAACGTGGGGCAGTGAGCCATGGCGGGAGTGAGTGTCAGTGTCCGCGACGCCCGCAGCACACCGGCCGACCGGCTGTGGATCCAGAGCGTCTATCGTGACTATCTCGACGATCTGAATCCGGGCACGGGGATCTTCCCGGCACTCGGCGAGGTCGGACACCGCGAGCCCGATCAGATCGCGCACTGGTTCGGCGATCCCAACACTTTCCCGCTGATCATCGTAAAGGGCAGCGAGCCGGTCGGCTTCGCGCGCGTGCTGCGTGCGGTCGCCGCGGCGCGGCAGCCGCGCATCGATTACCGCATGGCGGAGTTCTTCGTCACGCGCACGCGGCGGCGTCTCGGCATCGGCCAGACTGCGGTGCAGCTCATCCTCAGCCGCTTCGCCGGCGTTTGGGAAATCAGCGAGTACCTGCGCAACACCGTGGCGGTGGACTTCTGGCGCCGGGTGGTCGCGAGCTACACCCGCGGCACCTACCAGGAGCGCATCGTCAACGGCGAGGTTCACCAGGTGTTTGATTCCGCGAAGCCGCGCCCGGCGTAACCGGGGTCCCCGCGAAATCGCGCGTCTTCCTGCCAGCTGGGCGCTCGCCGCTCACGGCGGGCGCGATTTCGTGGGGTGGCCAGCGGCCTGCGCGCAGCCTCCGCAGGCACTCAACTGCTGCGCCAGCGCCCGCTCGCGCAGCCGCGCCAGCCACGCGGCGCGCCTGAGCCCCGGCAGCGCGCCAAGCAGCGCCAGCGTGCGCAGCCGCAGCCCCACCGTCATCAGTCGCCACGCGCTGAAGAGCACGCAGGCGCCCACCAGCACGCCCACCAGCAGCTGCTGCAGCAGCACGCTCATGCGACACCTGCGGCGCCACCGCCGAGCGCCAGCGCCACGCGATAGGTGAGCAAGGCGCCGAGGTACGCGAGCGCGAACAGGTACAGCGCCATGTACAGCGGGTAGCGCCAGGAGTTGGTCTCGCGCTTCACCACTGCGAGCGTCGACAGGCACTGCGGTGCGAACACGTACCAGGCGAGCAGCGACAACCCGGTCGCGATGCTCCAGCCCTGCGCGATCACCGGCTGCAGTGCTCCGGCGACGTCATGCGAGCCGGACATGGCGTATACCGTGCCAAGCGCGCTCACCGCCACTTCGCGCGCCGCCAGACCCGGCACCAGCGCGATCGAGATCTGCCAGTTGAAGCCGAGGGGCGCGAACAGAAATTCGAGTCCGCGACCGAGGAGCCCGGCGACGCTGTACTGGATGGCCGGCCCGGTGGCGCCGGGCGGTGGTGCCGGGAAGCTGGCGAGGAACCACAGCACCACCATCAGCGTGAGAATGATGGTGCCGACGCGGGTGATGAAGATGCGCGTCCGCTCCCACAGCCCGAGCGCGAGGTTCGACAGGTGCGGCAGGCGGTACTCGGGCAGCTCGAGCAGCAGCGGCCGGTATTCGCTGCGCATGACGGTGCGCTTGAGCACAAAAGCGACGGCGAGCGCGCTCATGACACCGGCGAGATACAGCGCGAACAGCACCAGACCGCGCAGGTTGAACACGCCGATCACGCGCTGCGGGATGAAGGCGCCGATCAGCAGCGCATACACCGGCAGCCGCGCCGAGCAGGTCATGAGCGGCGCGATCATGATGGTCGCGAGCCGGTCGCGCGAGGAGGGAATGGTGCGCGCCGCCATGATGCCGGGAATCGCGCAGGCGAAGCTCGACAGCAGCGGAATGAACGCGCGCCCCGAGAGTCCCACGCGCCCCATCAGGCGATCGAGCATGTAGGCCGCGCGCGGCAGGTAGCCGGAGTCCTCGAGCGCCAGGATGAACAGGAACAGGATCAGGATCTGCGGCAAGAACACCAGCACGGCCCCGGTGCCGGCGATCACGCCGTCGAGCAGCAGGCTGCGTAACGGCCCGGGCGGCAGCACGCCGGCGAGCCAGCCGCTCACGGACTGGACGGCGGTGTTGATGAGGTTCTGCGGCGCCTTGGCCCAGCTGAACACCGCCTGGAACATGAGGAACAGAACGCTGGCGAGCAGCAAGGGCCCGGCGAGCGGATTGAGCACCACCGCGTCGAGGCGCGCGAGCGCGGCGAGGCGGGCCGGGACGCGGTAGCCGCTCTCCTGCAGCACCCGGCGTACTTCGCGCTGCGTCGCCTGGATGTCGGCGGCGCTCGCCGGCGCGGAGGGCTCGAGGCGCCGCCTGGACGGTGCCAGCGCGCGCTCCGCAAAACCGTAAGCGTCGATCGCATCGACGAGTGCGCGCTCGCCTCCGGCGCGCACCGCCACGGTCGGCACCACCGGCACGCCGAGTGCGCGCTCGAGTGCGGCGCGATCGAGCTGGTAGCCGCGCTGCGCGGCGACGTCACTCATGTTGAGTGCCACGATCATCGGCCGGCCGAGGCGCTTGAGGTCGAGCACCAGGCGCAGGTTGAGACGCAGATTGGTGGCATCGACGACGCACACCAGCAGGTCCGGTGCCGGCTCGCTCGCGTGGCGCCCGAGCACCACGTCGCGGGCGATCGCCTCATCGAGCGTGGTCGGCTCGAGGCTGTACGCGCCGGGCAGATCGACTACGCGGAACGTGCGTCCGGTGCGCGGGCCGACCAGGCGCCCTTCCTTGCGCTCGACCGTGACGCCCGGGTAGTTGGCAACCTTCTGGCGGCTGCCGGTGAGACGATTGAAGAGCGCGGTCTTGCCGCAGTTAGGGACGCCGACCAGGGAAAGACTGATCTGCGGCGCGGCCAGTGCCGCGGCCGCCGGCGAGCTCATGGCCGTGCGGCGGCCGGCTGCAGCTCGACCCGGTCGCGGACGCCGGCGGGTTCCTCGGAGCGCTGTAGCTCGATTAACACGTGCTGCGCTTCGCGCCGCCGCAGCGCGAGCGTGGTATGGCCGACGCGCACCACGAACGGATCGCGTCCCGGGCGCGCCTCGGCGAGGATCTCGACGTGCTCGCCCGGCACGAAGCCGAGCTCGAGCAGCCGCCGCTCGAGGGCCGACAGCGGCACCTCGCCCGAGCCGACGCCGGCCACACAGCCGCACGCCCCCGGCGCGAGGGCCGCGAGGCTCACGAAGCTTGTGGCAGCAGCGTCCATACGAGTGAGTATGAATGAGAACCGTTCGCATTTGCAATACGGACGGCTAGGCACGCTGCGCCGGGCGTCGGCGGCATAAGTAGTCTTTATAAATCAGTAATTTACTGCTGTCCGACGGCACGTGGCGCCGGCTCGTCGAAACCGCGATCGGCGTCTCGCGGGGGCTCCCCGCTTGCCAGCAGCGGCGCCAGATACCTGCCCGTCCAGGAGGCCGTGCTCGCGGCAATCTCCTCCGGCGTGCCGGTCGCGAGGATCTCGCCACCGCCTTCCCCGCCCTCGGGACCGAGGTCGATCACCCAGTCGGCGGTCTTGATGACGTCGAGGTTGTGCTCGATGACGACGATGGTGTTGCCCTCGTCGCGCAGACGGTGCAGGACGTGCAGCAGCTGCTCGACGTCGCGGAAGTGCAGCCCGGTGGTGGGCTCATCGAGGATGTAGAGGGTGCGTCCGGTGGCGCGCTTGGCGAGCTCGCGCGACAGCTTCACGCGCTGGGCCTCACCGCCGGAGAGCGTCGTCGCGTTCTGCCCGAGCTTCACATACGAGAGCCCCACGTCGGTGAGCGTCTGCAGCTTGCCCGCGGCGGCCGGCACGTTCTGGAAGAAGCGCGCGGCCTCCTCGACGGTCATCTCCAGCACCTCGTGGATGTTACGACCACGGTAGCGGATCTCGAGCGTCTCGCGGTTGTAGCGCTGTCCCTTGCAGACATCGCACGGCACATACACGTCCGGCAGGAAGTGCATCTCGACACGGATCACGCCGTCGCCCTGACAGGCCTCGCAGCGCCCGCCCTTGACGTTGAAGCTGAAGCGCCCGGCATCGTAGCCGCGCGCCCGCGCCTCCGGTACCGCCGCGAACAGCTCGCGCAGCGGCGCGAACAGTCCCGTGTAAGTGGCGGGGTTGGAGCGCGGCGTGCGCCCGATCGGACTCTGGTCGATGTCGATGACCCGATCGATCTGCTCGAGCCCGTCGACGCGATCGCACGGCGCCGCGTCCACGCGCGCACCATTCAGGCGCGCGGCGGCGTGGCCGAACAGCGTGTCGACGATGAGCGTGGACTTGCCCGAGCCCGAGACGCCGGTGACGCAGGTGAGCAACCCCAGCGGGATCTGCGCGGCGACGTCGCGCAGGTTGTTGCCGCGCGCGCCGACGATTCCGATCTGCCGTGCCGGGTCGGGGCGGATGCGCAGGTGCGGCACCTCGATGCGACGCCGGCCCGAGAGGTACTGCCCGGTGATCGAGGCGGGGTTCGCTTCGATGTCGCTCGGGGTGCCCTGGGCGACCAGATGACCGCCGTGCGCGCCGGCCCCGGGACCCAGGTCCACGACGTGGTCGGCCTCGTGGATCGCCTCCGCGTCGTGCTCGACGACGATCACCGTGTTGCCGAGGTCGCGCAGCCGCTTGAGCGTTGCCAGCAGCCGGCGATTGTCGCGCTGGTGCAGCCCGATCGAGGGCTCATCGAGGATATACATCACCCCGGTGAGGCCCGAGCCCACCTGGCTGGCGAGGCGGATGCGCTGGGATTCCCCGCCCGAGAGCGTCTCGGCGCTGCGATCCAGGGTGAGGTAGTCGAGGCCGACGTCGGTCAGGAAGCGCAGCCGCTCCACCACGCCCTTGACGATCTTAGCGGCAACCTCGCCACGCCAGCCGGCGAGGCTGAGCTGCGCGAAGAACTCCAGCGCCCGCCCGACCGTCAGATGCACAACCTCCGGAAGGCTGCGGTCGGCGACGAACACGAAGCGCGCGGCGCGATTGAGGCGCGTTCCCTGGCAGTCCGGGCAGGGACGCACCCCGAGATAGCGCGCAAGCTCCTCGCGCACCATCGGGGATTCGGTCTCGCGGTAGCGCCGTGTCAGGTTCGGCAGGATTCCCTCGAACGGATGACGCTTGCGCGAGCGGCCGCCAGGCGCCTCGCTGAAGGCGATGGTCTCCTGGCCGCTGCCGTGCAGCAGCACGTACCGCACGTGTTCGGGGAGCTCGGTCCAGGGCGTCTCGATGTCGAAGCCGTAGTGCTTGCTGAGCGACTGGATGAGATGAAAGTAATGATCGTTGCGACGATCCCAGCCGCGCACCGCGCCGCCAGCGAGCGACAGATGCGGATGCATCACCACGCGCTGCGGATCGAAGAACTCCTGCACGCCGAGGCCGTCACAGCCGGGACATGCACCCGAGGGGTTATTGAACGAGAACAGCGCCGGAGTGAGCGGCGGCACGCTGTAGCCACACACCGGGCAGGCGTGCCGGCTCGAGAAGGTGATCGCGTCGCGCTCGGGCTCATCGAGAAAAATAAGCCGCGCGAGCCCGCCCGACAGGCGCAGCGCCGTCTCGAGGGACTCCGCCAGGCGCTGTGCCGCATCCGGCCGCACGCGCATGCGGTCCACCACCGCCTCGATGGTGTGCTTCTTCTTCGGGTCGAGCTGCGGCAGCGATTCCATCTCGTAGATGCGGCCATCGATGCGCACGCGCACGAACCCCTGGCCCTGCAGATCCTCAAGCAGCTCGAGGTGCTCGCCCTTGCGCTCGCTCACCAGCGGCGCGAGCAGCGCCGCGGCCAATCCTTCCGGCAGCCGCAGCACCTGATCGACCATCTGACTCACCGTCTGCGCGGCGAGATCGATGCCGTGATCGGGACAACGCGGCGTGCCGGCGCGCGCATAGAGCAGCCGCAGGTAGTCGTAGATCTCGGTGACGGTGCCCACGGTGGAGCGCGGGTTGTGCGAGCCCGCCTTCTGCTCGATGGCGATGGCGGGGGAGAGTCCATCGATGCTGTCAACATCGGGCTTGTCCATCGTCGAGAGGAACTGCCGCGCGTAGGCCGAGAGCGACTCGACGTAGCGTCGCTGGCCTTCCGCGTACAGCGTGTCGAAGGTGAGGGAGGACTTTCCCGAGCCCGACAGGCCGGTCACGACGATCAGCCGCTCGCGCGGCAGGTCGACATTGAGATTCTTCAGGTTGTGGGTGCGCGCGCCGCGCACGCGAATGTACTGCATTGAATCGCCAATGGTACCCGCCCCGTCAAGTCAGACCCAACGGACCGTACGGCGTCAGCGTGGGAGGCGGGCCTCTGATACCTGGCTGGTTGGTGCAGTTGACTATCAAAGAATATATCTTAAGATATGTCTGTCAATGAGCGATACGCAAAGGATGTGCTGATGCACCGTCATTACCTCTACCGCGGCCAGGGTCCCTTTGAGGACGCCTGCGGCCGCAGCTACTACACCGGCCACGGCCGGTACGGCCGCCGATTTGGCGTCTTTGCAGGCGGTTTCACCGGGGGCATGGGGATGGGCGGCCGGGCGTTCCGTGCGGGCCGGAGGCTCGCTTCGGGCGATCTGCAGCTGGTGCTGCTGGCGCTGCTGGCCGAGCGCCCGAGCCACGGTTACGAGCTGATCAAGGCGCTCGAGGAGCGCTCGGGCGGCTTTTACAGTCCAAGTCCCGGCATGATCTACCCGGCGCTCACCTGGCTGGAAGAGGTGGGCTATGCCAGCGTCGCTGCCGAGGGCGCCAAGAAGCTCTACAGCCTCACCGAGGCGGGGCGGCAGTACCTCAGGGAGAACCAGGAGTCCGCCGACGCGATGCGGGGGCAGCTCGAGCACATCGGTCGCAAGATGGGCCGCGTGCGCGAGATCTTCGGGGGTGTCGACGAGGACCATGAGCCCGGTGACTCGCCGGAGATGCGCGCGGCACGACACGAGCTCAAGCAGGCGTTGCGCGAGAAGCGCCACGTCACGGCTGAGGAGCGCGGCCGCATCGCCGCAATCCTGAAGGACGCGGCCGCGCAGATTCGCGGCAAGAGCTGAGCGGGACGACCGCGGGCCGGGCGTCGCGCGCATAACTCGGTCAGGCCGAAGCGAATTCGCCCTAGCCGCTGTTGCGCGGCTTCACCTATGCTCTATGCTTCGCGGCTCGCTGGCGCGGGAGGCTCGCATCTGCCGCGCTCCCGCACAGCACTCAATCACAGCGAAACCACGAGGATTCTCACCATGGCGCGCGGCATCAACAAGGTCATTCTGATCGGCAATCTGGGAGCAGACCCCGAAACGCGCGCCATGCCTTCGGGCACCACGGTGGCGAACCTGCGCGTGGCGACGAGCGAGAGCTGGCGCGACAAGCAGACCGGTGAGCAGCAGGAACGTACCGAGTGGCATCGCGTGGCGCTCTTCGGCCGCCTCGCCGAGGTCGCCGGCGAGTACCTGCGCAAGGGCTCGCAGGTCTACATCGAGGGGAGTCTGCGCACCCGCAAGTGGCAGGACAAACAGGGCAACGAGCGCTACTCGACCGAGATCGTCGGCAACGACCTGCAGATGCTCGGCGGGCGCGGCGGCGCGGGCGCGGGAGCCGGCGCGGGCACGGGAGCCGGCGCAGGCGCCGCGGAGCAGGGCGGGCGCAGCAGCGGCAGCGCGGCACCGGCCTTAGCTGAGGAATCCGGCGGCGGTGGCGGCGCGAGCCGCGGCGAAGAGTTCGACGACGACATTCCGTTCTAGCGCGCGGGCGGATCAGTAGTTGGGCTGGTCCAGCGCGTAACTGCCTACGTGCCCCACGCGACGGATGGCCTGTTGCACATCACGGCGCTCAATCAGCGTCCGCCAGTCGCGGTCTTCCTTTTGCGCCCACTCGCGCGCGGAGTTTCCTGTCAGATATCTCTGAACAGAGACCAGCGCCTGGCTCCGCTGCCGTGGATGAGCCAGTCGGGAGATCAGCAGCCGCGCCGCCTCGTCGCGTCGGTCCGCCAGCAGCAACCCCTCCTGGCAGACGTCGAGCGCGTCGTTGCAATGCTGACGCAGGAACCCGAGCGCGTCGTGGACCCCGTTCCGGTCCTGCAGCTGCAGCAATGCATCGAGCCTCACGATGTCAGCCACCATGTCGCCATAGGGGTTGGCCGATTTCGGCTCCAGCTTCTGCAGGGTCGCCAGGGCATCGTGGGGCCGAGCGAGCCTCGTATACATGCTCGCCAGGTTGATCACCTGGTCGACGTTCGGGCCGCCCTGCTGCGGCAGAGCGGCCGCGCTTTGTAGCTGGGCAACGGCTGCATCCCAGCGCGCCAGTCCAAAGAGTGCATCGGCGCGATGCTGCAGCAGCCAGACGTACCACCTGTCATGGTCCGTGAAAGCGGTCGGACCCTGGGCGTCCTGCTGGTCCAGCGCCGCCTCGACCACTTTCAGCGTTTGCTCGAAGCGCAGCGACTGGTTGAGCAGGCGTGCGAGATGAACGACGGGTTCGAGCTTGTCAGGGTTGCGCTGCACGCGCCGGGTACTGGAGGCGATCGTGCGGGCGGCAATCTCCGTGACGTTCAGTCGTTGTTCGATCTCGCCGCGGATGGGATCGAAGCGCCCGTCCGCTTCGATGCTGATCGCGACGTAGGCATCGGTGACCCGCGCGAGCGTGTCCAGTGCAACCGTGTGCCCGCCGCGGGTCAATTGCAGCAGTGCCAGGTCGCGCCACCAGGTGCTGGCTTCGTCGGGCTCTTCGGGGAAGTAAGTCTTGAAGAGCGCGGTCAGAACGAGGTAGCGATCAGTATCGGAGCCATAATCATCCAGAGCCGGCATTGCGGTAGCGAGATCTTCGTATTCCTGCATCTGCGACACCATCTCAGGCCAGTGTTGGGCGAGCGTGGTGAGTGCCAGGGCGGCATCCCTGGGGTCCCCGGCCGCATTCGCCGCGCGCACACGCAGGCGCCAGTCGAGGCCGCCGGCCTGCGGCAGGAGGCACGCCCGCTTGGCCAGGCTTAGCCCGCGTTGCGGGTCACCCAACCACAGCGCGTTTGCTCCACTGAAAAGCAGGGTGGTGTGCTGGTGCGCAGTGTCGAGGGATGCGAATCCAGGCGAGGCCAGGACGCTCCTGAAGATGACGTCGGCCTGCTGGAATTCCCTCTTGGACATCAGCGCCGAACCGCGCTCGACCTGCTGCGCCAGCGTCTGAACGGGGGGCGCCGCGTTTCCGGCACTGCCGGCGGGCGGCGCGATCGGCCCGGCCGCAGGTGCTTCGATTCTCGGCGGCTTTGGCACGACCGACGCTGGATGCTCGGTCACGCAGGCGCTGAGCAGCAGCAGTAGCGGCAGCCGTCGGGAGAGGCTCACACGCTGCAGTGTAGTGGAGCCCGCGCAGACGACGACATAACCCCATGAACCAGAAAGATTTTATGCGCTGTCACCGGCACCCGTGCGGCCTCCCCTCTTAGCCCGTAAAATCCGGCCCTCAGGCCTCTATGCCCCGCCGCTACTTCATCAAGACCTTCGGCTGCCAGATGAACGAGTACGACTCCGCCCGCATGGCGGACGTACTGCGCGCGGGCGCCGACCTCACGGCCACCGATGACCCGCGCGAGGCGGACGTGCTGCTCATGAACACCTGCTCGGTGCGCGAGAAGGCGCAGGAGAAGGTGTTCTCTCTGCTCGGAGAATGGCGGGCGCTCAAGGCGCGCCGGCCGCAGGTGATCATCGGCGTCGGCGGCTGCGTCGCGAGCCAGGAAGGTGAGGCGATCACCGAGCGCGCGCCGTTCGTGGATCTGGTGTTCGGCCCGCAGACGCTGCATCGGCTGCCCGAGCTGATCGAGGAGCGGCGCCGCAGCGGCCACGCCGTGGTCGACGTGAGCTTCCCGGAGATCGAGAAGTTCGACCATTTGCCGGCGCCGCGGGCCGAAGGCGCGCGCGCCTACGTGTCGATCATGGAAGGCTGCAGCCGCTACTGCAGCTTCTGCATCGTGCCCTACACGCGTGGCGAGGAGGTCAGCCGCTCCTTCGAGTCGGTGCTCGAAGAGGTGCGGGCGCTCGCGGCCCAGGGCGTCGCCGAGGTGACGCTGCTCGGGCAGAACGTCAACGCTTACCTCGGGCCGATGCGGGATGGGGCGCGGGTGGACCTCGCGACGCTCATTCATCATGTGGCGCGCGTGCCGGGGATCGAGCGCATTCGCTTCACCACCTCCCATCCGCTCGAATTCAACGACAGCCTCATCGAGGCGTTCGCGAGCGTGCCGCAGCTCGCCAATCACCTGCACCTGCCGGTGCAGAGCGGCTCGGACCGCGTGCTCGCGCTCATGAAGCGCGGCTACACGGCGCTCGAATTCAAGGACAAGGTGCGCCGCCTGCGTGCGGTGCGGCCCGACATCTCGATCTCCTCGGATTTCATCGTCGGCTTTCCGGGCGAAAGCGAGCGCGACTTCGCCGCCACCCTCGCGCTGGTGCGCGACGTCGGCTTCGATCAGTCGTTCAGCTTCATTTACAGCCGCCGTCCGGGCACTCCGGCCGCTTCGCTCCCCGATGAGGTGGCACCGGCGGTGAAGCAGGAGCGTCTCGTACGACTCCAGGCGCAGCTCGACAGCCAAGCGCGCGCCATCAGCGAGCAGATGGTCGGCACACGCCAGCGGGTGCTCATCGAACGGCCGGCGAAACGCAACACGCACGAGCTGGCCGGCCGCACCGCCAACAACCGCTGGGCGAACTTCGCCGCTCCCGCGACGCTCATCGGTCGCTTCGTCGACGTGATCGTCACTGCCGCGCGTCCGCACAGCCTGCGCGCCCGGCTGGCTGATTGACCGTGGCCGCACCAGCGCCCGGGCCGCGACGGGAATTCGAACTCGGTCCTTCCGACAACGCCCGGCTTGCCAACCTGTGCGGGCCGCTGGATGAGAACCTGCGGCTGCTCGAAGCGCGGCTCGACGTACGCATCGACCGCCGCGGCGATACCTTCCGCGTGAGCGGGGCACAGGCGGTTCACGCCGAGGACCTGCTGCGTGAGCTGTTCACACTCACCCGGAGCGTGGAGATCACGCCCGAGCGGGTGCACCTGGCGCTGCGCGAGCGCGAGTCGGGGCTGCCGGCGGAGGCGGACGAGCGTGAGCATGGGGTGCGCGTGCCGCGCGGCGGGATCCGCGCGCGTGGCGCCCACCAGCGCGATTACCTCGAGCACATCCGCACGCGCGACCTGACTTTCGGCATCGGCCCGGCCGGCACCGGCAAGACCTACCTCGCGGTCGCCTGCGCGGTCGAGGCGCTGCAGGCGGATCGCGTGCGGCGGCTGATCCTGGTGCGACCGGCCGTGGAGGCGGGCGAGCGCCTCGGCTTCCTGCCCGGGGACCTGACACAGAAGGTCGATCCGTACCTGCGGCCCATGTACGACGCGCTCTACGAGATGATGGGCTTCGACCGCGTGGCGCGCTTCATCGAGCGCAACGTCATCGAAGTGGCACCACTCGCCTTCATGCGCGGCCGCTCGCTCAACGATTCGTTCATCATCCTGGATGAGGCGCAGAACACCACCATCGAGCAGATGAAGATGTTCCTGACGCGCATCGGCTTCGGCTCCAAAGCAGTGGTCACCGGCGATGTCACCCAGACTGATCTGCCGGCCGGCAGGCAGTCGGGCCTCGCGCACGTGGTCGACGTGCTGCGGGCGGTCGAGGGGGTGGCGTTCACATTCTTTGATGCCCACGATGTCGTGCGCCACCCGCTGGTACAGCGCATCGTGCAGGCCTACGAGTCGCGCGGAGGCTCATCGTGAGGGGCGCGCTGCGGCCGGGCGCTGTGCGCGCCACCGCCGGTGCGCGCCCCGGCGCGGGCTCCGGCGTGCGGCTCGAGCTGTGCCAGCGGGTGCGCGGCTGGTCGCCACCGCAAGCTGAGTTGGCGCGCTGGGCGAGCGCTGCCCTCGGGCGCTTCGCCGCCGGGCGCGAGCTCGGCGTGTGCACGGTCGGGCCGGCGGAGAGCGCCCGACTCAATGCGCGCTATCGCGGTCGCGATCGACCCACCAACGTGTTGTCGTTCGCAGCGGCGCCGCCGCCACGGCCCGCAGGGCGCGCACCGCAGCCGCTCGGGGAGCTGGTGATCTGCCCGCGCGTGCTGCGGGCGGAGGCGCGTGCGCAGGACAAGCCGCTGCGCGCGCACTGGGCGCACCTGGTGGTGCACGGTGCGCTGCATCTCGCCGGCTACGACCACCAGCGCGCCGCGGACGCGCGCCGGATGGAGCGCCGCGAGATCGCCGTGCTGCGCCGTCTCGGTTTCGCCAATCCTTACCGGAGCTGACCGCCGATGGCGAAGGATCTGAACACCACCGGGCGCTGGCTGAAGCGCCTGACGCAGGGCCTGGCGGCCGAGCCGCAGGACCGCAAGGAGCTCGTGACGCTGCTGCGCGAGGCCGCCGAGCGCGGACTCATCGACAGCGATGCGCTCATCATGCTCGAGGGAGTGCTCGAGGTGGGCGATCTGCAGGTGCGCGACATCATGGTGCCGCGCGCGCAGATGGTGGTGGTGCGCCGCGACCAGCCGGCCGCGCGCATCCTGCCGGTGGTGGTGGAGTCGGGCCACTCGCGCTTCCCGGTCATGGACGAGGACCGCGACGACATCGTCGGCATCCTGCTGGCCAAGGACCTGCTGCGCCTGACGACCGCCGAGAAGCGCGAGCGCTTCGATATCCGCGAGTACATGCGCCCGGCGGTGTTCGTGCCGGAGTCGAAGCGGCTCAACGTGCTGCTCAAGGAGTTCCGCCGCAGCCGCAATCACATGGCCATCGTGGTCGATGAGTACGGCGGCGTATCGGGGCTGTGCACCATCGAGGATGTGATCGAGCAGATCGTCGGCGAGATCGACGACGAATTCGACGTCGAGGACGATCAGAACATCCGCCGTGACGCCGAGGCGCAGTTCACCGTGCGCGGTGTCACGCGCATCGACGAGTTCAACGAGTATTTCGGTGCGCGGCTGCCGGAAGGCGCCGGCGTCGATACCATCGCGGGGCTGCTGATGAAGCAGCTCGGGCGGCTGCCGCGGCGCGGCGAGACCGCCAGCATCGACGGCTTCGAGTTCCGCGTGCTGCGCGCCGATCGCCGCCGCATCGATGCGCTGCGGGTGGTGGCACCGCGCGACGTGCTGCCACCGGACGAGCGCCCCGCCGGCGGTCCCTCCTGAAGCTCATGCACGGTCCCGCCGCCACCGCCGTCGCGAGCGCGGCGCGCCCGTACGCCCTGGCGCGTCCCCGCGCGGCACTGCTGCGCACGCTGATCGCCTTTGTCGCGGGCGCGCTGCTCGCGACCGCGTTCGCACCGCTGAACCTGTGGCCGTTCGCGGTGCTCGCGCCGGCGATGCTCATGTGGCTGTGGCAGGACGCCGCACCGCGCGAGGCCGCGCGTCTCGGCTTCTGGTTCAACTTCGCCACCTTCGCCGCCGGCACCTACTGGCTGTACATCAGCATTCACGGCTTCGGCGGCGCGCCGCTGTGGATCGCGTTCGCCCTGATGCTCGGGCTGGTGAGCATCATGGGGCTGTATCACGCCGCGCTCGGCTACGCCGTGGCACGCTGGCTGCCAGCGACCGGCGCGGTGCGCTGGCTGGTGGCGCTGCCGGCGGCGTGGCTGCTCATCGAGTGGTGGCGCGGTTGGTTCCTCTCCGGATTTTCCTGGCTGTCGCTCGGTTACTCGCAGACCGATAGCTGGCTCGCGGGACTGGCGCCCATCGTCGGGGTCTACGGCATCAGCGCGGCGCTGCTGGTATGCGCCGGCGCGCTGACCGCGCTCGTGTGCGGCGACCGGCACGTGCGTCTGCTCGCTGTCGTGGCGCTGCTGCTGCCGTGGGTCGCGGGCGCGGCCTTCTACCGCCACCTCTGGACCCGGCCGTCGGGGCCGGCGGTGACGGTGGCGGTGGTGCAGGGCGCGATCCCCCAGGATGAGAAGTGGCTGGACAACAATCGCGACACCACCCTGAAGCGCTATCAGTCGCTGACCGAGGAGGTGCTCGGCACGCAGCTGATCGTCTGGCCCGAATCCGCGCCTGCCGACGTCGCGCAAGACCTGGTGCCCTACATCAGCAACCTGTACCGTGAGGCACGCGCGCGCGGCTCGGCGCTGGTGATGGGGGTGCTGCGCGCCGAGCGCGATCCGCGCTCGCCCGGCGAGACGCGCTACTACAACTCGGTGCTGGCGCTCGATGCGAACAGCAGCGGCTGGTACGACAAGCATCACCTGGTGCCGTTCGGCGAGTTCTTCCCGGTGCCGCACTTCGTGCGCTCCTGGCTGCGCCTGATGAGCCTGCCGTACTCGGACTTCACTGCGGGTGCGCCCGAGCAGCCGCCGCTTGCGGCCGCGCACCTCGAGCTCGGCACCACCGTGTGCTACGAGGACGCCTACGGTAGTTCCATGCTCAGCGTCCTGCCGCGTGCCAACGTGCTGGTGAACGTGACCAACGACGCCTGGTTCGGCCATTCGAGCGCGCGCCACCAGCACTTCCAGATCGCCCGCCTGCGCGCGCTCGAGGCTGGCCGCTACATGGTGCGCGCCGCCAACGACGGCATCTCGGCGGTGATCGGTCCGCGCGGGGAAGTCATCGCCCGGGCCCGGGAATTCACCCCGGTGGCGCTGGTCTCAAGCGTTATCCCTTACGGCGGCCTGACGCCCTACGCGCGTGTTGGGAACTGGCTCGTGGTGAGCCTCGCGGCGGTCGCGCTGGCGTACGGAGTGTGGGTACGGAATGATAGGGGTCGGCGCCGCCGCGACTGATGATGGAAATCCCATGAACGCCAAGCTTCCCTCCACCGGCCCCCCGCCGCGGCTGCGGCTGCTGGGGGTGTGCGCCTTGCTCGCGGCGCTGGCGGCGCTGGCGGCATGCGCCCGGGGGATGTCGGCGCAATCCCTCGCCGCTGCGGCCCCGCCTGCGGCCACGCTCGCCGCGGCCGCACCGCAGCCTGCGCCGGCCGCGCAGGAGGCAGCTCCCGCCCCGGCCGGCGCCGCCGCACGCTACGCGCTGCCGGATTTCTCGGCGCTGGTGGACCGCTGTGGCCCGGCGGTGGTGAACGTTGAAGTGGTGGAGCGGGCGCCGGCCGGCGGCGTACACGGCTTGTCGCCGAACGACCCCTTCTATGATTTCTTCCGCCGCTTCGGCATTCCCGCGCCCGGGGAAGGCCGGCGCGAGCGCCAGCCGCCGGTGCGCGGTGCGGGCTCGGGCTTCATCATCAACTCCGACGGCTACATCCTCACCAACACGCACGTGGTGGGCAACGCCGAGGAAGTAACCGTGCGCCTGACCGACCGCCGCGAGTTTGCGGCCAAGGTGATCGGCGCCGATGAGCGCACCGATGTCGCGGTCATCAAGATCAACGCGACCAACCTGCCGATCGTCAAGCTCGGCGATCCCGCGCGCATCAAGCCGGGCCAGTGGGTGCTCGCGATCGGCTCGCCGTTCGGCTTCGAGAACAGCGCCACGGCCGGCATCATCAGCGCCACCTCGCGCTCGGTGCCGGGCGAGAACTACGTGCCGTTCATCCAGACCGACGTCGCGGTGAACCCCGGCAACTCCGGCGGGCCGCTCTTCAACCTGGCCGGTGAGGTGATCGGCATCAACTCGCAGATCTTCAGCCGCACCGGCGGCTTCATGGGCGTCTCGTTCGCCATTCCGATCGACGTGGCGCGCAATGTCGAGGAGCAGCTCATCAAAACCGGACGAGTCGTGCGCGGGCGCATCGGCGTCACCATCCAGGACGTCAACGCCCAGCTGGCGGAGTCCTTCGGACTCGACCGCCCGCGCGGTGCGCTGGTGTCCTCGGTCGAGCCGGGAGGTCCTGCCGCGCACGCCGGCATCGCCGCCGGCGACGTGGTCCTCGCCGTCGGCGGGCGGCCGATCGAGCGCTACGGCGAGCTCTCCGCCACGATCGCCGCCATGAAGCCGGGAGCGGATGCCAGTCTCGAGCTGTGGCGCAATGGCAAACGGCAGGACGTCAGCGTGCGCATCGCCGAGCTCAAGGAACAGCCGGAATCGGTCGCCTACCGCGGCGGCAAGCCGCGTGAGCACGGCGGCGACCAGACCGGCGCGCTGGGGCTCACGGTGCGTCCGCTCGAGCCGCGCGAGAAGGCGCAGGCCGGTACGCAGGGGAGCTTGCTGGTCGAGGAGGTCAGCGGACCTGCGCAGGCGGCGGAGATCGAGCCGGGCGACATCATCCTCGGGATCAACGGCAAGCGCGTACACACGGTCAAGGAGCTGCAGGACGCAGCGCACGCCGCCGGGAAGAATGTGGCGCTGCTGATCCAACGCGAGGACGCCCAGATCTTCGTGCCGCTGCGCCTGCCGTAACAACAATGCGGGAAAGCTACGATCCCGCGGCCGTCGAGCGGGCCGCGCAACAGTATTGGGACGAGCGGCGCGCCTTCGAGGTGGGCGAGGATCCGGCGCGGCCGAAGTTCTACTGCCTGTCGATGCTGCCGTACCCGTCGGGGCGGCTGCACATGGGGCACGTGCGCAATTACACCATCGGCGACGTGCTGGCCCGGTACCTTCGGATGCAGGGCTACAACGTTCTGCAGCCGATGGGCTGGGACGCCTTCGGGCTGCCGGCCGAGAACGCTGCCATCAGCAACGGCGTGCCGCCGGCGAAGTGGACGCGCGAGAACATCGCGCACATGCGCGCCCAGCTGAAGTCACTCGGCTTCGCCATCGACTGGCGTCGCGAGATCGCGAGCTGCGACCCGGGCTACTACCACTGGAATCAGTGGTTGTTCCTGCGCATGCGGGAGAAGGGTCTCGCGTACCGCAAGAGCGGGGTGGTGAACTGGGATCCGGTCGACCAGACCGTGCTCGCCAACGAGCAGGTGATCGACGGGCGCGGCTGGCGCACCGGGGCGCCGGTGGAGAAGCGCGAGATCCCGATGTACTACCTGGCGATCACCCGCTACGCGGAAGAATTGCTGGAGGCGCTCGCGACGCTCGACGGCTGGCCCGAGCGCGTGCGCGTGATGCAGGCGAACTGGATCGGCCGCAGCGAAGGTTGTGACATCGCCTTTCCGTACGCTGCCGATACGGTCGCGGCCGCAGGGAGCGACGGGGCGCTGCGGGTGTTCACCACGCGCGCCGACACGCTGTTCGGCGCGACCTTCATGGCGATCGCGGCCGAGCATCCGGTGGCGCTCGCCGCCGCGCGCCACGACGCGAGGCTCGCCGCCTTCGTGGAGGAGTGCCGCCAGGGGAGCGTCGTCGAGGCGGACGTCGCCACGCAGGAGAAGAAGGGCATGCCGACCGGGCTGCACGTGCTGCATCCCTTCACCCGCAAGCCCCTCGAGATCTGGGTCGCGAACTACGTGGTGATGGCCTACGGCGAAGGCGCGGTCATGGGCGTACCGGCGCACGACGAGCGCGACTTCGACTTTGCGCTGAAGGCTCGCCTGCCGGTGGTCACCGTGATCCGTCCGGTGAGCGGCGCCTACGAGGAAGTACGCGCGCCCTGGATGCCGGCCTACGCGGACTACGGCGTGACGGTGAACTCGGCGGAGTTCTCCGGACTCACGTTCCAGGCGGCGGTCGATGCGATCGCCGCGGCACTTGAGAAGAACGGTCTGGGTCGCAAGCGCGTGCAGTACCGGCTGCGCGACTGGGGCATCTCACGCCAGCGCTACTGGGGCTGCCCGATCCCGATCATCCACTGCGGCGCCTGTGGCGAGGTGCCGGTGCCGGACGAGCAGCTGCCGGTGGTGCTGCCGGAGGACCTGGTGCCCGACGGCAGCGGCAATCCGCTCGCCAGGTCGCCGGCCTTCTACGAGTGCCGCTGCCCGAAGTGCGGCGGCGCGGCGCGGCGCGAGACCGATACCATGGACACCTTCGTCGACTCGTCGTGGTACTTCATGCGCTATGCGTGCGCGGACGCCGCCAACAGCATGGTGGACCGGCGGGTCGACTACTGGTTGCCGGTCGACCAGTACATCGGAGGTATCGAGCACGCCATCCTGCACCTGCTGTATTCGCGTTTCTGGAGCAGGGTGATGCGCGATTTCGGCATGGTGAAGTTCGGCGAGCCGTTCACACGCCTGCTCACCCAGGGCATGGTGCTGAACGACATCTATTCCTATGTGCCCGACGATGGTCGCAAGCGCTACGTCAATCCGGCCGATGTCGACACGCGCCGCGGCGCCGACGGCGTCGAGGTGCACGAGGCCGTGACGCCCGAGCTCGGCACGGTGCCGGTGACCCACGAGGGACTCGGCAAGATGTCGAAGTCGAGCGGCAACGGCGTCGACCCGCAACACCTGGTCGAGCGCTTCGGCGCCGACACCGCGCGGCTGTTCACCATGTTCGCCTCGCCTCCCGAGCAGACCCTGGAGTGGTCCGACGAAGGCGTGCAGGGCGCCGCGCGCTTCATCCGCCGGTTGTGGAATGCGGTGTACGAGCATGTCGCCGCGGGCCCGACCCTGGCGCTGGACCGCGCGGCGCTGAGCGCCGCGCAGCGCGAGCTGCGCCGCGCCGCGCACCAGGCGCTCGCCAAGGCGACCGACGACATCGGCCGGCGCCGCAATTTCAACACCGCGATCGCCGCCATCATGGAGCTGCTGAATTCCATCGGCCGCTTCGGCGACCCCAGCCCGCAGGGGCGTGCCGTGCGCCACGAGGCGCTCGGGATCGCGGTGCTGGTGCTCGCGCCCATCACGCCGCACGTCTGCCACGCGCTGTGGCTCGCGCTCGGGCATCCGACTGCGCCGGTCGATGAGCCCTGGCCGACACCCGACAGCGCGGCGCTCGCCCAGGAGACGCACGAGATCGTCGTGCAGGTGAACGGCCGGCTGCGCGGACACATCAGCGTGCCGGTGCAGGCCGATGAAGCGGCGGTGCGTGCGGCGGCGCTGGCGGACGAGCGCGTGAGAAGATTCATCGGCGACAAGCCCGTGCGGCGGGTGATCGTCGTGCCCGGCAAGCTCGTCAACGTGGTCGTGTGATGCGCCCGGCACACGCCGCAACCGCCGTGGCCGCCGTGACGGTTGCGGCTACCGCGACGCTGCTGGTCGCGTGCGGCTTCCATCTCCTGGGGCACACGCCGCTGCCGGCCGTGATGCAGAATCCCTACGTGGAAGCGCCCGACCGCCAGAGCGACTTCATCCAGAACCTGCGACACGCGCTGCTCTCGAACGGCGCGCAACTGGCGCAGGACCGCAGCAAGGCCTCCGCCGTGGTCAGCATCCTGCGCGACAACGTCGCGCGGCGCACGCTGACGGTGTCCGCCACCAACCAGCCGAACGAGTACGAGGTGACCTACACCGTCGCTTTCGAGGTTTCCGCGGGCGGCAAGGAGCTGCTGGCGGCGCAGGAGCTGTCCGCCACCCGCACCTACAGCTTCCAGGAGCAGCTGCTGCTCGCCAAGGGTCACGAGGAGGACATCCTGCGCCAGGACATGGCGCGCGATCTCGCCGACATGGTGGTGCGGCGCCTGTCGAGCCTGTGAACCCACCGAGGGTGCTGCTGCTGAATGCCATCGACCGCGTGACGCTCGCGGTGCTGCTCGCCCGCTACGGTCTCGAGCTCACCCTGAGCGCGCCGCAGGAGGAGATACCGGGGTCCTACTGGGGTGACTGCGAGGCGGGCCTCGGCGGCGAGCGCCTGTACGCTCGCCTGGACACGCCGGTGCATTCGGTGCTGCACGAGGCGAGTCACTACGTGTGCATGACGGCGGAGCGGCGCGCGGGCCTCGAGCGCGACGCCGGTGGCGACGATCTCGAGGAGGCGGCGGTGTGCTACCTGCAGGTGCTGCTTGCCGATCGGCTGCCGGCGGTAGGCCGGGAACGGCTGTTCGCCGACATGGACGCCTGGGGCTACAGCTTCCGGCTCGGCGCGAGCCGCGCGTGGTTCGAGCAGGACGCACAGGACGCGCGCGCCTGGCTCAACCAACACGGGATCATCGATGCCGCCGGGCGTCTCACCGGTCAGGCCCGCTAGCGCGCGCCTGCGGTACGGGTGGCGCCGCGAGGCGCTGTGCCTCGCGGCGATCGCGCTCGCGACGACGCTCGTTTTTGCCTCCGGCACCGCCGACATCGCCGCCGCGCGCTGGTTCTACTCTGCGGACGCCACCGACCACTGGCCCCTCGGCCGGCAGTTCCCCTGGGCGGCGCTGTACCGCGCGGCGGGCGGGATCACGGCGGCGCTGGTGCTGCTGGGACTGGCCGCCCTCGCCGCGAGCCTCACGGTCGCGCGCCGCCTGTGGCGCGGCTACGCGGTGCTGCTGCTGCTCGCCGTCGCGCTCGGGCCCGGACTGCTGGTGAACGGCGTGTTCAAGGATCACTGGCAGCATCCGCGTCCGCGTGATCTCCTCGAGTTCGGCGGCGTACAGCACTACGTGCCGTCACCGCTGATCGGCGCCGAGGGCGGCGCCTCCTTTCCGTGCGGCCACTGCACGGTGGGCTTCCTCTACGCCACCGGCTGGTGGGTGTGGAAGCGCCGCCGCCCCCGCTGGGCTTACGTATCGCTCGCGGCGGGGCTGGCGCTCGGTGCGCTGTTCGGCATCGGGCGCATGGCGGCGGGTGCGCATTTCCTCTCGGATGTGATCTGGTCGGCGCTGCTCGCGTTCGCCGTCGTGCACCTGCTCTGCTATCACCTGCTGCGCCTGCCGGCGGCCGGGCGGGTGGCCGTGCCGGCGCGTGACGGCGGCGGTACGGCGGACGGCGGCGGCGGCGGCGGCCGTGCGGGCAGCGGCGGGCAGCGCGTCGCGACGCTGGTCGCTGTGGCGGGTGGCGTGGCGGTGCTGCTGGCGCTCTTCGCGATGCCGCACGGGACGGCGCTCACGGCGCGCGTGTCGCTCGCCTCGCTTCCCGGCCCGCCGCGGATTCTCGAGGTCGAGGCCGATGCGGCCAATGTCAGCGTCGTGCTGGTCGATCAGCCGGCCGCACAGCTCACGATCGAGGGCGAGCTGCACGGCTTCGGCCTGCCGACGAGCCGTCTCGCAACGCACATCGAGGTGCTGGCGCAGCCGCAGCCGCGGCTGCGCTACCGGATCGAAGCACGCGGCTGGCTCACGGATGTCGACGGTCTGGCGACGCTCGGTGTCCCCGGGGATGCCTTCGAGCGTGTGATCGTCAACGTGCGTCGCGGCAACATCCAGGTCACCGATGCGACACGGGCGGGGGTAGTCGCGCAGCGGCGCGTGCGGCTCGAATTACATAGCGGCCACGGCCACGTTCAGGTCACCGCGCCGAGCCTGCCGGGCGCGGCACGGATTGCAGCACCGCGCCGCTTAAGTCAGTCTTGAGCACGTGCCGTGGATCCTGTCGCGCCACGCCTCGAAGGCGACCGTGGTCACCGCCGCCGTCGCGGTGCTGCTGCTGGCGCGCGTGCCGGCCTGTCTTGCCGGCGGCGGTCCCTTCGGCATCGATCACGAGTGGAACTACGACGATAGCGGCATCTGGAAACGCAGTTACCAGGAGGCGCTCGAGTACGGTCTGCTCGGCGGCGAAGTCATCGGCGCGGTGTGGGAGGGCGGTGAGACGCGCTTCGGCCGCACGCTGTGGCAGTCGATCGATGCCTCGGCATTCTCG
>DASYNX010000092.1:0-22587 GCA_036008385.1 Steroidobacteraceae bacterium
TTTTCGTACGACCGATGTGACGGGCACGATCGAGTTGCCGGCCGGGGTGGAGATGGTGATGCCCGGGGACAACATCAAGATGACGATTGAGCTGATCAGTCCGATTGCGATGGAAGACGGGCTGCGGTTTGCGATCCGCGAAGGCGGCAAGACCGTCGGCGCCGGCGTCGTGACCAAGATCCTGAAGTGAACGAAGTAATGCGCAGCGGGCAAAAGCCACGCCTTTTGCCCGCGGCCGACAGAGTAACGTCCGCTGAAATGGCCGAAGGCCATTTCAGCCAATGAAGTAGGCCAGTAGCTCAATTGGCAGAGCGGCGGTCTCCAAAACCGCAGGTTGGGGGTTCGATTCCCTCCTGGCCTGCCAGCGTTTGATATGACAGACGATCTCAAAGTGCAGGAACCCGGCACCGTGGACAAGGCGAAGCTCGCCGTCGCGGTGCTGATCGTGATCGCCGGCGTCGCGGGCTACTACGTGCTCGCCGACCAGGCCAGCTGGCTGCGCTGGCTGGTCGTGGTCGCGAGCCTGGTGCTGGCAGGCCTGGTGGCGATGTTCTCGCGCTACGGTGTCGAGTTCCGCCACTTCGTGGAGCTCGCGCGCGTCGAGCTGCGCAAGGTCGTCTGGCCGACGCGCGACGACACGCTCAAGACGACCGGAGTCGTACTGTTTTTTGTGACCGTGGCGGGACTGTTTTTCTGGCTGCTGGATCTGGTGCTGGCGTGGGCCACCAAGACGTTGACCGGGCAGGGAGGATGAACGTGGCGTTGAGATGGTACGTGGTGCACGCCTACTCGAATTTCGAGCACCGGGTGGCGGAGTCACTGAAGGAACGCATCCAGCGGGCCGGTCTCGCCGAGCGCTTCGGCGAGATCCTGGTGCCGACGGAGGAGGTCGTGGAGATGCGCGACGGCCAGAAACGCAAGAGTGAGCGCAAGTTCTATCCCGGCTACGTGCTGGTGCAGATGGAAATGGACGAGGAGACCTGGCACCTGGTGCGCGACGTGCCGAAGGTGCTCGGTTTCATCGGCGGCACGCCGGAGAAGCCGGCGGCGATCACCGACAAGGAAGCGAACCAGATCCTGCGGCGCGTGGAAGAGGGCGTGGACAAGCCGCGGCCGAAGGTGCTGTTCGAGCCGGGCGAGGTGGTGCGGGTAGTGGACGGGCCGTTCAACGATTTCAACGGCGTGGTCGAGAGCGTGAACTACGAGAAGAACCGCCTGCAGGTGGCGGTGCAGATCCTCGGCCGCTCGACGCCCGTGGAGCTGGATTTCTCTCAGGTCGAGAAGGCCTAGGTTGAGAGGTATCGATGGCCAAGAAAGTACAGGGCTACGTCAAGCTGCAGGTGCCGGCAGGCTCTGCCAACCCCTCGCCGCCCATCGGGCCGGCGCTGGGCCAGCAGGGCGTGAACATCATGGAGTTCTGCAAGCAGTTCAACGCGCAGACCCAGAAAATGGAGAAGGGCCTGCCGATACCGGTGGTCATCACCGTATACAGCGACCGCAGCTTCACCTTCGTGATGAAGACGCCGCCGGCGGCCGTGCTGATCCGCAAGGCCATCGGTATTGAAAAAGGCAGTGGCACCCCCAATACCGCCAAGGTTGGCAAGATCTCGCGCAAGCAGCTGGAAGAGATCGCCAAACTCAAGCAGCCGGATCTCACCGCAGCCGACCTCGATGCCGCGGTGCGCACCATCGCCGGCAGCGCCCGCAGCATGGGCGTGGACGTGGAAGGAGTGAAGTAGCCATGGCCGTCGCCAAACGCGAGAAGGCCTGGAAGGCCAAGCTCACTCCCGGCAAGCAGTATCCGGTGGAGGAGGCGCTCAAGCTGGTGAAGGAATTCGCGACCGCCAAGTTCTCCGAGACGGTCGATGCCGCGGTGAATCTCGGGATCGATGCGAGCAAGTCGGACCAGCAGGTGCGCGGCTCGACGGTGATGCCGCACGGCACCGGCAAGACCGTGCGCGTCGCGGTGTTCACCACCGGCAAGAACCAGGAGGCGGCCAAGGCGGCGGGCGCGGACATCGTCGGTCTGGAGGACCTCGCCGCCCAGGTGAAGGCGGGTGAGATCAACTTCGATCGTGTGATCGCGAGCCCCGACGCCATGCGCATTGTCGGACAGCTCGGCCAGATCCTCGGTCCCCGCGGGCTGATGCCGAACCCGAAGATCGGCACGGTGACGCCGGATGTCGCGACCGCGGTGAAGAACGCCAAGGCCGGGCAGGTGACCTACCGCGTGGATAAGGCCGGCATCGTGCATTGCACGATCGGCAAGGCGAGCTTCGAGGTGACAGCGCTCAGGGAGAACCTGCACGCGCTGATCGCGGACCTGCAGAAGGCCAAGCCCGCCTCCTCGAAGGGTGTGTATCTGAAGCGCGTCACGCTGTCCTCGACCATGGGGCCGGGTGTGCGGGTGGATCACACGACGATTTAGTTCGATGAGCGGGGTTCGCGCGCTTTGGCGCGAACCCCGTTGAGACCCGCGCGCTGGCGCGGGAATTTTTGATGCGGGCCGGGGTGCCGATGACACCGGCCATCATCGAAGACCGCAGGCGAGGGAACGGGCGATGGCGCAGCGCCACCGGCCCTGAGGCCCTCTTAATGGACCGCCTGCGCAGATGGTGAACCGCTGGGCGCATCGAGGAGCTCCTCGAGGCGTGGAGGTCACCGTCGAAGAGGCGAAGCAGCGTACGGATACGCCGCTTCATCGTGATCTTCAGGCGAGAGGAGAGAGGAATGGCACTCAACCTGGACGACAAGAAGGCGCTCGTTGCGGAGGTGGCCGCTGTGGCATCCAAAGCCCAGTCGGTCGTGGCCGCCGAGTACCGCGGGCTCACGGTCGGGCAGATGACCGAGCTGCGCGCCAAGGCGCGTCGCCAAGGCGTGTACATGCGTGTGGTGAAGAACACGCTGGCGCGCAAGGCACTCGCCGGCACGACGTTCGAATCGCTCGGACCGAAGCTCAAGGGGCCTCTGGTGCTCGCTTTCTCGAAGGACGATCCGGGCGCGGCGGCGCGCGTGGTGAAGGACTTCGCCAAGGCGCACGAGAAGCTCGTGGCGACCCTCGTGTCACTCGGCGGGCAGGTGCTGCCCGGCGCGGAGCTCGAGAAGGTGGCGAGTCTGCCGACCCGTGAGCAGGCGCTGTCGATGCTGCTCGGCGTGCTGAAGGCGCCGATAGTCAAGCTCGTCGGCACGCTGGCGGAACCGGCGGCACGGCTCGCGCGCACCGTCGCCGCGGTACGCGACCAGAAACAGGCCGCGGGCACCTGACCGTCGCATGCAACTTTTCTAGGAGACCCAAATGGCTGTCAACAAAGACGAAATCCTCGATGCAATTTCCAAGATGACGCTTCTCGAAGTCATGGAACTCGTTTCCGACATGGAGAAGAAGTTCGGCGTCACCGCCGCCGCTCCGGTCGCTGTGGCCGCCGCCGCGGGCGCCGGTGCCGCGGCCGCCGCTCCAGCCGAGGAGCAGACCGAGTTCACCGTTACTCTGAAGGAGTACCCGGCGGACAAGAAGGTGACGGTGATCAAGGTGATCCGCGAGATCACGGGACTGGGCCTGAAGGAGGCGAAGGACCTGGTCGAGGGTGCCCCCTCGACCGTGAAGGAAGCCGTCTCCAAGGCCGACTCCGAAACAATGAAGAAAAAGCTCGAGGACGCCGGCGCGAAGGTGGAGGTCAAGTAACGACCTCGCTGCGCCGCTCCCCTCTCCGTCCACCGCGTATCGCTGCAGCGATCGCGTGGGCGGCGAGGGGGTGTTTTTTGATTTGACGACGCGCGTGGAATTTTTTGCCGCCCGCCCGCTGGCGGGTGGCCGAACCTGAGGTGACTACTCGATGGCTTATTCGTTCACCGAGAAGAAGCGCATCCGCAAGAACTTCGGCAAGCAGGCGAGCATCCTCGATACGCCCTACCTGCTCGCCATCCAGCTCGACTCGTATCGCAGGTTCCTCCAGGTCGACAAGCCCGAGGACCAGCGCGAGTCGACGGGGCTGCACGCCGCCTTCCGGAGCGTGTTCCCGATCTCGAGCTACAGCGGCAACGCTTCGCTCGAGTACGTGAGCTACCGGCTCGGCGAGCCGGTGTTCGACGTCAAGGAGTGCCAGCTGCGCGGTCTCACCTATGCGGCGCCGCTGCGCGTCAAGGTGCGCCTGGTGGTGCTCGACAAGGAAGCCGCCGGCGCCAAGAAGCCCGTCAAGGACGTGCGCGAGCAGGAGGTGTACCTCGGCGAGCTGCCGCCGATGACCGACAACGGTACCTTCGTCATCAACGGCACCGAGCGCGTCATCGTCTCGCAGCTGCACCGCTCGCCGGGCGTGTTCTTCGATCACGACCGCGGCAAGACGCACTCTTCCGGGAAGCTGCTGTTCTCGGCGCGCATCATTCCCTACCGCGGCTCGTGGCTCGACTTCGAGTTCGATCCCAAGGACTGCGTGTTCGCGCGCATCGACCGCCGCAGGAAGCTCCCGGTGAGCATCATCCTGCGCGCGCTCGGCATGAACGAGTCGGAGATCCTGGCGACCTTCTTCGAGACCAACACCTTCTACCTGAGCCGGGACGAGGTGGCGCTGCAGCTGGTGCCGCAACGCCTGCGCGGCGAGACCGCAACCTTCGAGATCCGCATCGGCGATACCGTGATCGTCGAGGAGGGCCGCCGCATCACCGCGCGCCACGTGCGCCAGCTGGAAGAGGCGCGGGTGACGCGCCTGCGCGTGCCGCGCGAGTACGTCTACGGCAAGATCCTGGCCCATGACGTGGTCAATACCGATACCGGCGAGATCCTCGCCAAGGCCAACGAGGTACTTACCGCGGTTTCCGTCGAGAAGCTGATCGAGGCGGGCATCGCGCAGGTCAACACGCTGTACGTCAACGACCTGGACCGCGGCGCCTACATCTCCGATACGCTGCGCATCGATCCCACCAAGACGCGCCTCGAGGCGCTGGTGGAGATCTACCGCATGATGCGTCCCGGCGAGCCGCCCACCAAGGACGCCGCCGAGAACCTGTTCGCCAACCTGTTCTTCAACCCCGAGCGCTACGACCTCTCGGGGGTGGGGCGCATGAAGTTCAATCGCCGCGTCGGCCGCAAGGAGATCACCGGCCCCGGCATTCTGTACGACCACAAGTACGCCAGCTCGCGCACCGACGAGCTCTCCAAGCGCCTGGTGGCACAGTACGGCGAGATGTCCGACATCATCGAAGTGCTCAAGGTGCTGATCGACATCCGCAACGGCAACGGCCAGGTCGACGACATCGACCACCTGGGCAACCGCCGCGTGCGCAGCGTCGGCGAGATGGCGGAGAACGCCTTCCGCGTGGGGCTGGTGCGCGTCGAGCGTGCGGTGAAGGAGCGCCTCACGATCGCCGAGACCGAGCCGCTCATGCCGCAGGAGATGATCAACGCCAAGCCGGTAGCGGCGGCGGTGAAGGAGTTCTTCGGCTCCTCGCAGCTGTCGCAGTTCATGGACCAGAACAACCCGCTGTCGGAAGTGACTCATAAGCGGCGCGTCTCGGCCCTGGGGCCGGGCGGACTGACCCGCGAGCGCGCCGGCTTCGAGGTGCGCGACGTGCATCCGACGCACTACGGCCGCGTGTGCCCGATCGAGACTCCGGAAGGCCCGAACATCGGCCTCATCAACTCGCTCTCGGTGTACGCGCGCACCAACAGCTATGGCTTCCTCGAGACGCCGTACCGGCGCGTCGAGAACGGCCGGGTCACCGATCGCATCGACTACCTGTCGGCGATCGAGGAGGGCGAGTTCGCCATCGCGCAGGCGAATGCGGTGCTGGGACCCAAGGGCGAGCTGCAGGACGTGCTGGTGTCCTGCCGCTTCCAGAACGAGTTCACCCTGATGCCGCGCGATCGCATCAATTACATGGACGTCTCGCCGAAGCAGATCGTCTCGGTGGCGGCCTCGCTCATTCCGTTCCTCGAGCACGACGACGCCAACCGCGCGCTCATGGGCTCGAACATGCAGCGCCAGGCGGTGCCGACGCTGCGCTCGGAGACGCCGCTGGTGGGCACCGGCATGGAGCGCCCGGTGGCGATCGATTCGGGGGTCACCGTGATCGCCAAGCGCGGCGGCGCGGTCGACTCGGTCGATGCCTCGCGCATCGTGGTGCGCGTGAACGACGAGGAGACCACCGCCGGTGAGCCGGGTGTGGACATCTACAACCTCACCAAGTACACGCGCTCCAACCAGAACACCTGCATCAACCAGCGCCCGCTGGTGAACGCCGGCGATGTGATCGCGCGCGGTGACGTGCTGGCGGACGGCCCGTCCACTCATCTCGGCGAGCTAGCGCTCGGGCAGAACCTGCTGGTCGCGTTCATGCCGTGGAACGGCTACAACTTCGAGGACTCAATCCTCATTTCCGAGCGCGTGGTGCAGGAGGATCGCTTCACCACCATCCACATCGAGGAGCTCACCTGCGTCGCGCGCGACACCAAGCTGGGGCCCGAGGAGATCACCGCCGACATTCCCAACGTCGGCGATGCGGCGCTCGCCAAGCTCGATGAGGCGGGCATCGCCTTCATCGGCGCGGAAGTGAAGGCCGGCGACATCCTGGTCGGCAAGGTGACCCCGAAGGGCGAGACGCAGCTCACGCCCGAGGAGAAGCTGCTGCGCGCCATCTTCGGCGAGAAGGCCTCCGACGTGAAGGACACCGGGCTGCGCGTGCCGCCGGGCATGGACGGCACGGTGATCGACGTGCGCGTGTTCACCCGCGACGGCGTCGACAAGGACTCGCGCGCGCTCTCCATCGAGAAGGCCGAGATCGAGCGCGTCCGCAAGGACTTCGCCGATCAGCAGCGCATCCTCGAGGACGACCTGTTCCTGCGCGTACGCGGCATGCTGGTCGGCCAGTCGGCTGCCGGCGGGCCGCGCAAGCTCAAGAGCAGCACGCGCATCACCGCCGAGTATCTCGACGAGGTGCCGCGCGAGGAGTGGTTCGAGATCCGCCTGGAGGACGAGGACGCGAACTCGCAGCTCGAGCAGGCCTCCGAACGGCTGAAGCTGCAGCGCAAGGCGTTCGAGAAGCGCCTCGACGACAAGAAGGCCAAGATCACCGCCGGCGACGATCTCGCCCCCGGCGTGCTCAAGATGGTCAAGGTGTACCTCGCCGTGAAGCGCCGGGTGCAGCCGGGCGACAAGATGGCCGGGCGCCACGGCAACAAGGGCGTCATCTCGACCATCGTGCCGGTCGAGGACATGCCGTATCTCGAGGACGGCACCCCGGTGGACGTGGTGCTGAACCCCCTCGGTGTGCCCTCGCGCATGAACGTCGGCCAGGTGCTGGAGACGCACCTCGGCTGGGCGGCCAAGGGTGTCGGTCTCAAGATCGGCCGCATGCTCGAGCAACAGGCGGCCGCCGCCGAGCTGCGTGATTTCATCCGGCAGATCTACAACGAGACCGGCGGCCAGCGCGAGGAGATCGACAGCATGAACGATGCCGATCTCACCCAGCTGGCGAGGAACCTCACGAGTGGCGTGCCGATGGCGACGCCGGTGTTCGACGGGGCGAGCGAGGAGGAGATCAAGCGCATGCTGAAGCTCGCGGAGCTGCCGCTCAACGGCCAGACGTACCTGTACGACGGCCGCACCGGCGAGCGCTTCGAGCGGCAGGTGACGGTTGGCTACATGTACATGCTGAAGCTCAACCACCTGGTCGACGACAAGATGCACGCCCGCTCGACCGGGCCGTACAGCCTCGTCACCCAGCAACCCCTGGGCGGCAAGGCGCAGTTCGGCGGCCAGCGCTTCGGCGAGATGGAAGTGTGGGCGCTCGAGGCCTACGGCGCGGCCTACACGCTGCAGGAGATGCTGACCGTCAAGTCGGACGACGTGAACGGCCGCACCAAGATGTACAAGAACATCGTCGACGGCAACCACCAGATGGATGCCGGCATGCCGGAGTCCTTCAACGTACTGGTGAAGGAGATCCGCTCGCTCGGCATCAACATGGAACTGGAGCAGGATTAATGAACCACCCCAAAAAATCGCGCTTGCCGCAATCAACGGGACTTCAACCGATGAGCAAGATGCGCGATTTTTCGGGGGCCCCGGTTAAGACGGCTCTGACAGGCCGTTAGGAGATTAGATGAAAGACTTACTTAAGCTCTTCAGGCAGCACGCTCCGGTCGAGCATTTCGACTCGATCAAGATCGGGCTGGCATCGCCGGAGATGATCCGCGCGTGGTCGTATGGCGAGGTGAAGAAGCCGGAGACCATCAACTACCGCACCTTCAAGCCGGAGCGCGACGGGCTGTTCTGCGCCAAGATCTTCGGGCCGGTGAAGGACTACGAGTGCCTGTGCGGCAAGTACAAGCGCCTCAAGCACCGCGGCGTGGTGTGCGAGAAGTGCGGCGTGGAGGTGACGCAGTCAAAGGTGCGCCGCGAGCGCATGGGCCACATCGAGCTCGCCAGCCCCACGGCGCACATCTGGTTCCTGAAGTCGCTCCCCTCGCGCATCGGCCTGATGCTCGACATGACGCTGCGCGAGATCGAGCGCGTGCTGTACTTCGAGGCCTTCGTGGTCATCGATCCGGGCATGACGCCGATGCAGCGCGGCCAGCTGCTCACCGACGAGATGTACCTCGAGGCGATCGAGGAGCACGGCGATGAGTTCGACGCCCGCATGGGCGCGGAAGCCGTGTACGAGCTCATGCGCACCATCGATCTCACCGCCGAGATCGCCAAGGTGCGCGAGGAGATGGCCGGCACCTCCTCCGAGACCAAGCTGAAGCGGCTGTCGAAGCGGCTCAAGCTCATCGAATCGTTTGTCGAGTCGGGCAACAAGCCCGAGTGGATGGTTATGACGGTGCTGCCGGTGCTGCCGCCGGACCTGAGGCCGCTCGTGCCGCTCGACGGCGGGCGCTTCGCGACCTCGGACCTCAACGACCTGTATCGCCGCGTCATCAACCGCAACAACCGCCTGCGCCGGCTGCTCGAGCTCAACGCACCCGACATCATCGTGCGCAACGAGAAGCGCATGCTGCAGGAGGCGGTCGACGCGCTGCTCGACAACGGCCGCCGCGGCCGCGCGATCACCGGCACCAACAAGCGCCCGCTCAAGTCGCTCGCTGACATGATCAAGGGCAAGCAGGGCCGCTTCCGCCAGAACCTGCTCGGCAAGCGCGTCGACTACTCCGGCCGCTCGGTCATCGTGGTCGGCCCGCAGCTGCGCCTGCACCAGTGCGGCCTGCCGAAGAAGATGGCGCTGGAGCTGTTCAAGCCGTTCATCTTCCAGAAGCTGCAGCTGCGCGGCGAGGCCTCCACCATCAAGGCCGCCAAGCGTCTGGTGGAACGCGAGGGACCGGAAGTTTGGGACATCCTCGAAGAGGTGATCCGCGAGCATCCGGTGCTGCTCAATCGCGCGCCGACCCTGCATCGCCTGGGGATCCAGGCGTTCGAGCCGCTGCTGGTCGAGGGCAAGGCGATTCAGCTGCACCCGCTGGTGTGCACCGCCTTTAACGCCGACTTCGACGGCGACCAGATGGCCGTGCACGTGCCGCTGTCGCTCGAGGCGCAGCTCGAGGCGCGCGCGCTGATGATGTCTTCCAACAACATCCTCTCGCCCGCCAACGGCGACCCGATCATCGTGCCGTCGCAGGACGTGGTGCTGGGTCTTTACTACATGACGCGCGAGCGCATCGGCGCGCGCGGCGAAGCCATGTTCTTCGCCGACGTCGCCGAGGTGCACCGCGCCTATGAGAGCCGCGGGGTCGACCTGCAGGCCAGGTGCCGCGTGCGGCTGCGCGAGAGTCTGCGCGCCGAAGGCGGCGCCCTCACCGAGCGCATCCGCACCGTGGACACGACCGTGGGCCGCGCGCTGCTGTTCGAGATCCTGCCGAAGGGGCTGTCGTTCGACCTCATCAACCAGGACATGACCAAGAAGGCGATCTCCGCGACTATCAACGCGTGCTACCGCGCACTCGGTCTCAAGGAGACCGTGGTGTTCGCCGACCAGCTCATGTACACGGGCTTCCATTACGCAACGCGCGCCGGCGTCTCCTTCGGCATCGACGATATCGTCATCCCGGAGCAGAAGACGCGCATCGTGACGAGCGCCGACAACGAGGTGAAGGAGATCCAGGACCAGTACGCCTCGGGCCTGGTGACCAACGGCGAGCGCTACAACAAGGTGGTCGACATCTGGTCGCGCGCCAACGACCAGGTGGCCAAGGCCATGATGGAGAAGCTCGGGACCGAAGAGGCCACCGACCTCAGAGGGGCACGCCACAAGCAGAAGTCCTTCAACTCCATCTTCATGATGGCCGATTCCGGCGCGCGCGGCTCGGCGGCGCAGATCCGCCAGCTGGCCGGCATGCGCGGCCTCATGGCCAAGCCCGACGGCTCGATCATCGAGACGCCGATCACGGCCAACTTCCGCGAGGGGCTGAACGTCCTGCAGTACTTCATCTCCACCCACGGCGCCCGCAAGGGACTCGCCGACACGGCGCTGAAGACCGCGAACTCCGGCTACCTCACCCGGCGCCTGGTCGATGTGGCGCAGGACCTGGTGGTGACCGAGGTCGACTGCGGCACTGCCAACGGACTCGCCATGACGCCGCTGGTGGAAGGTGGCGACGTGGTGGAGGCGCTCGGCGAGCGCGTGCTGGGACGCGTGATGGCGGAAGACATCGCCAAGCCGGGGCAGCCCAAGGACGTGCTCATCCCGCGCGGGACGCTGCTCGATGAGAAGCTGGTCCGCCTCCTCGAGACCGAGGGCGTGGACCAGATCAAGGTACGCTCACCGATCACCTGCGAGACGCGCTACGGCGTGTGCTCGCACTGCTACGGGCGCGACCTGGCGCGCGGCCGGCCGATCTCGATCGGCGAGGCCGTGGGCGTGATCGCCGCGCAGTCGATCGGCGAGCCGGGCACGCAGCTCACCATGCGCACCTTCCACATCGGCGGCGCGGCCTCGCGGGCCGCGGCGGCGAGCTCGGTGGAGGTACGCAACAAGGGCGTGATCCGCTTCCATAACGTGAAGACCGTGCAGCACGAGAAGGGGCACCTGGTGGCGGTGTCGCGCTCGGGCGAGATCGGCGTGGTCGACGACTTCGGCCGCGAGCGCGAGCGCTACAAGATCCCCTACGGCGCCGTGATCAGCGCCAAGGAAGGCGCCACGGTGAGCGCCGGCCAGGTGGTCGCCACCTGGGATCCGCACACCCACCCGGTGGTCACCGAGGTGGCCGGGTTCATCAAGTTCCAGGACTTCGTCGACGGCCTGACCGTCACCTCGCAGCTGGATGAGGTCACGGGGCTCTCCAGCACCGTGGTGCTCGACACCAAGCAGCGCGGCGGCAAGGACCTGCGCGCCACCATGAAGCTGGTGAGCGGCAAGGGCAAGGAGGTGACCTTCGCCAACACCGAGATCCCGGCCGTGTACACGCTGCCCCCCGGCGCGCTGGTGTCGCTCGAGGACGGCGCGCGTGTGTCGGTCGGCGATGTCATCGCGCGCATCCCGCAGGAATCCTCCAAGACGCGCGACATCACCGGAGGACTCCCGCGCGTGGCGGACCTGTTCGAGGCGCGCAAGCCGAAGGACCCGGCGATCCTCGCCGAGAAATCCGGCACGGTGAGCTTCGGCAAGGAGACCAAGGGCAAGCGGCGGCTGATCATCACGTCCGATGACGGCGAGAAGTACGAGGAGCTGATCCCGAAGTGGCGCCAGCTCAACGTCTTTGAAGGTGAGACGGTGGAGCGCGGTGAGGTGATCGCCGACGGCGAGCCGAACCCGCACGACATTCTGCGCCTGCAGGGCGTCGAGGCGCTCGCCAACTACCTGGTGCGCGAGATCCAGGACGTCTACCGCCTGCAGGGCGTGAAGATCAACGACAAGCACATCGAAGTGATCATCCGCCAGATGCTGCGCAAGACCGAAGTGCAGGAGGCCGGCGAGACCGCGCTGCTGCGCGGCGAGCAGCTCGACCGCTCGCGTGCGCTCGACATCAACGACCGCGCGCAGACCGACGGCAAGAAGGCAGCGCGCCTGCAGCCGGTGCTGCTCGGCATCACCAAGGCGAGTCTCGCGACCGAGTCGTTCATCTCCGCGGCCTCCTTCCAGGAGACCACCCGCGTGCTGACCGAGGCTGCGGTGCGGGGACTGAAGGACGACCTGCGCGGCCTGAAGGAGAACGTCATCGTCGGGCGGCTCATCCCGGCCGGCACCGGTTTTGCGGCGCACGCCTCGCGCCGCAAGAAGATGGAGGGTGCCGACCGCCGCAGCTTCATGGACGTCGGCGGGAGCCTGCCGGACACCGAGGAAGCAAGCGTTGGCGAGGAGTCGGAGAGCGCCGCGAGCTGAGCGGCATTGCGCTAGACTTGAGCGGGCTGGTCAGCCTTGGCCGGCCCGTTTTTTTTGGCCCGCTGCAGCGCCTCACATGAGTGACACCACTCTTACCATCGCACCGACCCTGCTCGCCGGCAGGCATGTACGGCTCGAGCCGCTCGCGCGCAGCCACATCCCGGGACTGTTGGCTGCGGCGCGCGAGGACCCCGCCCTCTACCAGTGGAGCGCGATTCCGCAGGGCGTCAACGAGATGGCCCAGTACGTCGATCTGGCGATCGCCTGGCGCGAGGCAGGCACGGCGCTGCCGTTTGCCAGCGTGCGCTCGGCCGACGGCGCGGTGATCGGCTCGACGCGCTTCTTCCTCATCGAGCGCTGGGCCTGGCCGGCCGGCCATGCGGGCGCGGCCCGTGGTGGCCCCGACGGCTGCGAGATCGGCTACACCTGGCTTTCAGCCGGCGCCGTCCGCAGCGCGGCCAACACCGAAGCGAAGCTGCTCATGCTCAGACACGCGTTCGAGGCGTGGGAAGTGCACGGCGTGTGCTTCCACACCGACGTGCGCAACGAACGCTCCCGCGCGGCGCTGGCGCGCATCGGCGCCCGCTTCGAGGGCGTGCTGCGCGCGCACCGCCTGGCCGCCGACCTGACCCCGCGCGATTCGGCGCGCTTCTCCATCGTCAGGGCAGAGTGGCCGGCTGTGAAGGAGCGGCTGCAGGGGCTGCTGGCCGCGCGCGGCGGCTGACGGCGGCGCGCTGACGTCCTCAGCGAAGCGACGCTTAGCGCCGCCGGCCTCGGGCTATTTACCCTCCCAGACCTTCATCATGTCGGGCGAGCCCTGCGCGCGCACGCCGTTGTCGGTGAGGATGGCCTCGGTCGCGGCAATCATCTGCGCGCGCGGGAACACCATCGCCTCGCTGGCGCGATTGTCGAAGTCCAGCGTGACGTACTCGTCCTTCAGATCGCGCAGCAGCGTCACCAGGTGCGCGAGACTGCGTACCCGCGTGCCGTTGACCGACTGCACGATCGCGCCGGTGGGGTCGTCGTAGCCCTTGGCGAGCGGGTGCGGGAACAGCGGCGAGGGGATGAGCACCAGCTCCTCGCGCTCGGCGTCGGGCCGCTCGCCGAGCCGCGCGACCAGGGGGTTGCTGAGCATCGCCTGGGCACGCGAGCGGATCAGCTGCAGCGATTCCAGGGTGGCGCGTTCGAACACCACGGGTCCCAGGATGAAGTAGGAGGGATAGGTGCCCTGCAGCGAGTCGATCAGCAGCGGCCGGTGGGTAGGCACCGGCATCTGGATCTGCTTCGTTTCGCCCGCGCGCACGACGGTGAGCGGCACCGTGCCGTCGCGGGCGACGTGCTGGATGAGGTAGGTGAAAGTGACCCGCAGATTGTCGCGCACCCGGACCATGCCGGTGTCATCGATCGGCTGGTCGCCGATGTGCGTGATCACGTCCCACTGCTTGAGCGGATAGGAGGGGCGGTCCTCGTCCGGGCGGTGCACCACCATGCCGCGCACCGACTTGTCGAGCTTCAGAAAACCGCGCAGCGCCGGGTTCTCGAGCGTCTGCAGCTCGTCGTAGAGCCCCGGCTTGCCGGTGTAGTGGCCACCGGCGGTGTCCTTGAGGAACAGCTCGATCTCCTCATTCGGAATGATGTAGCCGATGTTCTCCGCGTTTGCGAGATGACTGAACGCCAGTCCGATCATGCGGTTGTCGGCGATCGCCGGTCCACCGCTGTTGCCCGGGTTGATGGCCGCGTCGATCTGGATGCGCAGTCCCGAAGTCCCCATGGCGTACATCACGAACTCGATACGCGAGACGATGCCGCGGGTGATCGACAGCGAGGTGCCGCCGGTCGGAAACCCGTAAGCCAGCACCGCATCCTTGATCTGCGGCAGGGCACTGGCGCGCGGCAGCGGCGGTCGGCCGTCGAAGAACGATTCGTCGTCGAGCTTGAGAATGGCGAGATCGATACCGGGAGCCATCGCCACGACGCTCGCCGAGACCTTGTCGCCCGCCTGATTGGCCTGGACCTCCACCTGGCTGGCGTACGCCACCACGTGGGCGTTGGTGAGGATGCGCTTGCCCTCGATGACGACTCCCGAGCCGCTGGCCTCGATCGGTGACGCCTTGCTCCACGGCCGCGCCACGTCCGGCCGGCGCATTGTCGAGAACACCTTGACCACGGCGTTCTCGGCCACGTGGGTGAGCGCGGGGCTCGGCTCGTCGGCCTTCGACGTGCCCGAGGCGCTGGCGACCAGCAGCAGAGCGAGCAAGGAGCCGACAGGCGCCCGGTGAAGGCGGGATGTCATGAGAGGAGGGGTGTTCTTGGTTGTGAACTCGGGCTGGCGGAGATTCTGCCACAGAAGCCCGGACTTCTCCGTGGCGAGTGCGCACTGGCGGCGGCGATGCGGCGACGCGCCGTCGCAACGGCGCGGCGAAGCGAAGTGTGAAAGCCGCCCGCGGCTGCTACAGTGCCCACTGCTGCGCCACTGGTTGGGAGGTCGAGCTATGCAGCGCGTTGCGACTCTTGCCATCGCCTGGTTCCTCGTCGTGGGTTTCGCGGCACCCGGCGCGCAAGCCGCGGCGGTGCCGGCCTACATCACAGCCGCTATCGCCGACCATGCGCGACCGGACACGGACCGCCAGCGCGATGCGGAGCGCAAACCCGCCGAGACGCTGGCCTTCGCGGGCGTCAAGCCGGGAGATCAGGTCCTCGAGATTGCCCCGGGCAAGGGCTACTACACCCGACTGCTGAGTGCCGTCGTCGGACCGAAGGGGAAGGTCACCGTATATCTGGTCTCCGCGCCGCCCAAGCCGGGCACGCCACCCCCTCCGGTCCAAGCGATCGCCGACGACCCGCATTACAGCAACGTGACGATCATCAAGCAGCGGCTCACGGAAGCGAAACCGTCAGCGATCTTCGACCTCGTGTGGACCACGCAGAACTACCACGACCTGCACAACGTCCCCGACCTGAACATGCTGGCCATAAATAACGCGATCTTCAACGCCCTGAAGCCGGGCGGCAGCTATTTCGTGCTCGATCATGCGGCGGAGGCGGGCTCGGGAGTGCGTGACACCAACACGCTGCATCGCATCGACGAGGAGAGCGTAAAGAACGAAGTCGCGTCAGTCGGCTTCAAGCTGGCGGGCGAAAGCAACATCCTGCGCAATCCAGCTGACCCGCACACCGGCAAGGTGTTCGAGCCGCCGATCCAGGGGCACACGGATCAGTTCCTGCTGAAGTTCAGGAAGCCGATGTAGAGGCCGGCGAGAGCAGCTTCAGCGTGAGTGGGTCGGGCTCGCCACCATAGTACCTGGCGAGCGCTTCGCCGAAGACCCGGTCTTCGGCTGCGGATGAGTCCGCCGCGGCGTGCGCGAACAGCGTCAGGCTGGAGCGGAACTTAAGATTATCGGGATGGCCGAAGATCGCCTCGGCGGTGCGTCCCGCGACGCCATTCACCAGCCGCGTGCACTCGCGCAGCCGCTCGCCGAGGACGGGATGCGCGAGGTAGGCGCGGGCTTCCGCGAGCGAGCCGATGCCGAAGCGCTGTGCCGTCGGGCTCGATCCGAGCCCGCGCAGCTGCGGAAAGATGAACCACATCCAGTGGCTCACTTTCTCGCCCGCCGCGAGCTCCCCGAGCACACGGGCGAAGCACGCCTCCTGCGCGTCCAGGAAACGCCCGAGATCAAATTGGTCACGGTCGATGGTCGCTGTCACGACTTCTTGCGAAACACCATCACGAACCGGTCAGTCTTGCCCAGCATCGGTCCTTTGTAGGTGATCTCGTCGCGCGCGTCGTCGGGCCGGCGCAGCACGTCGCTCTTCGCCACGAACTCGAAGCCATGTTTCTCGAAGTCGGCGCGTGCAAACGCCTCGTCGATGCGATGGAGCCTGCCGGCGTCGGCGCGGCCAGTACCGGGCTTGGCCGAGTGGTCGACCAGGAGCAGGATCCCTCCGGGCTTGAGCACGCGTGCCATCTCATTGAGCACGGTCCCGGGGTTCATTTTCGGCCACGGGCTCTTGGGGTCGTCATCCACCCAGTACAGGTCGTGGTAGTCCTTGATGAAGATCTCGGCATCCAGCGTGCGGTCGGCGAGCGGCAGGTGTTCGAGATCGATCGTACGATGCTCGACGTTGGGCAGGCGGTCGTTCGCGAGGCGCTTCTCCCAGCCGTTGTCGCTCCAGTAGTCAGTCGCCGTGTTGTTGAGAATCAGCACGTGACCCTGCGGCCCGACGATGTAGCTCAGAAGCTCGGCGTAGTAGCCGCCCGTGCCGAGGATGTCCGCCACCTGCATTCCGGGCCCGATCCCTGACAGCCGCAGCACCTCCGTCGGATGATCGATCGCGTCGCGCCTGAGGTCTGCGGCGGGTCTTCCGGCGTGCGCCACGGCATCGCTGTAGATGTCCGCCCAGCCGGGAGCAGAGGCGAGGGCGGCGACGGCGAACAGCGTGATCGCGGAAAACGGGTTACGCATGGATCGGCTCGGGGCGGGCATGTTTGCGGGCTCCTGCGGGCAACTCGGGTCGCTCGCGAGTATGAGCCTCGAGCGTGCGGTTGGCGCTTGGCGCTGCGACGGAGCGAGCGCCCCGGGCGGCACGCGGTTCTCACGCGTGCGTGGGATCTCACGCCAGCGGCTTGTCCCACAGCTGGTAGCCGGCGCGCGTGCCGTAACCGTGGCGCTGATAAAACTCGCACGCGCGCGTGTTGGTCGTACCGAGCTGCAGTTGCAGCCTGACACAGCCGCGCGCCCTGAGCGCCGCCTCGGCCGCCGCGAGCAGCTGCGAGCCCGTGCCCCGCGAGCGCGCCTCCGGCACCACAAAGAACTCGTCGATCTCCCCCATGAGGCCCTGGTGCTCGACGCTCATGACCAGCACTACGATGAGATAGCCCTGCAGCGACCGGTCGGACTCGGCTACCCAGATCGCCCCGGGGGATGCGGCATCTGCGAGCAGTTGCTTCAGCACCAGCTCGACCCGCAGCGCCGCAAATCCCTTGATGCCCTCGAACTCCCAGTATCGCCGGACGAGCGCCAGCAGCGCGGGGATGTCTGCGGGGACGGCGGGGCGGATGTCCATGGGGACCTACGCGGCGAGCACGGCCGCGGCCAGCTGTACCTGATTGCGCCCCGAGCGCTTGGCGGTGTACTGGGCGGTGTCGGCCTGCGCGAGCAGATGCTGGCCCCACACGCCGAGGGTGTCGCTGGCCGCCACTCCGATGCTGCAGGTGAGATGGATCGGCGGCCCGAAACCCTCGATGCACACGTCCGCGACGCGCCGGCAGATGCGCTCGGCGATCGGGTGCGCCGCGGCGGCGTCCGCGCCGCTCAGGATCACGACGAACTCCTCGCCGCCATAGCGGCCGATCACGTCCGACTGGCGCAGCTCCGCGTGCATGGCCGGGATGATGGCGGCGAGGCAGGCGTCGCCGGCTGCATGGCCGTAGGAGTCGTTGACCTGCTTGAAGTGATCGAGGTCGATGAACAGCACCGAGAGCGGCAGCGCGCGGGCCCGGGCGCGCAGGCTGGCGGCGTCGAGGTGCTCGATGAGCGAGCGGCGGTTGAGGACCCCGGTGAGTGGATCGGTCTGCGCGCGTCGCTGCGCATCGGTGAGCGCCATGCGCTGCGCCCGCATGCGATCGGAGGTGCCGAGCGCGATCAGCACGGCTGCCGCCACCATCGAGGGCGCGAGCCCGTAATAAAGGAGTCCTTGCGCATCGTCCGCCCGCGCGTACAGCAGCCGCAGCGCGGTGAGGATCTGGAAGGTGCATAGCAGCGCCCAGGCGATCAGGAACCAGCCGGCGGCGCGATTGCCGCGGCGCCAGGCGAGGTACGACACGACCAGCGTGAAGATGGCGCTGCCGAGGAACATGAGGTTGCCCACGGCGGCCACCAGCGGGGACATCCCCGGCAGCACGCGCAGCACGTTCGAGAGCGCGAGCACCACGAACGCGCCCGCGAGCCAGCCGAAGGCGCGATACACCCGCGGCGAGAACAGCCGCAGATTGGCGAACTCGCGCACGAACAGCGCCGCCGCCGCCGCGGCGAGCGCCACCGGTACGTTCCAGGCGTAGGACGACAGCGGGCGCGCCCAGGAGAGCAGCGGCCAGTGAAAGCCCTGGCCGGAGAAATAGGCGACGTACAGGGCCTGCAGCGAGAACAGCGTTCCGTACAGCGGGTAGAGGCGGTCGGTGAGCACGAACCTCACCAGCAGCGTCGAGAGCGCCATGGCCATCAGCGCCCCGAAGGCGAGCGCGATCATGCGGGCGTGCGCCGCCGCTTCGGTGAGCGTCTGCGCCAGCGTCGAGGTCGTGAAGTGCACGTCCGTGGTCGCGCGGCCGAGGCGTGCGACGCGTGCGTACAGCGGGTAACCCGCGTTGAGCCCCGGAGGCAGCGCAAAGACGGTGTCCTGTGCGCCCCCGAACTGCGGCACGACGGTCGCGGGCACGAGCGAGAGGGTCCCGGCGCCGCGCCGGGCGAAGACCTCGACGCTCTGGTCCATCCCTGCGCGGGCGAGCAGGACCGGTATCACCCCGCCGTCCAGCGCCGGGGAGCCCGCGAGCGGCGGCAGCCGGAACCACAGCGGCGCGGTCTTGAGATGCGAGCCGCGCGCCGTGAAGGGATGGAAGTCGCCGTCGAGCGAGCCGCCCGTGACCACTGCCGCCGCCGGATCGCCACGCGCGGGGTCGAGCACCAGCACCTCGAGCGGTGAGCCGCGCCCGGGTGTGAGCTGGGCGACCGGGGGCAGATCCGGTACCAGTGTCTGATCGGCGGCCTCGGCCGCCGCGCTCAGGCAGGCCGCCGCACCCAGCAGCCAGCCCGCCAGCGCCGCATTACGCACCAATTCCCTGTTGCCTCGGCCTGTAGTGACAAGAGCTCATTCGTATGGGGCGGGGCGCGTGAGGCGCCGGAAGGCCCGTTTAGCGGTTATCGTAATGGCCTCGCCGGACAAATCAATCGCAAAGCAGCAATTGGCGGGGTCCGGCAGGTTGACACACCATGGGTCCCTACCTAGAATCGCCGGCCTTTGTCGGGGCGGCCCCGCAGACATGCCGGCCCGGAAACAGTGACTTACGAGTACCGGGCCGCCTCACTGAAGGCGGCCCGGTGTTTCTCTGAGGTCGCTTTATCGTGCGAGGAGACGAGGTAACGATGGCGACCACCGGTCAGCTCATCCGCCAGCCGCGCCGGACGCGGGCGGAGAAAACCAAGGTACCAGCGCTCGGCGCGTCGCCGCAGAAGCGCGGCGTGTGCACGCGCGTCTACACCACGACCCCCAAGAAGCCCAACTCGGCGCTGCGCAAGGTCTGCCGCGTGCGGCTCACCAACGGCTACGAGGTCACCAGCTACATCGGCGGCGAGGGACACAACCTGCAGGAGCACTCGGTGGTGCTGATCCGCGGCGGCCGCGTGAAGGACCTGCCGGGAGTGCGTTACCACACCGTGCGCGGCACGCTCGACTGTGCCGGCGTCGGCGAGCGCAAGCAGGGTCGCTCCAAGTACGGCGCCAAGCGCCCGAAGAAGTAAGGGACAGTTATGTCGCGCAGAGCTCAGGCCCCGGTCCGCAACATTCTCCCGGACCCGAAGTTCAACAACGAGATGCTGGCCAAGTTCATGAACGTGGTCATGAAGAACGGCAAGAAGTCCGCCGCCGAACGCATCATCTACGGCGCGCTCGACCGCATTGCCGAGAAGACCGGCAAGCAGGGGGGCGAGGCGATCGAGGTGCTGTCGACCGCACTCGACAACGTCAAGCCGGTCGTCGAGGTGAAGTCGCGCCGCGTGGGCGGCGCGACCTACCAGGTGCCGGTCGAGGTGCGCGCCACGCGGCGCCAGACGCTGGCGATGCGCTGGGTCATCGAGGCCGCGCGCGCCCGCAGCGAGAAGTCCATGGCGTTCCGCCTGGCGCACGAGCTGATGGATGCCTCTGAGAACCGCGGCGCCGCCGTCCGCAAGCGCGAGGACACGCACCGCATGGCGGAGGCCAACAAGGCCTTCGCTCACTACCGCTGGTAGATGGTCAGGAACTACCGACAGTGCCACGCGCCACGCCCATTGAGCGTTATCGGAACATCGGCATCTCCGCGCACATCGACGCGGGGAAGACGACCACGACCGAGCGCATCCTCTTTTATACGGGTGTCTCGCACAAGATCGGCGAGGTGCACGACGGCGCTGCCGTGATGGACTACATGGAACAGGAGCAGGAGCGCGGCATCACCATCACCGCCGCGGCCACCACCTGCTTCTGGAAGGGGATGGACAACAGCTTCCCCGAGCACCGCATCAACATCCTCGACACACCGGGGCACGTCGACTTCACCATCGAGGTGGAGCGCAGCCTGCGTGTGCTCGACAGCGCCGTCGCCCTGTTCGATTCGGTGGCCGGAGTGCAGCCGCAGTCGGAGACGGTGTGGCGGCAGATGAACAAATACGCCGTGCCGCGCATCGCGTTCGTAAACAAGATGGACCGCGCCGGCGCCAACTTCCTGCGCGTCGTCGACATGATCCGCTCGCGCCTGCGCGCCAACCCGGTCGCGATCCAGCTGCCGATCGGCGCCGAGGAAGACTTCGAAGGCGTGGTCGATCTCATCCGCATGAAGGCCATCTACTGGGACATGGAAACCCAGGGGATGAAATTCGAATATCGCGACATCCCGGCGGACCTCAAGGCGCAGGCCGAGGAGTACCGCGCCAAGATGATCGAGGTGGCGGCCGAGGGGAACGACACCCTCATGCACAAGTACCTCGAGCATGAGCAGCTCACCGACGCCGAGATCCGTCAGGGGCTGCGCGAGCGCTCGATCCGCAACGAGGTCGTGCTCGCCATGTGCGGCTCGGCCTTCAAGAACAAGGGCGTGCAGGCGCTGCTCGATGCGATCATCGAGTTCATGCCCTCGCCGGTCGATATGCCCGACGTCACGGGGATCGACGATCGCGGCCAGCCCGCCACACGCAAGGCGAACGACGATGAGCCGTTCGCCGCGCTTGCCTTCAAGATTCTCAACGACCCGTTCGTCGGCAATCTCACCTTCTTCCGCGTCTATTCCGGGGTGCTCAACTCCGGCGACACGGTGTACGTGCCGAGCAAGAGCCGCAAGGAGCGCATCGGGCGGTTGCTGCAGATGCACGCCAGCGAGCGCACCGAGATCAAGGAAGTGCTCGCCGGCGACATCGCCGCGGCGGTGGGACTGAAGGACGTGATCACCGGCGATACGCTGTGCGATCTCGACAAGGTGATCACGCTCGAGAAGATGGAATTCCCCGCGCCGGTGATCTCGGTGGCAGTGGAGCCGAAGACCAAGGCGGACCAGGAGAAGATGGGTCTCGCGCTGCAGCGCCTGGCGAAGGAGGACCCCTCGTTCCGTGTCAGCACCGACCAGGAGTCGGGGCAGACGATCATCTCGGGGATGGGCGAGCTGCACCTCGAGATCATCGTCGATCGCATGAAGCGCGAGTTCAAGGTGGAGGCGAACGTCGGCAAGCCGCAGGTCGCCTACCGCGAGACCATCCGCGCCAGGGTCGAGAGCGAAGGCAAGTTCGTGCGCCAGACCGGCGGCCGCGGCCAGTACGGTCACGTGTGGCTGAAGCTCGAGCCGAACGAGCAGGGCAAGGGCTACGAGTTCATCAACGGCGTCGTCGGCGGCAGCGTGCCGCGCGAGTACGTGCCGGCGGTGGACAAGGGCATCCGCGAGGCCGTCGAGACCGGCGTGATCGCCGGCTATCCGGTGGTGGACGTGAAGGTAACGCTGTTCGACGGCTCCTACCACGACGTCGACTCAAATGAGATGGCGTTCAAGATCGCAGGCTCGATGGGCTTCAAGGAAGGCTTCAAGCGCGCCAAGCCCGTGCTGCTCGAACCGATCATGAAGGTGGAGGTAGTGACGCCCGAGGAATACTCCGGCGACGTGATCGGGGATCTCAACCGCCGGCGCGGCCAGATCACCGGCATGGACGAGACACCCGCGGGCAAGGCCATCACGGCCGACGTGCCGCTCTCGGAGATGTTCGGCTACGCGACCTCGGTGCGCTCGATGAGCCAGGGGCGCGCGACCTTTACCATGGAGTTCGCCAAGTACGTGGAAGTGCCGCCGAATATCGCCGACGGCATCATCAAGAAGTGACAGATACGAAGAGTTAGTCGAGGAAACCGCCATGTCCAAAGAGAAATTCGAGCGCACCAAGCCGCACGTGAATGTTGGGACGATTGGTCACGTGGACCATGGGAAGACGACGCTGACGGCGGCGCTGACGAAGGTGATGGCTGAGACCTACGGCGGGACGTTTGTGGCGT
>DASYNX010000093.1:0-1852 GCA_036008385.1 Steroidobacteraceae bacterium
TTTCAAACGGAAGTGCCCGAGCTCGTGCGCCAGCACCGCTTCCACCTCCGGATGCGCGAGCCGCTCGAGCAGGGTGTCGAAGAAGACGATGCGTTTGTAGCGCCCGATGCCCGTGAAATACGCGTTGCCGTGGCTCGAGCGTCGCGAGTTGTCAACCACGAACACGCCCTTGGAGGCAAAGCCGCAGCGCTGCAGCAGCGCTTCGATGCGCGCCTTGAGCGATGCGTCCTTCAGGGGCGAGAAGCGGTTGAAGAGCGGCGCGATGAACGCCGGCCACGCCCACGCCATGATCAGCATCACGGCGAGCCACAGCACCCAGGCCCACACCCACCACCAGCGCCCGGCGCGCTGCATGAGCAGCAGCGTCGCGATGAGGAGCGGTGCGCCGAGCAGCACCGCGAGCGCCATGCCCTTGGCGAGGTCCGCGAGGTACAGCGCCAGCGTCGTGCGATTGAAGCCGAATCGGGCCTCAAGCTTGAACGTGCGCCACACCGAAAACGGCAGGTGGATGAGCTGAATGACGAGCGCGACGGAGGCAATCACGGCGAGGCCGAGCCAGGGCTGCGACCACTGCGTGTGACGCCACAGGGCATCGATCGCGGCGATGCCGCCCCCGACCGTGAGTGCGAGCGTCAGCGCCGCATCCACCAGGGTAGTGATGCGCGCGAGGCGCGCCTTGGCGATGGTGTAGTCGGCCGCCTTCGCGTGCTCCTGCGCCGAGACACTGCCGGCAAAGGGTTCGGGCACCGCGCCGCGGTGCGCGGTCACCGTCGCGACCTGACGCCCCGAGAGCCACAGCTCCAGGAGCGTGCCGATGACGAGCGCGCTGATGAATAGGGGTGTTAGCCAGGCCATGAGCTCAAGTCTACAGAAGATTCGCGCGGCCTCTGCAGCGCGCCGCACCGCGGCGCGCGACCACGCGCTAGCTGCGCCTCGCCGGCCGCGCCGCGAAGCGCGCGACGCGCGCGCGGCGGTTCGCCGATCCGGCAGCCGGCGATTCCAGCTGCGCAAGCAGCAGACGTGCCGCGCCAGTGAACTTGGCCGGATCGCCGCTCGCACGTGCGAGCAGCATGCCCCCCTCTAGCGCGCCCACGAGCATGGCTGCTGCCTCGCACGCGGGCACCCGCACGGTGAGGGATCCTTCCTGCTGCCCCTGTTCGAGGAGGTGCGTGAGCCAGCGCTCGTTCGCGGCAAAGAAGGCGCGCAGCGCCCGTTGCATCGGCTCGGGCAGAGTCGCGTACTCTGCGGCCAGCATGCCGCACAGGCACATGCGCTCGTCGGCCAGCACTTCGGCGTACAGCTTCACGTAGGCACGCAGTCGCGCCGGTGCGTCCGTGCGCTCGCGCCCGATGCGTTGCAGCGCGCTTTCGAAGGCGTCGCTGTAGCGCTCGATGAGCGTGCAGCCCAGTTCGGCCTTGGTGGCGAAGTGATAATGCAGGCTCGCCTTGGTGATCCTGACCTCGGCGGCGATGTCGGCGTAGCTGAAGCCGTTGAAGCCGCGCGTCTGCATCAGACGCTCGGCCACATCCAGGATACGGGTCGTGGTGTTCGCCGCAGCAGGCTTCGGGTCGCTCATCGGGGTCGATGATAGCAAGCGGGCTTGTATTTACCTACTAGTTGGTAGAGACTCGCCGCTCGGACGGTATCCCCACCGTCCCCAGGGGGCATTTATGCAAACGACCGAACACAAGACGTTTACCCAGCCTGATGAAACACGCGAATTCCCGCGCGGCCGCGCGGAGATCCTCAAGATCGGCGGAGCCGAGGTGGGGCGCCTGGTTTTTCAGCCCGGCTGGCGCTGGTCGAATGATCTGAAACCCATCGCCAAGACCCACAGCTGCACGGCGCCGCA
>DASYNX010000094.1:0-63349 GCA_036008385.1 Steroidobacteraceae bacterium
ATGAGCGAGCCGGGATCGTCGACACTGCCGAGGATGCCGGGGGCGCCCGTGCACAGGATCAGCTTCTCCGCGCCGAGCGCCGCGCCGAGCGCCGCCGCGACCGTATCGGCGTTGATGTTGAGCAGCGTCCCGGACTCATCCGCCGACAAGGGGCTCACGACCGGCATCAGGCCGTTGTCGAGGAGCTTCCTCAGCACCGACGTGTTGACCGCGGCGATGTCCCCGACGAAGCCAAAATCGATGAGCTCGCCCGCGCCGCTCTTCAGCGGCGATCGCTTGCGGGCGCGCACCAGGCCCGCGTCCACGCCGCTGATGCCGACGGCGTCGATGTTGAGCTCCCGGCACATGGCGAGCAGGCGGGTGTTGATCAGCCCGTTGAGCACCATGGCGGTCACGTCGATGGACTTCTGGTCGGTGATGCGGCGGCCGGCCACCATGCGCGTGGGCACGCCGAGCGCGGCGGCAGCTTCCGTGAGCTGCGGGCCGCCGCCGTGCACCAGCACCACGCGCACGCCGAAGTAATGGAGGATGGCGATCTGCTCCACCAGCGCACGGGTGGTGGCGGTGTCGGCGAACACGCCGCCGCCGGCCTTCACCACGAAGGTCCTGCCCTTGTACATGCGAATGTAGGGAGCGGCGTTCTTGAGCGCGCGAATGGCAAGCGTCTGGTCGCCGCGATGCAAGATCATGGGGTGTGCGACTCCCGGGTCAGGACCTGAGCATCTGGTGCAGGACCGCCATCTGCACGGGGAGGCGGTTGTAGGCCTCGCGCTGCACGACGCTGCGCGCACTGTCGAGCACCTCGTCGGCGATGGCGGTGTTGCGTCGTACCGGCAGACAGTGCATCACGTGGCAGCCGGGTGCGGCGGCGAACCAGTCGTCGCGCACGCACCAGCCGGTGAGCCCGCTGCGCAGCTGCGCATCCGCGGCCGCATCGCCATAGCAGCCGGGCGCACCCCACTCCTTTACATAGAGGATGTCGGCGCCCGCGAGCGCCTCGGCGCGCTCGGCGGTCTCGCGCACCGAACCGCCGGAGGCCGCCGCCGCGCGCCGTGCGCGCTCCATGATGACCTCGGGGAGCGCGAACCCTTCAGGCCGCAGCACGATCACCTCCATCCCGCGCAGCGCCGCCATGTGCAGCGCTGCGGCCGGCACGGCGAGCGGCAGCGCGCGCGGATGCCAGGCCCAGGAGAGCACGAAGCGCCCGCCGCGCGGGACGGCGAGATCGTCGAGCGTCTTCCAGTCGGCGAGCGCCTGGCACGGATGGTTGATCGCGGACTCGAGATTGACGAGCGGCTTGTCGCTGAGGCTCGCCATGGCGGCGAAAGTGGTGTCAGCGAGATCGGCGGCGAGGTCCCTGCCCTGCGCGAAGGCGCGGATGCCGAGCGCGTCGCAGTAGGAGGCGAGCACCGGGATGCCCTCACGCACGTGCTCGGCCGCGGCGCCGTCCATCACCACTCCCGCGCGCGTCTCTAGCTGCCAGCTCCCCTGGCCCGGGTTGATGACGAAGGAGGTGCCGCCGAGGCGCGCCATCGCCGCCTGGCACGAGGCGAGCGTCCGCAGCGACGGGTTCAGGAACAGGAGTCCGAGGATCCTGCCGGTGAGCGCCCGCGGCTCGGGCTGTTTCTCCAGGCGCCGCGCGAGCTCGAGCAGCGACAGCACTTCCTCGCGGGAGAAGTCGGCGAGATCGAGGAAGCGCTTCATGGCGGCAGATCGCGCAGCGCGTCGGCGAGCATGTCGACGTGCTCTTCCTCGAGGATGAACGGCGGCAGCAGGCGCAGCACCCTTGGATCGTTCGCGGTGCCGGCGAGAATGCCGCTCTCGAGCAGCTCCGCCTGCAGCTCCTGCGCCGGGCGCGTGGTCGTGAGGCCGACCAGCAGGCCCGCCCCCTGGTGTCCGGTGATCGGACCGATGATGCAGCGCTCACGGATGTACGCCGCAACGCGCTGCACGCGCTCGAGGAGTCCCTCGGATTCGATTGCCTCGATGACCGCCTCGATGGCGGCGCATGCCATGGGGCCGCCCCCGAAGGTGGTGCCGAGGGAATCGGGCGTGAGGGCTGCGCCGACCCGATCCGTCATCAGCAGCGCCGCGCACGGGTAGCCGTTGCCGAGCGCCTTGGCCGCCGTCAGCAGATCCGGGATGACGCCGTAGAGGTTGGCCGCGAACGGCTTGCCCGTGCGGCCGACGCCGGATTGCACCTCATCGAAGATCAGGAGCGCGCCGACTTCGTCGCAGCGCCGGCGCAGCGCCTCGAGGAACGGCGCGCCCAGATCCACCGCGCCGGCGAGTCCCTGTACCGGCTCGACGATCACCGCTGCGGTGTGCGCCGTGACCTGCGCGCGCACCGCCGCCAGATCGCGCCGCGGGATGAAGCTCACCTCGAAAGGCGTACGCGGGAAGCCGTACCACTTCGCCGCGGCTCCCCAGGTCACGGCGCCGGCCGCCGCGGTGCGGCCGTGGAAGCCGCCCTCGATGGCGGCGACGTGCGAGCGCTTGGTGAGGCGCAGCGCGATCTTGAGCGCGTTCTCGTTCGCCTCGGCGCCGCTGTTGACGAAGAACACGCTCGTGAACGGCAGTTGCGCGAAGCGCGCCAGCCGCGCGGCCGCGCGCGCGCGCACCTGCATCGCGACCGCATTCGACTGGAACTGGCACTGCTGCGCCTGGGCCGCGAGCGCAGCCGTCCACGCGGCATGGCCGTAGCCGAGGCCGGCCACCGCATGTCCGCCGTACAGGTCGAGCACGCGCTCGCCGCGCGCGTTGCGCAGCCACACGCCCTGCGCCGACACCACTTCCAGCGGGTACTGCGCGAACACCGGAGCGAGGAAATCGTGTCCGCTTCGGGCCGCTGTGACCGCCGACGCTTCCTGCATGCGCGCTCCTCTCAGGTCCAGCCCGGTGCGGGCGCGGTGAGACCCGCGGACTCCGGCAGGCCGAACATGCGGTTCATCCACTGGATGGCGCCGCCGGCGGCACCCTTGGCGAGATTGTCGATCGCGCACAGCACCGCGACCGTGCCGCCGTGCGCGCTGGCCGAGAGGTGTGCGTAGTTGCTCGCGGCGACATCCTTGACGCGCGGCGCCGTGTTCGTGACGCGCACGAAGGGCGCGGCGGCGTAGAACGCGCGCAGCGCCTCGAGCAGCTTCCCGGTGTCGAGCGGGCGGCGCAGCGCCGCCTGCACGGTCACGTGAATGCCGCGCGCGAACGGTCCCGACAGCGGCACGAAGGCAAACTCCGCCTCGACCCCGGCCGCGGCGCGCGCGCAGGCGGCGACTTCCGGCACGTGGCGATGGGTGAGCGGGCTGTAGCCGTAGAGATCGCCGTGACGCAGCGGATGATGCGTGCCCTCCACCGGCTGGCGTCCCGAGCCGGTGCTGCCGGTGACCCCGCTCACGAACAGCCTGGGGCTGATCAGCCCCTCGGCGAGCAAGGGCACACTGGCCAGCAGGATCGCCGTGGCAAAGCAGCCCGGGTGGCCGACGTGCGGTGTCGCGAGCTGTCCGAGGTGCTCGGGCAGCGCGCAGCTGAACTGCGCGAGCCGTCGCGGCGCCCCGTGCGCGTGTCCGTAGACCGCGCGGTAGCCGTCGGCCGTGGCGTAGCGAAAGTCCGCGGACGTGTCGACTACGCGCGGCGCGGCGCCGGCCTGTTCCGCGGCCGTGAGCAGCCGGTCGACCAGCGCCGCCGAGACACCATGCGGGGCGGCCGAGAACAGCGCGCTGCGCGGCGCCTCGCACAGGAGTCTGCGCACCTCGGTCTCGGAGGCGAAGCGCTGTTCACCGCAGGCACTGGCGAGATGCGGGAAGGCCCCCGCCACTGGCTCACCCGCCTGGCTGTCCGACATGACGGCCGCGAGCCGCAGGTGCGGGTGCAGGGCGATGAGCCGCAGCAGCTCGCCGGCGACGTAGCCGGTGCCGCCGAGCACGAAGGCGGGGATCGGCGCGCTCATTGCACCGCCGCGCCGCCGGCCTTCAGGCCGAGCGCCTCGATGACCCGGTCGCCGAGCGCCGCACCATTGCTGAGCGCGTTGAACGCCGGCACCTGCATCTGCGTCGTGATGATCTCGACCCCGACCTGATTGTCGGTGGCCGGGCCGGTGACCACGCACGGCTCGATGTGAAAGCGCTCGCGCAGCAGCTTCACCCCTCCCCAGGCCGCCACCGGATCGTTGGCCGAGAGGATTACGGCGGCGAGCGCGGCGCGGATGTCCGGGCACTCGAGGATCGCATCGACGCCGTAGGTGCCGAGGATGCCGTCGCCGAGCTCGAACACCAGCGCGTCGGGCTTGCCGGCGGCGAGCTCGGTGAGCATGGTGCGGGTCAGCGCCGGCCCGTTCGCACGCGTGGTGGCGACGATACCGAGGTCGGTGAAGATCGCGCAGCGGCGGGCGCCCGCGTCCTCCATGGCGAGGATGTCACGCCGCAGCGACACGCCGGTGGCCTTGAAGGCATCGACGGTGAGCCCGCGATGGCGCATGCGCGCAATGACCGCGCACGCGGCGGCGGTCTTGCCGGCCTCCATGCAGGTGCCGGCGAGCGCCACCACCGGCACGCCGCGCGTGTCGAGCGCGGCGCCGGCATCGAGGGCCTTGTGACCGACGCGCGCCGGCACGCCGATGCGCTCGCCGAGGTAGGGAAAGTTGAGCGCCACGCCGAGCACGCGGCAGTCGAACGGCCGGCCCTTCTCGGGATTGATGGAATCGCACACGCCGAGTACACCGCCGATGTTGAGCATCTGAATGACGTCGCCCGGGCGCAGCGACGCCGGCACGTGCCCGGAATAGCCGAACAGCGCCTGGCGGTGCCCGAGGGCGCCGGCGACCACATCGCCCTTGCCCACCTTCGCCATGCGGCCGCTGGTGAGCTCGAGCGTGTTGTAGGTCGTCTTGTTGGTGAGCACCTCGACCACGACGACCACGCCTTCCTCGGCGGGAATGTCGGGCGCAATGCGCACCTCGTGCGACAGGCCGCAGGCCTGCGTCACCGAGGCGAGCTTGTCGACCACCACGCTGCGCATGGTGCTCACCATGTCAGCGCTCCTGCGCCCGCGACGCCGACGCCGCCGGTGCACCGGCGCGCGTGTGGAACACTCCCGGGAGCGCGGCGATGCGCGAGAAGCCCAGTGCGTCGGCGGCCGACCACTCGCCCGCGGCCTCGCCGTACACGCCCCGGGAGGCAGCCATGAGCGAGAAGGGCGAGTCCACGCCCTCGACAAAGACGCTCCCGGTGCGCAGCAGCAGCCGCGCCTCGCCGCTGACGCGCTGCTGAGAGGATGCGAGCAGCGCCTCGATGTCGCGGCACACCGGATCGAGCAGCTGGCCCTCGTGCACCAGGTCCCCGTAGGGTTGCGCCACCAGCTCCTTGATGCGCTGCTGGCGGGCGGTGAGCACGAGCTTCTCGAGCTCGCGGTGTGCCGCGAGCAGCACTTCCGCCGCCGGCGCTTCGAACGCCACACGTCCCTTGGTGCCGATGATGGTGTCACCGAGGTGAATGCCGCGGCCGATGCCGAAGGGCGCGGCGAGCGCTTCCAGAGCCTCGATGAGGGCGACCGGCGCGAGCTCCCGGCCGTCGAGCGTCACCGGGCGACCCTCGCGGAAGCCGAGCACGTGCTGCTCGGGCGGCCGCGGCTGTGCGAACGCCTCGCGCGTGAGGAGCCACGCGTCTTCGGGGAGGCTGCCGGTGGAGGTGAGAGTCTCCCGGCCGCCGATGGTCACGCCCCACAGCCCGCGGTTGACCGAGTAGCGCGCGCCGGTCGGCGGGACGGGGAGCCCGCGCGCCTCGAGGAACTCGAGCTCGGCGTCGCGCCGGAAAGCCTGATCGCGCACCGGCGCGAGCACCTGGAGATCGGGAGCGAGCGTGCGCAGCGCCACCTCAAAGCGCACCTGGTCGTTGCCGGCGGCGGTGCAGCCGTGCGCGACGGTGTCGGAGCCAAGCTCGCGCGCCATGCGGGCGATGGTCTGCGCCTGCATGACACGCTCGGCCCCGACGCACAGCGGATACAGCTGCCCGCGGCGCACATTGCCCATGATGAGAAAGCGCAGTACCTGCTCGAAATAATCCGCGCGCGCGTCTACCTGGTGGTGCGCCACCGCCCCGAGGGCGCGCGCGCGCTCGGCCAGCATGCCGGCGGCGCGTGCGTCGATGCCGCCGGTGTCGACGGTGACGGTGATCACCGGCCGGCGCTCGTGCTCGGCGAGCCACGGCACCAGGAAGGAGGTGTCGAGGCCGCCGGAGTAGGCGAGGACGATGGCGGCGCGCGGCCGCTCAGGAGAGGCAGCCATGGCTCAGACCCGGAACAGCCCGCGCAGGCGCGCGACCAGAGCCTGCTGGGCGCGTGCGCTGGCGGTGGCGATGAAGATGGTGTCGTCGCCGGAGATCGTGCCGGCGACCTCCGGCCATTCGGCCTTGTCGATGGCGACCGCGACGCTCTGCGCGGCGCCGATGGTGGTGCGCAGCACCGTGATCGCAGGTCCCGCGCGCCGCAGCTGTCGCACGAACTGCGTGAGCGTGCCGAAGTCGCCGTTGGCGCGTGTCACCTCATCGGGCGGCAGCACGTAGCGGCCGCTCGCCTTGAGCACGCCGAGGTCGCGCAGGTCGCGGCTGATGGAGGACTGGGTGGCCTCGTGACCGGCCCTCTTCAGCAGGCGCACCAGGTCCTGCTGCTTGCGCACCAGACCGTCGCGCAGGATGCGCACGATGACGCCGCGGCGCTCGAGCTGCTCGGCATCGGTCAGCATGTCGGCGCATGTGGTTGCATAAACATGCGCATATTGTGCATTTTAATGCACAAGCATGCAAGCCTCAGCCGACGGCCGCCACCACCCCGGTGATGCGCCAGGGGCCGGTGAGCGACTTGCTGAGATAGACGACGTACAACGCCGATCCGGTGGCCCGCTGCTCAGGGTCCGCGACCATGAGGGCGTAGCGGTGCCGCAGCAGCGTGCCGGAGATGCGCACGATGCGGATCATGGCCGCGGTCTTCATCTTGCCGGCGGCGATCGCGGCGCTCAGCCGCGCGCGCGTCGCGGCGGCGGTGGCCGTCGCCGCGGACCCGGGGCTGCCGCCGCTGTCGCAGCAGCTGGCACGGTCGAAGCCTGCGGTCGAGGCGGCCGCCGTTCCCCACAGCTCGACGATCGCGGCGAACGCCGCGGACGACACGTCGTAGGTCTCGGTGTACGGGTCCGTCCCGTGTGGGGCAGGCAGCGGCGGGCAATCCGCGCCGGCGAGCGCCATGCGCACGGCATTACCGCGGTCGTAGCGCTGCAGGCGAGCCGCCGCACCGCTCCCCACCTGCGCCAGCCCGTGGCTCGAGTAGCTGCACACCTCGCCGTGCCGGCTGACCGCGCTCTCGCCGCGGTAGCTCGGCGGCGCTTCCAGCGGCACTGCGGGAGGGTTGCACACCATGACACGCTCGTCGCCCGAGCGCTTGAGCCACTCGAGCACCACGCCCGGTGCGCCCGCACTGGCGCGGGTGTACGCCTGACAGGTGTCGGCCGCCGCCTGCGCCCGCGGCGCACCCGGGGTCGCCAGCAGCAGGGCCCCGGCGAGCAGTGTCCCGACGATGGGGATTCTCACGGCCCCTCCCTCTTTGGTCGCGCGACCTACTTCCTCTCGATGGTGTACACCAGGTCCGCGCCGTAGGCGGTGCCCGCCTCGGTGCGGACCGTCCAGTGATCCCCGAGCGTGTAGCGCATCTTGAACACGTTGAGCTGCTCGGTGAGGCTCACGCCGTAACTCACGTACAGGCGCGGCGAGAGGTAGTGGCCGAGCACCAGCGAGGTCTCGTTGGCGATCGGGTCGGTCTCGACGCTCACGTCGGGGAGTCCCACATGCGGGCCGAGCTCGGCAGCGACCAGCGCGGCGCCCTGGCCGATGGCCGCGTTGCTGCTGTTCTGCGAGGACTGGAGCGATCCGCCGGCGAGAATCAGCGAGGCGATCTGCGACTGCGGCAGCGGCGGGTCGGAGAAGAAGGAGATGTGCGGCTGCGTCAGCGTGCCGCGCACGTTGACGCCGGCGATTACGTCGGGGAACTCCTTCTGGGCCTTCACATCGATGCCCGGGTCGTCGATCGCGCCGCCGTTGAACAGCAGCCGGCCGCGGACGATGTCGAGCTTGCGCGCGTAAGCGGTGTAGTTGCCTTCGGCAACCGACAGCTCGCCGTTGCCGCGCGTGATCGCATCATAGCCGCTGCGGATGGTGACGTTGCCGGTGAGGCGCGCGGTGAGTCCCATGGCATCCAGGTTCACTTTGTCGCCCAGGATGAGTGTGATGGTGCTCTCCACCTCGAAGCGCTTGGAAGTGTCCTGGGTTTCGGCGCCGACGATCACCTCATCCGGGGAGGCACGCACCGCGTTGGTGATGTCCTTGGGCTGGATCTTCGCGTAGGGGACGGTGACCTTGCCACTCACTTCGATCTTGCGGCCGGTGACGACGAAGTCGAGGTTCGGCGAGGCATCGATCTGCGCCTCGGGCACGTCCGCCACACGCAGGTTGCTGCCCTCGAGGTGGAACTTGCCGTAGGGGAGGAGATTGCGCCACTCGAGGTGGCCGCTGGCGGAGACCGCGCCCTTGCCGGCGTGCGCGCTGCCGCTGAAGTCGAGGCCCGCATCGCTGAGGCGTGCCTGCAGCCCGATCTGGCGCAGACCGAGGTTCACCTGGTAGACGTCGATCTCGCCGTTGTCCACCTTGATGAGGCCGGCCAGGCGCGGCGCGCCGAGCGTGCCGGCGAGCCGGATGTCGGCATCGAGGCCACCGGCGGCGCGGTCGATGTCCGCGGCGTAGAGCGTGATCAGGTCGAGGTCGGAGGTCTGGGCGTGCAGCTCGCCGCTCAGCGGCAGGTCCTGCCAGTGCTCGATGGGTGTCCCCGGTGAAGCCCCCGGCGGCGTCGTGCGCTGCACCTCGAGCCGGCCGCGGAGGGTGCCGATGCCCCCTTCGCCGAGGTCGGCCTGTGCGCTGATCAGCGCCGGCGTGGCGGTCGCCGTGATGGTGCCCGAGCCGATCCGGGTGTGATCGATCTTATGGCTGGCGAGCTTGTGATCGATCGCGGCGTCGGTGAGCCGGGCGTTGAGCGTCCCCTGCACCGGCGTGGTCGCCCCGCCCGACAGGCGCGCGAGCGCACTCACCGTGCCGAGGTACTCCACCGCCGGTGTCATGCCGGCGGTGAGCGCGTGCAGCGGCAGGTCGTTCGTCATCACGGTCGCCGACCACGCCGTCGGGGTCCAGTCGCCATCCGCGCACATGCTGCCCGGCGTGCCGACGAGGCACAGCCAGTCGACGCGCGCATGCGCGAGCGACACGACGAGCTCCACCGGCCGCTCGAGCGACAGGTGCAGCTGCTCGCTGCCGTTGATGGTAAGCGCTTCGAGATGGCCGTTGAGCGTGCCGTGGGCGTATGGACCGCGCGCCTGCGCCGTGATCGCGAGCCCGGTGGCGGCCGCCGTGAGTTGCACGTTGTAGGCCGTGGGCGGACCGCGCAGGCTCAGCGCGACGCTGTCGAGGGTACGTTTCTGGTAGCCGAGGTTGTGCAGGCGCACGTCGACCTTCGACTCCTGCTGGATCGCGGCCGGATTGAAATTCACGTCGGCATCGAGCGCGGCGAGCGTGACGCCCTGGTACTCGAGATCGCTGCCGTGCGCCGTGGCGACGATCGCCGGATCGGCGAGCGTGCCGCCCACGCTGCCCGCGGCCTTGAGCGCACCCTGGCCGCCGGTCGCGAGCAGGCTCAGGTCGCGCGTCGACAGGGCAAAACGCAGGTCCAGCCGCTCATCGACGTGACCATCGAGCGCGAGGGTGGTCGTGCCGAGCCCCACGCGCACGTCGCTGAATCCCCAGGTCTGCCCCGCGTGCGTCACCGTGCCCGCGCCGCTCGCCGCAAGGCTGCGGAGCTTGCCGGTGAGTCCGCTGAAGGAGACGCTGAGCTCGCCCTTGGGGCCGAAGCCGCGTCCCGAGGCGTTGAGCGCGAAGCTCACGCTGCCCGGCAGGCCCGGCTGCAGAGCGCTCGGGTCGATGCCGGTGGCGTGTCCGCTCACCGTCCAGGTCTCGACCGGCGACCACACGACGCTGCCGCTGACGCTCGCGTGTCCGCCGAACAGGTCGACCTCCGCCGTGTCGAAACTGAAGCTGTCCTTGCCGAGCGTGCCGTGCACGTTTACGGGCATCACCGGCAGGTCTGCGGCGCGCGCGCTGCCGGCGGCGTGTACCGTGTACGGCAGCACGCCCGCGAGCGTGAAGGCGCCAGCAAGGCTGCGCACGGCGATGTCGCGTCCGATGAGCGGCCAGCGGAAATCGTCCCAGTCGCCGCTCAGGTCGAGCCGCGGGCCGTTGTCGACGATGGCGATCGTGCCGGCAGCGCTGGCGCGGGCGCCCGAGGCGACGTGGCGGGCGTCCATGCGTTTCACGGTGAGCACGTGATCGGCGTAGCGGCCGGTGAACTGCGTCTCGAACTCCCCGACACGCAGTCCCGTGGGGTTGAGCGGTCCCTGGGCGGTGAAGCCCTTCTCGTCGAACGAGCCGGCGAGGTGCCCGGTGATGCGGCCGAACGGGCTGTTCACCCCCCAGGCGGTCAGGTTGAAGTCCTGCACCACCGCATCGCCCACCAGGTGCCAGCGGTTGGTGAGGGCGAGCGCCTGGCCGGTGACCTCGGCGCGGAAGGGACTCTCCAGGTGCGCGACGATGTTGAGCGCGTCGAGATTGCCCCGGGCGCTGCCGTCGAGCGTCCAGTGCGGTTGCCCCTCCGGCACCCAGTCGACGTGCCCCTTCACCTGCAGGCCGAGCGGATCCTCGGCCAGCAGGTCACCGATGGCGTCGACGTGCGCGCCCTCGAGCGTCGCGGTGGCCTGGAAGAAACGGATGCGGCTGTGGCGCATGACCGCGGCGCTGACGATGTCGCGGGCCGCCATGCGAAAGCCGCTGTAGACGGTGAGCGTGGCGCTGCCGACGTGCGCCTCCTCGGCACTGATCATCAGCCAGCGGGGCAGGAAGGTCGGCGGGCCGGGTGTCGGGGGCTTGGTGCGATGCTTCACCTCGATGAGGGCGCTCGCGACGCTCCCACGGGTGACGCGGATGGTCTGCAGCATGAGCGGCGCGAGCGCCACGCGGCCCTCGATGCCTGCGAACGTCAGGTGCACCAGCTCGTGATCGATCTCGACGCGCTCGACCTTGAGGCCGCCCGCCACCGTGCCGCTGATACCGCGGATGACGAGCTGCACCGGCCCGAGCTGCTGCGGGATGTGGCGCACCACAAACTCGAGCCCCGCGGTCGTGAACAGCGCCGACCAGACGAGCACCGCCGGCGCTACGATCGCGGCGGTGATCACGAGGCCGGCGAGAATGAGCAGCAGGCGGCGCATGGTGAGTCGCGGCACTTACAGCTTCGGCGAGAAATTGATGTGCAGGCGCGGGCTCGCGGTCACCGACAGGGGCTGGGCGATGTCGATGCCGAGCGTCATCACCGGCAGCCGTACGCGCAGACCGATGCCGACGGAATACTGCAGGAAGGGCGTGCAGATGGGTGCCGCTCCCGGTGCGCCCGGCAGACACGCCGGCTTGCTGAAGCTGTTGAGGGCGTTGCCGTAGTCGACGAAGGTGGCGACGCCGAGGCTCCGCGGCAGATCGCGGATCACCTCCACGGTACCGGTGATCACGTCCTTGCCGCCGACCTTGATGTAGTTCGCCACCGCCTGGCAGGTGCCGTTGGCGGTCTTGAGGGGCTGGCCCTGGGCGTTCGTGGCGCATACCGCCTGCAGCGGCGACAGGTCGTTGTAGGCGAAGCCGCGCACGCTGTTGTCGCCGCCGGCGAAGAAGCGGTAGATCGCCGGCAGCGAGTTGAAGTTCGACACCACCGTGGTCCCCACCTCGTCCCGCAGCAGCAGATGCCACTTCGGTCCCAAGGAGAATACCCGCTCGGCCGTCATGTGCAGCTGGATGAAGTTGGAATCCGAGCCGAGCGCCGCCTGCGAGCCCTTGATCTCAGCGAAGAATGGGTGCTCGAACAGCGGCTCCCCGAGATACGACGGTGGCACCGACGCCAGGTCGAGCTCCGGCACCACCAGGCGCTGGGTTTCCGAGCCGTTGATGTCGTCGCTGGTGGTGCGCACGACGTTCGCCTGCCACAGATACTGCATGCGCCCCGCGACCTCGGTGAAGCTCGGGCCGGCGGACTGGGTGATCGCGGTCACATCGGCCAGTGTCTTCTGCTCGATGACGGCATTCAGCGCGACGTTCTCGAGTGCCGGGTCGCCGACCGGGATGCGGTAGCGGCTGCGCACGGCGTAGCGCTGCACCTGCGAGGCCTGCACCTGGATACTGAGTGTGTGTCCGAGGGAGTTGATGTGGCGGTCCTCGAACCCCACGGTGCCGCGCACTCCGGTGTCGGTGGCGTAGCCGGCGCCGAAGGAGTAGCGATGGCGGCGGCTCGGGTCGGCGCGGATCTTCACCGGCACGGTGAGTGCCTGGCGGTCCGGGTCGGCGGGCGTCACCTCGAGGTTGGCGAAGTACTGCGAATCATCGAGCGCGAACTGGGTGCGCAGCACCTGGGTGAGGTCGTAGTAATCGCCTTGGCGGTAACGCAGGTAGCGGCGCACCAGCTGGTCGCCGACGACGTGCTGCTCGATGGTGGTCTCCCCGAAGCGATAGCGCTGCCCGGTCTCGAGCTCGAGCGCGATGTCGGCCTTGTGGCCGGCCGGATCGACCACCAGCTCGTTGCGCACCAGCTTGGCGTCCAGATACCCGTAGGTGGCAGCGGTGCGCTGCAGGTCGGTCTTGATGAGCTCGTACTTGGCGTGGTTCAGGCGCTCACCCGGGCGCAGCGGCAGGTGCCTGAGGATGCGCTGGAACAGCGGACTCGACTCGCCCGGTCCGTTGACGCGCACGTCGATGTGATTGACCAGCACCGGCGGGCCCGGCGTGATGTTGACGACGACCCGCCAGGTGTTGTGCCCCTCGTCGGTGACGGTGGAGTCCACTTTCGGGTCGTAATAGCCGAACGGTCGCAGCGCATCGTCCACCTCGCGCTCGACGCGGTTGTGCAGCCGCTCGACCGTCTCGGCGTTCAGGTCCGCGCCGCCCTTCTGGTAGCGCTGGAAGCTCAGGTAGGCGAGCACGTTGGCACGCAGCTCCTCGTCGACACCGCGCACCTCCACGTTGACGCCTCCGGCGGCGTGCGCGAGCGGCGAGAGCAGCAGCCACAGTACCAGCCATGGGGCCCGCCTGTGCCATCGACGAGCCCGCGGCAGGGAATTGCGCTGCGCCATCTCACCGTGCGACCAGAGGAAGTCGTTTGAATTCTAGAGCCTTAACCACACAGCCGCTCGCGGCTCGTGTTATTGAGTGTGTTCCGGGCGCGGCGGTTCCGCCCGCCTCACGGCCACTCGCCAGCGTTCAGCTGAAATTCAGTTTCACCGGTCGCCTCGCCCCGGGAGTCGAAGCGGCGCTCCGCGACGTACAAGCGGCCGTTCGGCTCGAGCAGCACGACCGTCGAGCAGCGCGTGCCGTAGCCCTCGTGCAGTACGAACGGCGCGGAGAGCGCCCGTGCCCACTGCGGCGGCAGCCCGCCGTTATGCGTGAGCTCGCTATCGGGCGCCGGCGTGCGATCGCCCAGCAGCGCGAACAGCGCGGCCGGCGGCGGCGCCTCCCGAGGACGCAGCCACGCCTCGAAGCCCGCGCGCACCCGTCGCAGCTTCGGCCACGGCGTGTCGAGCAGCTCGTTGGAAAGCCCGTAGACGCCCGGCGGCAGGCAGCGCGCGAACGGACGCGCGCGGTTGGAGCCATACCACAGGGAGTCCGCATCCGTGAGCAGCAGGTTGAATCCGGAATACTCGTGCGCGTGGGGCTCGAGCGCCGCCAGGAACTCCCCGGCGCCGGCGCGGGCGCCGCCCGCGCCACCCGCGCCGAGATAACGCGGCACCAGCTCCCCGCGCGACGGCGCGTTGGCGAGCGGCGGCTGCAGCTCGCGGAAGTTCGTGACCACGCCGAAGCGTCGCGCACGGTCCACGCCCAGCCAGGTGCCCTGCGCGCGCAGGTCGCGACCGGCGATCAGCTCCGCGGGCGCTGGCCATTTCGCGAGCGGCGCCGCCGGCCGCTCGTGGTACTCGTCGCGATTGGCCGCCACCACCAGGCGGTAGCGCGGGTGGGCTTGCCACGCCAGCATCAGCAGACACATAGCTAGCCCTCGCCTTTCAGCCAGCTCTCGATCAGCCGCCAGGAGATCGACTGCGAGGGCGGCGCCAGTGCCTCACCCGAGGTGAGCTGCGCGCGCGTGAACCAGCGGGCGTCCTCGAGCTCACCGCCGATCCGCACGGGGCTGCCGGCGGCGGCGCGCGCCCGAAAGCCGAGCATGACCGAGGACGGGAACGGCCAGGGCTGCGAGGAGTGATAACGCACCGCGCTCACCGCGACGCCGGTCTCCTCGGCCACTTCGCGCCGCACCGCATCCTCCAGGCTCTCGCCCGGCTCGACGAAGCCGGCGATGGTGGAGTAGCGCCGCGGCGGCCAGCTCGCCTGCCGGCCGAGCAGCGCCCGCTCGCCGTCGCTCACCAGCACGATGATGGCCGGGTCGATGCGTGGAAAGTACTCCTGTGCGCAGGCTGCATTACTGCAGGCGAGGCAGTGGCCGGCGTGCGTCGGGACCGTGAGCGCGCCGCACGCCCCGCAGTGACGGTGCCGGGCGCGCCAGATCGAGAGCGCGCGCGCATAGGCGAGCAGTCCCGCTTCTTCAGCCGGGAGCACCGCAGTGAGCGGCCGCAGCTCCTCGAGCCTCGTTCCCGCTGGCAGCTCGGGCGCAGTGCCCGGCGGCAGGTCGGCGAGCACGCAGCGCGCGCCGCGAAACCACCCGAGCAGCACCAGGCTCGCGCTCGGCAGCGCCTCGAGCAGCGGCGCGCCGTTGCTGACAAAGGCGATACGCGGCTCGGGCGCGAGGCGCAGCAGCTGGGCACTCCCCTGGCCGACGAGGTAGAGCGTCGCCGGGTCGGCGCGCGCCGCGGCCACCCATTGCGGGTCCTCGCGCTCCTCGGCGCGCCGCTCGATGTACGGGCCTGCGAAGAAATTCGGGCGCTCGGGGTCCATCAACGCCGTCCGCCAGCTCGGTGAGCGGCGGATTCTATCCCGGGGCCATGCGCGAGATTACGCCACTTGCCGAGCGGTGAGCGCCCGGCAGTTGCAGCGAGCGGCAGCCCGCGGGGTGCAGCAGTGCGGGTGGGCCGGACGCACGGTGGTGGCAGCACGCCGCGCAGCTCCTGCATACTTTCACGCGGACCAAACATGCAAACCCTGCAATTCCTGGGTCGTTGCATCTCTCTGGTGCTGCGCAGGCTCACTGCAACCAGGGACCGCGGGCGCTTGTTGCGGGTGTTCGCCCGGGGTATGGAGCTTCAGCGGCAGCTGCCGCCGCCACGCTCATCCGCCGAGTCGCTGCTGCTGATCCGCGTGGATGACATCGGCGACTACGTCCTGTTCCACAACCAGCTGGCACTCTACAAGCAATCCGCGCGCTGGCAGGGCCATCGCATCACGCTGCTGGGCAACCAGAGCTGGCGGGAGCTGTTCGCACTGCTGGATCCGGCTGCAGTCGACGACACGATCTGGGTCGACAAGGATCGCTACTTCCCCTCTGCGACCTATCGGCTCACGCTGTGGCGTGAGCTGCGGGCCCGGGGTTTCGGGACGGTCATCGCGCCCTCGCGCACCAGGAACCTGCTGCTCGATGACCTGTGCCTGCTGGCGGCCGCCCCCGAGCGCAGTCTGGGAGCGGCCAATACACAGGCGCACGCGCAGTGGAACCGCCGGTCGGATGCACTCTACAGCGCGCTCTTCAGACCCTCGCGCGAGCTGCTGCACGAGTTTCAGTTCAACGCGGAATTTGCCGAGTGGGCCTGCGGCATGCGCGCCAGCGGCGATCGTCCACGGATCGAGCTGCCGCCGCGACCTGCCGCCTCCCGGCCGGAACCCTACATCATGTGCTTCGTCGGCGGCAGCCGGCGCAGCAAGCGTTGGTCCGTCAAGCGTTGGATCGAGTTCATCGACGCGTACCGCCGCGGCAACGCCGGGCAGGTGGTGCTGGCAGGCCGTGGCCGCGCCGAACTCGAGCTGAGTGCGCTCATTCAGCGGCGCACGGATGCGATCAATCTGGTGGGGACGCTGAGCTTGCCGGAGCTACTGTCGTGGGTCGCGGGCGCTGACGCCGTGATCACTAACGACACCATGGCGGCTCACCTGGCGGTGGCGCTCGAGAAGCCGGCGGTGATCATCTCGAACGGCATTGAGTACATGCGCTTTGCCGAATACCGGGCCGCGGGCATCGGCCGGATCGCGACCGTGTACCCCGAGGTCTTCAACCGCTGGCGCCGGCGCGTCGGCGAGGGCCACTACGGCCACCGGGATACGGTGTCGACGGACATCGACAGCATTCCCGCGCGCGCGGTGCTGGAGGCGCTGGAGGGCATTACCCGGGTAAGCGGCACCGCGCTCAGCCCGCCTGGCACGCGAGCAGCGCTGTGACTGAAGCGCCCGGCAGTGCGGTCAGCGCTGCCGTTGCGGGTGGCTCAGCAGCGCGGGTGGGGCGGACCCGCACAGTGGTGGCAGCGCGCCGCGCGCGGCGCGAAGCGCTCGGTCACCATGAGACTGCCGCAGTCGGCGCAGCCGCCGAGGCGCAGCTGATCGCCGCGCGCGAGTGCGGTGGCGAGAAACACCGCGTGCTCAAACGAGATCTGCGCGGAAGGCAGCAGCAGGCGGAACGCCTCGAACGCCTGGCACAGCAGCTCCCCACGCGTGAGTCCGGGCAGTGCGCCCGCGGCGTCCGCGGTGGCGAGTGCCGGCTCACCCGCGGCCGACACCCTGGTCGCACCCGCCGCTGCGGGCGGCAGCGCCGCCGGCAGCACGCCGAGCAGCGACAAGACACTCGCGAGCACCGCGGTCTCCTCCTGCAGCCGTAACGAGCGGCTGAAGTAGGCGATCTGGTGCGGCGACTTGCCGCGATGGCGCGGCAGGTAGCGCCGCGCGTGGCTCATGTAGGAACGATAGAGCTTGCGGATGCGGTCGTCCGACAGTCCGGTCCAGGCGCGGATGGTCTGCGTGCGCGCCTCGTGCCGCAGGAAGCGCAGCGCCAGCTCCATGCGCGCACGTTCGCGGCTGTAACGATCGTCGGAGATGCGCATGGGGCGCTCCGCGGCAGCCAGGGGATCCGGTCATTTTGGTGAAAATTCTCCAAAACTCAACCGATAAAATTTGGTTAAAAATCACCAAATCTGCAGCTGGCTTCCGGCGCGTACTCCGTTACGATACTGGCCCGCGGCTGACGAAGAGGGTGGCGTCATGCTGTTGCAGTGCGAGACGGATGGCGGCGCGGTCAGCGAGGCCGGGGCGGCCGCCTGGCTGCGCCCCGGGACGCTCGAGTCGCTGGTCGAGTTGAACGAGCTGTGTTTCGCGCTGCTGGCGGAGCAGGCCGCCGTGCGCGGTGCTGCGGCGAACCCGCTGCTGCGCCAGGTCGGGGAGTTGTGGCGCGCGCTCGATGCAGCGGCGCGCCGCCGTGCCGCCGCCTGTCCATACCTGCTGATCGACGCGGGTTTTGCCGATCCGCCGCGCTGGCGGCTGCCGCTCACGCCGCAGGTGACGGAGGCCCACGACGCCTACGCCTCGTTCTTTACCGTGCCGGCGACGACCGAGCTGGCCCGGCTGGTATTCACCTATGCCTGGCATCTGGCGCGCTCGCAGGGAGCAGCGGCGCGACTGCTGCTCGGCATGCCGGCGCCCAGTGCCGCGCTGATCGCTCGCTGCACCGTGCGCCAGATCCAGTCGCTGGCCGAGAGCCGTCCGGAGTGGCTGCGGCCACGCTGGCCCGCTCGCGTGCAGTTCTGGAGCGATCTGCTGCTCGCGTCCGCCGCCGGCGAGACGCCGGCGCTCGAGCGGGCGCGGCTGCGCGGCCTCACGCTGCTCGCCGCGGAGATGCGGCAGGCGGCGCAGATGCGCCAGGCGACGGCGGTTCGGCCGGGACTGCCGCCGCGCTCGGAGCGCTCCAGCGGCCTCGTAACCGCCTGAGCCGCGGTGGCGCGGACCGCAGGCGCCGGGCGGCCGCCGACGGTAGCTCGAGCGCGGCAGTGAGGTGCGCGCCTGCGGCACCTCCACGCCAGAGCGCGCCCGGCGCCGGGGAGTTATGATTTCCTCCAGGGCCCGTGCGTGGTGCCAGCCGGCATGGGCGCCTCGGCCCAGCATTGTCGATAACAACTTCAACGCATCAAAAACAGATCTGGAAGATTGGGGAGACAGCTGATGAAGACCCTCACCCCGTGGCGCCGGGTTCACGGCGCTTGCCTTGGCACCATTCTGCTCGCCGCCGGCGCTGCGGCCAGCGCCCAGCAGCAGCAGGGCGCGACCACGCAGTACGGCGAGCTCGCCTTTGGCGCGCGGCAGTACTATCCGCAGGGCTGCACCCACAGCGGCAACACGGCGGTGTGCTCCTTCGTGTTCGTGCAGCAGGCGCAGACCCAACCCATCCGCATCGGCTGGGGTGGAGAGCTCAGCGGCATCCAGTTCGTCGACGATTCGCACGTGCCGCATAACCCAAGCGCCGCGTATTTCGTCGATAACTACGGTGCGCGGCAGATGAACATGACCGTCAACCGCGGCGATCAGGGCACGATGATGGTCGAGTTCGCGCAGGTCGACCCGCAGGTGGCGAGCGGCAGCTTCACGCTGGGACAGCAGGTGATCAGCGGCATTCCGGTCGATCAGGGTGGCGGCGCCCAGCTCGGCGGCGCGAACGCGTTGGCCGGCATGGGCGGCGCGCCCGCGGGCGCTGCGTTGCCCGCGCGTCCGGGAGCACCCGCTCTGGCCGCTCCCAACACGCTCTCCGCCAACAACACCCACCTCGCTGCCGCCCCGCAGGCGAGTCAGGGAGCCCCGCAGGCGAATCAGGCGGCGCCGGGCTGCAACACGCCGCAGACCATCAACACACCCGCCTGCAAGCTGAACACCAAGATCAATAACGCCCAGACCAACGCTACCAACACCCTCGGCGCCGTCGCAGCCCCGGTGAGTGCCGTCCAGCAGCTCGGCAGCAGCATTAGCAGCCTGTTCAAGAAACCGGCTCCCGCGCCGGCGCCGGCACCCGCTGCGGTGCCGGTACAGCAGCCGACCTCCCAATAGGGGCGGGACAGCGCAGCTCACCGCCCGACGCGCAGCGCGTGCGTCGGAACGAGCGGCGCCTGCGACGACGGCAGCCACCTTCGTGGAACACCGCGATCCATCGCAATGTCCATTTCTGCCTGCTGCCCGTCCGACCGAGCGCTGGCGCGGGCGCGGCCGTTGCTGGAAGATGGCACCTTCACGGAGGCTCGCTGATCATGAAGCAGGCGCTGATCGTCATCGACGTGCAGGAATCCTTCCGCCGCCGCCCCTACTTTCGCGGGCACGAGCTGCCGGAATTTCTGCGCAACGTGCAGTCGCTCATCAACCGCTGCCAGGAACGCGGCATCCCGGTCGTGCAGGTGTTTCACCAGGAGCCGCCGGACCATCCGGACAACCCCTTCTCGCCGGCCTCGGGCTGCGTGTGCGCGATGCCCGAGCTCACGCTGCGTCCCGCGGCGGTATTTCACAAGAAGGTGCACTCCGCTCTGTTCGGCCGCGACGCCGACGGCCGGACGCTCGAGGAGTGGCTGCGTCAGCGCGGCATCGGCGAATTGCTGATCAGCGGCATCCGCACCGAGCAGTGCTGCGAGACCACGACGCGGCACGCCTCGGACGTGGGGTTCAGCGTGCGCTACGTGACCGATGCGACGCTGACCTTCCCGATGCTGACGCGCAGCGGCCGCGAGGTGTCGGCGGCGGAGATCCGCGAGCGTACCGAGATGGTGCTCGACGGCCGCTTCGCCGAGGTGGTGTCGACCGCCGACGCGCTCGCCTGAGGAGCCGCGCCCAGCCCCGGGCTAGTAGATCGCGATCTCGCGCAGCCCGCGCGCATCGCGCGCGCCGCGGAACATGCCCTCGGTGCTGAACTCGAGCACCAGCTGTCCGTCGCGGTTCACCGCGATCAGGCCCCCGTCCCCGCCGAGGCCGCGCAGGATGTCGTGCAGCAGCTCGTGCACGGCCTGCTGCAGCGTAAGCCCGCGGTACTCGACTGCGGCGCACACGTGGTGCGCGGCCACGGCGCGGATGAAGTACTCCCCGTGCCCGGTGGCCGATACCGCGCACACGCCGTTCTTGGCGTAAGTGCCGGCGCCGACGATCGGCGAGTCGCCCACCCTTCCGGGGCGCTTGTTGGTGAGGCCGCCGGTCGAGGTGGCGGCCGCGAGGTTGCCGTCGGCATCGCGCGCCACGGCACCGACCGTGCCCTGCGGCGCCGGCGGCACCAGGTCCGAAACGCGCTGGCCGCGCCGCTCGAACTCGAGCTGCTCGATGCGCTCGGCCGTGCGGAAGTAATGATTCGGCACCAGGGTGAATTGCTCCTCGAGCGCGAACTCCTCGGCGCCCGAGCCCACCAGCAGCACGTGGCGCGACTTCTCCATCACCCGCCGTGCCAGCTCGATCGGATTCTTCACGTGCCGTACCGAGGCCACCGCGCCCGCGCGCATCTGTCGGCCGTCCATGATGGCGGCATCGAGCTCGGCGGCGCCGTCGCGGGTGAGCGCCGCGCCGCGACCGGCGTTGAACGCGCCGTCGTCCTCGAGAATGCGCACCGCCGCGGCCACCGCGTCGAGACTGCTGCCGCCGCGCTCGAGCACGGCGTAGCCCCCGTCGAGCGCGGCTTCGAGGCCGGCGCGGTAGGCGCGCTCGCGCTCGGCCGAGAGGCTGGCGCGCGGCACGGCGCCCGCGCCGCCGTGGACGGCGATAGCGTACATGGGTCTGCCCTACTTCCCTTTCGTTTCGCGGTACATGCCGATTTCCCGCAGCCCGCGCGAGTCGCGCGCGCCGCGGAACATGCCGACGCTGTTGAAGTCCATGGCGATATCGCCGGCCGGGTCGAGCGCGATCAGCCCGCCTTCCCCGCCGGCGCGCTGCAGCTTTCCGTGGATCACCTCGTGTGCGGCCTGCGCGAGCGACAGCTGCCGGTACTCGATGAGCGCGCACACATCGTAGGCGATCACCTGGCGGATGAAGTATTCGCCCTGGCCGGTGCCGGACACCGCGCAGGTACGGTTGTTGGCATAGGTACCGGCGCCGATGAGCGGCGAGTCCCCGACGCGCCCCCAGCGCTTGTTGGTGAGACCGCCGGTGGAGGTGGCGGCGGCGAGATTGCCGGCGCGATCGAGCGCGACCGCGCCCACGGTGCCCATGCTGTTGCCGTCTGCGCCGTCCGCGCGCGTCGTCGGAGTGCCCTTCTGCCGCGCGCTTTCCGCCCGCCGCTCCTCCTCGAGCTCACGCTCGCGCGCCGGGACGCGAAAGTAGCTGCGCGGCACCAGCACCACGCCCTGCTCGAGCGCAAAGTCCTCGGCGCCCTCAGCCACCAGCAGCACGTGCGGGCTCTTTTCCATCACCAGCCGCGCGAGCTCGATCGGGTTCTTGACGTGACGCACGGCGGCCACCGCGCCGGCGCGCGGGCCGCGGCCATCCATGATGGCGGCGTCGAGCTCCGCATCGCCCTCGTGGTTGAGGACCGCCCCGCGCCCGGCGTTGAACTGCGGGTCGTCCTCCATGGTGCGTACCGCTGCCGTCACGGCATCGAGACTCGAGCCGCCGCGCTCGAGCACGGCGTAGCCGGCATCGAGTGCGGCCGCGAGACCGGCGCGGTAGGAAGCCTCCTTCGCAGGCGTCATCTTCGACGGCTCGATGACCCCGGCGCCGCCGTGGATGGCGATGGCGATGAGCGGCTCGGCGCCCGCGGACGCTGCGGCCGCGGCGGCGAGCAGAGCGAGGCACAGCAGGGCGGGCGGTCGGCGCGACATCGTTTACTCCCAGCGGCTATCATCGAAGCGCTCACCGGCACGCGCGTGCCCGCAAGGGCGCTCCCTGACATTCCAGTGGATCTTAGAGTGAAAGCGGCCACACCGCAGCCGATCCGCAGTCTCCTGGTCGCCAACCGCGGAGAGATTGCCATCCGCGTCATGCGCGCGGCCAACGAGCTCGGGCTACGCACCGTGGCGGTGTATTCGCAGGAGGACCGCTTCTCGCTGCACCGGACCAAGGCGGATGAGTCCTACCTGGTGGGCCGCGACCACGGTCCGGTGGAAGCGTATCTGGATATCGACGACATCGTGAGGCTTGCGCGCGAGGCGCAGGTGGACGCCATCCATCCCGGCTACGGCTTCCTGGCGGAGAACCCCGAGCTCGCACGCGCCTGCACCCGCGCGGGCGTGGTGTTCGTGGGGCCCGACGCCGAGACCATGGCGCTGCTCGGTAACAAGGTGGCGGCGCGTGAGCTGGCGGTCAGCGCCGGGGTGCCGGTGATGCCGGCGACGCCAGCGCTGCCCGCCGACCCGCGCGAGTGCGCGCGCCTCGCCGAGGGGCTCGGCTATCCGCTGATGCTGAAGGCGAGCTGGGGCGGCGGCGGGCGCGGCACGCGCCTGGTCGCCGATGCGGCGCAGTTCGCGGAGCTGCTGCCGGTGTGCCGCCGCGAGGCGCAAGCCGCCTTCGGCAACGACGAGGTGTATCTGGAGAAGCTGGTGCGCCGTGCGCGCCACGTCGAGGTGCAGATCCTCGGCGATACTCACGGCAACCTGGTGCACCTGTTCGAGCGCGACTGCACCATGCAGCGGCGCAACCAGAAGGTGGTGGAGCGTGCGCCCGCGGTGTTCCTCAGCGAGGCGCAGCGCAGCGAGCTCTGCCAGGCGGCGCTCGCCATCGCGCGCGCGGCGCGCTATCGCAACGCCGGCACCGTCGAGTTCCTGCAGGATGCCGACAGCGGGCGCTACTGGTTCATCGAGGTGAATCCGCGCATCCAGGTCGAGCACACGGTCACCGAGGAAGTGACCGGCATCGACCTGGTGAAGGCGCAGATCCGCATCGCCGCGGGCGCACGCCTCGGTGAGCCCGAGAGCGGCGTGCCGCCGCAGGCCGACATCCGCATCAGCGGCCACGCCCTGCAATGCCGCATCACCACCGAGGACCCCGAGAACGCCTTCATCCCCGACTACGGCACGATCTCGGCCTACCGCAGCCCCGCGGGCTTCGGCATCCGCCTCGATGCCGGCACGGCCTACACCGGCGCGATCATCACGCGCTCCTACGACTCGCTGCTGGTCAAGGTGACCGCCTGGGCGCCGACGCCCGCGGAGACCATCGCGCGCATGCATCGGGCGCTGTGGGAATTCCGCATCCGTGGCGTGGTGACCAACCTGCGCTTTCTCGATCAGCTGATCACGCACCCGCGCTTTGCGTCCGCCGACTACACCACGCGCTTCATCGACGAGACGCCGGAGCTGTTCCGCTCACCCGCCAAGCGCGATCGCGCCACGCGCATCCTGCAGTTGCTCGGCGCCACCATCGTCAACGGCAACCCGGAAGTGAAGGGCCGCGCGCGCCCGGCGCAGTTCGTGACACCGCGGCTGCCGCCCGGGTCGCTGCCGCCGCCGCCGCCCGGCACGAAGCAGAAGCTCGATGAGCTCGGGCCCGAAGCGTTTGCGCAGTGGATGTTGCGCGAGCAGCGCGTGCTCCTCACCGACACCACCATGCGTGATGCGCACCAGTCGCTGCTGGCGACGCGCCTGCGCACGCTCGACATGACGGCGATCGCGCCCTACTACGCGAGCCTGGTGCCGCAGCTGTTCTCGCTGGAGTGCTGGGGCGGGGCGACCTTCGATGTGGCGCTGCGCTTCCTGCGCGAGGACCCGTGGCAGCGCCTGGCGGTGCTGCGCGAGCGGCTGCCGAACCTGCTGCTGCAGATGCTGCTGCGCGGGGCGAACGCCGTCGGCTACACCAACTATCCTGACAACGTGGTGCGCTTCTTCGTGGCGCGCGCCGCCGCGGGCGGCATCGACGTGTTCCGCATCTTCGACTCGCTCAACTGGGTCGAGAACATGCGCGTGTCGATCGATGCGGTGCTGCAAGCCGGCAAGCTGTGCGAGGCGGCCATCTGCTACAGCGGCAACCTGGATGATCCGCACGAGCGCAAGTACACCCTCGACTACTACCTGAAGCTCGCGCGCGAGCTCAAGCGCGCCGGCACCCACGTGCTCGGCATCAAGGACATGGCCGGCCTGGCGCGGCCGCGCGCCGCGTACACCCTGGTCAAGGCGCTCAAGGACGAGATCGGACTGCCGCTGCACTTCCACACCCACGATACCAGCGGCATTGCCGCGGCGAGCGTGCTGGCGGCGATCGCCGCTGGAGCGGATGCAGTCGACGGCGCGATCGATGCCATGAGCGGGCTCACCTCGCAGCCGAACCTCGGGTCGCTGGTCGAGGCGCTGCGCTACGGGCCGCGCGATTGCGGCATCGACCCCGACCGGCTGCGGCAGATCTCCGCTTACTGGGAGCAGGTGCGCCGCCAGTACGCCGCCTTCGAGAGCGACATCCGTGCCGGGGCCTCCGAGGTGTATGTGCACGGCATGCCCGGCGGGCAGTACACCAACCTGCGCGAGCAGGCACGCGCGCTCGGCATCGACGAGGCACGCTGGCCGGAAGTGGCCCGCACCTACGCCGAAGTGAACGACATGTTCGGCGACATCATCAAGGTCACGCCCACCTCCAAGGTGGTCGGCGATCTGGCGCTGCTCATGGCGACCGCGGGCCTGACGCGCGAGAAAGTGCTCGATCCGGCGACCGAGGTCGCCTTTCCCGAGTCGGTGGTGCAGTTCTTCCGCGGCGAGCTCGGCCAGCCCTACGGGGGTTTCCCGCAGCAGCTGCAGCGCAAGGTGCTGAAGGGCGCCCGCCCGCTCACCACGCGGCCGGGACTCGGGCTCCCGCCGGTCGATCTCGCCGCCGAGCGTGCATCGCTCCAGCAGCGACTGCCGCGACCGGTGACCGACGAGGACCTCGCCGCGCATCTCATGTACCCGCGCGTGTGGGCGGAGTACGCCCGCGAGCGGCTGCAGTACGGAGATCCTGCCATCCTGCCGACGCCGGTGTTCTTCTACGGCATGGAGCCCGGACAGGAGATCAGCGTCGATCTCGAGCGCGGCAAGACCCTCATCGTGCGCTACGTCGCGACCAGCGAGCCGCACGAGGATGGCACGCGCACGGTGTTCTTCGAGCTGAACGGCCAGCCGCGCTCGGTGCGCGTGCCGGATGCAAGCCAGGTCGCCCGGCGCGCCCCGCCGCGCAAGGTCGAGCCCGGCAACGTGCGTCATGTCGGCGCGCCGATGCCCGGGACGGTGGTGACCGTCACGGCCGTCGCCGGCGCGCACGTTACGCGCGGCGCTGTGCTGGTGACGCTCGAGGCGATGAAGATGGAGACCGCGGTGCGTGCCGAGAGCGACGGCGTGGTGGACGAGGTGCTCGCGCGCCCCGGTCAGGCGGTGGATGTGAAGGACCTGCTCATCGTGTTGCGCTGAACGCGCCCGCGCGGCACTGAGCGCGGGCGAGTCGGGCTGCAGCTTAGCGGCGGCCGCTCACGCGCTTAGCTCTTACACCGTGTCTCTGAGCGCGATCTGCGGATCGCCGAGCCGCTCGATGTCGGGGCGGGCGTGCACCGCGATCAGCTTGCGCGCCGCCATCTGGTCCTTCGGCGCGTTGATGGTGTCGATGGCGATGAGCTCGCCGTCGCGCAGGTAACAGGCGCTGAAGCTGCGGCTGGCGGGCGCGCCGCGGATGATCACCTGGTCGTAGGCGAGCGCGACCCCCACGATGACGAGCTTCAGGTCAAACTGGTCCGACCAGAACCACGGCACCTTGTCGTGCACCGTGGCGCTGCCGAGCAGGTTGAGTGCCACCGTCGTGCCCTGCTCGAAGGCGTTGTCGACCGATTCCAGGCGCAGGTGCCGCCCGTACTGGCGGTTGAGGTGGCTCGCGCAGTCGCCCGCAGCGTAGACCGCGGCATCGGAGGTGCGGCAGTAGCCATCCGTCACCACACCGTTCTCGCACTCGAGTCCGGATGCGCGCGCAAGCTCATCCGCCGGTACGACCCCGACGCCGACGATCACGACATCCGCCGGGTACTCGCCGCCCGATTCGGTCAGCACGGCGCGCACCCGGCCGGTCTCATCGCCGTGCAGCGCCCGCACCACCTCGTTGCAGCGGATGTGCACTCCGCGAGCCCGGTGCGCGGCGCTGTAAAAGGCCGAAACCTCGGGACAGGTGACGCGATTCATCACCCGGTCGGCCATCTCCAGCACGGTGACGTCCATGCCGAGCTCGCGGGTGGTGGCTGCAACCTCGAGGCCGATGTAGCCGCCGCCGATGATGAGCAGTCGGCCACCGCCGGTGCAGGCGCTGCGGATGCGGTCGGCATCCGCGATGGTGCGCAGGTAATGCACCCCGGCAAGCTCGCTGCCCGGAATGGGCAGCCGCCGCGGCCGGCTGCCGGTGGCGAGCAGCAGCGCATCGTACGGCAGCACCAGGCCGTCATCGAGGCGCACGTGCCGCTCGCGCCGCGCGAGGTCGGTGACCCGCCGGCCGAGGTGCACGTGCACGTCGTGCTCGGCGAAGAACTGCGCGGGACGGATCAGCAGCCGCTCACGCTCCTGGCTTCCCGCCAAATACTTCTTCGAGAGCGGCGGGCGCTGATAGGGAAGCCACGGCTCCTCGCCCACCAGCGTCAGCTTTCCGGTGTAGCCCTTGCGGCGTAGCGTATCGAGGGCCTGCACGGCGGCCTGGCCGCCCCCCACGATCACGATCTGCTGGTACATTTGCCCGAAGAATAGCCGATGAACCACCTCGGTGCGGATCGCACCGGCTCGGGGCGCGACGCGCGCGGGCACGCGCCGAAACGGTGCACGCGGGCCGCGGCGCTCGGGCCTGCACTGCACGGCGCCTGGCGCTTGAGCGTATTCTGCTGCATGGCATGAAAGCTGCAAAATCCCCGGCGCCGTTGAGGCGCGCAGACGGAGAGACCGCCCATGAAACTGGTCACAGCCATCATTAAGCCGTTCAAGCTGGACGACGTGCGGGCCGCGCTCTCGGATATCGGCGTGTCCGGCATGACGGTCACCGAGGTGAAGGGCTTCGGCCGCCAGCGCGGTCACACCGAGTTGTATCGCGGCGCGGAATACGTGGTCGATTTCGTTCCGAAAACCCGCATCGAGGTGGCGGTCCGCGGCGACCTCGTCGACCAGGTCATCGAGGCGATCATGAAGTCGGCCAAGACCGGCAAGGTGGGGGACGGCAAGATCTTCGTCACCGACATCGAGCGCGTGATCCGTATCCGCACCGGGGAGACCGACGACTCGGCGCTGTAGCGTCACTGCCCCGCTTGGGGCGGCTTAACGCGCCGGCTATGCTGTGCGCATGCCGCTCGCCATCCGCTTTCACACCCACGGCGGTCCCGACGTGCTGCGCTCCGAGGAGCTCGACCCGGGCAGGCCCGTCGCACACGAGGTCCAGATCCGTCACACCGCCATCGGCGTCAACTACATCGACGTCTACGACCGCACCGGGCTGTATCCGGTGACGCTGCCGAGCGGCCTCGGACGCGAGGCGGCCGGTATTATCACTGCGCTCGGCCGCGGCGTGCGCGGGCTGCGCGTCGGCGAGCGCGTCGCCTACGTGCACTCCTCTCCCGGAGCATACAGTGAGCTGCGCAACGTACCCGAGCAGCGCGTGGTCAAGGTGCCGCGCGGCATCTCCGACGAGCAGGCGGCGGCGCTGATGCTCAAGGGACTCACGGCCCATTTCCTCATCCGGCGCACCTACAGGGTCGCGCGCGGCGACCCCATCCTGGTGCACGCCGCCGCCGGCGGCGTCGGCCTGATCCTGTGCCAGTGGGCGCGGGCGCTCGGCGCGAAAGTCATCGGCGTGGTGGGCAGCGAAGCGAAGGCGGAGGTCGCCCGGCGCCATGGCTGCCGGCACGTGCTCATCTCCGGACGTGACGAGCTGGTGGCCTCAGTGAAGGCGCTGACGCGCGCGCTTGGGGTGGCGGTCGTCTACGACGCGGTGGGCAAGGACACCTTCATGGATTCGCTCGATTGCCTGAGAAGGCTCGGCATGATGGTGACCTTCGGCAATGCCTCGGGTCCGCCGCCCGCCATCAGCCCGTTCGAGCTCACCAAGCGCGGCTCGCTGTTCCTCACGCGCCCGACGCTGTTCAACTACATCGCCTCACGCGCCGAGCTCACCGCCGCGGCGCGCGAGCTGTTTGCGGCGGTGCGCACCAAGAAAGTGCGCATCATGATCGGTCAGCGTTACCCGCTCAGCCGGGTCGCAGACGCGCACCGCGACCTCGAGGGGCGGCGCACCACCGGCTCGACGGTGCTGATTCCCTGACCGTTACGGCGTCTTGCCGCCGCCTGCGCTCGCGGCACCGGGGGCAGCCGCGGCACCGGCGCCCGCCAGATCCAGCTCCGCGGCGAAGAACGCCAGCATCGCGCCGGCGTTGCCGACGCGCTGACTGAACGAGGAGGTCACCCCGTGACCCTCGTTGCGGCGCGTCAGCAGCAGGATCGGCCGCTGCGACGTGTTCGCCCGCTGCAGCGCCGCGGCGAACTTGCGCGACTGCCAGGGCGCAACCCGCGGGTCGTTCTCGCCGGTGATCAGCAGCACCGCCGGGTAGGCGGTGCCGGGTTGCACGTGCTGCAGCGGCGAGTAGGCGCGCAGCCACGCGAACTCCTCGCGATGCTTCACCGTGCCGAACTCCCCGGTGTTGTATTCGCCGTTCGGCCACAGCTCCCAGCGCAGCATGTCGTAGATGCCGACGAAGCTGACCACCGCACGGTACTCGGCCGGCTGCTGGGTGAGTGCCGCGCCCATCAGGAGTCCCCCGTTCGAGCCGCCGGCGATCCCGAGGTGCGCGCGGTCGGTCCAGTGCGCGGCGACCAGCGCCTGCGCCGCCGCGCGCAAGTCGTCGAAGCAGTGCTGCTTGTTGGCGCGCCGCCCGTCCTGATGCCAGCCGTCGCCGAATTCGCCGCCACCGCGGATGTTGGCCACGGCGTACACGCCGCCGCGCTCGAGCCACGCGAGCGTCGTGCCGAGGAAGCGCGGCGCCTGCGTGATGCCGTAACCGCCGTAGGCGGTGAGGATCGCCGGGCGGCGGCCGTCGGGCTGCACACCGTCGAGCGCGAGCAGCGTGACCGGCACACGGGTGCCGTCGGCGGACTGCGCCGTCAGGCGGTAGCTGCGCAGCTTCGAGTAATCCGCCCCAGGCGCGGGCGTCACCTCGAACACGGTCGTGAGCGTGCCCGCGGGCGCGTCGTAACGAGCCCAGTGCGTCGGCAGGCTCCAGCCGCCGTAGCTGATGAGCGCCGCGGGCGAGTCCGCGGTGCTGGCGATCGCACCGATTCCAACACCGCTCTGCGGCAGCGGCACTGTGCGCAGCAGCCGACCGTCCGCGGTGTAATGCTGCACCCGCCAGTCCGGACCGCTGACTTCGGTCACGAGGAAGCCGCCCTCGACGGCCGCCACGCCGTTCATCGCCCACTCCTGCTGCGGCACGAGCACACGCGCATGCCCACCCATGTCGAGCGCGAGCAACTTGCCGCGCGGTGCGTCCTGGTACGACACCACCAGCAGCCGCTCACCGTCCCAGGCGACGCCCCTGCTGGCACTTGCCGCCGCAGTGATGCGCGCTTCCGTGCCGAGCACCTTGCGCCACGCGTCGTCGGTGCGCAGGTAAAGCGCTTCGGGGTTGCCGTCGCCATAGTGCACCAGCGCCGCGGTGGCGGTGCCGCGCGCCGAGGAAAACAGCAGATACTCGGCGATCGGCGAGAATCCCTTGCCGAGCACGGCGGTGTCGGCGCTCGCTGGCGTGCCGAAGTCGTGGTGATAGAGCTCGGCATCGAATTGCAGCCGGTCAGCGGGTGCGCTGCCCGGCAGCGGCAGGCGCACGTAGGTCACGCCCTTGCCATCGGCATCCCAGGCGAGCGCCTGGGGTGTGGTGCCGCCGCCGGCGTACGGCAGGGCATCCGCTGCGACCTTGCCGTCGGCGACGTCGACGAAGTGGATCGTGGTGTTCTCGTCGCCACCCTGTGCGGTGCCATAGGCGACCCGCCGCCCATCCGGTGAGGGCCAGTAATCGGTAATGGCGATGTTGCCGCCCGCGGAGTTGGTATCGACCAGCACCCGCGGCTCACCCTTCGGCCAGCCTTCCGCGACCAGCACCGGCTGCGGCTGCGGTGGCGTCTGGCGCAGGTAGAACAGCACGCCAGCGGCGATCTTCGGATCCGAGCGCTGCGTGGAGGTGAGCGCGAGCTCGCCGACGCGTCTGGCGATCGCCTCGCGGTCCGCGAAGCCCGTCATCACCGCTTCGGTGTAGGCGTTCTGTGCGTCGATCCACTGCTTCACTGCCGGCGCATCGGCGTTTTCCAGCCAGCGATAGGGTTCGTGAACCGGTACGCCGTAGTAGGTCTCGACGACCTCGTGTTGCGCTGTGGGGGGTGGAGGTCCCGCGGACGTGGCGGCTGCGCCGGCCGCAGGAGCTGCGACAACCGCTCCGCTGCAGCACAGGACCGCCGCCGTCAGCGCCACGGGTCGCGCTGTGCGAAGTGTTGTTCTGTTCATGGTGGCGAGAAAGTGTTGGTGTTGTGACGAGATTGGCGGGCGATGATAGCGGCCGGCGCCGGCGGCGTCACAGCGCCACGGGCGCCGGTTTCGCCCGCAGCGGCCGGGCGCTGCGGCTGATGCCGAGAGCGCCGCTGCGGACCACCTCGAGAAGCGTCGCGCTGCGGCCGAGCTCGGTCATGAAGCTGTTGACCTCCGCCTCGCTCGCGGTGAGCTCGACGATGAAGCCCTCGAGGGCCGGGTCGAGCACGCGGCCGCCGCTGCGCACCACCTGCCCGCGCACCGTGTCAGTCTGTCCCGGCTCGACCCGCAGCTTGAGCAGCACCAGCTCGCGCTCGAGGTGCTCCCCGCGCGTCATGTCGAGCACGTTCACCACGTCCACCAGCTTGTTCAGCTGGTTGGCGATCTGCTGGATGACCTGGTCCGACCCCGTGGTGACGAGCGTCAGGCGCGAGACGGTCGGATCGTCGGTCGGCGCCACCGACAGCGACTCGATGTTGTAGCCGCGCGTGGAGAACAGGCCAGCGACGCGGGTAAGTGCACCGGCCTCGTTCTGCAGCAGGATCGCGATGATGTGTCGCATGAACGGGCGCTGAAAATGGCGGCGGCGGGGCGCACGGGGCTTGGCAGGATAAAGGATCGGTGCGAGTTTGCACCACGGACCCAAGCTGCTACGCTGGTGGGTCGCTGCGCCTTTCCCGCGCCTACCGAACTTAACTCCAGCGCGCCCATGAGCGACACCGTGATCCAGCCACGCCCGCGGCAGCATCCGCTGGCCGGGGAGCGCATGAGCGGCGCCCGCATGATCATGCAGGTGCTCGCCGACGAGGGCGTGACGGCGATCTTCGGCTACAGCGGCGGGGCGATCCTGCCGACCTACGACGCCGTGTTCCTCTACAACGAGCAGTGCGCCCGCTCGGCCGAACGGCCGATCCCGCTCATCGTCCCGGCGAACGAGCAGGGGGCGGGCTTCATGGCAGCCGGCTACGCGCGGGCCACCGGCCGGGTGGGGGTCTGCCTGGTCACTTCCGGACCCGGAGCGACCAACACTGTTACACCGGTGCGCGATTGCATGGCTGATTCGATACCTATTGTCGTGATTTGTGGCCAGGTCTCCCGTGCGGCCATCGGCACCGATGCGTTTCAGGAAGCTCCGGTGCCCACGATGATGGGGGCGGTCGCCAAGCACATTTTCCTGGTCACCGACCCGATGCTGCTCGAGAGCACCGTGCGCACGGCGTTCGAGATCGCCCGCACCGGACGCCCGGGCCCCGTGGTAGTCGATATCCCGAAGGACGTCCAGAACTGGGAGGGCGCTTATCGCGGCGAGGGGCTGCTGCCGATCCCCGGCTTCCGCCGGCGCGCGCGCGAGCTCGAGCAGGCCATCCTCGAGCCGGCCGCGGCCGGGCGCTTCTTCGGCATGCTGGGCGAGTCGGTCCGCCCGTTGATCTACGCGGGCGGCGGGGTCATCAACGGCAATGCCGCAGGCAGCCTCACCGAGTTCGCGACCACCTTCAACCTCCCGGTCGTCACCACGCTCATGGGCATCGGCTCGCTCGCCACGACGAGTCCCCTTGCCATGCGCATGCTCGGCATGCACGGCGCCGCGTTCGCCAACTACGCCGTCGACGACTGCGATTTCCTGATCGCGGTCGGCGCGCGCTTCGACGACCGCGTGGCGGGGGTGCCGGACAAATTCGCCAGGAACGCCCGGCGCATCGCGCACCTGGACGTCGACCGCGCCGAGGTCAACAAGGTGAAGCGCGTGCACTGGAGCCACGTCGGCGTCGTTGCCGAGGCTCTGCAGGCACTCATCGCTCACGGACGCCGCGCCGGCTTCCGGCGCGATTTCGCTCCCTGGCTGGCCGAGCTCGCCGAGCTCCGGCGCGTCTACGCCATGAACTACGACCGCGCGAGTCCGCTGATCCAGCCGTATTACGTGATCGAGGAGATCAACCGCCACACCCGCGGCGAGGCCATCATCACCACCGGCGTCGGCCAGCATCAGATGTGGGCGGCGCAGTACTGCGACTTCATCACGCCGCGCCTGTGGCTCACTTCCGGGAGCATGGGAACCATGGGCTTTGGCCTGCCGGCGGCGATCGGCGCGCAGATCGCCTGCCCGCAGCGTCTGGTGATCGACATCGACGGCGATTCCAGCATCCGCATGAACATCGGGGAGCTGGAGACCGTGACCACCTACGACCTGCCGGTGAAGGTCATGGTGCTCAACAACTTCGGCGACGGCATGGTGAAGCAGTGGCAGAAGCTGTTCTTCAAGGGACGCCTGTCGGCGAGCGACCGCTCGCTGCACAAGAAGGACTTCGTCAAGGCGGCGCAGGCCGACGGCTTCAACTATGCGGTACGCCTCGAGCGCAAGGAAGACGTGCCGCGCGTGATCGCCGAGTTCCTCGCCTTCCGCGGTCCCGCCTTCCTCGAGGTGATGATCGACCCGGACGCCGGCGTCTATCCGATGGTGGGACCGGGACAGAGCTACCAGGAGATGATCACCGGCGAATTCATTCCCGCGCGTCACCCGGTCGATATCAAGACACCCGACCCCTCGGAGATGTTCTGAACGAGCACAGGATAGGGCGATGAAATACCTGCACACCATGGTCCGCGTCACCGAGATAGACGCCTCGCTGCGCTTCTACTGCGACGCGCTCGGCCTGAAGGAGCTCTCCCGCCGCGACTACCCGCAGGGACGTTTCACGCTGGTGTTCCTGGCGGCGCCCGGGGACGAGAGCGCGCAGGTCGAGCTCACCCACAACTGGGATCCGGAACCCTACGGCGGCGGCCGTAACTTCGGCCATCTCGCCTACGCGGTGGACGACATCTACGCCACCTGCCAGCGGCTCGCCGATCACGGCGTGACCATCCTGCGGCCGCCGCGCGACGGACACATGGCGTTCGTGCGCTCGCCCGACAACATCTCCATCGAGCTGCTGCAACGGGGCGCCGCGCTCGCCCCACGCGAGCCGTGGAAGTCCATGCCCAACACCGGCAGCTGGTAGGGGCGACCGCAGCACACATGAAGACGATCGGAAGCCTGCTGATCGCGGCGCTGTTTGCCACGCTGACCTTCGCGGTGTGGGCCTATCTCAATCGCCCCACCCGCGAGCCGCCGTGGCCGACGCGCATCCAGGGCTTCGCGTTCTCGCCGTTCCGCGCCAACGAGGATCCGACGCACTTCGAGATGCCGACCGATGCGGAGATCGACGCCGACCTGCAGCTGCTCGAGGGCAAGGTCAACGCGGTGCGCACCTACAGCGTCGGCGCGACGCTCGCCGACATCCCCGAGCTCGCCGAGAAGCACGGCCTCAACGTCGCGCTCGGCGCCTGGCTCGACGCTCACCGCGACAAGAACGAGGAGCAGCTGAAGACCACCATCGACCTCGCGAACTCGCACCAGAACGTGGTGCGCGTCCTGATCGGCAACGAGGTGCTGCTGCGCGGCGACCTGCCGCTCGAGGAGTTCGAGCAGTACCTCGATCGCGCGCGCGCCGCCATCGGGCAGCCGGTGGGCACCGCCGAGACCTGGGACACCTGGCTCGCGTACCCGGAGCTCGCGGCACACGTCGACTTCATCGGCGTGCACCTGCTGCCGTACTGGGAAGGCGTGCCGGTCGAAGAGGCGGTCGCTTATTCGCTCGCGCAGTTCAAGCGCCTGCAGAAGGCCTTTCCGCACAAGCCGGTGGTGATCGCGGAAATCGGCTGGCCGAGCCGCGGCCGCACGCGCGAGTCGGCGGTGGCCTCGGACGCCAACGAGGCGCTGTTCCTGCGCCGCTTCCTGTATCGCGCCGGGCACGAGCAGATCGTCTACTACGTGATGGAGGCCTTCGATCAGCCGTGGAAGGCGTTCCAGGAAGGTGCGGTCGGCTCCTACTGGGGCGTGTACGACGTCAACCGTCATCCCAAGTTCGAGTTCACCGCGCCGATCGTGCGCATCCCCGAGTGGCACAGCCTCGCGGCCATCTCGGTGGCCGTGGCACTCGCGCTGCTCGGACTCTTCTATCTCAACAGCGAGAGCCTGCGCGCCCGCGGGCGCAGCTTCCTCGCCGTGGTGGTGTACGCCACCGCCACCATCGCGGTGTGGGTGATCTATGACTTCACCCAGCAGTACATGACGGTCGCGAGCGTGATCGCCGGAGTGCTGCTGCTGCTTGGCATGCTGGGCGTCATGCTGGTGCTGCTCGCCGAGGCGCACGAGTGGGCCGAGGCGCACTGGGTGGATTACCGCCGCCGCCCCGGCACGGTGCGCCCGGCCGCCGGGGCGCCCGCGCCCAAGGTGTCGATCCACGTGCCGGCCTACAACGAGCCGCCGGCGATGCTCGTCGAGACGCTCGATGCGCTCGCGCGGCTCGACTACCCCGATTACGAAGTGCTGGTCATCGACAACAACACCCGCGACGAGAATGTCTGGCGCCCGGTGGAGGCGCACTGCGCCAGCCTCGGTGCGCGCTTCCGCTTCTTCCATGTCGCACCGCTCGCGGGCTTCAAGGCGGGTGCGCTCAACTACGCGCTCGACCGCACCGCGCCCGACGCCGCCATCGTCGCGGTCATCGACAGCGACTACGTCGTCGATGCGCGCTGGCTGCGCGACCTCACCCCGGCGTTCCAGGATCCGCGCATCGCCATCGTGCAGGCGCCGCAGGACTACCGCGACGCGGGCCAGAGCGCCTTCAAGGCGATGTGCTACGCCGAATACCGCGGCTTCTTCCAGATCGGCATGATCACGCGCAACGAGCGCAACGCCATCATCCAGCACGGCACCATGACCATCGTGCGCCGCGCGCAGCTCGAGCGCTGCCGCTGGGCGGAGTGGTGCATCACCGAGGACGCGGAGCTGGGCCTGCGCATCTTCGAGGCGGGGTACGATGCCACCTACGTGCCGGTGAGCTACGGGCGCGGCCTGATGCCCGACACGTTCATCGACTTCAAGAAGCAGCGCTTCCGCTGGGCCTACGGCGCCATGCAGATCATCAAGGCGCACGCGCGGGCGTTGTTCTTGGAAGGCGGACCGCTGCGCGCCGGTCAGCGCTACCACTTCGTCGCCGGCTGGCTGCCGTGGGTGGCCGACGGCAGCAACCTGCTGTTCAACCTGGCCGCGCTCGGCTGGTCGACCGCCATGGTGTGGGCGCCGATCGAGCCGCCGCTGCTGATGTACTCGGTGCTGCCGCTGTCGCTGTTCACGTTCAAGCTCGCCAAGCTCGTGCACCTGTACCGGGTGCGCGTCGGCGCCAACCTGCGCCAGACGGTGGCCGCGGCGGTCGCCGGGCTCGCCCTCACGCACACCATCGGCAAGGCGGCGGTGAAGGGCCTGCTCACGCGCGGCGAGCCGTTCTTCCGGACGCCCAAGCAGGGCAGCACCTCGGGGCTGCTGCACGCGCTGGCGGCCGCCCGCGAAGAGACCTTGATGATGATCGGCCTCGTGCTGTCAGCCTGGGCCGTGGGCCACCTCGCGCCCACCGAGGGACCGGAGCGCTTCTCGTGGGGTCCGGACCGCCTCGCCTGGATCGTCGTACTCCTGATCCAGTCGGTGCCGTACTTCTCGTCGCTGGTGGTGTCGCTGATGAGCGCGTTCCCGCTGCCGGCGCGGCTGCTCGGCACGAGCTTCCGCTCGATGACGGATGCCGGCGCCCACCCGGAGGCCGACCTGAGCGGTTGAGCGGTGCGCCAGGGCAGGCTTCGGGCAATCGCGACCATGATCGCGGCGGTCGCTGCGTTCTCGCTCATGGACGCCCTGCTCAAGCTTCTGTCGGCGCACTATCCGCCCATGCAGGTCGCGACGCTGCGCGGGGCGACCTCGCTGCCGTTCACGCTGCTGCCGGTGCTGCTCGCGGGCCGGCTCGCGGATCTGCGACCGCGCCGGTGGCCGATGCACCTGTTGCGCGGCGCCCTCACGGTCGTCGTGCTCGGCGGCTTCATCTACGCGGTCCGGGCTCTGTCGCTCGCCAACGCCTACGCACTATTCCTGTCCGCGCCGCTGATCGTGGCCGCGCTCTCCGTGCCGATCCTCAAGGAGCGCATCAACTGGCGCAACTGGCTGGCGATCCTCGTGGGCCTCGGCGGAGTGCTCACCATGCTGCGCCCGACGGCTTCCGGCCTCAGCACCTTCGGGACGCTCGCGGCACTGGTCGGTGCCACCGCCTACGCCTGCAGCGCGCTGGCGGTGCGGGTGCTGACGCGCACCGACACGACCGTGAGCGTGGTCTTCTGGAGCGTCAGTCTGATGACGGTGTTCGCCGCCGCAGTCGCCGCTCCCGGGTGGGTGGCGATCGAGCACGGGCACTGGAAATGGCTGCTGGCGCTCGGCGTGCTCGCAGCCACGGGCCAGTACCTGCTCACCGAGGCGTTCCGCTCGGCCCCGCCCTCGATCGTGACGCCGTTCGAGTACACCGCGCTCCTCTGGGGCGTCGCCATCGATCGCGTGGTCTGGCATGTGCTGCCCTCGGCGCGCGTGTGCTTCGGCGGTGGCATCGTGATCGCCAGCGGCCTGTACCTGATCTGGCACGAGCGGGTGCAGGCGGCCGGCGAACCGGTGCAACAGTCATGGAAGTGAATCGCGGAGCAGGGCAGAATGTCGCGCCGATCGTCGACGCTGCGGCTCGCAAACAAGAGGAAGACCGACCATGAGCTCCGAAATCCTGGGACGATTCGTCTGGCATGAGTTGTTGACGACTGACACGGCGGCAGCCGCTGCGTTCTACACCAAGGTGGTGCCGTGGCGAACCGCGCCCTCCAGCATGCCCGGCTACACCATCTGGATGGCCGGCCAGACGCAGATCGGTGGCCTGATGGCACTGCCGACGGAGCCCGGCGCCACGCCGCCGCACTGGCTCATCTACATCGGTACGCCGAACGTCGACGCCACCTGCGCGCAGGCACAGGGCCTCGGGGCGCACGTCGTCAAGGTGCCGGCGGACATTCCCAACGTCGGGCGCTTCGCCGTGCTGACGGATCCGCAGGGCGCGACCTTCTCCCTGTTCACCCCCGGGGCGGGACCTCCGCCAGGACCGCAGCCGACATTCGGCGGCTTCTCCTGGCACGAGCTCGCGACCACGGACGTGGCGGCGGCGCTGCGCTTCTATGGCCAGCTGTTCGGCTGGCGCAAGGGGGCGGGGCACGACATGGGCGCGATGGGCATCTATCAGATCTTCGAGCATGGCGGACAACAGGTTGGCGGCATGTGTCGTCCGGGCTCGGTACAGAGCGCACCGTCGTGGCTGAGCTACGTGCACGTGGCCGATTGCGGCCGCGCGGTCAACGTGGCCAAGGGAGCCGGTGGCCGGTTGCTGCACGGGCCCATGGAGGTTCCCGGCGGAAGCTGGATCGCCCTGATGAATGACCCGCAGGGCGGCGCGTTTGCGGTGCAGGAGGCGCCACGGACGGCCAGTCAGCCGAAGGCTGCGGCGGCTACGCCGGTCGCCGCGCCGGCGAAACCCGCTGCCGCTGCGGCGAAACCTGCGGCGGCTGCGGCGAAGCCCGCCGCGCGGTCCAAGCCTGCGGCCAAGCCGGCCGCGAAGGCGAAGAAGCCTAAGGCGAAAAAGAAAGCGAAAAAGAAAGCGAAGAAGACCGCCCGCAAGGCGAAGAGGAAGGCGACGCGCAAGCCAGCGCGGCGCAAAGCCGCCCGCAAGGTCAAGTCCGCACGCAGGGGCGCACGGCGCGCGCCGAAGAAGCGTGCGGCGCGTCGGCGGCGCAGGCGCTGAGGAGCGTCACGCGGACCACCGCGCGCGCGCAGCGCGCGGTGGTCCGCACTCACACCACGCGCACCAGCGGCCGGCCGAAATTTCCGCCCTGCAGCGTGAGCAGCAGGTGCGTCGGTGCGTTGGCGAGTCCTTCGACGACGTGATCCTTGCTCGCGATGCGTCCGGCGCCGTGCCAGGCGATCGCTTCGCGCAGAAACTCACCGCGCCGGTGCTCGAAGTCGGCCAGGTCGACGCGCAGCACCTCGATGCCGTTGATGCCGGGGGAGTAGCCGGCGCGGGCCAGCAGGGACTGCGGTTCGGCGGGCGAGACGCTGTTCTGCACAACGCGTCCGCCGGGAGCCACGTGCCTGCCCGCCACGATGGTCTCGAGCAGCTCGCCGTCGACGTTGTCGAAATAGATATCGACGCCGTGGGGCGCGAGCTGCTTCAGGCGGGCGTCGACGTTCTCGCTCGCATGGTTGATGCAGGCCGACAGGCGCGCGTGGCGCGTCACCCACTCGCACTTCTCGCGCGTGCCCGCGATCCCGATAGCGCGCGCACCCTTGAGCATCGCGATCTGGCCGGCCATCGCGCCGGCGGCGTTGGTGGCGGCGGACACCAGCACAACCTGCCCCGGGCGCAGCCGCGCAAGATGGAGCAGGCCGAAATAGGCAGCCATGCCCGGAGGCCCGAGCACTCCGAGGGCGGTGTGCACCGGGGTCTGCCCGGGGTGCAGCAGCCGCGCATGATGTCCGTCCGAGACACACAGCTCCTGTAGCCCGCACTCGAGCACAACCGTGCTGCCGACGTTGAACACGTCGTGGCGCGACTCGACGACCTGCCCGACGCCCAGCGCTGGCACCAGGTCGCCCGGCCGCGGCCGCGCGTCCGGGTCGCAGCGGAACGGATCGAGCGCCAGCCACAGCGCACGGGCGAGAAACGAGCCGTTGGTGAGTTGGGGTCGCGGCGCCTCGACCAGCTCGAGATCGGCCGCTCGCGACGGCGGACGCTTGATCCGGATCTGCCGGTTGTGCACGGCTACTGCCCATCCTTGTCGGTGGCCTGGCGCTGGTCCGCCCACGCGCGTCCCATGCGGCATCAATTTACCCGCCCCGGCCGCTGGCGCAAGGGGAGCGGCGAACGTGGCACACTGGTGGCCATGCCCAGGGTGAACCCGATCCGATTGGCGCCCGACGCGGGGCCGCGGGTGCGACGCGGTTACTTCGAGTGCCGCTACGGCCAGCTGCATGTACACCATGCCATGCCGCCGGGTGGGGGTTTCGAAGAGGGGATGCCGCTGCTGTGCCTGCACGACCTCAGCGGATCGGGTCGCATCTTCACGGGCTTTCTCGCACTCGCCGGCCAGGAGCGCACGGTGTACGCGCCGGACCTCCCGGGATTCGGCGAGTCCGATCCCCCGGCCGCGCCGCCCGCGCTCGCCGACTACGCCGCGGCGCTCGGAGACTTTCTCGACCATATGCGGCTGCGCCAGCTCGCGGTGCTCGCTGTGCGCGCGGGCGCGCTGCTCGCCACCGAGCTGGCCATTGCCCGGCCGGCGCAGGTCAATCGCGTCGTGATGCTGTCGGTGCCGCTGCTGACGGAGGCGGAGCGGCAGGCGAGGCTCAGCCACGCGCCCACGCCCGCCACGGCCGACAGCGCCTACCGCTCCCCGGAGTGGCCGCGCTGGGCGCTCGCTGCGGCGGCGAAGTATCCATTGCGCGAGCGCCTGGCCGGCGTCACCCAGCGGGCGCTGGTGCTGCGCCCGCGCGATGATCTGTGGGAAGCAACGGCACGCGTCCGCGAAGTGCTGGTGGCGGCGCGGCTGGTCGAGCTCGAGCAGCCGGGGGTGGAGCTGCTCTCCTCTGCACCGCAGCGAATCGCTGATGCTGTGCGGGAGTTTCTGCGCGCGTGAACACCCCGCCCGTCACACATTTTTCCGGCTGGCTGCGGCGCGACGCTCCGGCAGCGCTACACTTTTTGTCCGGCCAGAAGCCCCGAACAACCCCATGAGTCTGAACCCGCTGCCGCCGCCGACTGCCGCGCCCGACGTCGAACCCGATCTCGACATCACCGCCGAGCTGCCGGTGCTCGATGCCGCGCACGCTGCGGCCGCGACCGAGGAGCCGCAGCACGGCAGTACTGACACCTGGATTCTGCCGTCGGCGGCGCGCGAGGCGCTGAGCGCCGCGGTCGGCGCCGCTGAAGCCGGCCAGCCCGAAGCAGGCCCGCAGTCGGTCGCGGAGTCACTCGCCGCGCGGCTGCAGGAGACGCAGGAGCTGCTCGCTGGCCGGACCGAGCGGCTGCGCGAGATCGAGCACGCGCGCGACGAAGCGCGCGCCGTGCTCGCTGCTACCGAGGCGCTGCTGGCCGAGGCCCGCGCCGAGGCGAGTGCGGCCAATGCGCGCGCGCTGCAGCTGGAGCGGCGGCTCGAGGAACAGCAGAGCGAGATCAGCGCGCAGCACACCGTCGAGCTCGAGCAACTGCAAGCGCACGCGGCCCGCGGGCGTGCGCAGGCCGCCAGCGCGATGGGCGACCTGCACGTCGAGCGCGCGCGCGCGGTAACTTTGTTCGAATCGTTGCAGACTACCGAGGCCCGCCGGCTCATCGCCGCAGCGCTCGTGGTGGACATGCAGCGTGAGGCGGAGGCGCGGACGCAGGACCTGGGGCGCCTCGGCAACGAGCTCGTCGGACGCGACACGCAGGTCCGTGAGCACAGTGCCGAGCTGGACCAGCGCGCCGGGCGCATCGCGCAGCTGGATCAACAGGTGAGTAACCTGACGGAGTCGCTCGCGCAGCGCGACACGCAGCTGCGCGATGCGCTCAGGGACAACGAGCGGCTGCAGGCGGACGCGACCCGACTGCAGGGCGAGATGCGCGCCGGCGCCGAGCGTATCCGGTTGCTCGAGGCCCTCGCCGAGCAGCATCGCGCGACGCTCGCGCAGCAGCAGAGCGAGCTCGAGCCGCTGCAGGCCGAGCGCGGCTCGCTGACCCAGGCACTCGAGGGCGCGCGCAGCGAGTCGAGCCGGGCGCTCGAGGCCGTGCGCAGCGAGCTGACGGCGGCCGTCGAGGCCGCCTGCGCGCGGGCGGATGCCGCCGGCGCGCAGGCGGCGACATCGCAAGCCGCGCTCGCCGAGGCGCGCGAGCGCGTGACGCAGCTCGAGCCGGCGCTGGCCGCGGAGCGCCAGCGCGTGACGCAACTCGAGGCCGAGCTCGGCGGGGTGCGGGCGGAGATGGAGGACTGGGGTGGGGTGCTGCGCTCGGCACACGAGGAGCGCGGCGGGTACCAGGCCACCATCGCCGCGGCCGAGGCGCGCGCGCGCGCGCTCGCGGAGCAGGTCGCCGAGCAGCGCGAAGCGCTGCGCGAGCTGCAGGCGCAGAGCGACAGCCACGCAGCCCGAGCGCGTGAGCTCGAGGACGATCTGCACGCGGCCGAGGACACGGTGCACCGCCTCGAGTCGGAGGCGCGCAACCGCAGCGCCCGCATCGAGGAGCTCGAGAAATCCAACTCCCAGTGGCGCGCCGCGGTCGGGGAAGCGCGCCATGTCGCGACCCATGATGCGGGCGCGAGTTCCGCGCTGCGCGAGGCCGCTGGTCAGGTCGCCACCGCCGACAAGGCCGGGCCGGAGCCGCTGCCCGATGGCGCGGTGAGCCTGCTGATCTACAGCGAGGACGGCCGCGAGATCGCGCACGTGCTCGGCCGCAAGACCAGCATCGGACGCACACCCGACAACGACCTGCAGATCGAGGCCAAGTGGGTCAGCCGCCACCACTGCGTCATCCTGGTCGGGGCGGTGAGCGCCATCATCGAGGACCTGAACAGCACCAACGGCGTGGTGGTCAACGGCCGGCGCGTCGTGCGTCACACGCTCAAAGACGGCGATCAGATCGCCATCGGGCGTACGCACTACCGCTTCGCCGTACGCCAGGACAGCCGCTGAGCGCTGACAGCCGCCGCCACCGCCGCTAAGCTCTCCTCAGCACCGCGGCAAGGCGAGCCTCCCAGGTGGCCAGTCCCTACATTGAGAGAATTCTCAAGGCGCGCGTCTACGAGGTCGCCGTGGAGTCGCCGCTCGAGGAGGCGGCGCGTCTGTCACGGCGGCTCGGCAATCAGGTGCTGCTCAAGCGCGAGGACCTGCAGCCGGTTTTCTCCTTCAAGCTGCGCGGCGCCTACAACCGCATCGCACACCTGTCGGAGAGCGCCGCACGGCGCGGTGTGGTGTGCGCCTCTGCCGGCAACCACGCGCAGGGCGTGGCACTGGCGGCGCGCCGCCGCGGCATCGACGCGGTGATCGTCATGCCGCACACCAGCCCACAGATCAAGGTCCAGGCGGTCATCGACCTCGGCGCGCAGGTGCTGCTGCATGGTGACGACTATGACAGCGCGTCCGGGCACGCGCTCGAGCTGGCGCGCGAGCGCCGCCTGGTGTTCGTGCATCCCTTCGACGATCCCGACGTCATCGCCGGACAGGGCACGATCGCGGTCGAGATCCTGCGCCAGACCGGCGGCGAGCTGGACGCGATCTTCGTGCCGGTGGGGGGCGGCGGGCTGCTCGCCGGGGTCGCGGTGTACGTGAAGTACCTGTACCCCGGCGTGAGGGTCATCGGGGTGGAGCCGCAGGATGCCGCCAGCATGCACGACTCGCTCAAGGCGGGACGGCGCGTCACCCTGGAGCGCGTCGGGATCTTCGCTGACGGTGTGGCGGTGCGGTGTGTCGGCGAGGAGACCTTCACGCTGTGCCGCGGTCACGTCGACGAGATCCTGCTGCTCGGCACGGACGAGATCTGCGCGGCGATCCAGGACGTGTTCGAGGATACGCGCTCCATCGTCGAGCCGGCCGGCGCGCTGGCGGTCGCCGGGGCCAAACGCTACCTGGCGCGCGAGGGCTGGCGTGGCAAGCGTGTGGTGGCGATCAACAGCGGCGCCAACATGAACTTCGACCGCCTGCGTCACGTCGCCGAGCGTGCCGATCTCGGCGGCGAGCGCGAGGCGCTGCTGGCGGTGGTGATCCCCGAGAAGCCGGGCAGCTTCCTGCATTTCTGCGAGGTGCTCGGCCGGCGCAGCGTCACCGAGTTCAACTATCGCTACGCCGGCCCGGAGAGTGCGCAGATCTTCGCCGGGTTCGCTCTCAGCCAGGGTCGGGCGGAAAAGGACGCCGTGGTGGCGGCGCTGCGCGCCGCCGGCTTCACCGTTACCGACATGACCGACGATGAAATGGCGAAGCTGCATGTGCGCTACATGGTCGGCGGGCACGCACGCGGCATCGCCCACGAGGTCCTGTACCGCTTCGAGTTCCCGGAGCGCCCCGGTGCGCTGCTCAGGTTCCTGCAGGCGATCGGCTCGCGCTGGAACATCAGCCTGTTCCACTACCGCAATCACGGCTCGGACTACGGGCGGGTGCTCGCGGGCATCCAGGTGCCGGCGGCGGAGCGGCCTGACTTCCTGCAGCATCTGAACGAGTTGCACTACGCCTACGTGGAGGAGACCGCCAACCCCGCTTACCGCATGTTTCTCGGCGCCTGAGCTGGTCGCGGCGGGGCCGTGTCGGGTCTTCAGGGCGCGGGCTGGCGACTCTCGATCAGCCACTCGCGCCAGATCGCCAGCAGCACGGCGAGGATGACCGGCCCGACGAACAGCCCCACCAGCCCGAAGGCGGCTAGGCCGCCGAGCACGCCGAACAGCACCACGAGGAACGGGATCTGCGCTTCGCGGCTGATGAGCAGCGGGCGCACCACGTGGTCGGTCCAGCCCATGACGATGGCACCCCAGATCAGCAGTCCGACGCCGGCGACCGTGCTGCCCTTGAGGATGAGCCACAGCACGACGCAGCCCCACACCGTCGGGGCGGCGAACGGGATCAGCCCGCACACCGTGGTGAGCGCGGCAAGAAATACCGGCGCGCCGGTGCCGGCCAGCCAGTAGCCGAGTCCCACCAGCACGCCCTGCACCACCGCCGCCAGCACCAGCCCGTACACCACCGCCTTCACGGTCTGCTCGATGGCCAGCAGATAGTGATGCACCCGCGGCCCGAGCACCTGCTCGAGGGCGCCCGCCAGCTGCGCCGGCAGTTGATGGCCGCCGCGGTACACGAAGAACAGGCTCACGACGGCGAACACCAGCTTCACGGCGTTGCGGCTGATGCCGCCGGCCACCAGAGCGATCTGCTCGAACTGGTTGTCGGCGACCTTGCGCAGCTCGGCCCCGAGCGCGTGCGGGTCCTGGGAGGCGCGGGTGAGCAGGTCCTGCAGCTGCCCGCCGATCCATGGCAGCTTCAGCACTGCGGGCGGCAGCTCCACACCGCCGGCGAGCAGCGTCTGCAGCTGGTGATAGGCGTTCACCAGGTCGACGCGCAGCACCACCGCCAGCCACACGAGCGGGGCCACCACCGCCACGCTGACCGCGGTGGTCATCAGCAGCGCGGCGAGGGTGCCGCGCCTGCGGCACTTGCGGTACAGCCACTCGTACACGGGCCAGGTGACGAAGGCGAGAATCCCCGCCCACACCAGGGGCACGATGAACGGCTCCATGACGCGGAAGCCGAGCAGCACCAGCCCGGCAAGCAGCACCACGGTGATCAGCCGGCGCAGCCAGGGAGCGGAGACGAAGTCTTCCATCAGCTTAGGCCGGCAGCGTCGGACACGAACAGGGTGAGGGCGAGCAGCATGCAAATCGCAAGAGTGATCGGGCGCCGCAGGCCGAGGTACGCCGGTGGCAGCAGCTCACCGAGCACGCGGTGCTCGTACAGCCAGAAGCCGCCGAAGCCGACCGCCAGCAGCGCGAGCCCGCGCTGGCCGCCCACCACGACGCCCGCCGCGCCGATCAGCGGAGCGACGAGCGCGCCGAGGCGCGCGCGCTGCCACGGCAGCCGGCCGGCGAGCGCCAGGCCCCAGTGCACCGCCCCGGTGAAGGCGAGCAGCACCGCGCCCCAGGCGATCGCGCTGCGCTGCGCCAGCTCCTGCATCGCGTAGCCCGGCAGCAGACCAACACCGGCCAGACAGACCGCCAGCGGTGCCACCAGCAGGTAACCGGCCCACTCCGCCAGCAGGTTGAGGCGGGTTGCCGCAGCGCCGTTATCGGTTGAGCCCACGGGCCGGATCATGCCATGGGCCTTGCTGCCGTGCGGCTCTTGACGGCGCGCGTGGCATGCAGGCAGGCTTCGCGCGGCGTGAGGTGACCGTTCCAGCGTGTACGGCCGAAGGCTGAAACCCGTGCGCGCGGGAGCGGCTGAAACGGGAAGTCCGGTGCGGATTCGTCCAAAGCCGGCGCTGCCCCCGCAACGGTAATCGAGACAGGCGGATCACATGAGCCACTGCGCACGGCGCGGGAAGGCGGTCCGTCGGAGTGCACGCTCCAGCTCGAGAGCCCGGAGACCGGCCTGACCAGTTAACCGATGGGCGTCGCGGCGGGCGATCCCGGTTGGGCGGTCCGGGCTTGCCGTATCGCGCTCCCGGCTCCAATGCCACGACCCCGCGGGCACGGGTGTGTGCGTTTTCGGGAGCCAGCCATGTCAACAGGTCTCAGCGCGCGGGCAACGCTTGCCGCCGTCCTCTTCGTTCTGTGTCTGATGCCGGCCGCGGCCTGGAGCGATACCGCGCCCGCGGCGGATGAGCTCCAGCTCGTAGTGGTCAGTGCGACCCGCGTGCCCACGCCGGCACTTCAGATCGCCAGCAGCGTCACCGTGATAACGGCCGAGGACATCGCGGCGCGCCAGGAGCGCACCATCGCGGATGTGCTCAAGGACGTCCCGGGGCTCAACGTCGTGCAGACCGGCGGACCGGGCGGCGTCACCTCGGTGTTTATCCGCGGCACCAACTCCAATCACACCAAGGTGCTGATCGACGGCATCGACGTCAGCGATCCGAGCAATTCCACCGGTGCGTTCGACTTCGGCCAGCTGCTCGCGCAGGACTTCGAGCGCGTCGAGGTGCTGCGCGGGCCGCAGAGCGGGCTGTATGGCTCCGACGCCCTCGGCGGCGTCATCAACATCATCACCAGGTCCGGGTCGGGACCGATGCAGTTCACCGGAGGTCTCGAGGCAGGCACCTTCGAGACCTTCAACCAGGCCGGCAGCCTCAGCGGCTCCCAGGACGGCTTCCACTACAGCGCCAACGTCGAGCACTTTCACGCCGGCGCGGTCCCGGTGACACCCCTCGATCTGCTGCTGCCGGGCGAGGCGCGCAACGACGACTCCGACGACAATCTGACGCTCTCGACCAAGCTCGGCTACGACGTCACGCCTGATCTCAAACTGGGGCTGGTAGCGCGCTACACCGACATCCACCTGGACACGACCGGCGAGGACTTCAGCAGCGTTTTTCCGTTCGCCGGTTATCCGGCCCCGCAGCAGACCACCGCGGCGACCGACGAGTACTTCACCCGGCTCACGGCGCTCCTCGACTCCTTCGGGGGCAGGCTCGAGCAGACCTTCGGACTCGCCTTCTCGCACCTGCGCACCTCGACCGTGGAGCCTGAGACGCCCGCGGCTCTCAACACCGGCGATCGGCGCCAGGCCGACTGGCAGGGCAACATCAAGCTCATGCCCACCGAGATGCTGGTGATCGGCGCCCAGTACGAGCGCGACGACATCGACCAGCCGATCAGTGCCGACCAGCACATCAGCTCGGGCTACGCCGAGCTGCAGTCGCAGATCGGTGCCCACTGGTTCTCTGCGCTCAACGTGCGCTACGACGACAACAGCCAGTTCGGCAGCAAGGTCACCTATCGATTCGCACCGGCCTGGGTGATCCAGGAAACCGACACGAAACTGAAGGCCTCGGTCGGCACCGGGTTCAAGGCCCCGACCCTGAGCGAGCTGTACCAGAACTTTCCGCCGTTCTTCTTTGCCAATCCCAATCTCCAGCCCGAGACCAGCACCGGATGGGACGCCGGCTTCGAGCAGGGACTGTTCCGCGACCTGGTGCGCTTCGGCGTGACCTATTACCACAACGATATCCACGACCTCATCACCACCGACGTGACCGGAAATAGTTACGCCAACATCGGGATGGCGACCACCCAGGGCATCGAGAGCTTCGTCAGGCTTCAGCCCGTCGAGCAGCTGACGGTGGAGGCCGACTACACCTACACGGAGGCCACCGATGACGCGACCAACGAGGAGCTGCTGCGCCGCCCGAAGAACAAGGGCACGCTGATCGCATCGTGGCAGGCGACGCACGCCTGGCAGCTGAACCTCGACGTGCTGTGGGTAGGCACCTGGGTCGACGGCAACCGGGACTTCTCCATCGCGCGTCTCGATGCCTCGGCGTATACGACGGTCAACTTCGCTACCAGTTACCAGCTCGGTCCCCACCTGACCGTGTTCGGGCGGGTCAATAACGTGCTCGACCGCCAGTACCAGAATCCGGTCGGCTTCCTGCAGCCAACCACCGGCTTCTATGCGGGTGTCAAAGTGACGTTCTGATACGCTTGGGGTCGTCGTATGAGCGACCCGACCGAGTCTCCTGTTTCCGCACCTGCGCCAACGGAGAACGAGCGCACCTGGGGAATGCTCGCGCACCTGTCGGCTCTGGCCGGTCTCGTCCTGCCGCTGCTCGGTAACGTGTTGGGTCCGCTCGCGGTGCTGATCGCGCGGCGCGACGAGTCGGCCTTCGTCGCCGCTCACGTCAAGGAAGCGCTGAACTTCAACATCACGGTCACCATGGCGGCCGTGGCGTGCGGGGTGCTGGCGCTGGTGTTCATCGGCTTTCTCCTGGGCACCGCGCTGTTCATCACCTGGCTGGTCATGACGCTCATCGCCGCGATCAAGGCGAGCGAGGGCGCGGCCTACCGCTATCCCCTCTCGGTGCGCTTCGTGAAATAGCGGCCGCGCTCGTCTGGCAGGAGCATCTTGCCGCCAGCTCGGTCGCAGACTTTTCTCAGTATTTTCATTATGTTACTGAGTCTTTACTGTCCGACTGTATAGATATACAGTCACCCTTGTCATGCGACGCACGATCACGGGCCGGCATTCCCTTACCGGTCGGGGAGCTCTCTCCAACCCGCCGGGCCGCTTCGACAAGCAGCGGCTCGAAGCGGTCGATGACGGTTGGTACCAGGACGAGGTACCCGACACGATTCCCACGACGCTCGAGCCGGACGAGGCGCGCGCGGTCATCACGACCAACGACTCGCCCGACGTCGGCTTTGATCAGTCGATCAATCCCTACAGGGGGTGCTCCCATTCGTGCCCGTTTTGTTATGCGCGTCCGAGCCACGCTTACCTCGGGCTGTCACCGGGCCTCGACTTTGAGACGCGGCTCTTCTACAAAGCCGATGCCGCGCGCGTGTTGCAGGCGCAGCTCGCGCGCCCCGGTTACGTGTGCAAGCCGATCATGCTCGGTGCCAACACCGATCCGTATCAACCCATCGAGCGGCGCATGCGTATCACCCGCTCGATTCTCGAGGTACTGACGCGCACGCGCCATCCGGTCGCGGTCGTCACGAGGAGCGCGCTGGTGCTGCGCGATCTGGACCTGCTCGGCGAGTTGGCGCGGCAGGGACTGACGAGCGTCGCGTTCAGCGTCACCACCCAGGATCTCGCACTCAAGCGGCGGCTCGAACCGCAGGCCGCCTCTCCCCAGGCGCGCCTGAGGGCGCTGGCGACGCTCACCGCCGCCGGCGTGCCGTGCGGGGTGTTGTTCGCACCGGTCATTCCGGCGCTGAACGACCACGAGATGGAGGCGGTTCTCGCCGCCGCCGCCCAGGCGGGGGCGGGCTGGGCGGGGTACGTGCTGTTGCGCCTGCCGTACGAGATCAAGGATCTGTTCGCGGAGTGGCTCACAGAGCATTACCCGCAGCGCGCGACGCACGTCATGTCGCTGATTCGCGCCATGCGGGGCGGTCGCGACAACGATCCGCGCTTCGGCTCACGTATGCGCGGCACCGGGCCCTATGCGCAGCTGCTGCGCAATCGCTTTCGCCTGGCGTGCCAGCGCCTCGAGCTGCGCTCATCCGAGCGCGCTACGCTCACAACGGCGTTGTTTCGGCCGCCAACTGCGGCGGGTGCACAGCTGCACCTCGGCCTTTAGGCCCCGGGAACCGCCTGGAGGCGGATGGGTCAGACTGAGGGCGAGCGGTGGCATACTCTGCGCGTTGCAGGACGGCGGAGTACCCAAAAACGCAGCCGCGCCGGAAGTCACCGCGTAAGACCGCGGTAAGACTCCCAACGCTGGCCAGGTCGCGCGCCGCCGCCCGCGGGGGAGGTTTCATGCATCGTGCAGGTGGAGGATTCACCGCATATGGCGACAGCGCAAACGAGCGTCCGCGATCCACAGGAAGTGGCCAACTCGACCGATCCCTCCTTTGCGGTGGCCAGTCGCTCCAACGAGCCGCCCGTGAGCCAGGCACGCGCCGCCGCGTCCGCCACCGGCGTACGGCCGCGGTGGAGGCGCTCCGCTGATCGCCCCATGAGCTCGATCCCGCTACCGCCAGGCCGTGCGCTCAGGGCGCGCTACGTGCTGCACGAGCGGCTCGGCACGGGCGGTCAGGGCGAGGTCTGGCGCGCGCACGATCCCGAAAGGGGTGCGGACATCGCACTGAAGATCCTGCAACCGGCGCCGGGACGCAGCGCCGCTGTCTGGGAGGCCCTGGAGCACGAGTACGAGTGCGCCAGCCGCCTGGATCATCCGCACATCCTCAAGGTGTATGCGCCGGAGCGCGAGGAAGCGACCTACCTGCTGCCGATGGAGCTGGCTTCCGGGGGTGACCTGTGCCGCTTGCGCGGCGCGAGCTACCTCGCCATCGTTCCGGTCCTGGTCGAGGTCGCCCAGGCGCTGGCGCACGCGCACGAGCGCGGCGTGATCCATCGCGATCTCAAACCCGGCAATGTCCTGCTGGACGAGCGCGGGCAGGTCAAGCTCGCCGATTTCGGTGTCTCCGGACGCGCGCTCGACCCGGGCACCGACGCCATGGTCCGCGGCCTGTCGCCGTTCACCGCCAGTCCGGAGCAGCTGCGCGGCGAGCCGCCGACACCGGCCGACGATATCTACGGACTGGGCGCGCTCGCGTACGAGCTGCTGTCGCGCTATCCGCCCCACTACCCGCATTTCGACGCGCGGCGTGTGCAGCAGGAGCCAGCGCCACCGCTGGTGCCGACTCAACAGATCCCGCCGCGGCTCGGCGAGCTTGTTGCACGCATGCTCGCCAAGGATCCGCGGCAGCGGCCCGCCAGCATGTACGAGGTCATCGAGGACCTGGAGATCTCGCTCAACGACACTCTGAGCTTCGACTTCGACACCGACGAGGAGGCACAGGTAGAGGGAGCGGATGAGGTGCCGCGGGCAGCTCCCGCGCCGCAGCTGGTGCGGCAGCCGCCGCCGGTCAGGCGGGAACTGCCGGAGTTGTCGGAGCTGCCGCGGATCGCTACGGCGACAGCGCCCAACGCGCTCGAGGACTCAGCGCTGCGCGCAGCATTGCGCGAGGCGCCGATTCCGCGACCGCAACTGAAGCCCATGCGCAGCGTGCTGCCGCGGGCGCTCGTGACTCTCGCCTGCCTCGCGGCCGCGGCGGCGTTCGGCTACCTGGTGCTGTTGCGCTACTACGGCGTAGGGCTGCCGATCCCGAAATTGCCGGCGCTGCCGGCGGTGAGCATCAAGGCTACCCCGCCGTCCGCGAGTCCTGCGGCGGCTGCCGCGACCGGCAGCGTGGCGCCCGCCGCCGTGCTGGTGCCGACGAACACAACGCCGGCGCCGCCGCTGAGCTCGGCGACGCCGCCGACCGCAGCGGCGAACGCCGCCTTCGGCGCCGACGAGTACGCCCGGGCGGCGGGCGAAGGCTTTGCCGCGCTCGGTGCCGGTCGCCTCGATGAGGCGCACGCAGCCTTCGAGCACGCGCGCAGGCTCCGTCCCGACGGCGCGGAGGCGGTCGAGGGCCTGCGACGTGTCGACGCCGAGCGCGCCACGGCGCGCGCGCTGGCCGCGGCGCGTGCCCAGGCCGAGGATCTGGAGGGACAGGAGCGCTGGGAAGATGCGCTGGCGGCCTACAACGCGATCCTGCGGCGACACCGCTCGGCGGCGTTCGCGCAGGCGGGCCGAGATCGGGCGACTGCGCGCCTGGACCTGAGCGATGGGCTGCAGGCACTGATCGATCATCCCGCTCAGCTGGCCGCGCCGCGCGCGCGCGACCAGGCCGCAACGCTGCTGCGCACCGCCCAGGAGGAGCCCTGGCCCGGGCCGCAGTTGCGCGCACAGATGGCGAAGGTGAGCGCGCTGCTGCCGGCGCTCGACCACCCGGTGCGCGTATCACTGGTCTCCGACGGCGTCACGCAGGTGAGCATCCCCGAGGTCGGCCAGTTCGGCAGCTTCGCGGTGCACGACATCGAGCTCAAGCCGGGCCACTACACCGTGATCGGTACGCGCAGCGGCTATCGCGACGTGCGCCGCGAGATCACCGTCAGTCCCGGGGGGGACAATCAGATCGTGCGCATCAGCTGCAACGAGCCAATCTGAGAGCCGGCCTCGCCCGGCGGCTCCGACCGCGCGCACCAGGCGGCCCGGCCTGCGGACGCCTTGCCGCGGGCGCCGCGCACTTCTAAGCTTTCGCGCAACCAACATCCGTGAATCACCCCGGTGCACCGATGGGAGACGCAGAAGGCAACGTAGTGCTGCTGGCAGGGGGGAGCGGGCTGACGGGTGGCTGCACGCTCGAGGCGCTGCTCGACGCTACCGACGTGAGCCGGGTACTGGCCGTGTCGCGCCGGCCGCTCGGCGGCGAGCATCCACGCCTCGCCAACCGCATCGTGCAGTTCGACCGCCTGGAGTCGCAGCTGAAGGGCAGCAGCTGCCAGGTGGCGATGTGCTGCCTCGGTACCACGCTGCGCAAGGCCGGCTCGCAGGAGCGCTTCCGCGCCGTCGACGTCGGCTGCGTGCTCGCCTTCGCGCGCGCCGCGAAGGCGGCCGGCGCGCGCCGCTTCGTGGTGGTGTCGAGCATCGGCGCGGACCGCGGCTCGCGTAACTTCTACCTGCGCACCAAGGGCGAGATGGAGGCCGGCCTCGAAGCGCTCGGCTTCGAGGCGCTCGACATCCTGCAACCGTCGATGCTGCTCGCCTGGCGCGGCGAGATGCGCCCGCTGGAGCTCGCCGCCGGCGTGTTCATGCCGCTCGTGAACCCGCTGCTGCGCGGCAAGTACCTGCCCTACCGCGGCATAGCGGCGCGCACCGTCGCGGCCGCCATGCTCGGCGCCATGCGCTCCGGGCGCCGCGGCGTGCAGCGCTACCCCTACGAGGGGATCCTGGCGCTGGCGCGCATCAGTGTGCCGCGCGGTCGCCCGGTCACTCCCGCAAAGACGCCTGCCGGCGCCAGATAGAGCGCGCATGAGTGGTTGCGATGAGCGTCGCGCACCTGTGCGCGCGGCGCTGCTCGCCGCGCTGCTGGCTGCAGCGCTGCTCGCCGGGTGCGCGGGGCAGCGTACGCAGGCGCCACCCGCGGCGCCACCCGCGGCGGCACCGGCCGGGACCGAGATCGCCGGCATCGCCACCGCGCTCATCGGCACGCGCTACCACTTCGGTGGCGCCGATGCGGCCGGCTTCGACTGCAGCGGCCTGGCGCTGTATGTATACGAGCAGGCGGGCATTGCCATTCCGCGCACTGCGGCCGCGCAGCAGCGTGCCGCGCAGCCGGTGCCGCTCGGCGCGCTCGCGCCCGGAGATCTGGTGTTCTTCCACATCCGCTCGCGCAGCATCGATCACGTGGGCATCTACACCGGTGACGGCCGCTTCATCCACGCACCGCGCGCCGGAGTTGCAGTTTCCTACGCCGATCTCAGCAGCGGCTTCTACGCGCGGCACCTCGCCGGCGGCGGCCGCTTCACCGAAGCGCAGGCGCGGTAAGACATAAAACGAGCGCGCGCCGTGCCTGTCGCCGATGCGTGACACCACTTGAGAGCCGGGGCACATTATTCGCACTTGACTGCGCTCTACAACGATTTGACACTGGGAGCAGCAGTGATAAGGGCAAACCCGTCGAAAGACGGGGACGCAAAGCCACCGGTCTAAGGGAGAGGTTCCTATGACGGCGGGGCCGCCGCAATCGCACTCCAGCGCGAGCGTCAGCACTCCCCGTACGCGAACCGAGTCTGCAAAGCCGTGGCCGTTGAAATGGTCGGGGAAGGTATGACAGCAACACCCAACTTCGCTTCCGACGCTCTCACCGGCGCCGAAGCCGTGGGTGCGACGGCGCCTGCGGCAAGCGCGGGGCCGTTCGTTCTCCACCTGTGCTCATCGACGACGCCGATGGCGCTCGCGCAGACCGATCTGCCGGAGCTCAAGCGCTTCACGTTCTTCATCAGCCGCCGTTTCGAGGAAGGTCGCGAGCGTTTCCGCCTGCACATGGGCTACTTCGCCACGCTGGCGGAGGCCGAGGAATGGCTGACCGTGGTGCGCGAGATCTATCCCGGCGCCTGGGCCGGCGAAGCCCCGGGCCGTAAGCTCCGTGAGCGCGCCGCGGCCGCCGCGGCGGCGCAGGCGCAGCACGCGGCTGGACCCCAGCGACAGGCCGCGCCGAGTGTGCGCGCGAGCGCACCGGCACGCAGCCCACCCGCCCCGGCAGCGGGGCCGCCACGCGCTGCCGCTCAACCTCCTGCCCTGCGGGTACCGGTGGTGCATGCTGCCCCACCGGCCGCGCAACGTCTCGCCTCAGCCAGCGCGCCGGTCGCGCGGGCGCCTGCGCGGCCGCCTGCGCGGCCGCCCGCCCGCCCGCTGGGCGTACGGGCAGCGCCGGCCGCTCCCAGAGCTCAGCCGCCGGCGATGCAGCCGCGTCCCGCGGCAGCGAGCGCAGCCACCGTCGCACGCGCTGCGGTGCGCACACCGACACCTGCGGCTGCCGCGACGCGCGCTGCCGCACCCGCGCAGCGCAGCGCGCCGCCGCGACCAACCCCACCCCGGTCGAGTCCGCCGCGGCCGACTCCTCCGGTGCAGCCGGGCGCCGCTGCCGCGAGCCGCGCAGCCCAGCCGGCCGCCGCTGCCGCGAGCCGCGCAGCCCAGCCGGCCGCCCAGCCCGCGGCGGCGGGCACCGTCCGCACGAGGCTGTTCGGGGACTCGAACGTGCGCGAGGTTCTCAAGGCGCTCGGTGATGCGAGCGCGACCGGTGAGACGCGTCTTATGCAGGCGCCGCCGCCACCGCGCGAGGCCACCACCGCCGAGCACAGCGCCCTCAGCGATACACAGGTGCTGAAACTGCTCGAGGTCCGCCGCTCCGAGACGAGCGAGCCGGCGCCGGCCGAAGTCATCGACAACGACGGCGGCATTCCGCTGCTGAAGCCCGATGACACCGGCACGCGCCAGGCGCTGAAGGAGGCGGTGGCCAGCAATGCGCCGGTTTCCTTCGCTGTGCAGTTGCAGTGGTCAGTGCAGCCGGTCGAGCTCGACAAGGTGCCGCCACTCGCGATCTTCAGCGCCTACACCCTCTACACGGTCGAAGGCAGCCGCGACGGCCGCCGGTGGTATGGGCTGCGTCTGGGCTTCTTCAGCGACGCGATCTCCGCCAAGCAGGTGGCCTATTACGTGCGCTCGGAATTCACCTCTGTCGCCGTCGTGCCGGTGAGTCCGCAGGAGAAGTCACGCGCCACCGACCAGGACAAGGCCGCTGCGCTCACCGGGCCGGCGCCGCCGCGCGCCGATCCGATGGACGAGTTCAAGCTGTTCGATGACGAGAGTCCGGCGGCTCCGCCCTCTGCGCCGGCGCGCCCGGCCGCTGCCGCCGGCGGGCCGGCAAAACCGCAGCCCAGGGTGGCGGTGGGGCGCAGCGTGCGCCAGCCCGCCGTCCAGGCAAACCCCCGCACGCGCGGCAAGGTGGGCGCCCGCGATCACCGCGGGCCGCAGACGCTCGAGGAGACGCTGGAAATTCTCGGTGCCAGTCAGCTGACGATCGAAGGCGAGAGCAGCGAGACCATCAACGAGTCGGGCGTGCGTCACCTGCGCGTCGAGGTGCAGAAGAACTCGCCGTTCTCCAAGCTGCTGGAGCGTCTCAGCGAGCGGCTGAAGAAGCCGTAGGCGCGAGGTCTTACTGGGCCGGCATGCGCGCCGGCGCCAGCCGCAGGAAGCCGATCCCCACGAAGCGCTCGGCGAGCGAGAGGCGCACGTCGTCGCCGATCTCCCCCGGGATGTCGCGCACCCTGAAGCGTGGCGCGTTCACCATGAACTCGACGGCCGGCTGCGCACCGCGATGGATGTACAGGTGTCCGCCGGGATAGCTGACGTCGATGCGCTCGGGACTCGCGGTCAGATGGCAGAACGCCAGCTCGTTCTGCGACAGCTCGGTGTCGAGGCCGATGGCTGCAGGCGCGGCCGGCGGAGCAAGCGCATTCAGTGCGGCGATGGCTCTCCCGGAGCGCCATTGCAGCGCGCTGTCGATGAATCCAGGGGCCTGGCACGCCGAGAGCAGCGCCGCCGCGCCCTTCACGATGGCCGGCGAAAGCTGCTCGACTCCCGGGCTGCGCAGCTGGAACGCGAGTCGTGCGCCGAGGGTTGTGCGCCAGCTGCGATCGAGGTCGGAGAGATGGTCGAGCGCGGCGATGACTGCCTCGCGTACCGTGAGGGGCGTGAAGCCGATGGATACATGCAGCGAGCCGTTGTCGGAATCAACGCTGTGGTAGGTGCCGCGGGGCAGGTACATGAGATCGCCGGGATGCACGTCGAGCGTCTGGTGCGGCCCGAGATCGGGCGCGGCGCTCGGGATACCCTTCCAGGTGTTGATGAGCTCCGAGGGCTTGTTCGACACGTACCAGCGCTTGGTGCCGCGCAGCTGTACCACCAGCAGGTCGTGGTCGTCGTAGTGCACCGGGGCGCGCATACCGCCGCGGCTCCAGAAGGCTGAAGCCGTCACCGGCTGGTGCAGCAGCACTTCGAGCGCGCGCGCCAGGCGATCGAGCGTCGCCGACAGCGGGCGCAGCTCGGGGAAGCGTACCGAGTAGTGGCGTGCATGGAGCTGGGCGATGCGCTGTTGGAAGTCCGCAGCGCCGGCCACCGACTCGAGGCTCGGCGCAGGGCCCGTGGGGTTGGCGGAGTGGAAGGTCAGCCTGGGTGCCAGGTGAAAGGCGCCGAGCAGGACACTCTCCGGATCCGGCCCGAGCAGGCTGGTGCGCGCGGCGGTGGCATTGCCGTCGACCTTGATGAAACCGCCGATCAGGGTGCGGTCGAGAAACTCATCGAGCGTGAGCGGTGAGAGGAACTGCTCCAACAGGTGTTGGGCTTCTTGGAACATCATGAACGCGGTCCTTGGATCTAGCGCTTTCCGAACAGCTTCTCGAGCTCCGCGCGCGCCTGGTCGACCGCGGCGGTGTTGGGCGGTGTGTAGGCGGCGGCGCGCGGCTTGAAGTGGTCGCAGAAATTCGCGTGCGTCTTGTCGCTCACTTCCTCAGCGGTCGGCTCGCGACAGTGCTTGGCGAGGCGCGTGTCGTATTCCACGCACATGCGGCACACGTGCAGCTCGGCGTGGCACTTCGGGCACTCCTCCAGCCGCCGCAGCGGCAGACTGAGAGCGGCGAGCGAGGCGCCGCACTTCCAGCACACCAGCTCGTGAGCCATGCGCCGCAGGGTACTACTGCAGCGCCTCAGCCGCGTGTCCGGCCAGGCGCGGCCGGGAGCAAGAGCGCGACGAGCAGCGCAACGGCAATAGGTGGGAGACTCTGGCTCAACGAACTCCTCCAGTTTGCAGCAGATTACTGGTACTGCAGGCGCGGTGCACGTCGCTGCGGCGGATAACCGGCCGCGGCGGGCCGTGATAGCATTTCGGCGACGACAAGGAAGCTCGCGGAGCAGTGAACGCCGGCGGTTTCGACGCGCGCCGGCGCGGCGAACAAAAAATGACCGCACGCCCGAAGTCCCGCGCCCGCGCTGCGTTGCTCGGCTCGTTCCTGGCGCTCGGCGGCTGTGTTGAGGTCGGCCCCGACTTCAAGCGTCCCGATGCGCACGTCGGCGCAGAGTGGCGCGCGCAGCCCGACCAGGGGCCGGCCGCACCAGGGCCGGCCGACCTCGAGCGCTGGTGGCTGAAGCTCAACGATCCGCAGTTGACGCAACTCATCGAGCTGGCGCTGCACAACAGTCCGACGCTGCAGCAGGCGGGGCAGAAGATCCTGCAGGCGGATGCGCAGCTCGCGTTCCTGGTCGGTGAGCTCTTTCCGCAGCAGCAGTACCTGAGCGGCGGCGTACAGAAGGTGGAGCAGAGCACCCACTCGCCGACCTACCTGCCCGGCAGCCCGCGCGACTTCAAGCAATCCCAGGTCGGCCTCACCATCGCGTGGGAGCTCGATTTCTGGGGACTGTATCGGCGCAACATCGAATCGGGGCGCGCCAGCCTCGCAGAGAACCAGGCCGGCTACCAGGAGGCCGCGGTGCTGCTGGCGGCGCAGGTGGCGAGCGCTTACGTCAGCGTGCGTACCTACGAGGCGCAGCTGCAGGTCGAGCGCGAGAACCTCACCGTGCAGCGCGAGGCGACGCGCATCGCGCAGACGCGCTGGGACTACGGCGAGGCGAGCGAGCTCGACGCGCGCCAGGCGATCTCGCAGCTGAAGCAGACCGAGTCGCAGCTGCCGACACTGCAGGCGAGCCTCGAGGAGGCGCGCGATGCGCTCGCGGTGCTGGTCGCGCTTACCCCGGTGGAGGTCGATGCCCGGCTTGCCGCAGGCGGGCCGATCCCGCAGGTCGATGCGCGCATCGCCGTCGGCATCCCGCGCGACGTTCTGCGGCAGCGTCCCGACGTACGCGAAGCGGAGCTTGCCGCCGCCGCGCAGTCGGCGCAGATCGGAGTCGCCAAGGCGGCTCTGTTCCCGTCGTTCTCGCTCGGCGGAACCTTCGGCTACGCGACCAGCAACGTCGGACACTCGAGCTTGAGCGACCTGTTCCAGTGGGACAGCCACACGTTGCAGGTGGGGCCGTCCTTTACCTTCCCGATATTCAACTACGGACGGCTCGAGGCGCAGGTGCACGTGCAGGACGCTCTGTTCCGCCAGGCGGTGCTCAACTACCAGAACGTCGTGCTGCAGGCCCAGCAGGACGTCGAGGACGCGCGCGCCTCACTCGCCGGCTCGGTACAGAGCGTCGCTGCGCTCACGGCGAGCGTGGCCGCGGCGCGCCGCGCCACCGAGCTGTCGCTGACCCAGTACAAGGAGGGCGAAACCAACTACACGACCGTGCTCACCGCGCAGCAGACCGAGCTCAGTGTCGAGAACGCGCTGGTGTCGGCGCGCGCCGCGGTGCCGCAGGCCGCCATCGCGCTCTACCGCGCCCTCGGCGGTGGCTGGCAGGAGGCGCCGCCGCCGTGAAGCGCGCACTGCCTGTGGCTTGCGCTGCCGCACTGGGCGGCGCGCTCGTCGCCGCGCTCGCGGCGTGCGGCCGTGGCGGCAGCGTCCCCGCCCCCACGCCTCCGGCGGTGACCGTGGCGCACCCGCAGCTGCTGCCGTTTCGCGACTACCTCGAGGTGCCCGGCAACACCGTGGCGAGCCGCACGGTCAACCTGGTGGCCCGCGTTCAGGGGTATCTGCGCAAGGTCTACTTCCGCGACGGCAGCCTGGTCACGGCCGGCGAGCCGCTGTTCCTGATCGAGCCCGACGCATACCAGGCGACGGTGCAGCTCAACGAGGCGCAGCTGCGCCAGGCGCAGGCCGAGTTCGAGCGCCAGCAGCGGCTCATCGAGGCGAACGCCACCTCCAAGTCGAGCGTCGAGAACTGGCAATCGCAGCGCGACGCCGCCGCGGCCAACACCCAGCTGGCGCAGCTCAATCTCAGCTACACCCACATCAGCGCACCGTTCGCGGGGCGCATCGGCCGTCGCCAGGTGGACGAGGGCAACCTGGTCGGCAACGGCGGGGCGACCCAGCTTGCCACGCTCGAGCAGCTGAAACCGATGTACGTGTATTTCAACGTCAACGAGCGCGACCTGCTGCGCATCCGCCAGCAGCTGGCGGAACGGCACATGACCAGGCTGCCGGACGTCGTGCCGGTCGAGGTGGGGCTGCAGACCGACCGCGACTATCCCTACCAGGGGACGCTCGACTTCGTGGATACCGGTGTCAGCACCAGCAGCGGCACTCTGCAGGTGCGCGCCAGCTTCCCCAATGACGACGGCCGGCTGCTGCCCGGACTGTTCGTCAAGGTGCGCGTCGCGACCGGTCCGCCGCAGCCGACGCTCGCGGTGCCGGATGTCGCCGTGGGACACGATCAGGCCGGCGCCTACGTGCTGCTGGTCGATGCGCAGTCGATGGTCAGCCAGCGGCACGTGCAGATCGGCGGGCTGCTGAACGGCATGCGCGCAATCACCCAGGGGCTCGCCGCCGCGGATCGCGTGGTGGTTGACGGCCTGCTCAATGCCGCTCCCGGCAACCGCGTGACGGTGCTCGAGCATGCGCAGCCGGCCGCCAGCCGCTGACATGATTTCCAAATTCTTCATCGACCGGCCGGTACTCGCGAACGTCATCGCGATCCTGACCATGCTGCTCGGCGGGGTGGCGCTCTACGGGCTGCCGGTGGCGCAGTACCCGCCGATCACGCCGCCCACGGTGCAGGTCACGACGCGCTATCCGGGCGCCAGCGCCAAGACGCTGGTCGAGACCGTGGCGCTGCCGATCGAGCAGCAGGTGAACGGCGTGCAGGGCATGCTCTACATGCAGTCGATCTCCACCAACGACGGCAACTACTCGCTCACCATCACCTTCGCCGTGGGCACCGACCCCGACAGCGCGCAGGTGCTGGTGCAGAACCGCGTCTCCGCCGCGCTCGCCGCGCTCCCGCAGGCGGTGCAGGCCCAGGGCGTGGTGACGCAGAAGCGCTCCACCGCGATCCTCGAGATCGTGACGCTCACCTCGCCCGACGGTCGTTACGACAGCCTGTTCCTCAGCAACTACGCCACCATCAGCATGCATGACGCGCTGGCGCGTCTGCCCGGCGTCGGCGACGTCACCATCTTCGGCATCGGCCAGTACAGCATGCGCGTCTGGCTCGATCCGAATCAGATGCAGGCGCGCGCGCTCGAGCCCGGCGACGTCCTCAACGCCATCCAGTCACAAAACCAGCAGGTCGCCGCCGGCCAGGTCGGCACGCCGCCGGCGCCGAGCGGCCAGGCCTATCAGCTGACGGTGAACCTCACCGGCGCGCTGCAGGACGTCGAGCAGTTCAAGGACATCATCGTCAAGTCGGGCGGCGGCTACGGCGGCTACACCACGCGGCTGCGCGACGTGGCACGGGTCGAGCTCGGCGCGCAGACCTACGGCCAGTTCCTCAGCATGGACGGCAAGCCCTCCGCCGGCATCGCGATCTTCCAGTCGCCGGAGGCGAACGCGCTCGACGTCGAGCAGCGGGTCGGTGCGCTGCTCGCGCAGCAGGCGCGTGCCTTTCCGCCCGGCCTCCAGTACAGCGTGCCGTTCGACACCACGCAGTTCGTCAGGGCCTCCGTCCACGAGGTGTACGTGACGCTGTTCGAGGCGGCGATCCTCGTGCTGCTGGTGATCGTCGTGTTCCTGCAGGACTGGCGCGCCACGCTGGTGCCGGCGACCACGGTGCCGGTGACCCTCATCGGGGCGTTCGCCGCCATGGCGGCGCTCGGTTTCAGCATCAACCTGCTGACGCTGTTCGCGATCGTGCTGGCGATCGGCATCGTGGTCGACGACGCGATCGTGGTGGTCGAGGGGGCTGCGCGCCACATCGAGGCGGGCGCGACACCGCACGATGCGGCGATCGAGGCGATGCGCGAGCTGCTCGCCCCGATCATCGGTATCACGCTGGTGCTGATGTCGGTGTTCCTGCCGGCGGCGATGATGCCCGGCGTCACCGGGCAGATGTACCGCCAGTTCGCGCTCGTCATCGCGGCGACCGCCGCCATCAGCGCCATCAACGCCGCGACCCTCAAGCCGACGCAATGCGCGCTGTGGCTGCGTGCGCATGTGCCGCATACCAAGAACGCGTTGTTCCGCGCCTTCGACGCCGTGTACCAGCCGGTGGAGCGGGCCTACACGCGGTTGATCGGCGGCATGGTGGCGCGCAGCCACCTGATGGCCGGCATCGGTGTTGCGCTGATCGCGGTCGCAATCCTCGGTCTCACGCGGCTGCCGACCGGCTTCATCCCTATCGAGGATCAGGGCTACCTGCTGCTCGCGGTGCAGCTGCCCGATGCCGCCTCCCTCGAGCGCACGCAGCAGGTGGTGAGCCGCATCACCGAGATGTCGCTCAAGACCCCGGGAGTGGCGCACGCCATTGCGATCGGCGGCGTCTCGGCGCTCGACAACAACGCCTCGCTCCCCAACTCTGCCGTGGTGTACCTGACACTGGTCGACTGGTCAAAGCGCGGCAAGAGCCAGGATCTGCTGTCGCTGTACCGCAGGCTGAGCGGCGAGCTCGGCGCGCTGCAGGAGGCGCGCGTGCTGGTGCTGCCGCCGCCGCCGATCCAGGGCCTCGGCCCCGCGGGAGGCTTCCAGATGCAGGTCGAGCTCACCGACGGCAGCTTCGACTACCGCAAGCTCGAGCAGGTGACCAACGCGATCATCCGCCAGGCGGAATTGCAACCGACGCTGCAGTTTGCGCGGACCACTTTCCGCTCGCAGGTGCCGCAGATCGAGGCGCACGTCGACCGCACCAAGGCGGAGGTGCTCGGCGTCTCCGCCGGGGACGTGTTTCAGACCATCCAGACCTACCTCGGCTCGACCTTCGTCAACCAGATCACCAAGTTCGGACACACCTTCCCGGTGTTCGTGCAGGCGGACAATGTCTACCGGCTGACGCCGCAGGACCTGCGTCAGTACCAGGTGCGCAACAGCGGCGGCCAGATGGTGCCCATCGGTACCGTGGCGGACGTCAGCTACACCACCGGCCCCGCGCTGGTCTCGCTGTACAACCTCTACCCGAGTGCGCAGATCATCGGCCTGCCGGCCGCCAACGCGAGCTCGGGTCAGGCGCTGGAGACCATGGACCGCATCGCCGCGCCCGCGCTGCCGCGCGGGATGAGCACCGAGTGGACCACCATGGCCTACCAGGAGCGCCTCGCCGGCAGCACGACCTACGTCGTGTTCGCCCTGGCGCTCGTGCTCGTGTACCTGGTGCTCGCCGGCCAGTACGGCAGCTGGTTCACGCCCGGTGCGGTGCTGCTCGCGGTGCCGCTGGCACTGCTCGGAACCGTGGGGCTGCTGCTCGCGGTCGGTGTCGCCAACAACCTCTACACGCAGATAGGGCTCGTGCTGCTGATCGCGCTGTCGGCCAAGAATGCAATCCTGATCGTCGAGGTGGCGCGCGAGCGGTACGCCGCCGGCGAGAGCGCGACGGAGGCGGCGATCGCCGCGGCGCGGGTGCGCTTCCGTCCGATCGTTATGACCTCCTTCGCTTTCATTCTCGGCGTGCTGCCACTGGTGTTCGCCACCGGTGCTGGCAGCAACGCGCGCCGCTCGATCGGCATGACGGTGTTCAGCGGCATGCTGGCCTCGACCTGTCTCGCGGTGCTGTTCGTGCCGTCCTTCTACGTGTTGCTGCAGCGGTGGGTGGAGCGGCGCGCCCCGGCCGCCGCGGCCGTGCCGCCGGCCCCGAACCCGGCGCCGTAGTCGGCGCACCGCTGTGCAGCGCTACGCGGCAGCAGGCGCCACGCGCCGCGTGCGCTCGCGCAGGAATTCCTTCAGCACGCGGCCGGTGTGCGAGCGCTGCGCGTGCCGCGCGATCTGCGCCGGCGGTCCCTGCGCGACGATACGGCCGCCGCCCTCGCCCGCTTCCGGTCCCAGGTCGAGTATCCAGTCTGCTTCCGCCATGACATCGAGGTTGTGCTCGACCACCACGGCAGTGTTGCCAGCGGCGACCAGGCGGTGCAGCACGTGCAAGAGCTTCTCGACGTCCGCCATGTGCAACCCGACGGTCGGCTCGTCCAGCACGTAGAGGGTGTGCTTCGGCTTCTGGCGCAGGCGGCGGGCTTCGCTCGCGCCAACCTTCGACAGCTCGGTTACCAGCTTGATGCGCTGCGCCTCGCCCCCGGAGAGCGTCGGGCTCGGCTGGCCGAGCGTCAGGTAGCCGAGACCGACGTCCTGCAGGAGCTCGAGCGCATGGTGCACGCGCACATGCGCCGCAAAGAAGCCGGCCGCGTCATCGACGTTCATGGCGAGCACGTCGCCGATGCTCGCCCCGCGCCAGGTCACCGCGAGCGTCTCGGAATTGAAGCGCCGCCCGCCGCACACGTCGCACAGCACCTTCACATCG
>DASYNX010000095.1:0-50179 GCA_036008385.1 Steroidobacteraceae bacterium
GCTGTCGGTCCGACGAAGCTGAATCCTCGTTCCTTGAGGTCGTTGCTGAACGTCTCAGACTCGGGCGAAGTCGTTGGAATCTGCCGCGTATTCTTCCAGTAGTTAAGCTTGGGCCGCCCGTCGACAAAGCGCCAGCAATACGAGTCAAAGTCTCCAAAGGCTTGCTGAATTTTGAGAAATGCGCGTGCGTTGTGCACAGCGGCTTCTATCTTCATCCGATTGCGAATGATCTCCTCATCAGATAAAAGACTCTGGACTCGCTTCTCGGAGTAGCGTGCGACCTTCTCCGGATCGAATTTGTCGAACGCGCGGCGATAGCCTTCTCGCTTTTTCAGCACCAGCGACCAGTTCAATCCAGCCTGTGCACCTGACAGCACCAGGACCTCGAAATGTTGACGGTCACTATGGACGGGAACAGCCCATTCGAGGTCGTGATATTGAAGTAGCAAGGCATCATCCACGCTCGCCCACGCGCACCGTTTTTTGGGAATGGTTGTACTGCGCATTGCGTGGCGCCTTACTTCGCTGGCCCCAGGCTTTGGCGGCTTTCCGAGTATTTGGACCATCCGCTTTACTTGCGCGGACCGCATTGGCGGCATTAGCGATTGCGGCGCTAGGTATAGCGTCCAGGTTCAACAAGCGTGTCGAGCACTTCAGGCCAGCGCCGCTCGAAGTCGCTGTCCTGTTGGAGACCGCGCTTTAACAGGGCTTCGATTCGCTGCTGCGTTTCGGTCCACGCCAGCGCGGCTTGAAAGGAGTTGAGTGCCTCGAGGAGGCGGTCGGCCGACGGCAACGAGACCTGGTTGACGAGATTCTTCGCTGCCGCCACCGCACGCCGGTCAAAGGAAGCGATCCGTCGCGCGAGCGTGTCGACGAAGTCGTCCAGTTCCGCGTCCGGAAGCGCACGGTTTACGTACCCGTATCGCTCCGCGGTGTCGCCGTCAAAGTCATTCGCGCCGAGAACGATTTCGAGCGCGCGGCCGCGCCCGACGAGATGTGGAAGACGTTCCGTGCCACCGCCCCCGGGATGCAATCCGACTCCAACTTCGGGTTGACCCAGGCGCGTGTTTTCGCGCGATGCAAACCGCATGTCGCAAGCGAGCACAAACTCGCTGCACGCGCCTCGAACACAGCCGCGAATCTTGGCGATACTAACCACTGGAGATCGGGTGATACGGACAAACGTATCCGCGAGGACAGGAAGACCTGAGGGGCCGACGGCAGTCATGACGTTGCCCAGCTTGCCCGTTAAATCAAAGTGACTGAGGTAGAATTCACGGTTCGCGCTCTCAAACACGACCACGCGCAAGCTTGGATCGACGTTTATGCGTGCGAGCAGGTCTTGCAGAGCTTGGAACATCGTCCCGTCTGCAACGTTGAAAGGCGGATAGTCGAAAATAATCCGCCAATACGCAGGCGTCTCCTCCGTTACCCGCAGTGGCGCGGCGGACTCAGTCATGACTCGCATCCCCTGTTTCCACCTCGATAGAGCGTGATGGTGCCGTAATTTTCATCCCTTCATAGGATCGCATCCGAGCGAGAGCGGGTTCGCTGATGCACAATTTCAAGAAGAGATTGCGTTCGAGTGCCAGTCCCTGTGCCAGCGGCATCTCGGTGGCGTTGCGGACGAGACGCTTGATGTAAGCAACTGATTCCGGCGGATACGACGACAGGCGCTGTGCAATCTCCATTGCGCGATCGAGAGCCTTGCCGCTGACGGTTTCGTGGACCAAACCCTTCCTTTCGGCTTCACGTGGAGTGAGGGGATCGCCCATGAGGATGTGCATGAGCGCGGCTGGCGTTCCGATGGTGCGTGGCAGCCTTTGCGTGCCACCAGCGCCGGGAACGAGTCCAAGGTGCGGCTCCAGGAATCCGATCAGGTAGTCACCCTCCTCAGCGATACGAAGATCGCAAGAGAGCGCGAACTCGAATCCACCGGCCAGGGCTGTGCCGGAAATGGCGGCGATTACCGGTTTTGGCATGCTCTCGCACAGCGCGATCGCCTTGTCCAGGAACCCCCCATTGTAGGTCGCGTTCTCGGGCCACTCGCGACCGGACGCTCGCAGGGACTCTGCGAGGCGGATAAGCACAGCGATGGAATAATGACGAATAAAATAACCGGGTGCGCCGCCAGTCACGACGACAACACGAACGTTGGCATCGCCCGCGAATCCGTCCAGCGCCGCGGTGACCGCGTCGCCCATCTCCTCGTCGAAATAAATTCGATTTGCACTGCCTAGAGTAACGACCGCGATTCCGTCGGCTACTCTCGTCGAGAGAACTTCAGCGTTCATGTCATCCTCTTGAGTCGCGATAGCTTTCTTTGCCGCTTTAATACCCGATAATTTCGACACCCACGTCGTTACGGCCGCGCGTAGCTCATTGTCCAAACAGCTCGATCGCCCGGGTGATATTCATTCCCATCCCAGGGTGAACCGCAGACGTGCAGATGCGCATAGGGCGTCCCGGCGAACATCACCAGCGTTCCCGCGTCGCGCATGACCGTGGGCAAACCGGCAGCTTTCGCATCGAAAGGCCACATGATCATCCAATGCGGGCCAATGGGAATGGCCGGGCTCGTCCGATCGAACGGATCTGTGTAGCTCCGCTGGGTGGCTCCGTTGAGCATGTAAATCAGCCCCGGCGTGGCATTCGTCGGTTTCGGCTTCCTTGCGATGACGTCCATCATCCATTGCATTCCCATAGGATCGCAACACATGTCCGCCTCTCCGATGATGTTTTGGTTACCTGGTACGCACACCCATTGGTTCGTACCGGGACGTAGGACGGTCATCTTGCCTTGGGCATCCATTTCCGCGACGGTAGCCTCTCTAGTGACGGAGTCAGGTCCCGCTAAAAGCGCCCTTCGAATCTTTTCCTTCGTGATTTCATCGGACATGCTGTTCTCTCCATGCATTGCGTTGACACCCGTCGGCTCATGATTCGTTGCGCTCTTTGCATTCGACGCCTCGGCCGATCCCCCGAGTGCTCGCGCTGACATTGCGAGGGTGGCGAGGCCGGTCCCGGCGAGCGTCGCCGCTTCGACGAACAGCCGCCGTGATACGCCATTCTCGGACATGCTTATTTCCTTGTAATGGTGTCGTTCTGCATGAATGCTCGGGTCGGGAGTTTTAATTTACAGCCGCGATCCGCCATCGACGTGGACGGTTTGACCTGTTATCCATCTCGCTTCCTCCGACGCGAGAAACGCGACGACACCACCGATGTCATCTGGCTGAGCGATGCGCTTCAAAGCCTGCATGTTGAGGGTGACCTCACGGCCAGCCTCCGTTTTGGTGAAGTTGGACATGTCCGTCTCAACCACCCCGGGAGCGACCCCGTTGACTCGAATCCCCTTGGAACCGAGTGCCGCGGCAAAGTGCTTCACCAGGGTATCGACTGCCCCCTTGGTTGCCGCGTAGGCGGAAATGTTTCCCACCGCCGCGCGCGCCGCGAGAGATGAAATGAGGATGATGCTGGCGTCCTTCCACATCAGCGGTAGCAGCTGCTGTACAAGAAAAAAGGGCGCGCGCACGTTGACCGCGTAAAGCCGGTCGAAGTCCTCCATCCGGGTCTGCTCGATGTCGGACGCGAGCGAGATACCAGCATTGGCTACCAGAATGTCGAGGCGTTCTCCGAGGTTCTCCCGCACCTCCTCAGCTAGACGATGCGGGCCATCGCTTGATGCGAGATCTGCGGCGACCTTCTCGGCGCGACCGCCGAGACTGCGGATCTCCGCCACGACCTCGTCCGCCGACTGCTCTTCACGCGCGTAGTGAACGATGACTTGAGCGCCTGCTCGTCCCAGAGCGAGCGCAATGGCACGCCCGATGCCGCGTGAGGCGCCCGTGACGACTGCCGCCTTACCTGAAAGGGACTTGCGGTTCTGGTTTCGCCTTCGACCGTTGTCCATTTTGCTTGCCTCAACAATTTGCTCGAGCCGCCCTGTTCCTCACTCCACGGCGCTGCATGCGGACGCCTCGTGAGATTGCGCGTGGTGAGTTGAGACGATACGAATCTCACCCCACAAGCGAACGGTGATCTTGGACAGGAGTGATTCCGCCGATACTATTCACGCCACAACCCTCCCATTCCCACGTGTCGCGGGGACACGTTCGACGGTGCGGGATCCGGCATCTGCGAGGCGCGAGTACCCGGTCGGCTGGATTCCGACTGGTTAGCGGATATCGGTCTCAGCTATTCATAACCCGGCTGTGAGCGTGAGTCGGATCGTGCGCGGTGGCGCCGCGGTGACCGTTTTGACGAGGTTGGCATCAAGTGCCTGGCCCGAGAGCGGCTCAAACCCATTGAAGAGGTTCTCCACGTGCAATCCGACAGTCCAGTTTGTCTGCCGCTGCAGCAGGAGGTGAATCGAGGTGAGGTTTGAGGAACCAATGATGAAGTAAGCGGGACTTTGTGTGGCCGTCACGGTTGGACGGCTCGATTGATGCGTGAAGTCGAGGCGGCCTGTGAAGGAAAGGCTATGTTCTAACGGCACGGTATAGATTGCGCTGGCGTTGGAGGTCCATTCTGGTACACCTCCGAGCTTTTCGCCGGGCGACAGCTGCATCGCTGCATCAGCCGATTGTGGCTGAGGGCCGACGAGACGCGCGTCCGCGTAGGAAACGCCGGCGATCAGATCGAAGCGGCGCGAAACGTGGGCGTCCAACTCCGTCTCAAAGCCATCCGATCGAGCCGATCCGGCGTTAACGATGTAGTTGAACAGTTGTGTCGGCACGAGCTGCTGCACATCGCTCCAGTCAATCTGGAACACCGCGCCAGACCAGAAGACGCGGTCGTCGGCGAACGTGGTCTTCCAGCCGAGCTCGTAATCCCACACCGAATCGGACTGATACGGTGGCGCGGTTGCCGTAAATCCACCGGGATAGTTGGGACCCCCGGCACGGAATCCCTGGGCCGCCTCGACGTACACAAGAGCGTGTCGGCTCAGGTTGTAGGAAAGCTGAAACTTCTTGTACAGGTGACTCTCGCTGAACTCCTGGAACGGCTCCAGCCCCGTGGGCTGTCCTGGAAAGAATTGCTGATCGATGATCTGTTGGTCGGAGCGATAGGAGTGGAACCACCGCAGCCCAACGGTCGCCTTGAGTCCGCGGTACAAATCGTAGGTGCCTTCGCCGAAGAACGCATATTGATTGAATTCATCATAGTTCCTGCGCGCAAACAGACGGTTTGCGGCAACACCGGTCGCCGGGTCGATACCGATATATCCAGCCGAGTTGGCAACAGCCACTTGCCCGTCGCGGTAGGTCGAAGCGCGTTGCAAGAACGCGCCCAGCGTCCATTCAAAGGGCCCAGGGCGTTGCGACACCAGACGCGTTTCACCTGACCAGGCCATGACCCCCTCGTGGGCATATGAGACCGCCGGGACGAGCGGCGGACCGAAGCAAGTGACATCCCAAGTGAACTCCGAGCAGCCGAAGAGGCTGAGAAGATAGCGGGTGGTGTCCAGGCTTTGATCCACCACACGGTTCTGATACGCGGCGGTGGCAACGAAGCTCGACCACCCGAGATCGTAGCTGGAGATGAGATTCCCCATGGCGAGCTCATCGTCCCAAGGCTTAGGCACGAATGCCTCGGTCACGTACGCATTACCCGGCACCGCAAAAGAGGGGTAAGTTTCAAACGAGGTGCCGGTCTGCAGGTGCTGATAGTAGGCAATCCCCGTGATCGCCCACTTGTCCGTCGCCTGCCACGTAGCAGAAAGACGCGAACCCCAGGTGTGCTCCCAGTTCAGGTCATCGCCCGGATGCTGCGGCAGCGCGATGTTGCTGCGGTAGATCTGATCGAGCCAACCGCCGTTCTGACGATCGTAGGCCGTGAGGCGAACTGCCAACCGGTCGTTGATGATCGGCACGTTGAGCATGCCGTCCACGCCCCACGATGGGGTGCCACCGTCTGTGACTGCGCCTTCGGCCTCTGCTTCGGCCCCAAAGCTTGTCAGGTCCGGACGTTTGGAGATGATGCGTATGGCGCCGCCCATCGAGCCGTTTCCGTAGAGGGTGCCCTGGGGCCCGCGCAAGACCTCAATTCGGTCGACATCGTAGAGCTTCACATCCGGCTGATCAGCTCCGGTGTCGAGCGATGCGCCGGGAAGCCCGCTGATCGGGATCTCGTCATAGTAGAGGGCAACTTCGGGTTCGCCCGCCGACTGTAATCCCCGGAGTGCATAGCGCTTCTGACCGGGTCCGGAGTCGATCGCCGTCAGTCCCGGGACGAGACGGGAATAGTCCGCAAAAGCATCGGCGTTGATGTCTTTAAGCGCCTCCGAGCCGATCACCGTCATGCTGATCGGTGTCTCGAGGAGCTTGGTTTCACGCTTGGTCGCGGTGACAATCACTTCCTCGAGCGGAGAGGAGTCGACGGCTTCCGCCTGCACTTGCGGCACTGCAGTTGTGGAATAGAGGGCGCAGCAGGCCGGGAGCACCCCTCGTTTCCACCATTCGCGAGACCAGGACCGCGCGCCGGACGTGGCTGTGATCATGCTCAAGTCACCCGCGCACATGGCTGCACATCACGATCGTACTGATCGGGGTGTTAATAGTTGTGCATCCACGTTAACAAGGCGCGCTCGGGGCCTTCGGCACTGCACCCAAGACCCATCGGCCGGCTAAGATCGGTTTTGCCGGGGAAACCTCCTCTCTGTTGAGGCCTGCCTGCCGCCACAACCTCAGCGCATCATGTCGGCTATCGGCGAACGCGTGCCTTCCTTACCCATCACCTCGCTCCACCTTGGGGCGGCTGTGTTGTGCGCCGTTGGCTTTGCCATCGACCTCATGGAGATTACGGTCGGCAATGCGCTGTCCGCGGTCTTCTCGACGCCCCCGAACGCGTTGTCGTCGACCGCGTTGTCGTGGTTACTGGCGTCCGTTTATGTGGGGGCCGTGCTCGGCGCGCCGCTTGTCGGCCGCATCGCAGATCGGCGCGGTATGCAATCGGTTCTGGCGGCAACGTTATTGTGGCTCGGGTTGACCTCGCTACTGGCGGCGGCGCGGCCCAATCCGCTCTGGTTCGGCTTCTTCCGGTTCCTCTCGGGCGTTGCGCTCGGTGCTTATCCGCCGCTCATGGTCGCCTACCTCACGGCGATCACGCCGCAGCGCTTCCGGGGACTGCTGCTCTTCTGGGTGTGCGGTACGGCATATCTGGCGCCGCCCCTCGCGGTGTTTCTGATTCGATGGCTGACACCGATTCGGCCATTCGGCATCGAGGGGTGGCGATGGCCCTTCCTGCTAACGGGCCTGACGGCGCTCCTCGTCGGCTCCGCTTTCAAGCGCCTTCCCGAGTCACCGCGCTGGCTCTCGGCAACGGGTAGGGAGGCCCTCGCCGTGAGAAGCTCCCGAGCGTTCGAACGATCGCGGCCTTTGAGGCTGTTTGGCCGGCTCATCCGCCAGACCCGGGAGGGTGAGGAGGCACAGGTTGGTGATCACGTGGCGCCGGGCGCGCGCGGCAAGTGGTTCGCCCCAGCATTTCCCTTCGTGGCCGCGCTCTACTTCCTGCACCCGTGGGCGATGGTGGCCTTTCCGCTGCTCACGGGTCCGATGCTTCTCGAGAGAGGCTACAACTTAAACGACACGTTGCTGTACGTCGCCGCCGCGACCTTCGGGCCTGCAGTCAGCGCGTTCGCGATGGGTCTCCTGGTCGATCGGACACCGCGTCGCTTGTCTCTGATCGTGTGCTGTGTGCTCCTGCTTGTGGTCCTGACGATGTTCTTCGCAAGCGCCGGGTCGTGGATTCTGATGATTTCCGTCATCCTTTTCGGTGCGGGCGTTGCCGTGTACACGCCGATCATGACGATGTACGGCGCTGAGGTCCTCCCGATCACCATACGCGCTTCAGCGACCTCGCTCGCGTGGGGTGGGAACCGCCTCGCTGCGGTACTGGTTCCGCTCGTCATGCTACCGCTCTTTGCCAAGGCCGGATCGACCGCCGTCGCTTTGGAGCTCACGAGCGTACTTCTTGCAACGATCGCTGTGATTGCCCTCTGGGGTCCAGGAGGTACGCCAGAGCATTGAGCCGAGTGTGAGGGAGGCCCCTTTGCGGAGTGTGGAATTAATGCACGTACCTTGGCGGAGGGGAAATCCGGCGCCGCCAAAGGAAGAGTCCCGATCAGACCAGGATACAGCGAAGGTATGGCCGTTGGACCAGCCTGCCGGATCCCCAAGGTATACTCGCGCCAGCCGTTTCGCGACCGAAAAAAGCAACCGCAGTCCCGATGCCAAGCCTGAAACCCACGGCTGGGGGCTGCCCTTAGAGCGGCCGAAGCAGCCGGCGGCCCCATGCGATGGGGGAGGTGCGTCGAATGAACGTGGCGACCTGTGTGCCTCGCGGTAAGGGGTCGCTAAACCCGTGAGTCAGTCCGGCAAGTCGCCCGTGCAAGGGAGGAGGCCTGCGCTTCGATTTGGCCCCTTTCAGCTCGTTCCAGCCGAGCGACTGCTGCTGGAATCGGGGAAGGTAGTCAAACTCGGCGCCCGGGCCTTTGACCTGCTGACGCTCCTCGTCGAGAGAGCAGGCCAGGTGGTGAGCAAGGAGGACCTGATTTCTCACGTCTGGCCAACGACCGTCGTCGAGGAGATCAATCTCAGGGTCCACGTGGCAGCCGTCCGCCGGGCACTCGGGGATGGTCAGGGTGGAAACCGCTATATCGTCAACGCCGCCGGGCGCGGCTATTCATTCGTCGCCAAGGTCGCCGCCGAGCGTGACGAGGCACCGATCAATACAGACCCGCCGCATGGGGTTGCGGTGTCGAACCACAACCTGCCGAGCTCGCTCACCCGCATGGTGGGGCGATCCAATGAAGTGCACGCACTGGTTCGTCTGGCAAGGTCGCAACGGTTTCTGACCATCGTCGGCGCCGCCGGCGTTGGCAAGAGCACGGTAGCGCTCGCTGTCGGGAGAGAGCTGCTCAATGACTTTCCGGATGGCATTTGGTTTGTCGATCTCGCGGCTATTTCGAGTTCCGCGCTGATCCCTAGCTCGTTCGCAACCGCACTCGGGCTCGCCATCTCGGCCAACTCTCCACTCGTGGACTTGGTCGCCTTCCTCAAGGACAAGACCGCCCTTCTGCTGCTGGATAACTGTGAGCACCTGGTCGACGAAATGGCCTCGGTAACCGAGCAACTGCTTAAGGGTTCTCCCACTCTGCATGTGCTCGCGACCAGCCGCGAGCCCTTGAGCGCCGAAGGCGAGTGGCAGTACCGGATCTCACCGTTGGCAGTGCCGAAAGAAGAAAGCACCGAGGTCACGGCCGAGTTTGCTCGAGGACATTCCGCAGTGGAGCTCTTCGTCGAGCGCGCCATCACCGGCGAGCAAGGCTTTGAATTGACGGATGAGAACGCTGCGATCGTTGCACAGATCTGTCGCGCGCTTGATGGGTTACCTCTCGCAATTGAGCTTGCCGCGGCCCGGCTGGGTCTTCTCGGGATTCGAGAGCTTGCTGTTCGAGTGGACGATCAGGTGTCCCGCGGCGCACCGGGCCGCCGTACCGCGGCTTCTCGCCATCAAACGCTGCGCGCTACCCTCGACTGGAGCTTCGATCTGCTGAACCCGACTGAACAAGTCGTGTTGCAGCGCCTGGCCGTCTTCAACGGGGCATTCACAATGGAATCTGCGGTGACGCTCGCTGCCCACAATGGTCTTGGCCCGCAGGAAGCCCTCAATGCGACGGTTGGTCTTGCCGATAAATCGCTCATCACAACCGACGTGAGCGGCACCACGGTTCGCCATCGGCTCCTGAATACCACGCGTGCTTATACCTTCGAGAAGCTCGCCGAGACTGAGGATCTCGCATCTATATATAGGTGGCACGCTGAGCAGATTCTAAAGCTCATGCGCCAGGCAGAGCTTAGCTGGGAGACGATGCCGCGAGCGGAATGGGTCGCTTCCTACGGGTATGCCATTGATGATGTGCGCTCGGCGCTTGACTGGGCCTTTTCATCCGACGGTGACGCCTTTCTCGGAGCCGCGCTCACGGCCGTTTCAGTGCCGTTTGGGTTACAGCTCATGCTCGTGGAGGAGTTCCATGCGCGGGTCGCACACGCTTTGTACTGGATCAGCGCGCGCACCACGCTCCACCCCGAGATCGAAGGCCGTCTCAGGATGACCCTGGCCACGCTCAGCCAGAACATGCAGAGACCGCTGGCCGCACGACCGGCCGAGGAGGGTTTGGCCGACCCCGTCGAGTTGATTGGATCTCCCAAGCTGCAGGTGGCTCCGCTCCTGCGAAAGACCATCTTCCAGATCGAGGCTGCGGATTACGACGGCGCGGTCAATACCACCGCAAGACTTGCTGATGTGGCTCGCAAGACCGGAGATCCGCTCGCCGTTCTCATCGCCGACCGTGTAGCTGCACAGGCACACCACTTCTGCGGCAACCATCGCATCGCCCGCACCTACGCCGAGCGGGTTCTCGATCATCCAGCTAAGGCCATCCCCCTCGCCTACATACCCGTACAGGTCGACCGGCGTGTTTGGATGCGCATCGTGTTGGCGCGGATACTCTGGATGGAGGGCAATGCCGATCAGGCCGTCGCTCTCTCGGGTGAAGCGCTGGAGTTCGCCGCCTCCGACAGTCCTTTTGCCGTGTGCCAATCGCTGGCACTCGCTGCCTGCCCCATTGCCTTTTGGCGTGGAGATACGGTGCAGGAGCAGGAACACGTGATGAGGTTGTTGCGCGAGGCGGATCGCTACCGCCTGGATTATTGGCGGATGTATGGGGAATGGTACCGGCGCGCATTAGCGGCTCCTACCGAGGCTACTAACCAAAAGGCAGCGGCCGAGGCGGCCTCTACCACCTCCCCTACCACGCCTCCCCGCGGATTGCTGCTCGATACGATGCTCACGATAGCCCCCGGGTTGAGCGGCGTCGATGCGCATGCATCGAAGGCCAGCGGCTGGAGTGCACCGGAAGTACTTCGAGTTCAAGCACAGGGCGTCCTCCGAGATTCCTCAATCGATGGGGATGGGCGTGCCGAAGAGGCCCTTAGGCGCTCACTCAAGACGGCCGAGCAACAGCACGCGCTGGCCTGGACGTTGCGAACCGCAATCAGCCTCGGAACCCTTTGGAGTCAAAAAGGCCAGAAAGCGCAGGCGAGGAGCCTCGTGTCTGAGGTGCGGGCTCGGTTCTCTGAAGGTTTTTCAACGCGAGACTTGCGAGAAGCCACCTCGTTCCTCGAAGGTCTCGGATGAGCGGACCGGTTCTGACGCAACGCAAGACTGCGTCTGTACCATCGGGCTTAGACCGCCCGCGCTAATCCTCCCAAGGGAAAACTCAGAACCTTGCCGGATCTGAACGTGCTCCGCGAGCGCACGAGCTCTTCGAGCTTCGGATCGTTGGCGTTCGCGCGGCGCCACATCGCGGGGGTCAGCCCCATCACGCGCCTGAAGACCCGACAGAGATGGGATTGATCACACAATCCTGAGGCAATAGCGACCTGAGCGAGCGGCTCTCGAGTCGTCTGCAGCAGCGCACATGCGAACTCGATCCGCCGCCTCGCGATGTAGTGAAATGGCGAAACGCCAACGCTGACTTTGAAGGCGCGAAACATCTGGCCGACACTGATGTTGACGAGCTCTGCGAGGTCCCGTCCAGTAATCTTCTCTCCCAGGTGCTGTTCGATGTAATCCACGACGCGGTTCACCTGCCACGTGGCAAGCCCGCCAGGCGGTTGCGACTCCTGACCCCGCTTGGCGTCGCTGTGTGTCGCGCACTGCGCGCGAAGGATCGCGGATGCGCGAAGCAGGTAACGGCGCGAGGTATCCCGGTCCGCATCGAACGCGGCGACCGCGCTATCGATCAGAACTGAGATCGCGCCAGGAATGCGCTCGGTGGAAGCCTCAGGAAGAGTATCGGCCGATAGTAGTGGGCTCATCCCTGCACCTCTCGTCTGTCCGCACGAAATGCTGCACACCCGACATGGGCTCTGTCAGTAAACTCCTGTAAATTGATGCTGCCAGCAGCGTAAATTCTTGTTAATCGCGTGCCGAGGCCACATGCGCGCCGGCAAAGGATACGAATATGAGCGCATATCTCGTTATTGAAGGCACCCCTCGCGACAAGGAGGCCCTTGGTCGATACGGCTCGCAGGCCATCCCATTAATCAAGCAATTCGGAGGCGAAGTCCTCGCGTTCGGACCGTGGGAATTGATCTTTGGAGAGGCCGCGTATCACAACGGCATGATCGTCCGTTTTCCAGATAAGGACACGGCATTGGCATGGTACAACTCGCCGGCCTATCAAGCTCTGCTTGATATCCGCAACGCCGCTCTTGACTGCCGCTTCCGACTCGTCGGCTAGCTAAGCCATCGCCTGCGGAGAAAATCCACAAGGCGCCGTCATCGAACCCTTTGCATCCACTGTGCCGCTTCTCCAAGCACCTTGCGATGCCGACTACGATTACTTGCCAACCCCGATTTGCTGCATGAGTGTGGCGTTATCCCAGAACAGATATTCCTGGTCCATGACGCCCTGCTTGTTCCAATGGCCCAGGGTCGCCATCGGGAGGTGGTACGCCTTACCGGTGGGCTGAATCACGGTGCCGTCCGCCATGGCCATGGGCTTGGTAAAGGTGCCGTCGAGAAATCCCATGACGGCCGTCCACTGGGCATCCGCCGTGCCAAACCGTACGGGGTGCTCGGTGATGCGGTTGTCCGGTGCGAATGTCCACATGAACTTCAGCGCTTTGATGTGATCCGGGATGCCCGTGGTGGTGTGGCCATCCGGGTAGTGGACGATGATGCTTTGGCCGTGGCTCTTATGAAGGTTTTCCCACTGCTGACCGGTGTAGACGTGGAAGTCGAGGTCGTCAAAGTTGGCCAGGTTCTTGGCCAGTTCGGGCGGCATGCCCGCTACCGTTGGCGTCGGTTCGCTAACCTTGCTGCTTGGCCAGCTGTTTTGCGCGGTAGCCGTACTCGGGACTGCCCCAATCAGAAATCCAGCTGCAAGGCCGGCGCCATGCAAAAGAGATAGGGCGCTTCTTTGCTTCGGCATGAGTCATTCCTTCTTGTTGACTGTGAAATGCGCTGGCCTGACGGTCTCTTTGTACCACCTTGGGCTATCTTCAGCTGGCGTTTTCCTGCGGAAATACGCGGATCTTCGACGTCGTCAGCTGCTAACTCTCTGGTTCCATGCAAGAACCACGGCATCACCAGCGATCAAGCCTTCTCCCCCACCTGCAACTCCGCGACTTTGAAGGGCACCCCGCACCCTCCGATCCCGCAATATCCATCCGGGTTCTTCGCCAGGTACTGCTGGTGATAGTCCTCGGCGTAAAAAAACTGCGGTGCGTCGCGGATTTCAGTGGTGATGGTGCCATGTCCCGCTGCGCTGAGCCGGACCTGGTACGCGCGCTTCGAGGCCTCGGCAGCGTCACGCTGTGCCTTGTCGGTCACGTAGATCGCGGAGCGGTACTGCGTCCCGACATCGTTCCCCTGCCGCATGCCCTGGGTGGAATCGTGCGACTCCCAGAACACCTTGAGCAGGTCCTCGTATCGGACCTTGGCGGGATCGTAGATCACGCGCACCACCTCGGCGTGTCCCGTCTCGCCGCTACAGACTTCCTGGTAGGTGGGATTGGGAGTGAACCCACCCGCGTAGCCGACTGCAGTCGAGTACACCCCGGGTAGCTCCCAGAAGAGCCTTTCCGCGCCCCAGAAGCAACCCATGCCAAACACCGCCTCGCGCAGGCCGGCAGGGAACGGCGGCACGATGCGGTGGCCGTTAACAAAGTGCGTCTCCGGAACTCTCAGCGGTGTGCTGCGCCCGGGCAGCGCGTCGTGCTCGGTCGGCATTAGCGATTTCTTGCGGAACAGCGCCATGGCATGAGCCTCCTGCGACGTGGACTGACAGTGTGGGGACGCCCGCGCGATGACTCAAGTCCCGGCCGCGCCGCGACAGCGACTTGCGGGCCTGCCGCGGCGCACCGTAAGCTTCCTCAGCATGGGCATCAGTCAACCACAGAACCTGCGCATTCCCCCGATCGAGAAGCTGCGGCCGTACGGGATCCGCGTGAGCCTGCCGAGCGGTGATCCGTTCCGCAAGCTGCTCGGGGACGAATGGCAGCAGCTCCACTGGTACCCGACGCCCGTCGAGCGCGATGTGGCGATGGCGGAAATGAGCCGGCGGCACGAGTACTCGCGCGCCGGCGACAAGCCGGCGCTGGTGTTTCAGAAGATCGAGAAACTGGCCGAGAGCCGCGGGTTATAGGACCACATCCATGACCGGGTCAGCGAACTACCCCTACGCCACGCACCTCGATGTCAAGTTCGGTCCGCTGAGCGTGGTCGATGTGCCCGCGCTCATCGCGCGCTGCAAGGACCGCTGGTACAACCAGACCCTGTGCAAGGTGAACGACTCGGTCATCCGTCTCGGGGTTATGCAGGGCGAGTACCACTGGCACAAGCACGACCATGACGATGAGTTCTTCTTCGTCCTCGAAGGCCACTTCATCGTCGACCTCGAGGACCGTTCGGTCGATCTGCAGCCGCTCGAGGGATTCGTGGTGCCGAAGGGTGTGATCCATCGAACCCGTGCGCCCGATCGCGCGGTCATTCTAATGGCGGAGACCTCGGCGATCGTTCCCACGGGCGATTCCTGACGGCCGCATCTAGAACGTCCGCCCGAGGAACAGGTAGAACGCCTGATGCCCGTGATCGTCGAAGCCGCTGGCGAGGTACACGGGGCCCAGGAAGGTGTCCAGACCAAGAAAGATGCTGGCATCCTTCTGCGTGTTGCCTAAGCTCGCCTCGCTGCGACCCTGCCAGACATTGCCGACCTCCAGCGACATGCCGACATAGGTCGGTACGTCGAAGTATCCGGGCCCGCCGCGGCCGATCTGCCGATAGTAGAGCGCCCGCGCAATTCCGAAGTCCGTTCCCAGCAGCGATTGCTCGCGAAGACCCGAGAGATTGAGGAAGCCACCGAGCGGAAAGAGCAGATTGATGTCGGTGACCTGGGATTCGAGCGTCATCCCGCCGGCGGCGGAGAACGACAGCGTGTTGCGCCCGAAGGAGTAGGCGCCGAGATAACTCATCGTCGCCTGGTCGGTGGTCTGCGTAGCGCCGACCGCGTTGTAGTTGCCGCTCCACTGCAGCGTCGCCTGCTGGCCGCTGCGGGGAAAGTTGATATTGTCGAGGCGGTCGTAGGTAAAGCGCACGAAGTAGGTGCGCGTGTCGAAGGGTGTGAAGCTCTGCTGCGGCAGGTTCGGGTCCGACGGCTCGCCGATCTCGAGCACGTAGTGGCCCTGCTCGCGCTGCACCCCCACCCGGATCTCGCCCCAGTTGCCGAACTGCCGGCCGAAATCGCTGCCATAGTCGAAGGTGTGGACGCGGTACTCCGCTTCCAGGCTCTGTCCCTGGTAGATGTACAGGTCGCGCGCCTGATCCGACACGTGCGGCATGACGAACCAGCTCGAGTACGGGCGCAGCGGCAGGAACAGCTCGGTGGAGATCAGTGTGGTCGTGCCGATCTGCAGGTCCGTGACCCACTCGCCGTAATTGCGCGTGATGTTGGACATGACGTAGCGCATCGCGGCGTTGTAAGTGGCGTTGCCCTGAAAATCATCCTGCAGGCTCAGCCCGAAGCGCAGATAGTTCGGACCCTGCGAATCGGGCCGCGCATCGATAGCGAGCCCGTAGCGGCCGGGATCGCCGATCACGTGATAGTCGAGCGTATCGAGGCCGCCGCGGCCGTAGAGCGCGGTAACGCGCTGCGCCACGGCGTCCGGATCGAGCGGTTTACCGACCAGGTCGCCGAACAGCTTGCCGACCGCCGGTCCATAGTGCTCCGATCCCGGATCGACCTGCACGAAGTCCACGACCGGCGGCGGCAAGCGCCCCGCTTCACGGTGCAGCGCGTAGCGCTGCATCTGCTGCGGGCTCACGGCGAGCGCGGCCAGCTGCTCACTCCTGGCGTGCGCTGCGGCCTCACCCACCCCGATCACACGCGCGACATGACCGAAGTCGTAGGACGAGGCGTCACCCAGCTCCGGCTTGATGAGAATGTCCTGCGGCGTGAGCGTCGCCAGCTGCGCCTCGGCGTTGCGGCGGATCAGGATCGCGAGCATCTGATTGGAGATCTCAGCAACGCTCGTCAGGTGCTGGCGCGTCTGTAGCGCAGCGCCGACGTCCACCACGATGACGATATCCACACCCATGGCGCGGGCGATGTCGACCGGAACGTCGTCGGTGATGCCGCCGTCCACCAGCAGCCGCCCGTCACGCTCCACGGGCGCAAACACGCCCGGTGCCGAGAGGCTCGCGCGCATTGCGGTGGTCAGGTCGCCGGAGCCTATGACCACGCTGGCGCCGCTCTCGAGGTCGGTGGCGACGGCGCGAAACGGTGTCGGCAGCTCATCGAAGTTGCTGATGCGCGCTACCGGAAGCGTCAGCCGCCGCAGCGTCTCGGAGAGCTTCTGGCCCTGGATCAGTCCCTTGGGCAGCACGATTTGGCCGTCCCGCACCCCGAGCGGGAATTTCACCAGGAAGCTCTGGTCCTCCTCCTTGCGCCGCAGGTCGAGGTCCTCGCGCGGCGGGCGGTCACGGAAGGCATCCTGCCAGTTGATCGAGGTCATGATCTTCTCGATGTCCTGGGCCGACAGACCGCTGGCGTACAGCCCCCCCACCACCGCGCCCATGCTGGTGCCCGCGATCGCATCGACCGGCACGTGCAACTGCTCGAGCACCTTGAGAACGCCGATGTGCGCCGCCCCGCGTGCGCCCCCGCCGGACAGCACCAGTCCGATGCGCGGCCGCTGGTGAGCGTCCGCGGTCGCAGCCGGATCCGTAGCTGACTGTGCGTCGGTGATGGCGGGGGCCGCGAGCCACTGAACTGCGAGAAGAAGACTCAGCGCCCCGCGACGGGGCGTGACCGCCCGTGTTGAACTCACGCCGCGAAGAATACCAGCATGCGGGCGGGGAAGCGCCCGAGGCGCGCACCGGCGCGCGCCATCGCGGATAATGCCGGGCGTGACACGCTCCCCCAACTACCCCGCCGCCATCGCCGTAGCGCTGAGTACGGCGTGCGCCGCCGCAGGTGGCGCACCGGCGCAAGCGCCGGCAGCAAGCGACTGGGGCTACTACGGCGGCGATGCATTCGGACAACGCTACTCGAGCATTGATCAGATCAACCGCAGCAACGTGACGCGCCTCACAGTTGCGTGGACGTATCGCACCGGTGAGCGCGGCGCGGGATTCGCAAGTGCCGGCAAGCTCACCTTCGAAGCGACGCCGGTACTGGCGTTCGGCATGCTGTACGTCGAGACCGCGACCAACGTCGTAAGCGCGCTCGATCCGGAATCCGGGAGGCTGCGCTGGCGCTTCGATCCGCACGTTGACCGCACGCGCCACTACGCCGAGGCGAGCTCGCGCGGTGTCAGCGTCTGGGAGAGCACCGACACCCGCGCCGTCGGCCCCTGCCGGCATCGGGTGTTCACCGGCACGCTCGACGCGCGGCTGCTGGCGATCGATGCGGACAGCGGCCAGCCCTGTGCGGATTTTGGTGATGTCGGCCAGGTGGACCTGACGCGTGGCGTGCGCATCCGCGATCCCGGCGCCTATCTCGTCACCTCACCCCCGGCGGTCTACGGCAACGTCGTGATCGTCGGCTCGGCGATCGGCGACAACCGCGCCACCGACGTCGAGCGCGGCGTGATCCGCGGCTACAATGCCGAAAGCGGCGCGCAGCTTTGGTCCTTTGATCCGCTGCCGGATTCGCCCACGCACCCCGCTGCACCGGAATGGAACCTCGCACAGGCCGCCGGCACCGGGGCGGGTAACGCCTGGGGGGTCATGTCGGTCGACGCGGAGCATGGCCTGGTGCTGGTGCCCACCGGCTCGGCGAGCCCGGATTACTTCGGCGGGCTGCGCCTGGGGAGCGATCGGTTCGCCGACTCGCTGCTGGCGCTCGATGCGCGCAGCGGCCGGCTGGTCTGGCAGCAGCAGCTCGTTCACCACGACCTGTGGGACTACGACCTCGCGGCGCAGCCGGTCCTCGGTGATGTCGAGATTCAGGGAGTGCCCGTTCCGGCAGTCATCCAGGCGACCAAGAGCGGCATGTTGTACGTGTTCGAACGCGCGCGCGGCCGGCCGCTGTTCCCGATCACCGAGAAGCCGGTGCCGGCGAGCCGCGTCCCCGGTGAGCAGGCCTGGCCCACGCAGCCGTTCTCCTCGCTCCCCGCGCTCACGCCGCAGGGACCGCTCGCGCCGGGCGATGCCTGGGGTCTGACGTTCTGGGATCGGGCGAGGTGCCGCGACCTGATCGCATCACTGCGCAACGACGGCATCTTCACCCCGCCCGACACGCGCGGCACGCTGCTCATGCCCGGCTACGTCGGTGGGGTGAACTGGGGTGGCGTGGCATTCGATGAGCAGCGCGGACGCATCATCGCCGCCGTGAATCTCCTGCCGATGGTGGTGACGCTGCTTACGCCGCAGGAATTCGAGCAGCAGGTGCACTCGGGTCGCTATCCGCACTCGGAATTCGCCCGTCAGGCGGGTACACCCTACGCCATACGCCGTGAGCCGCTGCTGTCGCCGTGGGGCCTGCCCTGCAGTGCGCCGCCCTGGGGTACGCTGGTGAGCATTGACCTGCGACACAACCGTATCGCCTGGCAGTCCCCGCTCGGCTCGACCGAGGGACTCACGCCGTGGTTCGTGCCAGCGCGCGATTTCGGGATGCCGAACATGGGCGGACCGATCGCCACCGCCGGTGACCTGGTGTTCATCAGCGCCGCCACGGACAGCTACCTGCGCGCATTCGACATCGAGACCGGACGGGAGCTGTGGAAATACAAGCTGCCCGCAGGCGGTCAGGCTACACCGATGACCTACCGGGCCGGACGCGACCAGCGCCAGTATCTCGTCATCAGCGCCGGCGGTCACGGTCCGCTCGGCACGCCGCGCGGCGACTATCTCATCGCGTTCGCGCTGCCGCCGGCGGCGCGGGCCGCGCGGCCATAGATCGCGGAGCGCAACAGCATGGTGCTGCTGATACTGCTGTACATTGTTCAGGCGCTGCTCATCGTTCACGTCATCAAGACGGGGCGGAACTTCCTGTGGATCTGGGTACTGCTGCTCCTGCCCTTCGGGCTGGGCGCCATCACCTACGTTGCCGTGGAGTTGATTCCGGCGCTGCTAAAGAGCCGTGGCGCACGCCGCACCGCGCGCGGCATCAGGAAGGCCATGGACCCGGGTGCGGATCTGCGCCGCTACGAGAGTGAGGCGCGCGTCGGCGGCGGCAACGTCGCCAGCCGCCAGCGTTACGCCGAGGAGCTGATGCGGCACGAGCGCTTCCCGGAGGCGATCACCCAGTATCGCGAGGCGCTCACCGGACTCTACGAGCACGATCCCAATCTCATGCTGGGTCTGGCGCAGGCGCAGTTCGGCCAGGGGGACGCGGGCGCGGCACGTGCGACGCTCGACGATCTGATTCGCCTCAACCCGGACTTCCGCTCACCGCAGGGGCACCTGCTGTACGCACGCGCGCTCGCGGCTGAGGGCAACGTGCAGAAGGCGCTGCAGGAATACAAGGTGCTGGCACCGTCCTACCCCGGTGCCGAGGCCGCGGCCCGCTATGCGCAGCTGCTCGAGGCGCAGGGCGAGCGCGCCGAGGCGCAACGGGTCGCACGCGAGCTGCTCGAGCAGGCGCGCATCGCGCCCGGACACTACCGCCGCGCGCAGCGCCCGTGGCTCGAGGCCGCCCAGCGGCTGCTGTAGCGCCTGAGCGCGCTGGCGGCGAGCGCCGCAGCGCCCATCATCAGGAGCGTCCCCAGGTCGAGCGCACCGCCGCCACCACCGCCGCCGCCACTGCTGCCACTGCTGCCACCGCTACCGCCGCTACCGCCGCTACCGCCGCTACCGCTGCCGCCGCCACCGGTGCCGCCGCCGCCCGTGCTGCCGCCGCCCGTGCTCCCGCCAGCGCCGCTGCTGGCGCTGCTCACACTACCGCCACCGCTGCCGGCACCGCCGGCGGGCGCACCGATGGTATAGGACACCGCCGTCAGGCAGGCATTGTCTCCGGCGGAGGCTGGCGCAGAAGTCGTGGCGCTGGTTGGCGTGACGATGACCGGCGCACTGTCGCTGCGACCCTGGTCGTCCGTCACGGTGAGCAGCAGCGTGTAGCTCGTCGGCGCAACGGGGGCGACGATAGTGGCCCTGGCGTTGTTGGCATTTTGGATGGCCGGCGGATGGGTCGTCGGCTCGAGGACCGTCCAGTGGTAACTGACAATCGTGGCGTTGCACGAAGCGGCGCTGCCGCTGCCGTCGAGCGCTGCCGGGCTAGCGGGGATGAGTCGCGGCGGTACGGCGACAGCCGCGATCGGGCGCTGCGCCTCGAGCACCGCGGTACTGGCATTCGCCATGCCCGCACCACAGGTCAGCCCGGTGCAGTTGCACTCGCCAGTCTGCAGATCGGTGGCGCTCAGCGGTACGTGACAGGGTGGCACGCCGGCGGAAAACGGGAACGGCCGCGCCGATGACCGCAGACGCGCGATGAGCTGCTCGGACGTGAGGTTGCCGTTCACCGCCAGCATCAGGCCCGCGATGGCTGCGACCTGGGGTGCGGCGAAGCTGGTACCGATGTTGTAGTTGAACTCGTCCGTGTAGGTGTTGGTTGCCGGGACCGTGGGACCGCTGTTGGTCGTGGTTACGATGGAGTACAGGCATGGCTGGCCTACGCCGGTATTCACGCAGTTTCCGGCCGGCGCACTCAGGGCAATCTCGGGACCGAGGCTGCTGTAGCCGACCTTGGTGCCGATTTCCCTGAGGCCGGCGACCCCGGCCACGCCGGCGCAGTTGGCGGGTGCCTCCACCGGGCCGCCCGCGTTGCCGGCCGAGACCACCACCAGGACGTCTTCGGTGACCAGCTCATCGATGATCTGCTGGTAGCTCGCCGGGCAGCTGCCGGCGGCACCGAGACTCATGTTGAGGATGCGCGCGGGGTAAGGATTGTCGGGCACGCCATCGACATGGTTGCCGGCGGCCCAGGCCATGCCGGCGATGATGTCGGAATCGTAGCCGCCGCACTTGCCCAGCACCCGCACCGGCTCGACCCAGCCCTCAAAGGTGACCCCGGCGATGCCCATCTGGTTGTTGCTGATGGCACCGAGGACACCGGCAACGCGTGTGCCGTGCCAGCTGCTGTTGGCGATAGTGCAGTTGGCGAACTCGGGATTCTTGAGGTCGCCGGCCGATATCCAATCGCCTGGATCGGAGGCGTCGGGACTCCGCCCGAGACCGTTGTTGGCGACGGCGGCGCTGGAGATCAGGTTGTATCCGGGCAGCAGCCGATTGGCGCTAGCGTCGCGCAGGTCCGGGTGATCGAAACGCACGCCGGTGTCGAGATCGGCGATCACGAGTCCGGGGCTGCCGGTGGTCACATCCCAGGCGCTGATCGCGTCCACCGCCGAGGGGTGCGCGTCCTGCTCGTACCACTGCTCGGCGAACAACGAGTCACTGGGCGTCGCCAGGGGGTAGCGTCGCTGGTCGGGGTCGGCGAATTCCACTTCGGGGTCGGCGCGCAGGCGCGCCAGGGTCTGCTGCGGTTGGATGGCTCCCTGCGGCGCAACGCGCATCAGATGCAAGCCGGCGACGATGTGGCGCGACTCGTGCAGCCTCAGGCCGTTACGCGCTGCGAGTGCGGCGATGCGCGCGGGTGCAGCCTGCCGGCCGCTCAACTCGCCACTGGCGCGGAGTTTGACAATGTATCGTTCGGCCGGCGCGGCGGACGGCGCCGGCAGTCCGCTCTGCGGGGTTGCTGCGTGCGCCATTGGGGCAAGCGCCGCCAGTAGCGCACCGACGAGCCAGCGCGCGCGCAAGGGAGGTGAACGCATGGTCCCTCACCATACCGGAACCGCCACCACGCGGCCCGCGATCACCGTGCAGAGGGTGACCGAGTTCGCGTTCCGGCCGGGATCTGCTGCGTGATGCAATGGATGTTGCCGCCGCCCAGCAGGATTTCGCGCGCGGGCACACCCACGATGCGGCGCGTGGGAAACAGCGTTTTCAGGCGTCGTGCCGCCACGCGGTCGGTGCGCCGATCGAGCAGCGGCATGATGATGCCGCCGTTGGCGATGTAGAAGTTGACGTAGCTCGCAGCCAGCCGCTCGCCCGCCGTGCGCACCTTGGTGCCCTCGCGCGCGACGATGCCCGCGGCCTCGCGGGCTCGCAGAGTGAGCGGGCCCGGCATCGGCAGCCGCGTGACCTTGAGGCGCCGGCCGCGCGCATCGCGCGCGTCCTTGAGGCGCTCCCACGCATCGCGTGAGATCGCATGCTGGGGGTCGCGCCGGCGATCGGTCCACGTGAGACACACCTCCGCCGGTCGCACGAAGCAGGCGAGGTTGTCGATGTGCCCCGAGGTCTCGTCATTGAACACCCCGCGGCCGAGCCAGATGATCTGGGTCACGCCGAGGTACGCGCGCAGGTATTGCTCCACGTCGCCGCGCCCGAGACGGGGATTGCGGTTGGGGTTGAGCAGGCACTCCTCTGTGACGAGCGCCGTGCCCTCGCCGTCGACATGGATGGCGCCGCCCTCGTTCACCAGCGGCGCGCGGTAGCGGTCGAGACCCTCGGTCTCCAGCACCTTGCGCGCCACCAGATCGTCCTGGTCCCAGGGAAAATACAGCCCGCCGTTGAGACCACCCCAGGCGTTGAACTGCCAGTCGACGCCGCGCACCTGGCCGCGGCTGTTCACTACGCACGTCGGGCCCACGTCGCGCATCCAGCAGTCGTCGTGTGCCATCTCCACGACCCGTACGGGTTCGCCGAGCAGCGCGCGTGCCGTGCTGTAGTGTGCCGTGGAAACCCCCACGCACACGGGCTCGAACTGCGCAATCGCCGCGGCCACCTGCACGAAGGCGAGCTGTGCCGGGCGTGCCGCCTCGCGCCAGTTGTCGGGTCGCTCCGGCCACAGCAGCCAGCAGCCGGCGTGCGACTCGAACTCCGCCGGCATGCGGAAACCGTCCGCCGCGGGCGTGCTCGCGAGCGTGCGGGTCATCGGCGCAGGCGGCTGTGGCTGAATCCGTAGAAGGCGTAGATCGACATGCCGATCGCAGTCCAGTACACCAGGCGCAGCCAGGTGGCGCCGGACAGAAAGTAGGTCATGCCGAGGCAGACCACCGTGCCCAGCACGCACGTCACGGGAGCATACGGCACGCGGAACGGCCGCGGCGCATCGGGGCGCGTGTAGCGCAGCACCAGCACCCCCGCGCACACCACCGCGAACGCGAGCAGGATGCCCATGGAAATGAGATCCGCGAGCAGGTCGAGCGGAAAGACGGCCGCGATCAGCGCCGCGAATACTCCGGTGATGACCGTGGAAACGTGCGGCGTCTTGAAGCGCGCATGACAGCGGCTCATGTACGGCGGCAACAGTCCGTCGTCCGCCATCGACAGGAGGATACGCGGCTGTCCGAGGAGCGAAGTGAGAATGACGGAAGTCATTCCCGCGATGACGCCCACCTTGACGATCCAGGACAGCCACCCGAGCTGCGGATGCGCGTCGAGCGCGACGGCCACCGGTGCATCCGAGTCGAGCTTCTGGAACGGCACCATGCCGGTCAGGACCGACGCCATGGCGACGTACAGCACCGCGGAGATGAGCAGGGCACCGATGATGCCAATCGGCAGGTCACGCTGCGGGTTGCGTGCCTCGAGCGCGGTCGTCGAGGCAGTGTCGAAGCCGACGTAGGAGAAGAAGATGATCGCCGCCCCCTGCAGCACGCCGCTCCAGCCGAAGTGGCCGCGAACCCCGACGTTGGGCGGCACATACGGCCGCCAGTTGGCGGGATCCACGTACTGGAGGCCAGCGATCACGACGATCACGATGATGCTTACCTTCAGGGCCACCATGAGGGTATTGGCGCCGGCGGATCCGCGCACCCCCACGTACAGCAGCGCCGTCATGGCGGCGATGATGAGCACGGCGGGCACGTTGATGAGAGCGCCGGTCGCCTTGACGTGATCGTGCTCGTCGAGACCGAGCGGCGCATTCACCAGCACCGCCGGCAGATGAATGTGGGCATCGTTCAGCAGGCTGACGACGTAAGCGGACCAGCTGACCGCGACAGCGGACGCCGAGATCGCGTACTCGAGCAGCAGGTTCCAGCCGATGAACCAGGCGAGCGCCTCGCCGAGCGTGGCGTAGGTGTAGCTGTAGGCGCTGCCGGGCACGGGCAGGAAGGTGGCGAACTCCGAATAGCACAGGGCCGCCAGTCCACCGCCGAACGCGGCAATCAGCAGCGATAGTGTGATCGCCGGTCCCGCGTGGTTCGCCGCCACCGTACCGGTGAGCACGAAGATGCCCGAGCCGATGGTGGCACCGAGGCCGATGGCGATCAGCGCCGGCGCGCTCAGCACCTGCTTGAGGCGCGCCTTGGCGGCGGGCTCCGGATCGATCTGCCGCACGGCGCACATCTCACGCAGCAGCGAGCGCTTCGGCGCACCTACGCCGCCGGGACTCTTATTTATGTCTATTGCGTCGGACATACGCGGACGCTTCCTCTTCGACCCCCGGCGCAAGCCGCCGGGTGAGTCTCTCATACGTGGCCGCGCTTAGGTACGCGCCCGGCCGCCCGGCCGGGCCTGTGCTAGCATTTGCGCGCCCGGCGACGCCCGCGCGGCCGGCACTTCCCAGGAGAACGCGCATGTCCACGGCCGCCACCCCGAAGGTCGCTCCGCCCCCCGGGGGCGCAGGGATCACCCTACAGAACGGCAAGCTGCTGGTCCCGCCGAATCCCATTCTTCCGTTCATCGAAGGCGACGGCACGGGTCCGGATATCTGGCGGGCCAGCGTGCGCGTCATGGACGCCGCGGTGGCGAAGGCCTACGCCGGCGAGCGTCGCATCCACTGGATGGAGGTGTACGCCGGCGAGAAGTCGAACCGGTTGTTCAACACCTGGCTGCCGGAGGAGACCGTGGCGGCGTGCCGCGAGTACCTGGTGTCCATCAAGGGGCCGCTCACCACGCCGGTGGGCGGCGGCATCCGCTCGCTCAACGTGGCGCTGCGCCAGATGCTCGACCTCTATGCGTGCGTGCGCCCGGTGCGCTGGTTCAAGGGAGTGCCCTCGCCGGTGAAGCATCCCGAGAAGGTCGACATGGTGATCTTCCGTGAGAACACCGAGGACATCTACGCCGGCATCGAGTTCGAGTTCGGCAGCGCCGACAACCAGAAGTTCCTCGAGCTGTTCCGTCAGGCCTTTCCGAAGGCGTACGCCCGGATCCGCTTCCCTGAGACCTCCGCGATCGGCATCAAGCCGGTATCGAAGGAAGGCTCGGAGCGGCTGATCCGCGCCGCGCTCGACTACGCGGTCAGGAACAAGCGCCGTAGCGTCACCCTGGTCCACAAGGGCAACATCCAGAAATTCACCGAGGGCGCCTTCCGCAACTGGGGATACCAGGTCGCCGAGCGCGAGTTTCCCGCCCAGACCTACACCTGGGAGCAGTGGGAGCGCACCAAGGCGACCAAGGGCGAGAAGGATGCCAACGCCGAGATGGACGCGGCCCGCAAGGCCGGACGCATCCTCGTCAAGGACGCGATTGCCGACATCACCCTGCAACAGGTGCTGACGCGGCCGGAGGAGTTCGACATCATCGCCACGCTCAACCTCAATGGCGACTACCTCTCCGACGCGCTCGCCGCGCAGGTCGGCGGTATCGGCATCGCCCCCGGCGGCAACATCAACTACCTCACTGGGCACGCGGTATTCGAGGCGACGCACGGCACCGCGCCCAAGTACGCCAATCTCGACAAGGTCAATCCCGGCTCGCTGATCCTCTCCGGGGAAATGATGTTCCGCTACCTGGGCTGGGTCGAGGCGGCGGACGCCATCGTCGGCGCCATGGACCGCACCATCGGGCAGAAGATCGTGACCTACGATTTCGCCCGTCTGATGGACGGCGCGCACGAAGTGTCGACCAGCGCATTCGCCGACGCGCTGATCCGCAACCTCTGACGCGCGTGCCGGTCGGTAAGCGCTCGAGCTCGTGCCACGCGCGCGGCAGTGTCATGAGCGGATATTCAGGTACGCCGCTGGCAAAGAAGCTCGGGATCCGCCCGGGCACGCGGATGTTCGTCGACGCCCCACCCAAACACTACTCCGGGCTGATCGCCCCGCTTCCGGAGAACGTGCGTACCGTGCGTGCCATCGATGCCGCTACCGATCTCATCCATCTGTTCGCCACCCGCCGGGCGGCACTCGGAGCGACGCTGCGGCGTGCGCGCGCCAGGATGCGCGATGACGCCGCGATCTGGGTGAGCTGGCCGAAGCGCGCCGCCCGTTTGCCGACAGATATCACCGAGGATGTGGTCCGCGAGCTGGCGCTGCCGCTCGGACTGGTTGACGTCAAGGTGTGCGCGGTGGATGAGATCTGGTCGGGACTGAAGGTCGTGCTGCGCCGGAGCGAGCGGGCCGTGGCCAGTCACAGTGCGCACAAGGCGCGGCGGCCCGGCACGCCACGATGAGCGCGGCGCAGCCGGACAACCTGCTCAAGTGGGTGCGCGAGGTGCAGGCCATCGCGCAGAACGGCCTCGCCTTCACCAAGGACCCGTTCGACCGCGAGCGCTATACCCAGCTCGCGCAGCTGGTCGCAACGCTGCTCGCGACCGAGCTGAAGATCCCGGTCGCCGCTGCGCAGGCGTTGTGGCACGGCGAGCACGGCTATGCCACCCCTAAGGTCGATGTGCGCGGCGGAGTCTTCGTCGCAGACACGGTGCTGCTGGTGCGGGAACGGTCGGACGGCCGCTGGACGTTGCCGGGCGGCTGGGTCGACGTGAACGACGCGCCCTCCGAGGCCGTGGCGCGCGAGATCTACGAGGAATCCGGCTATCGCGCCCGGGCGCTGAAGCTCGCCGCACTGGTCGACAAGAACCGCCATCCGCACCCCCCGGGCATCCACCACATCTACAAGCTGTTCTTCGTGTGCGAGCTGACCGGTGGCGGCCCGGCCGCGAGCATCGAGACGGATGCGGTGGAGTTCTTTCCGGTGCACGCCCTGCCGGAGCTGTCCACCGGGCGCGTGCTCGCATCCCAGATCGTGCGGCTGTATCAGCACCGCCTCGACCCGGCGCTGCCCACCGACTTCGACTGACGGCCGTGCCCCACCCGCATGCCTCAGCCCGCTGACGCCCCTTCCGCGCGCGACTGCGCGCGCCAGATCGCGGACGCCTTCGTGCACTACAACGCCGAATTCCGCGCCATCACGCGCCGCGCGCCGCTGCACTTCGACGCGCGCGACTGGCGCGGCGGCCAGCGCGACGCGGTCCAGCGCATCGAGCTGTACGACCGCTGCGTGAAGGAGACGATTGCCGAGCTCGAGGTCACCCTCGGCACCGAGGCGCACAACCGCGAGCTATGGCAGCGCATCCGCGAGGAGTTCGCGCTGCAGGTTGCAGCGCTCCCGGACACCGAATTCACCAAGACCTTCTTCAGCTCGATCAGTCGCCGGCTGTTTGGCACGGTAGGGGTAGCGCCGGACATCGAGTTCGTTGCCACCGACCTCGATCCGCTCGCCGACATTCATTCCAGCGTCGGCGCCAATACCTACGTCAATCACGGCTCACTGCCGCTGCTGTTCGAGGATGTGCTCGGCGACGTGCGCTTCCGCTCGCCGTGGCGCGACCTGGACAAGAGCATTGCGCACGTCGTCGCCGAGGTGCAGCGGCACCTCAGCACCGGCGGCCAGCGGCGTGAAGTCGAGCGGGTCGAGGTCATCCGCGCGGTCTTCTACCAGATCTCGCGCGCCTATGTCGTCGGACGCCTGCTCGGGCGCGGCTTCATCGTGCCGCTGGTCATTGCTCTCAAGAACACCGACGGTGGGGTGTTCGTGGATGCGGTCATGCTGGCCGAGGACGACGTGAGCATCGTGTTCAGCTTCACGCGCTCCTACTTTCACGCCGACATCGAGCGGGTCGCCGAGGCGGTGATGTTCCTGAAATCGATCATGCCACGCAAGCCGGTGAGCGAGCTGTTCACGGTGCTGGGGCGCGCCCGCCAGGGCAAGACCGAGCGCTACCGCGAGCTGATGCGCAACCTCGATCACACCCACGACCTGTTCGTGCACGCGCCCGGGGAGCGCGGGCTGGTGATGGTGTGTTTCACGCTGCCGTCGGTCGATGTGGTCTTCAAGGTGATCCGCGACCGCTTCCCGCCCCCCAAGACCGTACTGCGCGAGGAGGTGGTGGCGAAGTACCGGATGGTCTTCATACACGACCGCGCCGGGCGGCTGGTGGATGCGCAGGAGTTCCGGCGGCTGCGCTTCCCACGCGAGCGCTTCTCCGCGGAGCTGCTCGAGGAGCTGCGGCGCGAGGCGGCCGCCACCGTCTACGAGGACGGCGGCGACCTGGTATTCGATCACACGTATATCGAGCGGCGCATGACACCGCTCAACCTGTTTCTGCGTGACGCGGCCGCCGGTGACGCCGAGCGCGTGGTGCTCGATTACGGCCAATGCATCCGCGATCTCGCCTACACCAACATCTTCCCCGGCGACCTGCTGCTGAAGAACTTCGGCGTCACCCGCCACGGTCGGGTGATCTTCTACGACTACGACGAGCTCTGCCGGGTTACCGACTGCAACTTTCGCGACGTGCCGCAGGCGACCAACGAGGATGACGAGATGCGCGGCGAGGCGTGGTTCTACGTCGGCGAGAGCGACGTCTTTCCGGAGACGTTCATCAACTTCCTGGCATTCAGCAACGAGCAGCGCACAGCGTTGCTGCACATGCATGGGGAAATCCTCACCGCGGCGTTCTGGCGCGGCGTGCAGCAGCGACTCGTCGAGGGCGAAGTCATGGAGGTGCTGCCCTATCACCCGCACCGCGTGCGGGTGGCCGGGAGCCTTTGAGCGACCTTTACGGGTGCGGCGAACCCGCGGCGTTCAGGCCAGCCACCCGCTGCGCCTCGGCAGCCACCAGCGCACGCGGCTCGCGGTCCTCGGCATTCATCTCCGCCAGGGTGCGGTTGGCGAAATCCCAGTTCGCCAGCTCCTCGAGGAATGTGGCGACGTAGGCACTGCGGCGGTTCTGGTGGTCGAGATAGTAGGCGTGCTCCCACAGATCAAGTGCAAGCAGCGTGACGTCCCCGCGCACCAGCGGTGTGCCGGCGTTGCTGGTGGTCACGATCTCGAGCGCGCCGGCGCGCCACACCAGCCACAGCCAGCCGCTGCCGAAGTGTGCGCTGGCGGCTTCGCGGAAATCGCGCACGAAGCGCTCGTACGAGCCGAAGCGCGCGCGCAGCAGCTCGCCGACCAGACCATGTGCGCCACCGCCGCCGCGCGGACGCATCGAGTTCCAGTAGAGATTGTGGTTCCAGACCTCCGCGGCATAGCGGTAAACGACGTGTTGCGCGGGGTTACGCTCCGTTACCCGGATCAGCTCCTCGAGCGTCAGCGCCTCGAGCTCCGTGCCGCGTACCAGCGCGTGCATGCGGTCGTAGCACACGCGCTGGTGGCGCAGGAAGTGAAACACCAGGGTGTCGCGCGAGATGGCCGGCTCGAGGTCGGAGAAATTGTACGGAATTGTCGGAGACTCGATGTTCATGGGCGTCCTTCCTGCCACGTCTGAACCCGGTGTGCCTTAGGCAGACCTGCGCACCGCGCGCAAGTTCCCAGCCGATGATACGCCGCTTCGCCCGGCGCCGCGCGTCACGACCCGGCGACGGCGAGCGCGCGCGTGATGTCCGCGATGAGATCCTCGGTGTCCTCGAGCCCGATCGACAGCCGGATGGTCCCTGCGGTGATGGCGGACAGGCGCTGCTGCTCGGGATCGAGCTCGCGGCCCCCCATCATCTGCGGCGTGACCGCCAGCGATTCAGTGGACCCGAGGCTCGCCGTCAGGGCGAACAGCTCGAGCGCATCCGCAAAGCGCCGGCCGGCGCTCGCCCCGCCCTTGAGATCGAAGCTGACGATGGTGCCGAAATCCTGCATTTGCTGCGCCGCGAGTGCGTGCTGCGGATGCCCCGGCAGACCCGGATAGTGCACCCGTGCGACCGCCGGGTGCGCGGCCAGCAGCTGCGCGATGCGTGCGGCGCTTGCGGACTGTGCCTGGTAGCGCACGAAGTAGGTCTTGAGGCCGCGCAGGATGAGGAAGGCGGCGTGCGGGTCGAGGGTGCCGCCGAGCGCCCCGAAGTCGGTGCGCATGGCGCGGATCAGCTCGTTGCGCGCGATCACCGCCCCGCCCATGACGTCGCCGGCGCCGGAAGCGTACTTGGTGAGGCTGTGCACGAAGACGTCGATGTCGAAGGCCCCGTGCTGGTGGAAACCGGCGAAGGTGTTGTCCATCACGCTGAGCGCGCCGGCGGCACGCGCCAGGCGCGTGAGCGCGGCGATGTCGGCGATCTTGGTGACGGGATTGGTCGGGCTCTCGAAGAAGATCAGCCGCGTCGGCTGGGCGGCGAGCACGCGTTCCACTGCGGCGACGTCCTCGATGGACAGCAGGGTGTGCGTCACGCCGAAGCGGCCGAGCAGGCGCCGGATGAGATAGCGGCTGGGGTTGTAGCTCTCGATGAAGCAGACGATGTGATCGCCCTGCTTGGTGAGCGACAACAGGGTCTGGGAGATCGCCCCCAGACCGGATGCCGTGACCAGGCAGTCCTCCCGGCCCTGCAGCTCCGCAAGCAGCAGCTCGAGCTGGCGGGTCGTGGGATTGGAGGCGCGCGAATAGTAGAACCCGGTGCGCTCGCCGCGCAGGTAGCGCTCGGTCTCCGCCAGCGAGTCGAACTCGAACTTGACGGTCTGGTAGATCGGTGCCACCAGCGCGTGGTTGCCCGGGGGCAACTCGACCGCCGGGGGATGATTGACGCGCGTGGTCTTCTTCATGGCGAACGGACGCTCTACAGCTCGAGGGTGAAGGTGTCCGCGTCCAGGTGCGCGGGGAAGCGCTCGCGGAAGGCGGCCAGCGGCGCGTACGGCAGTTGCACCGTGATCAACGCCGCGGCCTCGCCGCCTTCGGCCAGCGTGTGCCCCATGAAGTCGATCGCGGCACTGTCGCCGGCGTAGGCCACGCCGTGGCCGTCGGGGCCGACGCGGTTGACGCCGACCACGTACGCCTGGTTCTCGATGGCGCGCGCGCGCAGCAGCTGCCGCCAGGCATCGGCGCGCGGGGCCGGCCAGTTGGCGACGTACAGCAGCAGGTCGTACTCGAGCTGCGCGCGGCGACGGCTGTATACCGGGAAGCGCAGGTCATAGCACACCAGCGGACACACCCGGAAGCCCCGCCACGGGACGCTCCACGCGGTGCGTCCCGCGGTGAAGTGCTGGTGCTCGCGACCCATGCGAAACAGGTGTCGCTTGTCGTAGTGCCGCAGTTCCTGTGCCGGCGCCGCCCACAGCAGTCGGTTGTAGTAGCGGTCGCCATCGAGCGTTATGACGCTGCCGGTGATCGCGGCGTCGAGCGTGACGGCGAGCTGCCCGAGCCACTGCGTCGTCGGTCCGCCTGCCGGCTCACCGAGCCGCTCGACCGCCATGCTGAAGCCGGTGGTGAAGGTTTCCGGCAGTACGATGAGATCGGTATGGCCGGCGAGCGGGCGCAGCAGTGACTCGAAACGCTCGCGGTTGGCAGCCGGGTCGTGCCAGACGAGCGGCTGCTGGACCAGAGTGATGCGCAGGTCGCCCATCCCGCTTCAGCTCTGCCGCGCGCGTGCGGCGAACGCACTGAGCCGCGCCGCCGCCTCATCGAGTGTCGCGTCGCGCTTGGCCACGCACAGCCGCACGAACGGCAGGGGCTGCGGCACCGCGTAGAACGGCGACAGCGGAATCGTTGCGACGCGCGCCTCGGTCAGCAGCCGCTCGGCAAAGGCGCAATCGTCGGCGGCGGCGAAGGCGCTGAAATCGAGCAGCTGGAAGTAAGTCCCCTGCGCCGGCGGGAGCTGGAAACCGCAATCGGCGAGCGCGCTGCGCAGGCGATCGCGCTTGGCCTGGAAGAAGCCCGCGAGCTCCGCGCCGCAGTCGGGTCGCTCGGCCAGATACGCCGCAATGGCGTGCTGCAGCGGATGGGAAATGCTGAAGGTGTTGAACTGGTGCACCTTGCGCAGCTCGCGGGTGAGCGGCGCGGGCGCCACGCAGTAACCGACACGCAGCCCCGTGGCGTGCAGCGTCTTGCCGAAGGAGAACATCGCAAAGCTGCGGGCGGACAGCGCTGGATGCGTCAGCACCGAATGGTGCCGGAGCCCATCGAACACCACGTGCTCGTAAACCTCGTCCGACAACACCACGATGTCGCGGCCGGCGACGAGCTGCGCCAGCGCGTCGAGATCGGCCGCACTCGCCACCGTGCAGGCCGGATTGTGGGGACTGTTGAACAGCACCAGGCGGGTACGGGTGGTGACCGCGGCGCGCACCCGCTCCCAGTCGTAACGGAAGCCCGGCTGCAGCAGCGGCAGGCGGATGCAGCGCCCGCCCGCGAGCCGCACTGCCGGCTCGTACGAATCGTAGGCCGGATCGAAGGCGATCGCCTCATCGCCGGCTCCCAGCACTGCCTGAATCGCCGAGTAGATGGCCTCCGTCGCACCGAGCGTGATGGTCACCTCGGATTCCGGGTCGACGCTGAGTCCGTAGGACGAGCGGAGCTTTTCGGCGATGCGCTCGCGCAGTGCCGGCAGGCCCTCCATGGGAGCGTACTGGTTGTGGCCGGCGCGCATCGCCGCGGCGGTGAGCTCGGTGAGTCGTGGATCGATGTCGTAGTCGGGAAATCCCTGCCCGAGATTCAGCGCTTCGAGCTCGCGGGCGCGGCGCGACATCACGGTGAAAATGGTCGTACCGACGTCCGGGAGCTTGCTGCTCATACGCTGCCTCGCCCGCAATCAACCGGCTTCGGCCGCCGCGAGCGCGGCGCCGACCACACCCGCCTGGCCGGCAAAATGCGCGGCGCGAAGCTCCGTCGGTGCACGCAGCAGCGGGGCGAATTCCGCGAAGCGCTCACTCACTGCGCCCCCGAGGATGAACACGTCGGGCCAGAACAGCCGGTGCATGGCCAGCAGGTAATCGTTCACCCGTGCGATCCAGGCCGCGAAGTCGAGCCGCTCCGCCGTGCGCGCATACGCCGACGCCCAGGTTTCCGCGTCCATCCCGTGCAGCTCGAGGTGTCCGAGCTCGGTGTTCGGGTAGAGCGTGCCCCCGGCGAAGAGCGCGGTCCCGATCCCGGTGCCGAAGGTGAGCATGATGACCGTACCCGTGCAACCGCGGCCGCTGCCGAAACGCATCTCGGCGATGCCGGCGGCGTCGGCGTCGTTGAGGAACAGCACCGGCCGGCCGAGCGCAGCGGCGGCGAGACGCTCACCGTTGGTCCCCAGCCAGGCCGCATCGATGTGGGCAGCGGTGAAGGCGGTGCCGCTCTTGATCACGCTCGGAAATGCCACACCGACCCGCCCGGTCGAGCCCGGAAGCCGCGCGGCGAGCTCGCCGAACACCGCAGTGAGCGCCGCGGGAGTCGCAGGCCGCGGCGTGGGCACGGACAGCAGCGACCCGAGGAGCCGTCCGGCCTGCACATCGACCAGTCCGGCCTTGACCGAGGATCCGCCCACGTCGATGCCGAGGACCGCGGAGGTCATGCCGGTCACAGGTTCGCGGCGGCCGCGAGCTGCAGGTCACGCACGCGCCGCCTCTCCCGATAGCGCATCCACACGGTGGAAACCGCGATACCGGTGGCCACGACCAGCACCATGATGGTCGCCAGCGCATTCACGTCCGGGGTCACGCCGAAGCGCACCTTGGAGAACACCACCATCGGCAGCGTGCTCGATCCCGGGCCGGCCACGAACTGCGTAATGACCAGATCGTCCCACGACAGCGTGAACGCCAGCAGCCAGCCGGAGGCGATCGCCGGCAGGATCAGCGGCAGCGTGATGCGCAGGAACACTTTCACGGGCCGCGCACCCAGGTCCATCGCCGCCTCCTCCAGCGACTCGTCGAAGCCCGCCAGGCGCGATTGCACCACCACGGTGACGTAGGCCATGCAGAAGGTGATGTGTGCCAGCGCAATGGTGACCGCACCCACGCCCTTGGGCCAACCGATGAGCTGCTCGAGCGCCACGAACAGCAGCAGCAGCGAGAGTCCCGTGATGACCTCCGGCATGACGATCGGCGCGGTGGTCATCCCGGCGAGCAGCAGGCGGCCGCGAAAGGCGCCGAAGCGCGTCAACGCCATGCCGGCGAGCGTGCCGAGCACCACGGCACAGGTCGCCGCGACCAGGGCGATGCGGATCGACAGCCAGGCGGCGCTGAGGATCTGCTGGTTGTGGACCAGCACGCCATACCAGCGCAGCGTCGGCGAGTGCGCCGCGTCCCACACGGTCACCAGCCGCGAGTTGTTGAAGGAGAACACGATCATCGACAGGATCGGGACGTAGAGGAACACCAGTCCCAGAACCAGGGCCGTGCGTGAGAACAAGCCGCGCGATCTCACTTGGCGGCCTCGAGCTCGCGCCGTTCCAGGCGCTGGAACAGCATGATGGGGATGACGAGCAGCAGCAGGATCACGATCGCCACGGCGCTCGCCACCGGCCAGTCGCGGTTCTCGAAGAACTCATCCGACAGCACCCTGCCGATCATCAGCTGGTCGGTACGGCCGAGCAGCGTCGGGATCACGTACTCGCCGACCGCCGGAATGAACACGAGCAGCGATCCCGCCACGATACCGGCGAAGGATTGCGGCAGCGTGATGGCCAGGAAAGCACGCAGCGGACGGGCGCCGAGATCCGCCGCCGCCTCGAGCAGCGTCGTGTCGTGCTTCTCGAGGTTGGCGTACAGCGGCAGGATCATGAACGGCAGATACGAATAGACGATACCGATGTAGACCGCGAAGTCGGTCTGCAGCAGCGCGAGCGGGTGATGGATCACGCCGAGGTACAGCAGCACGTTGTTGATGACGCCGTTGTTCTTCAGGAGGCCGATCCAGGCATACACGCGCAGCAGGAACGAGGTCCAGAAGGGCAGCACGATCAGCATCAGCAGCACCGAGCGTGTGGCAGCGCCGGAGCGCGCGATGGCATAGGCCATCGGGTAACCGATGAGCAGACAGCACAACGTCGATACCGCCGCCACCTTGAGCGAGTACAGGTAGGAGCTGACGTACAGCGAGTCGGTGAACAGGAAAGCGTAGGCCGACCCGTGCAGCTCGAACGTGGGCGTCCCGTGCCGCCAGGAGATCAGCGGCGTGTACGGCGGTATGGCGAGCCGCACCTCGGAGAAGGAAATGCGAAAGACGATGATGAAGGGGATGAGGAACAGTACCAGCAGCCACAGGGTCGGGATCCCTGCGACCAGTCGCCGGCCGGCAGACTGCGTCAGGCGCACGGCGATCCCTACTCGGTGAGAACCACGGGGCTCGAGCCGTGCCAGGAGAGCCACACGCTCTCCTCGCGGGCGATCGGGCGCTCGGCGCCGCGCGTGGTATTGGGCAACGTCACGCGCAGCATCTTTCCGGAAGCGATCTGCACCAGGTAAATCGACATGTCCCCCATGTAGGCGATCTCGCGCACCGTACCGCGTACCGCGTTGTCGGTTCCATTAGCCTGGCCGAGCGGCTGCCGGCTGATGCTGATCTTCTCCGGCCGGATGGCGGTCCACACCGTGGCGCCACGGGTGCACTGCACGACGCGCTCGGCGCGCTCGGCGCGCACCCGGCAGCCGAGCTCGTCGCACTCGATGCGCACGAAATCCGCGCTGTCATCGCTCACCCGGCCCTCGAACATGTTGACCGAGCCGATGAAATCGGCCACGAAGCGCGTCGCCGGGGATTCGTAGATGTCCGACGGCGTGCCCACCTGCGCGATGCGGCCGTGGTTCATCACCCCGAGGCGCTGGCCGAGCGTCATGGCCTCCTCCTGATCGTGTGTCACCACGATGAAGGTGACGCCCAGGCGCTGCTGGATGTTCAGCAGCTCGAACTGCGTATGCTCGCGGAGCTTCTTGTCGAGCGCGGCGAGCGGCTCATCGAGCAGCAGCAGCTTCGGGCGCTTCACCAGTGCGCGCGCCAGCGCGACACGTTGGCGCTGTCCGCCGGAGAGCTGGTGGGGCTTGCGTGCGCCGAGGCTGCCCATCCTGACGATGTCGAGGATCTCGCCCACCTGGCGGCGGATGGCATCGCGTCCGAGGTGCTCCTGCTCGAGCCCGAAAGCGACGTTCTTCTCGACCGTCATGTGCGGGAACAGCGCGTATGACTGGAACATCATGTTGACCGGGCGCTCGTAGGGCGGAATGCTGCCCATGTCGGTGCCGTCGATATGGATGGTCCCGGCGCTCAGGCGCTCGAAGCCCGCCAGCATGCGCAGCAGTGTCGTCTTGCCCGAGCCCGAGCCCCCGAGCAGGCAGAAGATCTCGCCGCGGCGGACATCGAGCGAGACGTCGTCGACGGCCACGAAGTCATCGAATTTCTTGGTCACGTTCGCAATGCGCACGTAGGCGGCGTCGCTACTCTCTGGCATGGTCGGTGCACTCACCTTAGGTAACCGGACTCATCTTATATAGGAAGTGGCAACCGGCTCACTTGCCGGTCTTGAAGCGCGTCCACATGCGGGTCAGCAGGCGCTGGTAATCCGCCGGCCGCGGGTGCTCGGGTGTCAGTCGCGCACGCACGTCCGGCGGCGGGTAGACGCCCGGATCGCCGCGCACGGACGGATCGAGCGGCTGGATGTCCGGAATCACCGTGTTGGCGTACTTGATCAGGTTCGAATTCCTCGCGGCGACGTCGGGGCGCAGCAGGTAGTCGATGAACAGGTGCGCGTTGCGCACGTGCGGGGCATCGGCGGGGATGGCCAGCGAGTCGTAATTGGCGATCGCGCCCTCCTTGGGGATGGTGTACGCGAGCTCGATGCCCTTGCCGGCCTCCTGCGCGCGATCGTGCGCCTGCTTGACGTCGCCCGACCAACCCATCGCGAGGCACAGGTCGCCGTTGGCGAGGTTGTCGATGTAGCGCGAGGAGTCCACGTAGCGGATGTAGGGGCGTATCGAGTGTAGCACCTGTTCGGCGGCCTTGAGGTCCTCGACCGAGTTGCTGTTGGGGTTGCGGCCGAGGAACAGCAGCACCGTGCCCACGACCTCGGACGGGGCATCGAGGATCCCCACGCCGCAGTCCTGGAATTTCGCCACGACGGTCGGATCGAACAGCATGCGCCAGCTGTCGACGGGGGCATCCGGCATGCGCGCACGGATGTCGGCAACGTTGTAGCCGACCCCCGAGGTGATCCACATATAGTCGACCGCGTACTGGTTGCCGGGGTCGTACAGCGCCATGGCGCGGGCCACGTCCGGATCGACGTTCTTCAGGTTCGGCAGCAACGACTTGTCGAGCTTCTGGTAGATGTCGGCCTGCAGCTGGCGCTCGAGAAAGGCGGCCGAGGGCACGACGATGTCGTAGTTGGTGTGCCCGGTGAGAAGCTTGGTCTCGAGCACCTCGTTGGAATCGAACACGTCGTAGTTGACGCGAATGCCGTACTCCTTCTCGAAGTCCGCGATGACCGCCGGCTGGATGTAATCGGACCAGTTGTAGACGTTGAGCACCTTCTCCGACGTCACCGCCGCATTCGCCGTCCCGACCGCATGACCGCCCGGGCCGGAACATCCCGCACAGGCGAGCAGCAGTGCCGCCACGGTGGCGGCGCCGGTGCGCAGGCTCGGGAAGAGAGAGCGGCTCACGGTGTGTTCTTCGGTCTATCGCTCGGGGAGCTAGTTTATCGCAGCGGCTGCGGCTAGCTTATAGCGCGTGAAGCACGCGGGCGCGGACACCGAATTCGAGCGATTCCGGGTCACCACGCGGGCCGGGCAGACCGCCCTGCTGGCATTGGTACGCCGGCGCGACGGGCATCGCGACGGCCGGCGGCCGCAACGCCGCGGTCCCGCAGCGGGCGTCGCCGGCCTCCCGTTGCTCGTCGGTCTGGGCTTGTGCGGTTCTCATCCGGCGCCGGCACAGAGCCTCGCTCCCCGCGCGTACGTCATCACGCCGGTCGCTGCGAATGCGATCATCGTCCAGGACTCGTACCTCGACGGCAGTCTTCAGTTCCCTGGCGGGGTACCCATCACCGGGGCGCACGCGGACACCAACTTGCCCTCGCTCGCTTATTATCATTCGTTCGGCGTCTTCGGCCGCTCGGCCAACGTCACCGCCGTGGTGCCGTACGGCATCGGCAACTTCGAGGGAACAGTGATCGAAGCACCCGCGAGTGCGCATCGCACCGGTTTTCTCGATTCCTCGGTCCGCCTCTCCGTGAACCTGTTGGGAGGGCCGGCCATGGGCACGGAAGAGTTCCAGAAGTGGCGCCAGGATGTGCTGCTCGGAGTGAGTCTCACGGTCACCGCCCCGACCGGACAATACGATGACACGCGATTGATCAACTTCGGCAGCAACCGCTGGGGGTTCAAGCCGGAGCTCGGGTACTCCGAGCGTTGGGGAAAGTGGGTGCTGGACATCTATGCCGGCGGCTGGTTCTACACGAAAGACTCCGAGTTCTTTTCCCACAACAAGTACTTCCCGGGCACGCAGTACCAGAACGAGAATAACGTGGGGGCGATCGAGGGACACATCAGCTACGATTTCGCGCAGCGCCTGTGGATTTCCCTGGACGCAAATTACTGGTGGGGCGGGGCGACCAGCCTGAACGGGATCGAGAATCCGGCGACCAACCAGAAGAGCTCCCGTGTCGGCCTCACGGCTTCCGTTCCGCTCACCGAACGTCAATCGATCAAGGTCGCCGTGAGCGACGGCGACTACGTGCGCTACGGGGGCAATTTCAAGGAGATCGCGGTGGCGTGGCAGTACGGCTGGATCGGCTGGAAGTTTCACTAAGCCGTTGCGGGCGCACCGGCGCGCAAATCCGGACCGCCGGTGGGCGAGCGCACCGCGTGCTCCCCCGCTGCTAGACGTTAAGCAGCAGGTGCTCGCGTTCCCAGGAGCTGATGACCTGCAGGAACACTTCGTACTCGGCCTGCTTGACGATGGTGAAGGCCTCGATGAACGGCTCGCTGAGCAGTTTCACCAGCGGCTCGCAGTCGCGCAGCTCCCGCAACGCCTCATCGAGCGAGCGCGGCAGGCCGAACGGCAAGTCGTGCGCGCTGCCGACGATCGGATCCGACGGCTGCGCGCCTTCGATCATCCCGAGATAGCCGCAGGCGAGCGATGCGGCGATGGCGATGTAGGGGTTGGCATCCGCCCCGCCGACACGGTTCTCGACGCGGCGCGCCTGCGCATCCGACATCGGCACGCGCAGCCCCGCGGTGCGGTTGTCGTAGCCCCAGTGCACATTGATGGGCGCGGACAGGTAGCGCGTCAGACGCCGGTAGGAATTCACGTTGGCGCAGAACAGCGCCATGGCCGACGGCAGGTACTTCTGCAGTCCGCCGATATGCGAGAAGAACAGCGCCGAGGGCGTGCCGTCGGGATTGCTGAAGATGTTCTTGCGCGTCTTGACGTCTACCACACTCTGGTGGATGTGCATGGCGCTGCCCGGCTCCTTGGCGTGCGGTTTCGCCATGAACGTGGCGTACATCTTGTGACGCAGCGCCGCCTCGCGGGCGGTGCGCTTGAACAGGAATGCCTGGTCGGCCAGGTCGAGCGGCGGGCCGTGAATCAGGTTGATCTCCATCTGCGCGGGGCCGTCCTCGTGGATCAGCGTGTCGATCTCGATGTCCTGGTCCTCGCAGAACTGATAGATGTCGTCGAACAGCGGGTCGAACTCGTTCACCGCGGCGATGCTGTAGGACTGGCGGCCAGGCTCGGCGCGTCCCGAGCGGCCCACCGGCGGGCGCAGCGGATAGTCGGCGTCCTTGTTCTGCTCGACCAGATAGAACTCGAGCTCCGGGGCCACGATCGGGTCCCAACCGCGCTGCGCGTACAGCTCGAGAATGTTACGCAGCACGTGCCGCGGCGCCATCGATACGCGCCGGCCGTCGGAGTAGAAGCAGTCGTGGATGACCTGCGCAGTGGGCTCGGCAGCCCACGGCACGCGCCGTACGGTTTTCGGGTCCGCCTTGAGAATGATGTCGATCTCCGCCGGACTCATCGCGTCCCCGGTCTCCGGCGGATAGTCGCCGGTCACCGTCTGCAGGAACACGCTCTCGGGCAGGCGCATGCCGCCGTCCTCGGCGAACTTCTCCGCGGGCATGATCTTGCCGCGGGCGATGCCGGCCATGTCGGGAATAATGGCCTCCACCTCGGAGATGCCGTGGTCGCGGAAGAACTGCCGAATCTCACTCACCATGGGACGCCTTTCACTTCGACTGCGCGCGCTCGGTCGCCGCCCGCCCGAAGGCGGCAAACAGCACGCGTGAGAACGGATTGCTCATGACCTGCCACTCGGGGTGCCATTGCACAGCGAGCGCGAAGCGCGCGGCCGTGGGCACGCGGAAGGCTTCGACCACCCCGTCGGGGGCGCGCGCTTCCACGGCGAGCTCGGCGCCCAGGCGATCGATGCCCTGGCTATGGAGCGAATTCACCCGGATACGGTCGCCCGCGGCGAGCGAGCGCAGCACGCCGCCCGGCTCGAGCGTCACCTCGTGCGCGGGACCGTACTGCACCTCGAGCGGCTGCGTCTCATCGTCGCGGTGATCGAGGTGCCCGGGCAATTCGTGCAGCTTCTGGTGCAACGTGCCGCCGAAGGCCACGTTCATCTCCTGGAAGCCGCGGCAGATGCCGAACACGGGCACTCCCGCCTGCACGGCCTGGCGGATCAGCGGCAGCGTGGTGGCATCGCGGGCCGGATCGTGCAGCGTCCCCGGATCGCTCGGGGTCCCCTGGTAGTGATGTGGCTCGACGTTCGACGGGCTCCCCGTGAACACCAACCCGTCGAGCCGCTCGAGCAGCTCCTCGAAGCGCAGCTCCTCGGCGAGCGCCGGAATGAGCAGCGGTACGGCGCCGGCCGCCTCCAGCACGGCGCGGGCGTACTTGTCCCCCACCATATGAAACGCGTGGTTACCGACCATACGGCGGTCGGCGGGAATACCAATGAGCGGACGGGCGGCCATGGGCTGGTGCCGGGGCGGTGTCTAGTATGTTAAACAGACAGCCGCGGCGGGATCTCCAAGGTAAGACACTATTAGACCACAGCTCCGCGGCGGAAGCCTCAGGTTGCAGCGGCAGCGGAACTGCGCTAGGGGCCTTGCAGGCGCCTTCGGCCGGGGCCGCCGGAGGCCGCGGCGATTTGCCCGCCGTACCCGCGGCTCGCTATCCTGCGCGCCTCGCGCGGCCGCGCGGTCTTGCGAATATCCTAAACACCCGGGAACCCGAAGGTCCCATGGCAAGCCAGGATTATGTCGCCTCGTACTACGCCGCCTCGGCGCACGTCGTGCCCGAGCGCCCCGCACTCGAGGGCGGGACCGAGTGCGATGTGTGCGTCGTCGGGGGAGGAATCGCCGGCTGCTCGACCGCCCTGCACCTGGCGGAAAAAGGCCTGTCGGTGGTGCTGCTCGAGCAGCACCGTGTGGGCTGGGGTGCCTCGGGGCGCAGCGGCGGTCAGGCTATCTTCGGTGTCGCCGCGGGCCCGCGGAAGCTCGAGCGACTCATCGGTGCCGACGGAGCGCGGGCGGTCTGGGACGTGTCGGTGGAGGCGCTCACTCTGGTGCGCGAGCTGATCGCGCGCTTCAAAATCGATTGCGACTGGACGAGCGGCTATCTGCTCACCGCTGTCAGGGAGCGCCACGTGCGCGAGCTCGAAGCGGAAGTGCACGAGCTGCGCGAGCGCTTCGGCTACCCGAGCGTGCGCTATGTGGCGCGCGAAGAGCTGCGTGCCCTGGTGGCGAGCGAGCGCTACCTCGGGGCGCTGTACGACAGCAACAGCGGTCACCTGCACCCGCTCAACTACACGCTTGGGATCGCCGCGGCTGCCGAGTCGCGCGGCGTGCGCATCTTCGAAGGCACGCGCGCCGGCAGCTTCACTTCCGGCGGCGCCGCAGCGGTGCGGGTGCGGACGCCGCGTGGCGAAGTGCGGGCGCGCTTTCTCGTGTTGTGCGGCAACGTGTACCTCGGTGCCACCGCACCGGCACTCGCCTCCAAGATCATGGGAGTGGCCACCTACATCGTCGCCACCGAGCCCCTCGGCGCCGAGCGCGCGCGGCAATTGATCACCAACAACGCCGCGGTGTGCGACATGAACTGGGTGCTCGACTACTTCCGGCGCTCGGGCGATCACCGGCTGCTGTTCGGCGGGCGCGTGAATTACTCGGGTCTGCGGTCGTTCGATGCGCCCGGCGCCACGCGCGCGCGCATGCTCACCGTGTTCCCGCAGCTCGCCGGCACGCGCATCGATTTCGCCTGGGGCGGCGACGTCGACATCACTCTCAACCGCGCTCCGCACTTCGGCCGGCTCGCACCCAACATCTACTTCCTGCAGGGCTTCTCCGGCCACGGCCTCGCGCTCACCGGCATCGCCGGCAAGCTCGTGGCGGAAGCCATCAGCGGCACGGCCGCGCGTTTCGACGTGTTTGCCCGCATCCCGCACGCCAACTTCCCGGGCGGCGCGGCGCTGCGCCGGCCGGCGCTGGTGCTGGCGATGCTGTGGTATCGCCTCAGGGACCTGCTGTAGCGCGGCGGCGCCGGGGTAGGATGCGGCCATGCATCGCGACGCACTGCTGTACCGGCAACTCATGTGGCTGCTGTGGAGCGCCTGGGCGCTCTTCTGGGTCCTGTCCGCGGCAGGCAGCAAGACCACGAAGCGCCGCGAGTCCCTCGGCTCGCGCCTGGCGCACGTGGTGCCGCTGACGGTCGGCTTTGTGCTGATCGTCTGGCACGATGTGCCGTGGACCTGGCTGGGAGAGCGTCTGTGGCCGCGCTCGTTCACGGCTTACTGGCTCGGGGTTGCGCTGCTCGCCGCCGGGCTTGGCTTTACGGTGTGGGCGCGCGTACACCTCGGGCGCAACTGGAGCGGCTCGGTGACCGTGAAGGAGGACCATGAGCTGATTCGCTCCGGCCCCTACGCGTACGTCCGCCACCCGATCTACACCGGGCTGCTCGCCGCCGCACTCGGTACCGTCATCGCCTCCGGCACCGTGCATGCCGCGCTCGGCTTGCTGATCGTCGCCGCAGCGCTGCTGCGCAAGCTGCGCATCGAGGAAGGCTTCATGCGCGAGACCTTCCCCGGGGCGTACGAGCGCTACGCGGCGCAGGTGCCGGCGCTCATCCCGTTCACAAGACTTCCGCGATCTGCACCGCGTTGAGCGCGGCACCCTTCAGCAGCTGATCGCCCGCCACGAACAGCGCGATCGAGCGGCCGCTTGGATCGCTCAGGTCCTGGCGTATGCGGCCGACGAGGATCGCATCCTGCCCCGAGGCATCGATCGGCATCGGAAAGTAGTTGCGCTCGGCATCCTCCACCAGCTTCACCCCGGGAGCCGCGCCGACCAGCTCGCGCACCTCGGCCGGCGTGATCGGCCGCTCGCATTCGAACGTGACCGCCACCGAGTGGGCGCGCAGCACCGGCACGCGCACGCAGGTGGCTGATATGCGGATGTCCGGATCGTCGAAGATTTTGCGGGTCTCCTGGATCACCTTGGTCTCTTCCTCGTTGTAGCCGGTGACCGGATCGATGCGGGTGTTGTGGCTGAAGAGATTGAATGCGTAAGGATGCGGCAGCACCTTGTTCTGGTACGTCCGCCCTTCGAGATAGGCGCGCGTCGACTCGCGCAGCTCTTCCATCGCCGCGGCGCCGGCGCCCGAGGCGGCCTGGTAAGTTGCGATGATCAGCCGCCCGATGCGGTTCGTCTTGTGTATCGGCCACAGCGGCGTGATGGAAATGATGGCCGAACAGTTGGGATTGGCAATGATGCCGCGATGGGTCTTGATGGTGTGCGCGTTGATTTCCGGGACCACCAGCGGCACTTCCGGATCCATGCGAAACGCCGAGGAATTGTCGACCACGGTGGCGCCCGCATGCACCGCAAGGGGTGCGAACCGCCTCGAGATGGCGCCGCCGGCCGAGAACAGCGCGATGTCGACGTCGCGGAAACTGTCCTCTCCCAGCTCGCCCACCACGAGCGTCTGGCCGCGAAACGCGAGCTTCTTACCGGCCGACCGTGCCGAGGCGAGCAGCCGCAGCTCCGCCAGCGGGAAGCGGCGCGTCTCCAGGCAACGCAGCAGCTCGACGCCCACCGCCCCGGTGGCGCCGACGATCGCCACAACAGGCGCGCGCGAAGATCGCTCGGGCATGGCGCAGGATTCTACTGGAGGCGCCGGCCGGCGTCCTTACGCAACCCGTTGGTTGCATATCAGGACGGCGCGTCGTAATATGCAATCCGGAGGTTGCCAATATGCAAAATCGTATCGAGAAACGCCTCGAGCTCAAGGCCAGCGTCGCGCGCGTGTGGCGCGCGCTCACCGATTACCGTGAGTTTGGCGAGTGGTTCGGCGTGAAAATCGACGGGCCGTTCGTTGCCGGTGCGCCCGCGACCGGCCAGCTGACTTATCCCGGCTACGAGCACCTGCGCTGGCAGGTCGTCATCCAGAAGATGGAGCCCGAGCGCCTGTTCAGCTTCACCTGGCATCCCTACGCCATCGATCCCAACAAGGATTACTCGCAGGAGACGCCGACGCTGGTGGAGTTTCGCCTCGAGGCGACCGCGGCCGGCACGCTGCTGCAGGTCACCGAGTCCGGGTTCGACAAGCTTCCCCCGGACCGTTACGCGGACGCGCTGCGCATGAATGACAGCGGCTGGAGCACGCAGCTGAAGCGCATCGAGAACCATGTCGCGCGCCGGCCCTGACACCGGCAGCGCCAGGCGCCGCCACCATGCGTCGATCTTCTCAGCCCTCGGGGACGAAACGCGCCTGGCGCTGATCACGGTGCTCGCCGCCGGCGAGCCGCGCTCGATCGCCCAGCTCACCGGCGGCTCGAGAATGAGCCGTCAGGCGATCACCAAGCACCTGTGGGTACTGGAAGATGCCGGCCTCGTTCACAGCGAGCCGAGCGGGCGCGAGAACCGGTTCGCGTTTGACCCCGCGCCCGTGCACGAGCTGCAGGAGTACCTGACCCGTGTTTCCGCGCAATGGGATCAGGTACTGGCGCGGCTGAAGGCCCTGGTCGAGGGCTGAGCGCGTCGCCTCAGCGCGGAGACTTCGGATCAGGCCCGCTCCCTTGCGCCGGAGTGACCTGCGACCATTGCAGCTGCGCATTGGCCATGCCCGGGGGGAAGGCCCAGCCACCAGACGCCTTCGGTTTGCCGGCGAGAATGTTGGCATTGATATCGAGCGTCATCGGAGGATCCTGGATGAAGAACCCGGTTGGGAATGCGATGCCGACCGGCCCGTGAAGAGTCAGGCCGGATACGACCTCGGTGCCGCTGCAAAAGGTACTCGCGCCCGTCAGCGACATCGTCATATGGCGACTGTCGACGAGCCGCACCACTCCGGTGAAGTAGGCGCCCTTGCTGCCTCGCATGAACAGTGGGATCGCGGGGTTGCCGGCCCAGCTGAAAACGGCGCCCCCGGACGTCGCCGTCCCGCTGCAGCTGGCCGATCCGGAGGAGGTAGTGAGGAGACTGAGGTTCATGCTCTGCGGCTCGATCGGCGGATTGTGAATCCGCGGTCGATAGAGGCGAGTGTCGGCGCGAAATCGGAGGTTGAACGTGCTCGCCTGGAACATACTGCCCGGGCCCGCGGCGGTGAAGTTCCACGGGGCCTGCCACGCCGTCAGGGCTGCTTCATTGCTCATATGGTCGTCGACCGTGACCTGAACGGGGCCGCCGCTCGCCGTCCCGCTGTCGGGGATCGTGCAATTGATCAGCAGGCTGGTCCATTGGCAGGCGGACAGCGTCTGGCCGTTGACTGTCACGGCGCCGGGTGTGTTGCCGAAGTTGCCGGTAATGAAAAGCGTACTGTGCGTGCCGCTGACCTGGGTCTCCTCGACGAACATGTTCTGGATGCTCGGAGCCAGCAGGCCGAACGTCGAGCCGCCGGCATTCGGCGTGAACTGCAGCGCGTGGCCGGCCCAGCTTAAGGGGCATGGGTTCTGATCGTTCGGGCAGGTTTGCGGCTCGGTGGCCGGGTCCCCAGCCAGGGTGTTATGCAGCGGCAGATCCACAATGAGCGAGGCGTAATCAAACGGTCGCTGAGCGTACACGGCCGGACTGGCGTCGCCGCCGGCCGCGGGTCCGTCGGTGCAGCTCTCGGCGCCGTCCTCCGGGCAAAACACATCAGCCCCGAGCAGGCGATCGAAGGTGAAGGCCGCGGTGTAAAGCGCCACCTTGTTATGTACGGGCCCGGTCCACCCGGCGTAGACGCCCGCTCCCGCAGCGAACACGGCCGTTTGGAAGTTTCCCGCGAGCTGGGTGCTCGAGTCGCACGCGTCGATGAATACCAGGCTGCTAGGGTCGAAGCCGCCGTTCGCCTTCCAATACTTCGTCACGAAGCGGTCCGTGATGCCGTAGTTGTTCTCGATCAGCGGCACGGTTACGCCTTGCGAATTGGTCTGGGTACCCGCTTTGAACGCCATCCACACCAGCGCCTTCGGGGTGGCGGTACGGTCGCTACTCATCTCGATCGCCACACTCGGAATTTTGTCGTCAGTCATCACTGCGTAAACCGGCGCAAACGCGCCCGCGCCTCCGTGCGAGGAGAACAGCAAGACGCCCTCTCCGCCCACGCCGCGCAGATTGGCGACGCTCGCGCGTAGACTGGAAGTCGCATAGTTGAAGTTCCCGAGCACCGTCGCCAGATTGCCGAACATCTCGGTCCATTCCGGGCCCAGCGCCGTCAGCAGCCGTACGGTGGACGATTTCGGCAGACCCGTGGGCGGGCCACCGCCAGACGACGGCACTGACTGCAGGCCCGGCCCAGGCGTCGCGGCATGCTCGGCGACGCGTGCAGCGCGCATGAACGTCGCTGTGGAGCTGACTGCGGCCGGTGTCGACGATGTCAACGGTACTGCGGATCCCGTGACTGGCGCCCCGGGTCGATCCCCGTTGACGACCAGCAGTTGGTCGCCGTCGTCAGCGAATTGCGCCCATACAGTGGTGTCGTTGATCCCGGACGCACTGAACTCAGGTCGCGTCTGTATGAACGCGAGCAGCGACTGATTGTCCTGACTGGCGCTGAGTCCGGGCAAACTCGCGAACTTGGCGTCGACCGCGTCCAGCGCTTCGATGTGTCGCAGTATCGTGAGGTCGGCGCCCGTGAAGCTCTGCACGGTAACGAACCGATTGACGGCGAACCCCGAGCTCGAAGCACCGTTTTGGTAGGTACCGCGGACTGTCAGCAGATAACGCTGTCCGCTGGCAAAGCGGCTGCCGTCGAAATGCAGCTCGAGCGCCGTGGACTGGGTAGGCACGAGCGACCCGTGGACCGTCGGGAACGACGGGCTCGTCGCTGCGACGCCGCCCAGCGTGGCTGAGGTTGCCTCCACGTTGCTGGCCGTCGTGGCGCCGTCGTTGACGATCTGCACAAACACGTAGAACGTGCCGTTCGCCAGCCCCGCCATCGGTGTGTTGGTTGAGAACGAGGGGCCGCCCGTCTGCGCGTACGCAGGTGCAAGTACGGCGAGGAGCGTGCCGACGATCGCCGGTACAAAACGCGCGCATCGTAGAAATATCTGACCACTCATTACGATCTCCTCGGCGGGTGGATCGTGCGCGGGAATCAAGGCATCAGAACGCGGCGCTCCGGTCGCCTGATCTGCTCCGGATTTCTTTGGTCGCAAAAAAAGGATACGACATAACTGGCGGCCCGGCGAGCCGTTGTGCTCGAGTCAGAACCGCGATTGATTCATGCCGCCGGAATAAGTAAAAACACCCCGCGGCCGCAGTGTGGCTCTCGTCTGATCGCCGTTCCGCTGCAGCTTCCGGTTGGTGCGACGCTGCAGCAGAACCAACACTCCGTTGACGCTCCATGGCGCTCAGCGCAGCATTGCTCGCCAAAAGCACATTGAGCCGTCGCTGAACGGACTATGTTGGGGGAAGTTATGAACGACCCGTCCCGCTGTATCGCGTGCCTGAGGGGGCTCGCCGCTGCTTCAGGCCTATGGCTCGCCGCGAGCACAGTCTGTGCCGGCAACCCGCTCATCTCTTTCGATTTGACGCAACCGCAATTTACAGCCACCGGCAACGGTACGTTCACATTCACCGGGACGGTGACGAATGACAGCGGCATGACGCTGAATGCCAGTGACTTCTTTTTCAACTTCTCGGGTTTCAACGCGACGGCCGTCGACCCCGCCCAGGATCTGGGTGTTGTGTCGGAATTCGCGCTCGCAAATGGCGGCACTTCCGCGACCGTGAGTCTGTTCGACGTCACCTTCACGAAACCAGGCGCAGCGCAGATGTTTCCGATCCTGGTACAGCTCGAAGATATAAACAATGATCTGAGTGCTGCACAAACAGTCACGATTGCCTTCCGAGGCACTACCGCCGGTGCCCCTGAAACCCCGACGCTGCTCCTGTTCAGCAGTGCGATGATCGCGCTTGGGCTGAGGGCGCGGTGGCGGTCCCGCACGCCGCAGCGTCATTCGCGGCGCTAGTTCCAGGGATGCTGGCCGCATATGGTTGAACCGTAGGCGGCTACCCACCGTCTCACACCGCAGCGCGAGCGGACGGCAGCGCGATCTGGGTCACATCGCCTCGGTTGCGGCAGCCGTTTTTCTGTGACGGGATTCACCGGTCGCGCACCGCTGCGATCGTATGCTGGTGTTGAGGAGGCTGCGGTGGGGCACTCACGGACAGCTGACACGTTGGGGCGCGGCGCCTTACTCGGCGCACTGCTCGCGCTCGCCTGCGCGCACCGTCCGCTGTGCGCCCAGGAGATCTACAAGTCCGTGGACGCCGACGGCCACGTGGTGTTCTCGGACCGCGCGAACAGCAAAGGCGCGCCCAAGACCGACGTGCACGTGGACGCACCGGACCCCGCCGAGGTCGCCCGGCTCGCCAAGGAGCAGGAGATGCTCAAGGCCGAGGAGCTGCAACGCACTAAGCAGCAGGCCCTCGAGGCGAAGGAGAAGGCGCGTGAGGACCACGCCAAACAGGCGACCTGCGAAAACGCCCGCAACTACTACTTCCGCCTCAAGGACTCGGGCCGCATCTACCAGCGCGACCCGGACGGCAACCGGGTCTACTACTCCGACAGCGAGGCTGATGGGCTGCGTGAGCGAGCCCGGCGGGCGATGACCGCCGCCTGCGGAAGCTGATCGACACGCCCTGCCCGCCCGCGCCGAGGCTGCCATGCGCTCCCGCCTGCTCAAAACCCGCGCGCTGATCGCGCTCGCCGTGCTCGCGCTCGCGCTGTCAGGCGGCGCGCCGCTCGCTCAGACCGCCTACCGCCACCGCGATGCGAGCGGTCAATGGGTCTACACGGACGGTGCCGCCGGCGCCGCCGCCGCCGCGGCGGGCGATTCGATCAGCTTCGCCCATGAGCCCGAGGCGCTGCACATTGCCGTCGAGCGCAGCGACACCGACGTCGCGACGGCGCTGATCGCGGCGAACGGCTGCCTGTGCGTCGTCACGCTGCGCGTTTCGATCCTGCAATCCGACTTCGCCGCTATCCCCAAGGACGCGACCTACCAGGCGAGGCTCGAGCCCGGAGCGCGCGAGACGCTCGTGGAGGCGCAGCGCAGCGGTAGCGCCCAGCCCGGGCTGCGCTTCACCTTCACCGGCACACTCGGCTCGCCCGACGCGGTTCACCATCCGGCGCGCCCGTACCGCGCACCGTTCGCGGTCGGCGCGACGTTCAATGTCACACAGGCGTTCCCCTCCCACGTCACCCACGTCACCCCCGATAGCCGCTACGCGGTCGACTTCGCGCTGCCCGACGGGACGCCGGTGTACGCCGCGCGCGAGGGTGTGGTGATCAACGTCCGGCACGATTCCTTTCGCGGCGGAGCGCAAACCGCGCTGCTCGACCAGGCCAACCTCATCATGATCCTGCATGATGACGGCACCATCGGCGCCTACGGCCATCTGCAATGGGATGCGATCCGGGTACGGATCGGGCAGCGTGTAAAGCGGGGCGAGTACATCGCCAACTCGGGCAACACCGGCTTCACCACCGGGCCGCATCTGCACTTTGCGGTGCTGCGCAACGCCGGCACGGCCGCCGTGTCGGTCCCGATCGAGTTCGAGGGAATCGGCGGCGTGGCGGTGACGCCGACGACCGACGTGCCGCTCACGGCGTACTAGACATCAAGACCCGCCGCGAGGAAGCGGGCGTTCAGGCTCGAGCGGAACGAGTAGTGCAACGCGCACTGCGGAATGGGAGGGGTCGGCAAGACCGGCAGGG
>DASYNX010000096.1:0-20650 GCA_036008385.1 Steroidobacteraceae bacterium
TGTGCTTCCTCGTCGGTGACGATGAACTCCACTTCTATCGCGGTCGTGCCGGCGAGCTCGAAGAAGTTGCTTTCGTGCAGCGTATGGTGGCGGCCGAAGCCCGCCATGGCGCGAAAGGCGGAGCCGCCGCGGATGCCGAGCGCGTTGGCCTGCTCGAGCAGCCACTCCCACACCAGGCGCCGCTGATAGCGCTTTCCCTCGTGCACGTAGAATCTCAGGAATGAGCCTTGCATGGTCGAGCTCCGTGGCGCCGGTCCGCTGGCTGTGGGTCCTCAGCTGCGCATCCACACGACCGTGCCGATGCCGGCGAAGGTCATGACGATGGACCCGAGCAGGTGCAGTGCCGCGGCGCCGAGCGCCCACAGCGCCCGACCCTGCTGCATGAGGGTCACAACCTCGGCGGAGAAGGTGGAGAAGGTGGTGAGTCCGCCGCAGAACCCGGTGATCACGAACAGCCGCCACTCGGGTGCGAGCGCCGAGTAGCTGCCGAAGAACGCGATCGCTACCCCGACGACGTAGCCGCCGATGAGGTTGGCGGCGAGCGTGCCAGGCGGGATCGGCGGGAAGTGCGCGTTGAGCGACATGCCGAGCCACCAGCGCAGCAGCGCTCCGAGGCTGCCTCCAACACCGACGGCGACGATCGCTCTCCACATGAGTGCGGCCCTTTGTACCGTACCGCGGGAGCCGCGCGCAATGGTTCGAGTATGCTTAGCGCCGCTCGTCGCGAGTCGCACGACCTGAAAGGCCCTGCATGCGTGTTCAGCCGGCTCTGCTGCTTGCCCTCGGTGTGCTCGGCGCGGGCCTCGCGGGATGCTCGCCGCACCCTGATCAACACGCCGCCGACCAGCGGCTGCGCGCCATCTACACCAGCGAATGGAAATGGCGCACCGACCAGCAGCCCGAGACCGAGGACGCCACCCGCCCGGTGGCCGATCACCTGCCGAAGGTGGACCCGGCGACCCAGGCGATGCGCCTCAAGTACTGGGAGGACGTGCTGCAGCGGGTGGAGGCCATTCCGCGCGACAGTCTGTCATCGCCCGAGCAGGTGAACTACGACGTCTACCGGGCGCAGATCGCCGTCCTGATCAGCAATCAGCGCTTCCGCGACTTCGAGATGCCGGCCAACTCCGATACCACCTTCTGGACGGACATCGGCTACACCGCCCGCCGCCCGTTCCGCACGCCGACGGACTACGAGCACTGGCTCGCGCAGATGCGCGACATCCCGCGCTACTTCCGCGAGCAGATGGACGAGATGCGCGCCGGCATGCAGCGTGGCTTCACGCCGCCGCGCGTCACCATGGAAGGGCGCGACGCCTCACTCACCGCGGTTACCGAGGCCACCCCGGAGGAAAGCCTCCTCTACACCCCGTTCAAGGACATGCCGGGCATACCGCTGCAGCAGCAGGCGACGCTCAGGGCGCAGGGCCTCAAGACCATCCGCGAGGTGGTGCAGCCGGCCTATGGGGAACTGCTCAAGTTCATGCGCAGCGAGTACGTGCCGGGCATGCGCACCACGCTCGCCGCCGAGGCACTCCCCGACGGCCGCAACTACTATCGCGCCAAGATCCGCGAGTTCACCACCCTCGACATGGACCCGGATGCGATCCACGCGCTCGGCGTCGCCGAGGTCGAGCGGCTGCACGGAGAGATGGTCAAGGTGATGCACGACACCGGCTTCAGCGGCGATTTTCCCGCCTTCCTCAGGTTCCTGCGCTCCGATCCGCGCTTCTACGCCAGGACGCCCGATGACCTGCTGATGCGCGCGGCGTGGATCGCCAAGCGCTTCGACGGCAAAGCCGCGCAGTTTTTCGGTTACCTGCCGCGCGCGCGCTTCACCATCAAGCCGGTGCCGGATGATCTGGCGCCCTTTTACACGGCCGGCCGCGGCGGCCCCGGGGTGTACCTGCTCAACACCTATGACCTGCCGAGCCGGCCGCTCTACAACCTGACGGCGCTCACGCTGCACGAGTCGGCTCCCGGGCATGCCTTCCAGATGCCGATCGCCATGGAGCACAAGGACCAGCCGTCCTTCCGCCAGCTCACCTACATCTCGGCCTACGGGGAGGGCTGGGCGCTGTACTGCGAGCAGCTCGGGGTGGAGATGGGCATGTACGACACGGCCTATGACCGCTTCGGCATGCTCGGCTACCAGATCTGGCGCGCCGCACGGCTCGTGGTCGACACCGGCGTGCATGCCCAGGGCTGGACGCGCGAGCAGGCGATCGATTACCTCAAGCAGTACACCGCACTCCCCGAGCACGAGATCGGCACCGAGGTGGATCGCTACATCGCGTGGCCCGCGCAGGCGCTGTCGTACTACCTGGGCGAGCGTGCCATTCTCAAGGCGCGTGCGGATGCCGAAAAAGCGCTCGGCGAGCGCTTCAACATCCGCGCCTTCCACGACAGCGTGCTCCAGCTCGGCTCGGTGCCGTTGCCGGTGCTCGAGGCGCGCGTGGCGCGCTTCATCAGCGACGGCGGCCGCGGCCCGTATCCCGACATGGAGTAGTCGCCGGCGTTAGGGTTACCATACGGCGGATTGTCGTCACGTTCGAAGAGGGGGAGACGCTATGAGACGTTCAACCTGGCTGATGGGGATGGGCGCGACACTCGCGCTCGCCGCCGGGCAGGCCGCACTCGCCCAGACCGCAGCGCCGGCGACGCCGGCCGCACACCCGAACAGTCAGCAGGAGAAAATGACGACCTGCAATGCCGACGCGACCAGCAAGGGGCTGAAGGGTGACGATCGCAAGTCGTTCATGAAGACCTGCCTGTCGCACGAGGCCGCCGCCCCGGCCAAGAGCAACAGCCAGCAGGAGAAGATGAAGACCTGCAACGCGGACGCCACCAGCAAGGGCCTGAAGGGCGACGACCGCAAGACGTTCATGAGCCACTGTCTGAGCGCTTCGGGCTGACACCGCAGGCAGCCCCCGCGCGCCGACCCGCGCGGGGGCTGCGCCGGGGAATCGGGCACCTCTTCGCCCCATGAGCGCCGCACCCTTCACCGCCGAGGGCGGCTGCACCTGCCGCGCGGTGCGCTATCGGCTGACGCGCGCGCCGATGATCGTGCACTGCTGTCATTGCCGCTGGTGTCAGCGCGAGACCGGCACGGCGTTTGCGCTCAACGCGCTGATCGAGACGAGCGCGCTGCTGCTCCTGTCCGGTGAGCCCGAGTTCGTGCTGACACCGACCAACAGCGGCAAGGGCCAGCGGATCGCGCGCTGCCCGACCTGTCGCGTCGCGGTGTGGAGCCACTATGCGGGCCTCGGCGAGGTGCTGAGCTTCGTGCGCGTCGGCACGCTCGATGAGCCGGACCGCTGCCCCCCGGATGTCCACATCTACACCGAGTCGAAGCAACCCTGGGTGGTGATCCCTGCCGGGGCGCGCGCCTACAGCGAGTACTACAAGAGCCGCGAGGTGTGGAGTGAGGAGAGCCGCGCGCGCCGCGAGGCGTTGCTGAGCCGCGGCTGACTCACAGTCCGCCAGGGCGGCTCTGCCGGCTATAGAGAAACTGCATAGCAGAGGGTCAAAAAACGATTATTTCCCGGCAGGCGCCCCTCTCTACAATCCCGGCAACATGCGCCTGCCGACCCCGAGCGACCCGTACCCCCTGAGTGGTGCGCCGTTGCCATGCCTCATCGGCGGTGAATTCGTCCGCAGCGGCCGGACCTTCGAGAACGTGAGTCCGGTGAACGGGCGCCTCGTCGGCACCGTCACCGAAGCCGACGCCGCCCTCGTCGATCGCGCGGTGCAGGCGGCACGGGCGGCGCTGCGCGGGCCGTGGGGACGGCTGTCGCTGGCTGAGCGCTGCGCACTGCTGCGCCGGATCGCCGATCGCATCGAGGAGCGCGCCGCCGAGTTCGTGAGCTGCGAAATCGCCGACACCGGCAAGACGCTGCAGCAGGCGGGGAGCATCGATATCCCGCGCGGCTGGGCGAATTTCCGCGCTTACGCGGATCTTGCACTGGCGCGCTCCTCGGAGTGCTTCGAGATGGCGACCGCCGACGGCCGCGGCGCCCTCAACTATTCCGTCCACAAGCCGGTGGGCGTGGTCGCGGTCATCGCCCCCTGGAACCTGCCGTTTCTGCTGCTCACCTGGAAAGTGGCGCCGGCGCTTGCCTGCGGCAACACGGTGGTCGCCAAGCCCTCGGAGGAGACCCCATCGACGGCCGCGCTGCTCGCGGAAGTGATGCAGGAGGTCGGGCTGCCGCCGGGAGTGTTCAACCTCGTGCACGGCTTCGGCCCGGGCTCGACCGGGGAGGCTCTGGTGAGTCACCCGGACGTCAACGCCATCGCCTTCACCGGCGAGTCGGCCACCGGTGCGGCCATCATGAAAAGCGCCGCCGACTCGGTGAAAGCGCTGTCCTTCGAGCTCGGCGGGAAGAATGCGGCACTGGTGTTCGCGGATGCCGACTTCGAGACGGCACTCGCCGGCACTATGCGCTCGGTGTTCTCCAACTGCGGTCAGGTGTGCCTGTGCAGCGAGCGCGTGTACGTCGAGCGCCCCATGTTCGAGCGCTTCGTCGAGGCTCTGGCGAGCGGTGCGCGCGCGCTCAAGATCGGCGGTCCGTTCGAGGGGGCCGACATCGGCCCGCTCATCTCGCGCACTCACCGCGACAAGGTGCTGTCCTATTACCGTCTGGCCCGCAGCGAGCGCGGCGAGCTGGTGTGCGGCGGCGGCGTACCGTCCTTCGGCGACGAGCGTGACGGCGGCGCCTTCATCGAGCCGACCATCATGCGCGGCCTCGCCGAGGACGCCCGCTGCGTCAAGGAGGAGATCTTCGGCCCCGTCTGTCACGTGGCACCGTTCGATTCCGAGGAAGAGGCCGTGCACCTCGCCAACGACACCCGCTACGGCCTGGCGGCGGCCATCTGGACCTCGAACCTGCAGCGCGCACACCGCGTGGCGCGGCAGATGGAGGTGGGCATCGCGTGGGTGAACGACTGGTTCCTGCGCGACCTGCGCACGCCCTTCGGCGGGGTGAAGCTCTCAGGGATCGGCCGCGAGGGCGGGGCGCATTCGCTCGCCTTCTTCTCCGAGCCCATGAACATCTGCGTGAAGCTCTAGCCGCATGAGCCGCACGGACAGCACCTTCAGCAGCACGGACAGCGCAACCGGCGCCGCCGCGCAGAGCGGCGTCGTGCCCGGCAAAGCCCGGCCGCGCGGCGCTTACCCGCACTTCCGCCGCGCCGGCGACTTCATATTCGTGTCCGGCACCAGCGCGCGCCGCGTCGATGACTCGATCGCCGGCGCCGAGCGCGCTGCGAGCGGCGAGCTGCACCTCGACATCCGCATCCAGACACGCGCGGTGCTCGAGAACATCCGGGACATCCTCGCGAGCGCCGGTGCGGCGCTCGCGGACGTGGTGGAAGTGAGCACCTACCTCGTCAACATGGCCGACTTCGGCGGCTACAACGAGGTCTACAGCGAGTTTTTCGTGTCCGGGGGGCCGGCGCGCACCACCGTGGCGGTGGCGCAGCTGCCGCACCCGCAGCTGCTCATTGAGATCAAGGCCGTGGCCTATCGTCCCGCGCTGACCCGCGGCGGCGCGTCGCGATGAGCCCGAACCCCAAGGAGCCGTTCGTGAAGATGGTCGACATTCATTCGCACTTCCTGCCGCGCACCTGGCCGGATCTGGCGGCGCGCTTCGGGACGTCCGACTGGCCGTGGATGAAGCACACCGGTCCAGGCGAAGCGATGCTGATGCTGGGAGAGCAGCCCTTCCGCCCGGTGACCTCGGCCTGCTGGGACCCGGCGGTGCGACTTGCGGATATGGACCGCGACGGCGTCGACGTCCAGATCATGTGCGCGACACCGGTGCTGTTCGCCTATCAGCGGCCGGCGGCGCACGCGCTCGAGTGTGCCCGGCTGTTCAACGATGCGGCGCTCGAGCTGTGTGCCGCGGCGCCCGAGCGCCTCAAGGCGCTGTGCCAGGTGCCGCTGCAGGACACCGATCTCGCCTGCCGCGAGCTGAGCCGCGCCATGGCCGACGGCCATGTCGGCGTACACATCGGCAATCACGTCGGCGAGCGCGACCTCGACGACGAGGGTCTCATCACCTTCCTGCAGCACTGCGCGGCCGAGGATGCCGCAGTGTTCGTGCATCCCTGGGACATGATGGCGCCGGAGCGCATGTCGCGCTACATGCTGCCGTGGCTGGTGGCGATGCCGGCGGAGACGCAGCTGTCGATCCTGTGGCTGATCCTGTCGGGGGCGTTCGAGCGCCTGCCGCGCTCGCTCAAACTATGCTTCGCCCACGGCGGCGGCAGCTTTCCCTATCTCGTCGGGCGCGTCGACAACGCCTGGCGCAACCGCGACATCGTGCGCGAGGACTGCCCGCGGCTGCCGTCCTCCTACGTCGACCGCTTCTACGTGGATGCCGCCGTGTTCAGCGGCGAGGCACTCACCTTTCTCGTCAAGGCCATGGGCGAGGACCGCGTCATGCTCGGCTCCGACTATCCCTATCCGCTCGGGGAGCAGCAGGTCGGGAGCCTCATCCGCTCGCACGAGGCGCTGCCGGTGAGGGCGCGCGAGAAGCTGCTGCACAGGAATGCCAGCCGGTTCTTCGGTCTCGCCGCGCCAAGGGCGGCGAGCGCCCGGGCACCGGCCACGCGCCGCCGCGCCTGACTCGCTATCATCGTGCGTGCATGACCTCGGCACGCCTCGAGCGCTGGATCGCGCGCAAGTTCCGCCTGCGCCACGTGGAGCTGGTGGCGGAAGTCTATGACTCGCGCAGCATCCTCAAGGCCGCGCGCCGCTTGAATCTCACCCAGCCGACCGTCACCCGTGCGCTGCAGGACATCGAGGCCACCCTCAGCGTCCCGCTCTTCACGCGCACCAACCGCGGGCTCGTGCCGACGCCTTACGGGGAGATCTTCGCGCGCCACGCCAAGATCGTGCTGGCGCAGCTGCGCCATGCGGCCGAGGAGATCGAGAACCTGCGCGCCGGCTACAGCGGCAAGGTCACGGTGGGAACACTGCTGGCGGCCTCCGCCAGCATCCTGCCCGATGCGATCGCGCTCCTGAAGAAGGAGCGCCCGGGTGTCGCCATCAGCGTGGTGGTCGGCACCTACGACATCCTGGTGCCCTCGCTCCTGGTCGGCGACCTCGACATGGTGCTCGGGCGCATGCCCGAGCAGGGCCGCAGCCGCGCGCTGCTGTACGAGGACTTCTACGTCGAGCCGAGCTGTCTGGTCGTGCGCCGCGGTCACCCGCTCGCGCGCAAGCGCCGGCTCGGGCTGCGCGAGCTCGTGAACGAGGCCTGGCTCCTGCCGCTTCCCGAGACGAGCCTGCGGCGTCAGATCGAGCGCGCGTTCCTCGAGGCCAACGTGCCGCTGCCGCGCAACGTCATCGAGTCGGTCTCGATCCTCACCAACCGCGTGCTGCTGCGCAAGTCCGACTGCATCGGGGTGATGCCGTACCACGTCGCGCTCGATGACGTCGAGCACCAGCTGCTCTCGATCCTGCCGGTGAAACTCAAGTCCATCGAGAGCCCCGTGGGTGCGATCCTGCGGGCGCCGGGGAACCTGCCGCCCGCCGCCAGTGCGCTGCTCGAGTGCCTGCGCATCGCCGCGCGCGCGGTGCCGTCACCGCGGCTGTAGCGGCTCTGCAGGGGAGGCGGCGCCGTCGCGGCGGAACAGGCGGCGCACCAGCCGGATCGCAAACCAGCAGAACAGCGCCACCAGCGCCAGCGCCGCCAACGGTGCAGCGAGCGCGGTGAGCGAGACGATCAGCGCCCCGCCGAGCTCGCCGGTGGCGAGTGCGTGATTGCCGAGCCCCCCGGTCAGCAGCGTCGACTTCGCCCGCAGCAGCGAGGTGAGCCCCTGCGTGAGGCCCGCGGCGCCGCCCCCGGCGATCACTGCCGTGGTCCACTTCACCAGCGGCGGCAGATCGGTCATGACGGCCGCTGACACGACGGTACCGGCAATCAGCGCGGCCGGGGTGGCGATCGCATCGAGCAGGTTATCCACGCCCGGGATGTAGTAAGCGAGGATCTCCACCACCGCCGCCACGCTCAGCATGATGAGCGTGGCCGGAGTCCCGAGCCAGGCAAAACCACTGCTGAGCGTGAGATGCCCGGTGCAGGCCGCCACGCTCACCACCAGCAGCGGCAGGAACACGCGGAAACCGACCGCGGAGGCGAGCCCGACTCCGAGGGCGATCGATAACGCGAGATCGGTGCCCGCCACGTGCGGCAGCTGGATCATGCGCCTTACGATAGCGCACCCGGCGCGCTTCGGCCCGCCGCGCCGTCCGCGAGGCGTGCCGATCGGGTCGGGCAGGTATACTCGCCCCCATGCTGGCGTTCGTCCGGGAAGTGAGCCCTGAGCTCGCGCGCTGCGAGCTCACCCATCTCGAGCGAGAGGTGATCGATGCGCAGCGCGCGACGCGTCAGCACCGCGAGTATGTCGGCGCGCTCGAGTCGCTCGGCTGCCGCATCGAATGGCTGCCGCCCCTGACCGATCACGCGGATGGCGTGTTCGTCGAGGATACGGCCGTGGTGGTGCCGGAGGTCGCGGTGATCACCCGCCCGGGCGTGGACTCACGCCGGGGTGAGACGGCGAGCGTGGCCGCGGCGCTCGGCGTGCACGTGCCGGTGGTGCGCATCAGCGAGCCGGCGTGCCTCGAGGGCGGGGACGTGCTGCGGATCGGGCGGCAGCTGTACGCCGGGACCTCCGGGCGCACCGACGCCGCCGGCGTCGCGCAGCTCGCAGCCAGGCTCGCACCTTTCGGCTACAGCGTGACGGCGGTGGCCATGCACGGGTGCCTGCATCTCAAGAGCGCCTGCAGTTTCATCCCGCCGGATGTGCTGCTGGTCAACCCGTCCTGGGTGGACCCGGCGATGTTCGCCGCACGCCGCGTGATCGCGGTCGATGAGACCGAGCCCTATGGCGCCAACGTGCTCACGGTCGGTGGCACGACCCTCGTGAGCACGGCCTATCCGCGAACCAACGAGCGCCTCGCGCGCTTGGGGATGACGACACGTGCACTGGACGTCGGCGAGGTGCACAAGGCGGAAGCGGCGCTCACCTGCATGAGCCTGCTGTTCGAGCCCGAGCCGAGGCGCAGCGCGTGAGCCGCATTGTCAGCTTCCGACGGATGCAGGACGGCACCCGCGAGGACTACCTGCTGCTCGGTGAATCCGAGCGCCGCTACGCCGCCGGCCTCGGCACGCGCGTGCTCGAGGGCCTCAAGAGTCTCGCACACTCGGTCGAGGGTTATCCCGTCACCCGACTGCAGCACTCGCTGCAGGCCGCGACGCGCGCGCTGCGCGACGGCGCCGACGAGGAGATGATCGTAGCGGCGCTGCTGCACGACATCGGTGACGAGTTCGCTCCGTACAACCACGCCGAGGTGGCGGCGGCGATCCTGCGACCCTACGTGCGCGCGGAAGTGACCTGGATCGTGCAGCAGCACGGCCTGTTCCAGACCTATTACTACGTGCACCATTTCGGCGGTGACCGCAACAGCCGCGATCGCCTGCGCGATCACCCCTGCTACCAGGCGTGCGTGCACTTCTGCGCGGCCTGGGACCAGTGCTCGTTCGATCCGGCCTACGATTCCGAGAGCCTGGAGTTCTTCGAGCCAATGGTGCAGCGGATCTTCGCCCGCCCGCCGCACGATCCGCTCTACATGGCGCCGCTCGGTTGAGGCCGCGCTACGGGCGGTTGAGCTCGGACCTGACCCAGTCCTGGAACTGGCGTATCGCGTACTCCTCGGGCATCAACACGCCGGCACGGTGCGCGAGCGCGTGCAGCCCGCGCTGATTGAGCTCGCACACCGCGGCATCCTCGCTCATCACAATGTTGGTGAACTCCACCGCTCGCGTGAGATCGCGCTGCGGATCGGCCAGCGTCTCGGGCAGGAACAGGAACTCGATGCTCATATCGGTGCGCTCTGGCCCGAGCGGCAGCAGGCGCACGACCCGCACGTAATCGATGTGCGCGACGACGAACACCGACGGCGCCGAGGTGAGGTAGATGTGACCGGCCTTGCGGTCCTCGGCCGTCACCCCGGGGAACTGCACGCCGACCGGCTTGCCGTCCATGGTCCAGCTCTCGGCGCCCGGGCGCAATCCGCCCCCGTACTTCGGATCGTCGTCGCCGGCGTGGTCCTGCCAGCGCGGATCGTCGCGCCGCTCGAGCAGCGCGCGACCGTAGATCGGCACCAGCTGCGCGAGGCGCGGGTGCACCCCGGGACAGTGCAGGCACTCGTTGTAGTTTTCCCAGAACACCTTCCAGTTGCACTGGATGGTCTTGTGCAGCCGCTGCCCGACGACGAGGTCACCGAGCTGCCAGTCGTCCAGTCGGTTGAGCGGCAGGTCGAAACTACGTTCGAAGGGCGGCGGATCGGGACTCAGTGCGGCGAAAATGAAGCCGTTCCACTCCGTCACCGGGAGCCCGTAGAGACCGAAGTCGCGCATCTCGAAGCCGTCGGGGAGCTGGCGGGAAGAGGTCTGCAGCAGCTCGCCGCGCAGGTTGTAGCGCCAGCTGTGATAGGGGCAGACGATGCCGGCCGCAGGGACCTGGCCGGTCGGAGTGCGGCACAGCGCCGCGCCGCGATGCCGGCAGGTGTTGTGGAAGGCGCGCGCCACGCGATCCTCGCCGCGCACCAGGAGCAGCGACTGCTCGCCCACCTCGAGGGTGCGAAAACTGCGCGCGGCGCCGACATCACTGGAGCGACACACGTAGATCCAGTTGCGGTACCAGATGCGGCTCATCTCCCGCTGGTGGTGCTGCGGATCGAAGTAATAGGCCGCCGGCAGTGCCTCCACTGCCGTCGTCAGCCCGGCATAGCCGGGATCGCGTCTGACGGGAGTCGGGCGCGCGCTCATCGTCATCTCCTCACGGGCTCGTGGCATTGTAGCCGAGGCGCGCGACCCGCCATACAGTGATGCGGGAGCGCCCCTACTGGGCGGAGCCACAGGGCTGCTCCTCCGCCTCCGCCGCCGCTCCCGCCGCAGGCGCATAATTCACCGCATGAGCCAACAGCCGCTGTTTGCCTCACCCGCCGTCCTCGAGGACGGCTTCCGCTACGCCGCGGAGTTGCTCACCATCGGCGAGGAGCGGCAGCTGCTCGAGCTGATCCGGGCGTTGCCGTTCGAGGCGGCGCACTACAAGGAATGGCGTGCGCGCCGGCGCATCGTGAGTTTCGGCGGCCGTTACGATTTCAGTCGCAATGAGCTCACCTCCGCGCCGCCCATTCCGGAGTTTCTCCACCCGCTGCGCACGCAGGTTGCCGCGTGGTCCGGCATTCCCGCCGCGCGCTTCGGGCACGCGATGGTGGCCGAATACCCGCCGGCAACGCCGCTCGGCTGGCACCGCGATGTCCCGCAGTTCGAGGACATCATCGGGGTATCACTGCTGGGTCATGCGCGACTTCGCTTCCGTCCCTGGCCACCCAGATCTGGCCAGCGCACCACCTACGCCATCGACCTGGCGCCACGATCGGCGTACCTGCTGCGTGGTGCGGCGCGCTGGGAGTGGCAGCACGCCGTGTCACCGACCAAGGAGTTGCGCTACTCGATCACCTTCAGGACACGCAGACCTTGAGCGTGCGGCAGCGTCGCCGACCAGTGGATAAGAGATATTCATCGTCAGGAGGGTAGACTACCGCAGCTGCTGCTCATGTAGCATCGAGTCGTACACGGGTCAGGTAAACGGCATGAACATACGAACTCTGCAACGTGGACTGAAGTACTGTGGCCGGGTCGCGGCGGTGCGCCAGACCTATCACGTTTTCGAGAGCCCCGGCTATTACTTCGTGTTGTCGTTCGCACTCTCGCGGGCCCGGCGCGGCTCGGGCTACTTCAACCTGGTCGACAGCAAAGCCGTCGACTACGTGCAGCAGCGCGTCGGCGGTACGCGCGGCGTGACGGCCAAGCAGGTGTTCGCCGCAGCCCGGCGCACCCGCTACGTGCCGACGCGGCTGCTGGCGCTCAACGTGCTGTACGTGCTGGTGGCGCTCGGTCAGGCCACCCTCACGCGCGCCGGCGAGAACCGACAGCTGTTCTTCAGCGTGCGCAAGGCACCGCGCCGTTGACCCCTCGGGCAGCCGGCGGCGCCCCGATGTGATGCCACTCCCGTGCTGATCCTCGATGCCGAGCAGATCGCGCGTCTCGCGCCGATGGGACGCCTGGTGGCGTGCATCGAAGCGGCCTTTCGCCGCGAGTGGGTGGTGCCGGCGCGCCAGCTCATCGAGCTGCCGGGCGGCACCCAGCAGCGGCTCTTCCTGCTCATGCCGGCCTTCGAGCCCGGCGGCGGCGGTGCCGTCAAGCTGCTCACCGTCTTTCCAGACAATGCCGAGCGGGGCCTGCCGACGATCCAGGCCGCCATTGTGGTCTTCTCCGACACCGGTGCGGCGATCGCCATTCTCGACGGCACCATGGTGACGCGGCTGCGCACCGGCGCGGCCTCCGCGGTGGCGGCGCAATACCTGGCGCGCCCCGACAGCACCCACCTCGCGCTCCTGGGGACGGGCGCGCTGGCGCCCTACATGGCGCTGGCGCACAGCACCGTCCGGCCCATCAGCCGCATCAGCGTGTGGGGGCGGCGCGCCGAGCGGGCGGCGGCGACGGTCGAAGCCATCCGGGCCATGGTTCCGCACGTCACGGTGGTCGCGGTGCACTCCCCGGAGAAGGCAGTGGGGGAGGCCGATATCGTCTGCTGCGCCACCAGCAGCCCGACGCCGATACTGGCGGGCCGCTGGCTGCGGCCCGGGACCTTCGTCGATCTGGTCGGCAGCTTTTCGCCCCACGCACGCGAAGCGGACGACGAGGTGGTGCGGCACGCGCGGCTATTCGTCGATACGCAGGCCGCAGCGTTCGCCGAGGCGGGCGACATCCTCGATCCGCTCGCGCGCGGCGTGGTGGAGCGCACGCAGGTCGAGGGCGATCTGGGCGATCTGGTGTGCGGCCGCGTCAGAGGGCGCGTGCGCGCCGACGAGATCACGCTGTTCAAATCCGTCGGCACGGCGATCGAGGATCTGGCGGCCGCCCAGCTCATCGTCGCCGAGGCGACGCAGCGCGCCCGGCGGTGACCGCCGCGCCGTGATTCTTAACAGATCCCTAACCCACGGCACAGTAGGCTCCTCGGCGGAATAGCAGCGCATTACGGCGCCGGCATGCGAGTGGACTCCGGGGACGGAGCGAGGGGACGACCGTGGACGTCATTTTCGTATTGAGCATCGTCATCCTCTTCACGAGCACGCTGTGGCTCGCACACGCCATCTCGCGTCTGCGAGGTGGTGAATGACTATCCCCTACGTGGTGAGCGGCGTACTGGCCTTTGGGCTGTTCGTGTATCTGCTGTACGCCCTGTTCAAGCCCGAGAAGTTCTGATGACCCCGGCGTCATGGGCATTGATCGCCGCATTCCTGGCGATCGTTCTGCTATGTGTGAAGCCCCTGGGGCTGTACATGGCGAACGTTCTGGAGGGGCGTCCGAATCTCGCGCAGCGGCTGGGGGCGCCGCTCGAGGCGTTCATCTATCGCCTGTGCCGGATCGAGCCGTCGGCCGAGATGGACTGGCGGGAGTACGCCACCGCCTTTGTGCTGTTCAACGCCCTGGGCGCGCTCACGGTCTACCTGCTGCAGCGCCTGCAGCTGTGGCTGCCGCTCAACCCGCAGCACTTCGCCAGCGTCGCGGCCGATTCCTCCTTCAACACGGCGGTCAGTTTCATCACCAACACCAACTGGCAGGGCTACTCCGGCGAGTCGACCATGAGCTACCTGACCCAGATGGCGGGGCTCGCGGTACAGAACTTCCTGTCGGCGGCTTCCGGCATCGTGGTCGCGATCGCTCTCATTCGCGGCTTCGCCCGGCACAGCGTGAAGACGATCGGCAACTGCTGGGTCGATCTCACCCGCGCCACGCTGTACATCCTGTTGCCGCTCTCGATCGTGCTCGCGCTCGCTCTCGTCTCGCAGGGCGTCGTGCAGAACTTCAGCTCCTATAAAGACGTGACCACCGTAGAGACGGTCGCCTACCAGCAGCCGAAGGTGGATGCCGCAGGCAATCCCGTCAAGGATGCCGCGGGCAACCCCGTGCTCGAGGACCTGACGACGCACCAGCAGACGCTGCCGATGGGGCCGATGGCCTCGCAGGAGGCCATCAAGGAGCTCGGCACCAACGGCGGCGGCTTCCTGAACGCCAACTCCGCACACCCGTACGAAAATCCGACGCCGCTCTCGAATTTTCTCGAGATGCTGGCGCTCGTGCTGGTTCCCGCAGGGCTCACCTACACCTTCGGCCGGATCGTGGGCGATACCCGCCAGGGCTGGGCGGTGCTGGCGGCGATGGTGATCCTGTTCGTCTCGATGGTCTCGATCGCGGTCTACAACGAGCAACGGGGCAATCCGCTGTTCGCCAGGCTCGGTATCGACCAGGCAGCCGGCGCCCTGCAACCGGGCGGCAACATGGAGGGCAAGGAGGCGCGCTTCGGCATCGGCGCGTCCGCGCTGTTCGCGACCGTGACGACGTCTACGTCTTGCGGCGCGGTCAACTCGATGCACGATTCGTTTACCCCGCTTGGCGGCTTCGTGCCGCTGTTCAACATGCAGCTCGGCGAGGTGGTGTTCGGCGGCGTAGGTACCGGTCTGTACTCCATGCTGATATTCGCCATCATCGGCGTGTTCATCGCCGGGCTCATGATCGGGCGTACCCCGGAGTACCTGGGCAAGAAGATCGAGTCGTTCGAGATGAAGATGAGCGCGATCGCGATCCTGGTGATGCCCTTCATTGTGTTGCTAGGCACCGCCGTCGCGGTGAGCGTGCCGGCCGGGCAGGCCGGGGTCGCCAATCCAGGCGCGCACGGCTTCGCGGAGATTCTCTATGCCTTCACATCCGCCAGCAACAATAACGGCAGCGCATTTGCCGGAATTTCCGCGAACACGATCTTTTACAACAGCGCGCTCGGAGTGGTGATGTGGCTCGGCCGCTTCTGGCCGATCGTCGCGGTGCTGGCGATTGCCGGATCGCTGGCGGCGAAGAAACGCGTGCCGGTCACTGCCGGCACCATGCTGACCTACGGCCCCACCTTCGTCGTGCTGCTGATCGGCACCGTGCTGCTGGTGGGTGCGCTTACCTTCGTTCCCGCGCTGGCGCTCGGCCCGATCGTCGAGCATCTGATTTTCTGGGGTGGCTGACGGTATGACCGAGCTGGTGCGTGACTCCACCACCGGGATAGCGCGCGGCGCACCGCTGCCTGCCGTGCGTCCGACGATGCGCCGCAGGCTGTCGATGTTCGACCGCACGCTGCTCGCGCCGGCCGTCCTGGATTCCTTGCGCAAGCTCGATCCACGGGTGCAATGGCGCAACCCGGTGATGTTCGTCGTCTACATCGGCAGCATCGTGACCAGCGTGCTTTGGCTGCAGGCGCTCGCCGGGCGTGGCGAGGCACCCTCGTGGTTCATCGCGAACGTGGCGGTGTGGCTGTGGTTCACGGTGCTGTTCGCCAACTTCGCCGAGGCACTCGCCGAAGGGCGCAGCAAGGCGCAGGCGGCAACCCTGCGGGGACTGAAGCAGACCGTGTCGGCGAAGAAACTCGCCGATGCGGCGGATCGCTCGCGGCAGTCCCGCGTGCGCGCCGATGAGCTGCGTCGCGGCGATGTCGTGCTGGTGGAGACGGGCGACTATATACCCGGTGACGGCGAGGTCATCGAGGGTGCGGCGTCGGTGGATGAGAGCGCGATCACCGGGGAGTCGGCACCGGTCATCCGTGAATCGGGCGGCGACTTTGCCTCCGTTACCGGCGGCACCCGGGTGATGTCGGACTGGCTCATCGTGCGCATCACCGCCAACCCGGGTGAGACCTTCATCGACCGCATGATCGCCATGGTGGAGACCGCCAAGCGCCAGAAGACGCCCAACGAGATCGCGCTCACGATCCTGCTGGTCGCGCTGACGCTGGTATTTCTGTTCGCCACGGCGACGCTGCTGCCGTACTCCATTTACAGCGTAGCGGTCGCCAAGCTCGGCACGCCGATCACCATCACCGCACTGATTGCGCTGCTGGTGTGCCTCATTCCGACGACGATCGGTGGGTTGCTCTCCGCGATCGGCGTTGCCGGCATGAGCCGCATGATGCAGGCCAACGTGATCGCCATGTCCGGCCGTGCCGTGGAGGCAGCGGGCGATGTGGACGTGCTGCTGCTGGACAAGACCGGCACCATCACCCTCGGCAACCGCCAGGCCGCCGCGTTCGTTCCGGCGGCGGGCGTGACGGAGGAGGAGCTCGCCGACGCCGCGCAGCTGGCCTCGCTCGCGGATGAGACTCCGGAAGGGCGCAGTATCGTCGTGCTCGCCAAGCAGCGCTTTCAGCTTCGGGAACGGGATCTGGGGAGCCTCGGCGCCGTGTTCGTGCCGTTCTCCGCGTACACGCGCATGAGCGGCGTGAACATCGGCACTCGTCAGGTGCGCAAGGGCGCCGCCGACGCCATCCAGAAGCAGGTCGAGTCGCTCGGCCAGGTGTTTCCGACGCGCATCCTGGCCAGCGTGCAGGACGTCGCCCGCCGCGGCAGCACCCCGCTGCTGGTGAGCGACGGAGCGCGCGTACTCGGCATCATCGAGCTCAAGGACATCGTCAAGGGCGGCATCCGCGAGCGCTTCGGCGAGCTGCGGCGCATGGGCATCAAGACCGTGATGATCACGGGCGACAATCCGCTGACCGCCGCCGCGATTGCCGCCGAATCCGGCGTCGATGACTTCCTAGCGGAAGCCACGCCGGAGGCGAAGCTGCGCCTGATCCGCGCGCACCAGGCGGCGGGACGCCTGGTCGCCATGACCGGCGATGGCACCAACGATGCGCCCGCGCTGGCGCAGGCCGATGTTGCCGTGGCGATGAATACCGGCACTCAGGCGGCGAAAGAGGCCGGCAATATGGTGGATCTCGACTCCAATCCAACCAAGCTCATCGAGGTCGTCGAGACCGGCAAGCAAATGCTGATGACCCGCGGCTCGCTGACCACCTTCAGCATCGCCAACGATGTGGCGAAGTACTTCGCGATCATTCCGGCCGCCTTTGCGACGACCTATCCGCAGCTCGATGCGCTCAACGTCATGCGGCTCGCGAGCCCGTTCTCCGCGATCCTGTCGGCCGTGATCTTCAATGCCCTGATCATCGTGTGCCTGATTCCACTGGCACTGAAAGGCGTGAGGTATCGCCCCCTCGGAGCCGCGGTCCTGCTGCGCCGTAATCTCCTCATCTATGGGCTCGGGGGCATCGTGATTCCGTTCGCGGGCATCAAGCTGATCGACCTCGGGTTGGTGCTGACGCATCTGGTATGAGGAGAGCTGCGGCATGCGTGCACTGATTCGTCCGGCCGTCGTTCTGTTCGTGCTGCTCACGCTGCTGACCGGTATCGTCTATCCGCTGCTGGTCACAGGTCTCGCCCAGGTGGTGTTTCCGGCGCAGGCCGCCGGCAGTCTGATCGTCAGGGACGGAGTGACGATCGGCTCGCGCCTGATCGGTCAGAGCTTCACGGATCCGAAGTACTTCTGGAGCCGTCCGTCCGCGACCACGCCGCAGCCCTACAACGGGCTCGCATCCGGCGGCTCCAACCTCGGTCCCCTCAATCCCGCCCTGGCGGAGTCGATCCGGCCGCGCATCGCGGCGCTGCTCGCGGCCGACCCGGGCAACGCGGCGCCGGTGCCGGTCGATCTGGTCACCGCCTCGGCGAGCGGCCTCGACCCGGAGATCAGCCTCGCAGCGGCTCGCTACCAGGTGGCGCGCGTTGCCCGCGTACGGGGCCTGAGGGTCGAGCAGGTGCGCGCACTCCTCGCGGCCCACGCGCACGGCCGCTTCCTCGGGTTGTTCGGCGAGCCGCGGGTCAATGTGCTGGAGCTGAACCTGGCCCTCGATGGCCTCAAGTGAGACGCGGCCTCGCTCACGCGCTCGACGTCAGAGTCGCCCTTTAGGTCGGCCGCGCGGCGCTGCCTATAATGCCGCCGCAATCCAACGATCCCCCCAAGGAATGCGTATGCACCGGTTGACCGGCGCGATTGTGCAGAGCGTCTTGTCCTTCACCGCGTGGAGCGCCGCCGGCGCCGCTGAGGCCGGCGCTGAGGCCGGCAGGGCCTGGATCGAGCGCAGCAATGCCTACACCAACCGCCTGCTCACCGTCGAGTTCGAGCACGCACCCGAAAAAGGCTCGGATCAGGGTCTGGCGCAGTTCGATGAGCGCATCTCGCGCCCGACACTCGCCGATGAGATGGCCCGGCGCCACGAGCTCGAGGCGGTGCTGGCGAAGCTCGAGGCCGCGCGCGGCCAGGAAAGCGACCAGCGAGTGCAACAGGACCTCGAAATTCTCCACAAGGCATTCGACCTGCAGTTTCGCCAGGAGGACTACGGACTCGCGCACGAGGTGCCGTTCCTCAACGCCAGCGAGCGCGTCTTTCAGGGCGTGCGGGGCCTGCTAGATGACCAGGTCGCCGCCGAGCGGCGCCCGGCGGCGGTCGTGCGGCTGCGCAAGTACGCGGGCATCGAGCCCGGATTCCGGCCGCTTACCGAGGTGCTGAAGCAGCGCGACCTCGAGCAGATGGCCAAGCCGGGCGTCATCTACCCCTCGAAGGGTCAGCTCGAGACCGAGCTCGGCCGCAACCCGAATTACGTCGACGGTATCGCCGCGCTCTTCAGAAAGTACGGACTGCGCGGCTGGGAGGCGGCCTACGCGAGCCTCAAGGATCAGCTGGCCGACTACGATGCGTGGGTGCGGCAGAGCATTCTGCCCAAGGCGCGCACCGACTTTCGCCTGCCGCCCGAGAAGTACGCGCTCGCCTTCGAGGAATACGGCATCGACCTGACTCCCGCGAAGATCGCCGCCATGGCACACGCGGCCTTCACGCAGTACCAGGCGGAGATGGCGCCGCTCGCAGCCCAGGTGGCCCGGGTGAATGGCTATCCGTCGAGCGATTACCGCGCGGTGATCGCGGAGCTGAAGAAGAAGCAGATCACGGGCGAGGCGATCCTGCCCTTCTTCGAGGGCCGCCTCAAGCAGATCGAGCACATCATCGCGGCCAACAACCTGGTGAAGTTGCCCAGCCGCCCGGCGATCATTCGACTCGCCACCGCCGCCGAGACCGCGCAGCAGCCCGCGCCGCATATGTCGCCACCGCCGTTCCTGCACAACACCGGTCAGCGCGGCGAGTTCGTTCTACCGCTCAACATCCCCTCGGCCAGCGGCGCCGCCGCGGATCGGTACGATGACTTCACCTTCGACTCGGTCGCCTGGACGCTGACCGCGCACGAGGCACGGCCCGGCCACGAGCTGCAGTTCGACTCCATGGTCGAGCAGGGCGTGAGTCTTGCTCGCGTGCTCTACGCCTTCAATTCCACCAACGTCGAGGGATGGGGACTGTATTCCGAATACATCATGCAGCCCTACGAGCCCGCGGACGGGCAGCTGCTGACGCTGCAGCTGCGACTGCTGCGTGCCGCGCGCGCTTTCCTCGATCCCGAGCTGCAGAGCGGGGCGATCACTCCCGAGCGTGCCTTCGAGGTGCTGGAGAAGGACGTGGTCCTGAGTCACGCCTTCGCCGAGGAAGAGGTGGAGCGCTATACCTACCGCGCACCGGGGCAGGCCAACAGCTACTTCTATGGCTACACGCGCCTGCTCGCGCTGCGCAAGGAAGTCGAGGCCGCGCTCGGCTCAGGGTTCGACGCGAGGAAGTTTCACGACTTCATCCTGAACGAGGGACTGTTGCCGCCCGACCTGATGCGCCAGGCCGTCCTCGGGGACTTCATCCCTTCCCGGAAGTAGGCGCCGCCCGCGCGCCCTACGGGTCGCGGCGTGCAGCGTCACGCCCGATTACTTGACGGTGTAGCCCTTGCCTTCCATGCAGGCGGAGAACGCCTTGTTGTAGGTGGCCTTCTGCTGCGCCACCGAGGCCTCTGCCTGCTGCTGGGCGGCGTCGCTCGCCTGCTGTTGCGCCAGCTGCTGCTGCGCCTTGGCCTGATCCGAATTTTTCTTCGCCACACCCGCACCGCCCAGCAATCCCACGGTCGCGCCGATCGCTGCACCCTTGCCGGTGTTGCCAGCGATGGCACCGATGGCCGTGCCCGCCACCGCGCCGCCGATCGTGCCCTTGGCGACCGTCCCGGCGGTGGAGCTCGAGGAGCTCGGCGCGGACGCCGGGGCTGACGCGGCGGCGGCCTGCGGCTTGATGTTCAACGGGTCAGTGCCGGTCTGGGACTTGGCCCAGCCGAAGCATGCCCATTCATCCCCGGCCTGCTTCTCGCTGCTCTGATTCTTGGCGGGGAACACGAACAGGCCGAGGCTCGACGACAGCGTTGAATTCGCAGCAGCGGGCGCCTGCGCGCACACCGAGGTGCTGACAAGAACCGCAAGGAGTGATCCGACCGAAAGCCAAGCGTGCTGTCGCACCATGACGGAAATCCTCTGAAGACCAATGAGTCGATTAACGCCTTAAGATTATCGATGCCCCGGGTGGTGATGTCGATACCAGGAGCACTGAATGAGAAGTAATTGCCGGCGGTTGCAGGGGTGCGGGCTGCTCGCCGCGCTGCTTGCGAGCGGCGCGGTGGCGCCCATGGCCTGCGCCGAGCCGCTGCGCACGCTCGGGCAGATCGAGGAAGCCTACGCCGATTTCAACGACGCCCAGGGCGCGGTGGGACTGATCGACTCCGATCCCAC
>DASYNX010000097.1:0-6192 GCA_036008385.1 Steroidobacteraceae bacterium
AGTGTGGCCAGGCGCCTACTTCGTCCTGTGCGCGCTGATGTAATCGACCAGCTGCCGCAGCGAGCCGAAGATGCGCACGTTCTCCTCGCTGTCGGCGCGCAGCTGCACTCCGTACTGCTTGGAAACCACCAGGGCGATCTCGAGGATGTCGATCGAGTCGAGACCCAGTCCCTCACCGTAGAGGGGCTTGTCCGGATCGATGTCGGCGGCGGTCACCTCGAGGTTCAGCGCCTCGACGATGAGACCGGCGACCTCGGCGGTGAGGGGGGCGTCTGCTGGGGAGACCGGCTGGCGCAGGGGCGCAACTTTGTCAGACATCGGGTGTCGGGAAGCCTTGGGAATTTGGGGCGGCATTATACAAGCAAGACCTGCCTTATCAGAGTCTTAGGTACGGCCGTCGCGTGCCGGCCCCGGCCAGGGCGGCGAATGCCCGGGCCGGCCGCCGACGCCTCCGGCGCGTGCGCCAGTTCGACTCTGCCGGGGCGTGTCTCGGATAATATACATAGAGATTGAGTCAACGCCCGGCACGGAGTGAAGCAGATGACGGTAAGGTCCACGATTGCGTCACAGTTCCAAAAGGTTGCCCAGGAGCAGGACCGCACCCTGGCACCGCTGTCCGACGACCTGAAGCTCGTGCAGTCGGGCCTGGATTCGTTGAGTTTCGCGATCATCGTGGCGCGTCTGGAAGACTCTCTCGGCATCGATCCGTTCAACGCGACCGATGCGGTGGAATTTCCGGTGACGTTCGGCGATTTCGTAAGGTTGTACGAAAACGTTGCCAAGTGACGAGCGCTCGCTGTGGGAATCCATCAACGCAGCGGGCGTGCCCGCCGGGCGCCTGCACGGCTTTCATAGCCTAGTCAGTCTCGCTGATCTCGCGCACGCCTCGAGCCTCGAGGGCCGGCTCGAGGAGCTGCGTGGGCGCAGTGTGATCCTGCTCATCAAGAATCAGCTCATCGGCGCGCTCGCCATGATCGAGCTCGACGGCGTCGCGCGGCGCATGGTGCTGTGTGCGCCGGACCTGGCAGCGGAACACCTGCCGGCGGTGGTGCAGGGGGCAGGCGTCGACGCCTGTATCCGCGATGCCCAGGGGCTCGAGGTCGCGGGCCTGGCCGGCGGCAGCGTCGTGGCGCAACCACAGCTGCGCCCGCTCGCATCGGCCCGCCGGCGCTCGGGCGCGACCGAATGGGTGCTGCTCACCTCCGGAACCACCGGGGCGCCCAAGCTGGTGCTGCACAGCCTGAAGAGCCTGACGAGCGCGCTCGCCGGCCAGACGCGGCCGGCTCCGGGCACGGTCGTGTGGAGCACGTTCTACGACATCCGCCGCTACGGCGGCCTGCAGATTTTCTTCCGCGCTGTGCACGGCGGCTCGCTGGTGCTGTCGGATCCGGCCGAGCCGGTCATCGACTTTCTCGCGCGCGCGGCAGCGGCCGGAGTCACGCACATTTCCGGTACGCCGTCGCACTGGCGACGCGCGTTGATGAGCGGCGCGTCCGGAACGATCGCGCCGCGCTACGTGCGCCTGTCGGGCGAGATCGCCGATCAGGCCGTGCTCGACGGCCTGCGTGCCGCCTATCCGGAGGCGATCGTGGCGCATGCCTTCGCCTCGACCGAGGCCGGTGTGGCCTTCGAGGTACGCGACGGGCAGGCGGGCTTTCCGGCCACCATGGCAGGCGGGGCGGGGCCGGTGGAGCTGCGCATCGCGCAAGAGACGCTGCAGATCCGCTCACCGGGCACCGCCGAGCGCTACCTCGGAGAGGGCGCCGAAGTCCTGCGGGCAGCGGACGGATTCGTCGATACCGGCGACCGGGTCGAGGAGCGCGCGGGTCGGTATTACTTCATGGGCCGGCGCGGCGGCGTGATCAACGTCGGCGGGCTCAAGGTGCACCCGGAGGAGGTCGAGGCGGTCATCAACGCGCATCCCTGGGTGTCCATCTCGCTGGTGCGTGCGCGCCGCAACGCCATTACCGGATCGGTGGTGACCGCGGACGTGGTGCTGGCGGATGAAACGGGCGGGACCGGGGCACGGCCGCCGGCGGAGGCGTTGACGCGCGAGCTCACCGAAAGCTGCCGCCGTGCGCTTGCCCCGCACAAGGTGCCGGCGATGATCCGTTTCGTGCCCTCGGTCGAGATGTCGGCCGCCGGAAAACTGGTGCGCCCGCTTGCGTAACGTCATCGTCACCGGCGCGAGCCGCGGCCTCGGTCTTTCCATCGCCGGTGTACTGGCCGCGAGCGGCTACCGGGTGCTCGCGATTGCGCGTTCCGAGAGCGAGCCGTTGCGCGAGCTCATGGCTTCGACCAAGAAGGGCGGCAGCGGCGCGGTCGAGTTCTATCCGTTCGATCTGCTCGATACGGCGAAGATAGCGGCGCTGGTCAGCCGCCTGCGCAAGGAGGTGGGGCCGCTCTACGGGCTGGTGAACAACGCCGGCATCGGCACCGCAGGGGTGCTCGCGATCATGCGCGACGAGCAGATCGAGACGCTGGTGCGCCTCAACACGCTGGTACCCATCCTGCTCAGCAAGTACGTGGTGCGCTCGATGATGAGCGCGCACGCCGGCCGCATCGTCAACATCTCGTCCGTGGTCGCGGCGACCGGCTACCACGGACTGTCCGCCTACTCCGCAACCAAGGCGTCCCTCATCGGCTTCACCCGCTCGCTCGCCCGCGAGGTCGGCCAGCTCGGCATCACCGTGAACGCCATCGCTCCGGGTTTCGTCGCTACCGAGATGACGCGCGAGCTCGCTCCGAAGCAGCGCGAGCAGATCATCCGGCGCAGCGCGCTCCACCGGCTGCCCGAGCCCGAGGACGTCGCCGCCGCGGTCGATTTCCTGCTGAGCGAGAAGGCGAAGAACATCACCGGCACCACGCTCACGGTGGACGCCGGTAATACCGCCTGATGGCCTGTCGTCGCGCGGCGCTGGCCCGAAGGTCCCGAGGCGCGCCGTGCGGCGCTAGAGACGCAGCTCCCCCGCCACCAGCCGCCGGTGCAGCGCCGCGTCGAGCCGCACGTATGCGCCGGGTGCGGCTTGATCGAGGTAGAGCACGTCCCGGATCCGCGCCGGATCGTAGCCCTCGAGCGCCAGCTCCTGCTTCCTGAGCTTGAATGTCCCGGTGAGCTCGATCGCCGGCACGATGCGCAGGAACACCGGCCGCGCGTATTCGGGCAGCCGGGCAGCGAGCGCGCGCCGCAGCTCGCCCGGATCGAAGTCCGGCGCAACGACGAGCGCGGCCATGCCGGCACGCCCCTCGGTCCCGGGAACGGTAACGCCGTAGACCGCGACGTCGCTCACCTGCGCGCAGCCTCCAATCACCGCCTCGACCTCGGTCGTGGAGACGTTCTCACCCTTCCAGCGGAAGGTATCGCCCACGCGATCGACGAAATAGAAGAACCCCTGCTCGTCCTGACGCATGAGATCGCCGGTGCGATACCAGGCATCGCCGGGCGCGAATACGTCGCGCAGGATCTTCTTGCCGGAAGCCGCGGGGTCGGTGTAGCCCTCGAAGCGCGTGGCAGCGCTCGTGTCGAGGATCTGCCCGATCGCCTCGCCCACTTCCCCGGGGGGGCAGCGCCGGCAGCGGCCGCCCGCATCGCGCGCCGGAGCCGCCGCCCCGAGATCGAACTGCACCACGGCCACCGGCACGCGATGTGCGAGGAACGGCGGTATCCGCCCGATGGCGCCTACACGCCCTTCGCAGTTGTAGAGCGAGAAGTTGCCCTCGGTGGCTGCGTAGTACTCGAGGATCTCCGGGATGCGGAAGCGCGCCTGGAACTCGCTCCACACATCGCCGCGCAGGCCGTTGCCGCAGGCGAGGCGCAGCGTGTGCCGTGTCTCGGCCGCCTGCGGCGGACTGTTGAGGAGATAACGGCACAGCTCGCCGATGTACTGAAACAGCGTGCAGCGCTCGGTGACGACATCCTGCCAGAAGCCGCTCGCCGAGAAGCGCTCGCGCAGCACCACCGCGCCGCCGCCGACCAGCGTAGCGCCGGTGGCGACGACGCCGCCGACGCTGTGATACATCGGCAGGCAGTTGTACATGCGATCGCGGGGCTGCACGTCGATGAGCCCCGCGAACCAGTGGCTCCACTGCATGATGCGGGAGTGACTGACGTTGGCGGCCTTGGGCAGGCCCGTGGTGCCCGAGGTGTAGATGCACAGCGCCCGATCCTCGAGCAGCGGAGCGCGCGCCTCGTGCGGCGCGAGCGCCTCGCCGGGGAACGCGGCGATCGCGACATCGAGCCGCGGCAGCTCTGCGCCGCCCGCCCCGTGGACCCAACACTCGACATCTGCACCGAGCTGCGCGCGCACCTCGGCGACCGCCGCGCTGAGCGTGGCACCAGCGATGACATAACGTGGGCCGACCAGGCGCAGCGAATGGGCGAGCAGCTCGCCGCTCAAGTTGGTATTGATCAGCGCCACGGTCACGCCGATGCCGGAGAGCCCGAGCCAGATCGCCATGTAATCCGGACAGTTCGCCATCAGCAGGCAAACGACCTCGCCCGGGGCAAGCCCGCGGGACAGCCCCCAGCGTGCATAGCGGTTGCAGGCTGCGGCGAGGCCGCGGTAGCTGAGCGCAGCGTCCGCAGAAACCAGCGCCGGCGCATCCCCGAAGCGCTCGCCGAGGCGCCCGATCAGAGCCGGAAGCGTGAGGGTGCGGTCGCGTTCGATCGCAGCGGTGCGCTCGAGCGCGCGTACCCACGCCTTGAGAGGTGATCGCTTGTTTTCGCCGCCGCGCGCTGCCATCGTGACCGCACCTGGGGACGCCCCGTGGAATTCTATGATACAAGTAACCAACAATAACCCCGGCCGCAACACGCGCGAGCCGATGGTATGTGCCGATGAAACCTGAAACGATTGCGCTGCATTCCGGCTACGAGTCCGATCCGGCCACCAAGTCGGTCGCCGTGCCGATCTATCAGACGGTCGCCTATTCGTTTGACAGTGCCGCGCACGGGGCGGCGCTGTTCGACCTCGAGGTCGAGGGCTTCCGCTACACCCGCATCGGCAACCCGACCACGGCCGTGCTCGAGCGGCGGGTCGCCGATCTCGAGGGTGGGATCGACGCGCTGGCCGTGAGCTCCGGGCAGGCGGCGATGTACTACACGGCGCTGAACATCGCCCAGGCCGGTCAGAACATCGTCTCCGTGCCGCAGCTGTACGGCACCACGCACACCCTGTTCGCCCACATCCTGCCGCGGCTCGGCGTGAAGGTGCGCTTCGGCAAGTCCGACCAGCCGGCGGAGCTGGAGGGGCTGATCGATGAGAACACGCGCGCGCTGTTCTGCGAGACGGTCGGCAATCCCGCCGGCAACATCTGTGACCTCGAGGCGCTGGCGGCCATCACGCAGCGCGCCGGCATCCCCCTGATCGTCGACAACACCGTGCCGACGCCGATCCTGATCCGGCCGTTCGACTTTGGTGCCGACATCATCGTGCACTCGCTGACGAAGTTCCTGGGCGGCCACGGCACGACACTCGGCGGGGCGATCGTCGACAGCGGCAAGTTCCGCTGGGACCGCCACGCGACGCGCTACCCGATGTTCACGCAGCCGGACCCCTCGTATCACGGGCTGGTCTACACCGATCACTACGGCAAGAATGCCTTCCTCGGCCGCGCACGCAGCGTGTTCCAGCGCACCCTGGGCGCGGTGCTGTCGCCCTTCAACGCGTTCCTGCTGCTGCAGGGAATCGAGACGGTGGCGCTGCGCGTCGAGCGCCACGTCGAGAACGGCCGGCGCGTGGCGGAGTTCCTGCGCGCCGACGCGCGCGTCGCCTCGGTCAGCTACGTCGGTTTCCCGGACAGTCCCTATTACCCGCTGGCGCAGAAATACCTCGGCGGACGCGCCTGCTCGCTGCTCACCTTCGCGATCCGCGGCGGCTACGACGCCGGCACGCGCTTTTACGATGCGCTGAAGCTCTTCAAGCGCCTGGTGAACCTCGGCGATGCGAAATCCCTCGCCTGTCATCCCGCCTCGACCACTCACCGCCAGATGTCGGTCGAGGAGCAGCGCACGGCGGGCGTGGGACCTGAGACCATCCGCCTGAGCGTCGGCATCGAACACATCGATGACATCATCGAGGATCTCGATCAGGCGCTCGGCGCGGCCACGCGCTGACCGCGACGCCGCATGAGCCGCGACGACGACCTGCCCGCTCCGCCCGCGGCGCTGTTCCCGCCGCGCGACGTGCGTGT
>DASYNX010000098.1:0-6647 GCA_036008385.1 Steroidobacteraceae bacterium
CCGCATGCCAGCCCGCCGGGAGCCACCAAGCTGCCGTTCAGCGACGCGGTTCTCACGGGCGACACGCTCTACGTCGCCGGCCACATCGGCATCGACGCGCAAACGGGCAACGCCGCCGCCGATCCGGGGGTCGAGGCGCGCCTGGTAATGGATGCGGTCAAGGACACCGTCGAGCGCGCCGGGCTGAAGATGGACGACTTCGTTTCGGTCACGGTGTTCTGCACCGACCTTGGCCTGTACGAGACGTTCAACGCGGTGTACGGCACCTACTTCCACGGGCACCATCCGGCACGCGCATTCATTGGCGCCGACAAGCTGGTGCGCGGGGCGCACTTCGAGGTGATGGGCGTTGCCGTGCGGCAGTCCCGCGGGGCGCATCACTGAGAACAGCGGCCGAAATCAACGGCCGCGGCGAAGGGACCAACATGAATCGACGGGAGTTTTCCGTGGCACTGGGCGGCGCTGCTGCCACGGGCGTGCTGGTGTCGTGGATACGTGTGGCGGCCGCTGAGCCGGCCGGCGTGAGTGCGCAGGCGAAGGCGCTCTACGGCCGGGCGCTGATCCTCGACTGCAACTCCGCGCCACCGCTCGAGGAGCATCTGCCGCTGCCGCAAGCCGATCTCGACCTGGTACGCGGCAGCGGGATCAACGTCATCAAGATGACCCTCGGCGGGATCAACAGCGACTTTGCCCACACCGTCGCCGACATCGCTCAGATCCAGCAGCTCATCGAGGTCCACCCGGACTATTTCATGCAGGTGCGGGTGGCGAGCGACATGGCGCGCGCGAAGCGCGAAGGCAAGCTCGGCATCATCCTGTCCTTCGAGAGCGCCGACATGCACGGCGGGCAGGTGAGCTCGCTCGAGGTGTTCCGCGGGCTGGGGGTGCGCGTCATGCAGTTGTCATACAACCGCAAGTCGCCGTTCGCCGCAGGCGTGATGGAGCCCAACGCCGGCGGACTCACCGCACTCGGGCGCGATGCCGTACGTGAAATGAACCGGCTCGGCATCGCCGTCGACCTCAGCCACGCCAACGCCGCGACCACCGCCGACGCCCTGAGCGTTTCCACCCGGCCGGTCGTCATGACCCACGCGGGCTGCGCGGCGGTGCATGCGCACCCGCGCAACAAGACCGACGAGCAGCTGCGCGCACTCGCCGCCAAGGGCGGAGTGGTCGGGATCTTTGACCTGCCGTACCTCACCGCATCGCCCCGCCAGCCCACTGTCGATGACTACCTGGCCCACCTCGAGCACGCGCTCGAGGTTGCGGGCGAGGATCACGTCGGCATCGGCAGCGACGTCGGCATCGATCCGTTCGACACCAGCCCCAAGGGCATGGCCGAGTTTGCCAAGGAGGTCGAGGAGCGCCGCGCCGCGGGACTGTCGGCTCCGGAGGAGGACCGTCCGGTCTACGTCGTCGGTCTCAACGTGCCGCGGCGGATCGAGATCATCACGGATCGGCTGTTGCAGAAGGGCCATTCGGCGGCGGCCACCGAGAAGATCATCGGCGGGAACTTCGCGCGCGTATTCACCGAGATCTGGTCGTCGTAGCGCAGGTGGCCCGCGATGCGGCGCGCGCAGCGGCTGACGGCGAGACTCCGGCGGGACCTGATTTGGTCCCGCCGGAACCCGAGCCCGGTCAATGCAGCAGATTGACGGTGTTGACGGCGTCGTCCACGTAATAGATGCCGTGCGCCGGTCCCGGCGCCGGATCGTAGACCAGGCCGAACAGGGCGCCCGCTCCCGGAGGCGAGCCGGAGCTGTCAAGCAGCGTCTTTGCGATCTGCGCGCCGCTCGGCGTGATCTCGGTGATGAAGCCGTCGCCGCTGTTGACGGTGAGCAGGTGGCCGCCCGGTGTGGCGATGAGCCCCAGGGGTCCGTTCAGACTGCCACCGGAAGTGAGCGTGCGGCCGGTGCCCCCGGAAGTCGTGCGTGACAGCGGACGTTCGATCACCGTGATGCGGTTGTTGAGCGTATCGGCAACGTACAGCCGTGCGTCCTCGTCATGATCGCAGTAGCCGTCAGTATCCCCGTCCACGCGCAGCGCAACACCCGTCGGTCCGATGACCAGCGCCGCCGGATCGGTTCGCTCCGGGAATCCGGAGGCGACTATCGTGATCGATTCGAGCGCCGGCAGGGCCGTGCCGGACACCTTGAGGTTGAGTCGCGTGACGGTGCCGCCATGAACGACCGCGCCACCCGCCGCTACCGTGCCGTTGAGCACGTTGGTGACGAACAGCCGCGCCTCGTGCTCGCCCTCGAAAGCGGTCATGTCCCACGGGCCGTTGATCAGCGAGCCGTAGAACGTCTCGACGGTGTTACCAAGGCTGTCGAGCACGATCAGGCAACCGGATCCCGTAAAAGTCGATCCCTTGTTGGCGGTCGGCAGACTGCCCACGATGACCCAGCCCTGCTTCAGCACCACAAGCGCAGTCGTGAGGCCCACGCCGCCCGGGCAGCTGTTGCCGAGCGCGGTTGCGTCGATGGTGGCGAACAGGCTCACCGTCCCTCCCGGCGCCACGTCAACGATAGTGGTCCCTGTACCCTGGAAGTTGCCGGAGTCATTGAAGTTACTGACCAGGATATGCCCGGCGCGCAGGTTGCCGACCGTCTGCTTGACCTGGGCCATTCCGTAAGGATTGAGATCACCGTTCGCCGGCACGGTCGATCCGATGGTGGTGATGGTTTTGAGCGAGCCCAGGATCGACTGCTCATCGCCTGCGAAACCCGGCGCCACCCAGACCAGACCCGACAAAGCCAGCAACGCGCAAGCGAGCTTGCGTGTCTCCATGCTGAACGCCTTCATGTTTTGTTCCCCTATTGGTGTTACGAGCGGCAGGATTGGCCCACACGCTGACAGCTGTAGGTGGGGAATTGCAGACGGAAGGTTCTAGTGTCCGGGCGAGTTGAGTTACTGCGATGCGGCAGAGTCGCTGCGAGTATCGGTCGCGATCCAGTTCACTTCCCAGGTCGCCCCGCCGTCGACGGAGAAGGCCTGCTCGAAATGACAGGAGTCGGCGGTGATGCCCGTTATGACAAACCGCACCAGAACGGCACGCCCGCCGATCGTCTCCTGGTCGAAGAATTCACCGCGGCCGTTCCTGAACTCGCCGACGGTCGGTTGACTGAGGGTGCCGACACTGCTGTTGGAGAAGTTGAGACTCCACTGGTGCGACTCGGGGTTGTAGAGCCGCAGCGACAGGGCCTCGATGTTCCCGGACGGGCCCGCGACCTCGAGCTCCAGCAGGTTGGCGCGGCCGTTCCACACCTTGCGCACCACGGACGTTCCCTGGTACTCGACCCAGGTGCTCGAGCCGCTCAGGGGATGAAGGAGACGCGAGATATGCGTCCGCCAGCTGCCGATCTCGAAATCGAAATCGCGTTGGCCGTCGCGCAGCGGCGCAGGCGTCGCCGCAGGTGCCGGCGCACCCGGCGGGACGGCCGGGATCTGCTGCGCGCACACGATGAGCGGCAGGGGCAGCAGAATCCCCAGTGCCGCCACCAGGCGATGGACCAGGCGCTTTGCGGACACGATCACAGCAGCTCCAGGGGGCCGGCGCCCGCCGCAGCCGTCCGGCCGACCCGGCGGATAAAAAGAAAGAGGGGCTTTGGGCGAGCGGTCGCAGCGACCGCTGCGCGCCGCGGACGGGGTTTCGGGAACGAAAGCGGCGCAGCCCCTCTGAAGGTAAGTCGTCAGTCGAATCAAGTGCACGCCCTTGAACTATAGACAGCGGCGCTGCATTTGCGCGCACGCCTCGTCGCAGGTTTCGGGGTCTTGAGCGCGCGTGCGCGCCTCCGGCGCCGTCCGCGAGCGGCGGGGTCGATACGGCGAGGCGCGCGAACCAGCCTGAGCGGCCGCTGCGACAGAGGCGCCCGGCGCTAGCGCTGCGCCTCAGCGAGCGCGTCCCCGAGCAGCCGCGCGAACTGCGGCCCCTTGCCGGCTTCCTCATGCTTGAAATACACGTAGACGTCGCTGCACGCCGTCGTGTTCGCGTGGATGACACCCGCCCAGCGCTTGAGATCTTCGGGCGTGTAGCCTTCATCGCGCAGCCGGAAATAGCCGTAGCTGGCGGTGATCTCGACCGGAGTCGAAAACTTCTCGCTGTCGGCGATGCATAGCGCGAGATTGCGGGCCCTGAGCCGCGCAAACACCTCGGCATCCATCCACGAGGCGTGCCGGAACTCGAACGCCGCGCAGCAGCCCGGAGTGATGAGCGCCAGGAACGCATCGAGCACCGCCAGGTCCTTGCGGAAGTAGGGCGGCAGCTGGAAGAGGATGGCCCCGAGCTTGGGTCCGAGCGTCGCGGCGGTCCGCAGGAAGTACTCGAGCAACTCGGCACAGTCCCTGAGCCTCGCGATGTGCGTGATGCGCTTGGGCGCTTTCAGCGTGAGCCGGAAGCCCTCGGGGGTGTCGCGACTCCAGCCGGCCAGGGTCTTCTGGTTCGGGACGCGGTAGAAGGTGTAGTTGATCTCCACCGTGTTGAAGGACTGGGCGTAGAACGGCAGCATCTTCGCCGCCGGCATCTTCTCGGGGTAGAAGCTGCCCTTCCACTCGGGATAGTTGTACCCGGAGGTTCCGATCCACGTCCTCATGCGAGCGGACCCGCCGTCAGCGACTGTCGCTGCTCACCAGGCGCCGGTACCGTCCGAGGTGGCGGATGGCGTGCTGCGGCTTGCCGAGGGACTCGTACAGCCGCGCGAGGTTGTAATGGCAGTCGGCGAGATCGGGATCCTCATCGAGTGCGCTCTGGTACGCCGCCAGTGCGGCCGCGGTATTGCCGAGATCCTCGAGCAGCACCCCCTGGTTGAAGAGCAGCAGCGGATCGGGCCCCGCCTGCGCCAGCGCCTGCCCGTACACCTCCGCGGCCCGCTGCGTCTCGCCCTGCTCGTGCAACAGGCGTCCCCAGTTGGTCCAGGCCGCGACGTTGTGCGGACTCTCCTCCACCGCGTGCTGCCAGGCCGCGAGTGCCGCCGTCGGATCGCGGCTCTCGAGGCTGAGCGCCTGCGAGAACCAGTCGCGTGTCGGTGGCGCCGCCGCGGCAGCTTCGGGCGGCTTGGTGTGCTCTACCACGCGCAGCACGCCGTCGTGCTCGCTGACGTCGAGGGCGAGCAGGTACTGACCGTCGTCCACCTGCCGGTGGGTCTCGCCTTCGCGCACCACGACGCGATCGCCCACCGCGCTGATCGACAGACCCGAGAGCGGCATCGACTCGGGCAGCTCGCGCCGCAGGCTGGCGAGCGAGCGGTGGATGCGCCGCGCCGGGATGTTGGCGTCGATGAGGGCACGCGCCGCGCGCAGCACGATGAGGTCCTGGAAGGAGAAGCGATACGCGCGCCGCGCGTCGCGGGAGGGCTTGACGAAGCCCGCCTTGATCAGATTGCGCGTGGTGTCGGGCGAGAGCCGCAGGACGCGCTCCACGTCCCGCACACTGTAGGAACGCATCCTGGCGGTTCCGCTGTGAGGCGCTCTAAGCGTTGCGCTTGCCCGCCTTGCGAGTGAGCTTGACCGGCTCCTCCGCGCGCTTGGGCTCCTTGCGCGGTCCGAGGCGGTTCACCTGTGCGCGGGCGCTCTCGCTCTTCTGCAGACTCGCGCGCAGCGCCTCCATCAGATCGATCACCTTGCCCTCGCCCTCGGGGGCGGTCTCGGCAACCGAGATCTCCTGCCCCTCGACCTTCTTCTGGATGGCTGCTTCGATGCGCGTGCGTACTTCGTCCTTGTAGGCGTCCGGATCAAACTTCTCGGCCGTCTGCTGGTCGATGAGCTGGTGTGCGAGCTTCAGCTCCGCCGGCTTCACCTCCGGCTTCGGGATCTCCACCTCGCTCGCCGGACGCACGTCAGTCGCGTAGTGCAGCTGCTGCATCGCGAGTACGTCGCCGATCGGGCGCAGGATCACGATATAGCCCTTGCCGCGCGCGGCCCAGCGGCCGACGCCGCAACGGCGTGCCTGTTTGAGCGCTTCGGTGAGCAGCGCATAGGGCTTGGCCGCGCCCTTGTCGGGAGCGAGGTAGTACGTCTTGTCGTAGTAGACCGGGTCCACCGACTCGATCGGCACGAACTCGGAGATCTCCACCGAGTGCGAGCCGACTTCCTCCAGCGCCTTGATCTCTTCCGGCGTGAAGCGCACGTACTGGTCCTTGGCGAACTCGTAACCCTTCACCATCTCGTCGCGCTCGACCACGACGCCTTCTTTCTGACACACGTACTGCTGCTTCAGGCGCGAGCCGTCGGTCTTGTGCAGCAGGTTGAACGAGATGGCATTGGCCGACTGCGTGGCGGTGTAGAGCTTCACCGGGATGGCGACCAGCCCGAAGGACACCGTGAGAGAACCTATGGAGCGCGCTGCGGCCATGAGTACACCTGCATGAAGTCAGCGAAGACTACTGTTAACGATCAATACCCAAAGCCTTCGTAAGGCTCTGTTTTGTCTCAAGTACATCATGCCACCGGTCGCCGTTCTTTTCCAAGCGGGCCGGTACGTTTTTGATTGTAAAATCCAGCGGCTCGGTCGCTTCCAGCTCTTCCCAGGTGAGCGGCATCGAAACCGGCGCCCCGGGCACTCCCCGTGGTGAATACGCCACATTGAGGGTCTTGCCGCGCACGTTCATGTTGTAGTCGATGAAGATCTTGCCGGTGCGTTTCTCGATCGC
>DASYNX010000099.1:0-19803 GCA_036008385.1 Steroidobacteraceae bacterium
AGCATCGGCCCGAGTACGGCCCAAGCCGGCAGGCGCAGCAAACGCGCGACCTGCTGGCCGAGAGCGGCGAGCAACAGCACGGCGGCAAGATTGCCCCAGTGCACCGGCGCCAGCCACGGCGCCTGTGGGGCGTGCGCGCCAGCGGCACCCGACCAAAAATGCGCGACGAGCCCTGCACCCAGGGCAACCAGAAGGACTCTCGAGTACTGCATGAAGGCCACCAGGCGCGCATCCGCGCCCCCGGCCTCGCCGAGGAGCACCATGGTGGTGGCGGCACCGGGTGAGGTACCGTAAATCGCGGTCGCGCCAGGGATCAGCCCGGAGCGGCTGATCAGCCAGCCGATTGCGGCGGCGCCTAGCAGCGTGGCAGCGATCACGAGGCAGAACAACGGCGCGTCGTGGATGAAACTCGCGACGATGGCTGGCGTGATGACGCTCGCGATCATCGCTCCGAGCAGCCCCTGGGCGCCCAGATACGACAACGGCGGCACGGCGAGGCGCAGACCGTTCACTCCAAAGGCGATGCCGCCGATCATCGGCCCCAGCAGCAGAGCCGCTGGCAACCCGGCGGCGCCCCATATGAGCGAGACGATGGCCGACAGCGTCAGCAGGGCCACCCATTGTGCAGACGACGGCCATGAGGCGGCTGAGCGCCAAGCCCTCAGGGGACGGCTGCTGCGGACACTCATGCCAGAGCAATCCCCTGCGAATCCGTGATTCGGGCGAGGCGAGGAAGGATGTGCTTGAAGCTGAACATATGCAGGTCGGCGTTGGCGGCGCTGCACAAATCCTCGGCAATCACAAGTTCGTAGCCGTGTTCCGCAGCACTTCGCGCGGTAGATTCGACGCCCATGTTGGTGCTGATGCCGCCCAGCACGATGCATCGCACCCCGCGGCGACGCAGCTGCAAGTCGAGTTCGGTACCGTAGAAGGCGCCCCACTGGCGCTTGGTGATGACCACGTCTGACGGCTGCGGCGGATCGGGGAACTCGTCCCAACCGGCCGGCAGGGCAGCGTAGTTGGTCGGCTGATCAACCGGCAGCCGCAGGGCGTCGGCGAGGTCACCGGAGAACGAGACCCGCACGCGTACGACCGCGGCGCGGGCCGCGCGGAAGCGCTCCGCCAGGCGCATGGAGCGCTCATAGACGGCTGTGGCGGGGTGCGGCGCCACTGACATGGCCATCACGCCTTTCTGCAGGTCGATCAGGACCAGCGCGGTGCTTTTCGCATCAAGCTGCATGGGAGACTCCGTGGGACTGGCGATTCGTAGAATATGAGGGTATTCTCATATAACTAATTATGAGGGGACACTCATAAATGTCAAGCGAGGCTGAGATCATCGCGGCACGCGCGCCCAAGCAACAGCGCGGCAAGCAGCGGGTGGCGGAGCTGCTGCGGGCGGCGACCACAGTGTTTTCCGAAAAAGGCTACGAGGCGGCCACGATGACCGAGATCGCCGCCCGTGCCAACGCACCGATCGGCTCGCTCTACCAGTTCTTTCCGGAAAAAGAGGCACTGGCCGACACGCTCGTGCAAAACTATGTGGGGTTGCTGGCGGCCGACCTCAAGGCGCTCGAGGTGCGTGCCAGCCGAGTCAACACCCGTACCCTCGTTGAGGGTCTGTTCGGACTGTTGCGCGCTCACTCGCGCGAGCGGGCCGCCGCGCTGCCGTTGGTCGAGGCGCGAATGGATGCGCCCACGCGGCGCACCACGTTTCGCCTTATGTTTCGCGGGCATGTCGCCGCGATCCTACTGGCGCACGTTGCAGGGTTGCCGGAGAAGGCGGCGCGCGACATGGCTGTCGTCGTGGTTCAGCTAATGAAGACCGCCAGCGCGCTCGGCGATGAGGAGCACTTTCCAGGTCGAAAGACGGGGCTGCGGGAGTTGCAGGCGCTAGCGGTGCAGTACGTGCAGCAGCGCGGGCGAGCGCGGGCAGATTAGATCCTTCGGAAGGCGGGCACGCGGACATGCCGTGTTGCCGAACCGATGTCTCCTTCAAGAGAGCCGGAGTCTTACCCCGATAACACCGGACTCTCAAGGCGCAGGTCCGAAGCCGCATTCGGGCGCCGGCACATTAGCTTCGAGCTTCGGCCTCTTTATCGGTCTCCTTATCCGTCGGTCGAGGGCGACCTCACGCCGAAAGATGCGTCCGGAGCGAACGCCTCGCTGTGAAGCGCGCTCATGCTTCGTGCGGAAACTGCGACAACACCCGGGTACCGCCGCGCCGACGGATCTGCCAACCCGCTCGTTGCGTTAGACGTCTCCCGGCCCGCGGCGCTCGAGCCGCCCCAGCAACTCTGGTGCAACATCCCCGGCTTGGAGCGGCAGTAACGGTCGACGTCGGTAGCGGTTGCGCGCCCGGGGCGACGCCCCGGGATATCTGCCATCCGTTGCGTCTTGCACTTTTCTGCGAATATACGCTCGGGTCGGTTCCGACCGTAATGGTTTGAGCGCATCCGGCCACGAGCGGCATGTTGAGCGCAAGGTCGCTTGGAGCGAGAATGGAGCATGCCAAAGGTCATCTTGTTTCGTGTCGCTCAGGATTTGAGCGCGAGCCTCGTGTTGGAACTTTCTCGCGCTGGGTACCACGTTGCGACGCCGGAAAGCGCGGATGTGCGCACAGTTCTTCAGCAGCAGCCCGATCTGATCCTGCTGCAGACGGATGTGCGCACGCTCGACTGCTGTGATCTTCTGACGCAGCTCAAGGGCAATGAGGCCACGGCGCCAGTGAAGATAATCCTTCTCGCTGACGGGGGGCCTCTGGAGCGCAGCCGTGCTCTCGATCTGGGTGCGGATGATGTCCTGAGTATTCCTTATGAGCGGGTTGAGCTCTTCGCCCGAATCCGGGCGCAGCTACGTGAGAAGGCACCGGATGATCGCTTGCGCTTGGAGGTGGTCGACGCCAAGAGGAAAGAACTCGAAGCTGAAGCGGCGCTGGCCGCGATTGTCACGCAAAAAGAGACTGGGAAGAAACGCTGGATTGCACTTGGGGTGGTGGCTGCTCTAGCGGTGATCGGCGTAGGTATTGCTATCCGAAACGCGCAGGTCAGTCGCAAATCGAACGCGAGCCTGGTTTTGCAGCTGGAGAGTCTGCGCTCACAGATACTCACGCAAGATCAGCTTCTGGAGCGCGCACAAAAGAGCCGCGAAGCACAGAATCAGGAATTGAGTGCTTCGGTGAGCAAGCAATTGGAAGAGTTGCGGACAGAGAGTGCAGACCTGCGCAAGCAGATCTCTACCTCGACCGGCGCGTCCGTGGCTGATCTCGACAGCCGTTTGAAGCAGACCGACTCCCGGATCGGAAAACTCGAGAACGAGTCGCGCATCGCACAGGAGATCGTCCGAGATTATTCAAACAGCGTTTGTCTGATCTACGCGATCGTAGGGTTTCGTGACAGGAAGAGCGGTGCTCGACTAATGTTTGCCGGTATTGACGCGAACGGCAATCCGCTCGCCGATGACAAGGGAAATGTCATTGTCACCACTGAAGGGGGCAGCCGGCCCGTTTACCTACACGTATTTGGAAGTGGCTTCCTGATCGATACCGCTGGTCACATCCTCACCAATCACCACGTACTCCAACCGTGGTGGCACAACGCTCAAGCGGTCCCTGTACCTAGCGACACTCTCGAGCCGACCATCGAGTCGATGTGGGCTTATTTTCCGGGGTACGAAACGCCAATGCCTCTGCACGTACGGGGCTTGAGTGAGGATTTTGACCTTGGGCTGGCGTCAGTCGATCTGCCTCAGAGCCATCCGCGGCCGGTCACGATCGATCAGCAAGCCGCAATTTCGGGCAGCCCGGTCGTCTTGATTGGATACCCCACGGGAGTGGAAGGGATTCTTGCACGTATCGACGAGCGTACTCTCAAAGAGATCGCCCGAGCAGCGGGGAACAACACGGAAGGTCTTGTGCAGGAGCTTGCACGCAGAAAGCTGATCCGACCGCTGGTGACGCAGGGGCACCTTGGCGTCGTTGGGCCCGATCGACTGGTCTACGACGCACAAACAACTCATGGTGGGTCGGGTGGCCCGGTATTCGATGCCAGCGGAAAAGTGATCGGAGTGAACTTCGCCGTCCTGTCGAGCTTTTCCGGCTCGAACTTCGCCGTGCCCATCTCACGTGCTGCGAGCATGTTGGAAACGTCAAAGCGGCGCGTTGATGCCGATCTCGGGCAACCGCACTCGGCCCGATAGCCGACCTTCGGGTCCACTTGCTGGCGGCGACCGTCGTGGGCTCGGGGCTCCCTCAGTCGCTTACGTTGGTCATGTAGTCAAGGCAGTGGCCTCCGTCTCTTCTTTCGACTTTTCGGGACGTGGTGTCAGGTACCTTACCGGTTCACGCTTTGTTCCCGGCAAGCGTATTCACGCGCTCCGTTAACCGCTGGTCAGTGTCACCTGCATCCTCAGCTCGCGCTGTGCGCCCGCCGGTACGATGAATACCCCGGGCTTTTCGGTGAAATCTCCCGTAAAGCCCACCGGATCGGCCATCCCGTGCCAGGGCTCGATACAGATGAACCGGGCGCCGGGTTTGCTCCAGAGGCCCAGGTAGGGCGTATCCGGAAACTGCAGAGCGAGCCGAGGACCCGTGTCTGCGCCATAGCTCACGCCCTGGCTGCGAACAGCGTCGAGGATCACCACGTCATCTCTGAAGAGCTCATCGTCGAGCAGCAGACGCCGTGCGTGAATTGGCGTGGGATATCGGACAGGCGTCACCAGTCCAGCGGCATCGAGGCGGCGAATTGGCCCCGGCTCTTCGAGGTCGAACTCGACAGCATGCTGCGCGCGCGCGGCGCCAAAAGGTAGCGGCCAGCGAAACGCCGGGTGATAGCCGAAGCTCGCGGGCATCGGCGCATCGCCGTCGTTTCTCACCGAGGTCGTCACCATGAGCGTCGAGGCGGCGATCTCGAAGCGCACCTGCAGCTGAAAGTAAAACGGATATACCGTCAGGGTTTGATCATCGGCCTTCAGGCGCAACACGGCCGCGGCCGGCGAGATGCTCAGCACCTCGAAAGGTTTGGCGCGCGCGAAGCCGTGGCGCGACAGCGCATAGGTCTTGTCCGCAACCCGGTAAACCCCGCCGGCCAGAGTGCCCACGATTGGAAACAGCAACGGCGCTCGACCGTTCCAGAAAGCCGGATTGCCGTCCCACAACAGCTCACGGCCCGACGGGTCCTGCAGAATCGACAGTTCGGCTCCCAGAGGATTGACCTGCGCGGTGAGTGCGCCCGAACTCACGGTAAGCCAAGCACTGTCCTCTGACATACGGGTACTCTACGTCAGGCCCAGCGGAGCGGTATACGGAAGAACTGCTCAATCCCAGACTGGCGAAACGAGCGAATCACGGGCTCGATTGTAGGCGCGCGAGCCTAGGCGCTGTTCAGGCCGCCGGTTGCGGGGCGCACCTGCCACAGCAGTGAACCAACAACCACCAGCGGCACGAGCGTCACCAGAAACGTCAGGTGATACCACACCGGGAAGCGCTGCCACAGCTGGACGTGTTCCGGGATGAACAGCGCGAGCAATACCGCGGCGAACACCCACGGGGTGCGCGAGCCAGTCGGCGCGATCCGACCCGCAACCGCTCCGGCGGCCAGTGATGCAATTGCGGCGATCACAAGCCGCGCCACCATCATCGCCGACGTGAAGCTCATCCGGGGTTCGGCAGCCGCGTAGCCTTCCAGGCCGAGCCGCAGGCCGCGGTTCAGCACCGTCGCAACCAGCAGCCACGTCACCAACGCCGCTACAAATGCGAGGATCGATCGTTTCATGGGGGTTCCCCGTAGGTTTGTTTGTAATAGTATAATTAAACTATGAAGGCGGAGCTACTGATCCTCGGCGTGCTGCACCGCGGCAACTTTCATCCCTACGAGATCAAGCGGCGGCTGAAGAATGCGATGGTGGAGTGCTACACCGACGTCGACGTGGGCACGCTCTATTACGCGGTGCGACAGCTCGCCGCTAAAGGCTTGATAGCGAAGGTCGCCCGCGAACGCGTCGCGCGTGGAGGCGTGCGTACCGTTTACGGAATCACCGCCAAGGGCAGGCGCAGATTTCAGGAACTGCTGCATCAGCGGTTCGCAGGCAAGGGATCCGTTGCCGATGCGCTGTACAGCGCGATGTTGTTTCTGCACCTCGGTGATCTTGAAACGGTCGCCCGGCTGCTGCGCGAGCGGATCGACCGGCAGAGCGGGCTCATCCGGGAGCTCATCGACGTGCGCAAACGACTCGCGCCCGTGCTGTCGACCGGTGGCCGTCACCTGCTGCGCCATCTTGATCGGCAACGGCGCCTCGACAAGAGGTGGTTGCAGGAAGTCCTCGTCGATGTCGCAGCCCGGCGCGTCGGCGACGTTGCAGATCCGTCGCGCCTGAGCGCTTCAGCATCTCAGTGAGAACCAGCGCGTCCTGCTGGTCCTGGGGAGGCGAGCTTGGAGCGCAGGATGTCCTTCAGGCTCGCGGCGCGCACTTCGACGCCAAAGACTTCATACGTAACTACTGATCTGGCGAGATCCTCGTAGCCCGCTGTTCCGCTTGGCTTGAGGATCAGGTCCCGCCGGGATGGGGGAGGCACGGCGCTCACGATGTGCAAGAATGCGGACGCAGAAAAAACGAAGACTGATCACATATAAGTGGCCATTGTCTCATGGCAGCGGCGTGACGCCTGCTGTGAGCCACCGCGGACTCGCGGACTCGCGGACGCGCGGGGCGCGGATACGGCCGAACAGGGGAACAACTCATGCTGATCCGAAGCACCTTGCTGTGTGCGCTCATTTCCGGCGCGGCGCTGTCGACGGTTACTGTCGAGGCGGCGACGCCTGAGGCGGCGGCGGGCTCACGCTACGACGTCCTCATCAGCGGGGGCACGCTCTACGACGGCAGCGGTGGCACGCCGTTCGTCGGTGACGTCGCCATCCGCGGCGATCGCATTGTCTATGTCGGGCCGCACGCGCCACTCGCGGCGCGCGAGCGGGTAGACGCGCACGGCAAAGCGGTCGCCCCCGGGTTCGTCAACATGCTGGCCCACCCTGAGGAATCGCTGCTGATCGATGGTCGTGCGCTCAGCGATCTGCGTCAGGGAGTCACGCTCGAGGTGCTGGGCGAGGACTCGATGGGACCACTTACACCGCGAATGAAGGAGCTCATGGTGCAACGCCAGGGCGACATCCACTTCCCGGTGGACTGGACCACGCTGGGAGAGTACCTGCACAAGCTCGAGCAACGCGGCATGGCACCCAACGTGGCCTCGTTCGTCGGCGCCGGCACGGTGCGCGTCAACGTGCTGGGCGAGCGCGATGCGCAGCCGACGCCCGCGCAGTTGCAGGAGATGCGCGCTCTGGTCCGCCAGGCCATGGAAGAGGGTGCGGTGGGGGTGACCACTGCCCTCATCTATAGTCCCAACGGCTACGCGAAAACCCCGGAGCTGATCGCGCTGGCGTCGGAGTCCGCGCGCTGCGGCGGGATCTACAGCGTGCACATGCGCAGTGAAGGTGACCGGCTGATGGAAGCGTTGCAGGAGACGATCGACATCGCGCGCGCTTCCGGCGGTCCCGCCGAGATCTACCATCTGAAAATGGCGGGCAAGCGCAACTGGAGCAAGATCGACGAGCTGATCCACGCCGTCACGGCGGCGCGTGCCGCAGGCGTGCGCATCACGGCGGATATGTATGTGTACACCGCTGGCGCCACCGGCCTCGACGCCGCGATGCCGCCGTGGGTGCAGGACGGAGGTCTCGAGGCGTGGATCGCGCGCCTCAAAGACCCGTCGGTGCGCGCGCGCGTGCTAGCGGAGATGCGCGATCCGGTACCGGCGTGGGAGAACCTGTTGGGTGCCGCGGGCGCCTCCGGCACGCTGCTACTGGCTTTCAAAAACCCGGTGCTCAAGCCGCTCACCGGCAAGACGCTGGCCGAGGTCGCACAGATGCGCGGAGTGTCTCCGGAGGATGCCGCGATCGATCTGGTGGTCGAGGACGGCTCGCGGGTCGGCGTGGCGTACTTCCTGATGTCCGAGGATAACGTGCGTCGTGAAGTGGCGCTGCCCTGGGTGAGCTTCGACTCCGACGAAGCGGCTGCGGCTCCCGAGGGTGTGTTCCTCAAGTCCAACCCCCACCCGCGCGCTTACGGCAACTTCGCCCGCGTGCTGGCGCAGTACGTGCGCGAGGAGAAAGTGATTACCCCGCAGGAGGCCGTCCGCAAGCTCGCGGCGCTGCCGGCGGCGACGCTGTCGCTCGCCGACCGTGGCCGGCTGCAGGCGGGTTTCTTTGCCGACATCGTAATGTTCGATCCCGCCACCATCCAGGATCACGCGACCTACGAGCATCCGCATCAACTCGCGACCGGGCTCGACGACGTATGGGTCAACGGCGTGCGGGCGCTGCGTCACGGTGAGGCCACCGGCGCGGCGAGCGGCCGCGCGGTGCGCGGACGGGCGTGGACCGGTGCGGGCGGCGGAGGCTGTCGGGCGAGCGCGCACGACTGGACCTGGGCGCAGTGAGCGCACCGCGTGACCGCTGGTACGTGCTCGCGGTACTCACGGTCGTCTATGCGCTCAACATCGCCGATCGCTTTTCGATCTCCACGCTGATCGAGCCGATCCGCCAGGAGCTGCACCTCTCCGACGGCGGTATCGCGTGGCTCACGGGGGGAGCGCTCGCGGTCTTCTACGTGACCGTGGGAATTCCCCTCGCGACCTTGGCTGACCGCGCCAACCGCCGCAACATACTCGCGCTGGCGCTGGCAATGTGGTCGGGCATGACGGCGCTGTGCGGGCTGGCTCATAACTACTGGCAGCTGCTGTTCGCGCGCTTCGGCGTCGGCATCGGCGAGGCGGGTGGAACACCGCCCTCTACCTCTATTCTGGCCGATAACTTCCCACCGCAGCGGCGCCCGCTGGCGCTGTCGCTCTATGGGCTCGGCACCTGTCTGGGTGCGTGGCTCGGGTCCGCCGTTGCCGGCACCGCGGCCGAGCGCGGCGGCTGGCGTGCCGCCTTCCTGGTGCTCGGCATTCCCGGCGTGCTGGTAGCGCTGATCGTGTGGCTGACGGTGCGCGAGCCGCGCCGCGGTCAGCTCGATGCGCGCGTCCTGCCTGCCGAGCGCAGCACGCTGCTGGCGACGCTGAGCTTCATCGCCACGCAGCGGTCGGCGATTCATCTGCTGCTGGGCGGCTCGGTGGCGACCTTTTGGAGCTGGGGCCTGATGTGGTGGACGCCGACATTCCTGCAGCGCTCCCATCACCTGACGGTGGGACAGGCCGGCCAACTCCTCGGGCCCATGCACCTTATTGCCGGAACACTCAGCATGCTGCTCGCAGGGGCGCTGATGGCGCGCCGCGCGGCCGCCGACCCGCGCTACGTCGCGCGCCTGCTCGCCTGGGTCACGGCACTCACCACTATCCCGTCGATCCTCGTGTACTGGGTCGTTTCGGAGAGCGCTGCCAGCGCGCTGCTGTGGATCTTCGTGCCGGCGGTGTATTTCTACATCGGGCCGATACTCGGGCTGCTGCAGAACGTGATTCCGGCCGAGATGCGCGCCACGGCGTGCGCGGTGCTGCTGTTTCTCGCCAATTTCGCCAATCTGGTGCTCGCGCCGCTGATCATCGGCTGGCTGAGCGACTGGTTTGCCGCCTCGCTCGGTGCCGGCCAGGAGTCATTGCGCTGGGCGCTGTTGCTGCTCGCGCCCACAGGCCTGTGGGCGGCGTGGCACCTGTGGGCGAGCAGCGTCACCATCCGCGAGGACGAGGCTCGCGCCATCTGAGCGGGCCCTTGCGCGCGAGGGGGCCCGCAGCGGGTCGGGCGCCGTCCGTGGCGCCCGCTAAGGGATGGTCGCACTCACCAGGCCTGACATGGCGCTCTGTGCGCCCGTGGTGGTGTAGGCGACGCCGCCAAAGTACCAGGTACCCGAGGCGAGACCGTTGATGGTGTAATTCGTCTGCGTGGCGCCGCCCACCTGAACCGACTGGTTGAGATTGGACGACGATGCGCCGTAGTAGATGCGGATGCCGGCGAGAGTGGTGAGCGCGCTGCCGTCGGTGTTCTGTGTGGGCGGCACCCAGGTGACCGTCGCATTGCCGGTGGTCGGAGTTGCAGCCGTTACCGTAATGCTGAAGGGAGACAGGGCACTGGAGGCGGCGCCGTCGCTCACGCTCAGGACGATGTTGGGATACGTGCCGGTCTGCGTACTGGTCGGAGTGCCCGAGATCTGACCGGTCGCAATGCTGAAGTTGGCCCACGACGGCTTGTTCTGCACCGAGAACGACAGCGTCATGCCGCTCGGGCCGCTCGCGGACGGCTGGAAGGAGTAGGGGCTGGCGGCGACGTCGCTGGTCGGCGGCGTACCGGAGATCGTGGGTGGCGGCGGTGGTGGCGGCGCGCTGGCCTGGCCGGCGAGTACCTGCACCGTGAATGCCGGCAGCGCGGCGCTGCGCCGGCCATCACTGACTGCGATCACGATGTTCGGATAGGTGCCGACGCTGCCGGCGGACGGCGTACCGGACAGTTGCCCGCTGCTCGTGTTGAAAGCCGCCCACGATGGCATGTTGGTGACGGTGAAGACCAGCGTGCGACCCTGCGAGTCGGCTGCACTGGGCGTGAACGAGTAGGCCTGTCCGGCGGTAACGCTGGTGGCGGGTGAGCCGGCGATCGTCACCTGATCGCGCCAACGCCAGCCGTCCCAGCCGCCCCAGTCGCCGGCGATACCGTTGGTGCACCACGCGATGGCCGCGAGCAGAAAAAAGAGGATCCGCCGCGGCGCGTCGAGCTTGCGGAAATGCAGTTGTGTCATGTGCCGTCCCCGAGTCAGGTCGCGGTGGGGAGGCACAGCCCGGTCGGTCCGGCGCGGATCAGAGCACGCGCCGCATCGATCGCTTGACGACCGCCCCCATTGACCCCAGGGCTGGCCGGCAACCCCGCTGTCTCGCAGTGCCGAGACCGGAGGCTTTGCGTCCCCGCCTTACGACGGGTTTGCCCTTGCCCGCAACGGCCGCTAGCCACCGAGCGCTGGCGCCGACGGCCGCTGTGCGAGCGTCCGGTACGCAGTAAAGCGGCTCACGGCGCGCGGAGCAAATGTCTCGAGCCGGCGACGCCGGGTTTTGGCGACAACGCCGGCGACATAGCGGCCGACGCGGACACCGGCATCGGCACGCACTGCGCGCGCCGTCAAGTCCCCGTGCGCTACGGGATGAGCGCGCTCACCACCGCCGACATGGCGCTCTGCACGCCGGAAGTGGTGTAGGCCACACCGCCGAAGTACCAGCTGCCGGCCGCGAGATTGCTGATGGTGTAACTCGTCTCGCTGGCGCTCGCCACCTGCACCATGTGGCTGAGACTCGACGGTGAGGTCCCATAGAAGATACGAACGCCGGCGAGGTCCGTGAGCGCGGTGCCGTTGGTGTTCTCGGTGGGCGCCACCCAGTTGACCGTCACATTTCCGGTTGCGGGCGGGGTGGTCGTGACTGCAACGCTGAAGGCGGGCAGCGCACTCGAATACTGCCCGTTGCTCGCGCTGATGATGATGTCGCCGTACGTACCGACCTGCGCACCGGTGGGCGTGCCACCGAGCAGTCCGCTGGCGATGCTGAAGGTGGCCCAGGCGGGCTTGTGCTGCACCGAGAACGATAGTGGCTTACCGTCCGGGTCCTTGGCGGTGGGTTGAAACTTGTAGGTGCTGCCTGCGGTGACGCTGGTCGGGGGCGTGCCGGCGATCACCGGTTGGTCGACGCCGCCTGTTGCGGGCACCACCTTGATCGAAAATAGCGGCAGCCTCGCCGTATCGACAGAGTCGCTAACCGTGATGCGAATGTCGGACTGAGTTCCGATATTGGCCGCCGCAGGCGTGCCCCACAGACGACCCGTCTGGGTGCTGAACGCCGCCCATGCGGGCTTGTTCACGATCGAAAACGACAACCTTCGTCCGGTGGGATCAGCCGGCGACGGCGTAAACGAGTACGTCTGTCCGACGATGGCGGTGGACGGCGGCTTGCCCCAGATGTTCAGTCCGTCGTTCGCGGCCTGTGCCGCGGCCGCGGCGCAGATCACTGTGACGGCGAGAGCGCGTACGGCGAGACGTCGCAGCTGTTCGGATGCGGAAGAGACTGGTCGAGGCATGAGGCTCCCCTTCGTTGAGTGTGGCCGCAAGGGAGGCACTGCCTGATCAACGCAACACGGCTGGTACCTCCGTGTCACGAAAACCGGATGACGGAAGACTTCTCTGGTGCGAGAGGTTCACCGCCAACCCCGCAGTCTCGCCTTCCCGAGACCGCAGGCTCTTTGCTTGTGCGCCGTGCGACCGGTCTGCTGTTCTCGGCAAAGAAAGCGGCGGCGACGTTTGAGCGTCGCCGCCGCGATCAGTGCGCTGAGTCGAGCGCGCAGTAGAGCGCGCTGTCATAGGCCTCGCAAATGTCTCGATGAAGAGACGTGCGATTTTGGCTACATTTGCGTGCGCGCCGCAGATGAGTCAGTGCGGGCGCTGGCCGCCGCTGCTGCGGCGTGCGGCGGAGGTCACTGCGCGTGGGCGCAGCGCGCCGCTGCGCGACTCACGCGTACGCGCGGATGTGTTGGTTCAGGCGTGGGTTACGCCGGCGGATACAGGCCGTGCACGCGGCCGAACAGGCGCGTGAGCCCGAACAGCGCATCGATGTTCGGCGTCGCGACGCCCACCCGCTGACCGATCTCGCGCACGGCGCCGACCAGCGCGTCGAGCTCGAGCGGACGCAGCGCCTCCACGTCCTGGAGCATCGAGGTCTTGAACGCGCCGAGCTTGCGCGTCACGGCGTGGCGATCCTCCGGCGATTCATGCACGTCGCAGCCGACGCGTGCGCCGACCGCGGCGGCCTCACGCATGGCGGAGGAGCAGAACTCGCGCACCAGTTCATCGCCCTGTACGCGGTCGCTGGTCGCCCCGGTCAGCGCCGACACTGGGTTCATCGTCATGTTGCCCCAGAGCTTGTACCAGATGTCGTAACGAATTCGCGCCGAAGTGGTGACCTGGAAGCCGGCCCGACTCAGGAGCGCGCCGACACGCCGCACGCGCTCGGACTCGCCACCTGTGGGCTCGCCGATGATCAGGCCGCGCCCCATGCGATGCAGCGTCATGCCCGGGGCGGTGGTCGTTGCGCTCGCGTGCACCACGCAACCCACGACATGCTCGATGGCGATCGCGGCGGTGATGCTGCCTGCCGGGTCGATGCTCTCGAGCGGCTGCCGACCGAGCCCCTCAATGCCTGCGCCGAACCACCACGGCACACCGTTCATCGCCGGCAGCACCATCGTGTCGGCAGCCAGCAGCGGGGCGAGCGTCGGCGCGAGCGCCGGGAGCGCCGGACTCTTCACTGCGATGATGACGAGATCCTGGGGGCCGAGCTCACGCGGGTCGTCGGCGGCGAGCGCCACCGGGGCCTGCGCTAGCGCGCCGCCTTCCTCGAGCCGCCAGCCATGGTCGCGCAGCGCAACGAGCGTCGCCCCGCGCGCCAGAGCCGAGACCCGGGCGCTGCCTTCGAGCGCCAGATGCGTACCGAGGAATCCCCCGATGGCGCCAGCGCCGACTACGCAGACCTTCAAGCGACGCGACTCGGGGGCGGGCGGCGCACAGGACGCCTAGCCCATGTGCAGGCCACCGTTCAGCGAGAAGTCGGCACCGGTGGCGAAGCCGGACTCTTCGCCCGCGAGCCATGCGACCATCGAGGCGATCTCCTCCGGCTCGCCGAGGCGCTTGACCGGGATGGCGCTGATGATCTTCTCGAGCCGCTCTGGCTTGACGGCGCGCACCATGTCGGTGCCGATGTATCCGGGTGAGACGGTGTTGACGGTGACGCCGCGACCGGCCAACTCCTGCGCCAGCGCCATCGTAAAGCCGTGGATGCCGGCCTTGGCGGTCGAGTAGTTGGTCTGTCCGAACTGCCCCTTCTGCCCGTTCACCGAGGAGATGTTGATGATGCGTCCCCAGCCGCGTTCGATCATGCCGTCGATCACCTGCTTGGTGACGTGGAACAGCGAATTGAGGTTGGTCTCGATGACGGCGTGCCAGGCCTCGTTGGTCATCTTCTGGAAGACCCCATCGCGGGTAATACCGGCGTTGTTCACCAGGATGTCGATCGGGCCGACCTCCGCGCGCACCACCTCGAAGGCGCGCTTGGTGGAATCCCAGTCCGAAACATTACCCTCGGAGGCGTGGATATCGTGACCCTCGGCCCGCATCTCGGCGAGCCAGCGGTCCTTGCGCGTTGAGCCCGGGCCGCAGCCGGCAATGACCGTATGCCCCTCCTTGCAGAGGCGCCGGCAGAGGGCCGTGCCGATTCCGCCCATACCGCCGGTGACGTACGCGATGCGCTTTGACTGTGATCCCATGGCCTGTCCCCGTGTACGAGATATTAGTACGCCGATTCGCCGCAGGCGTCCATGCTTCGGCCCTGGCGGGCTCAGCCGTGCACGTAGCTTCCCGGTGCGTCCTCGGGCACGGAGGCGCCCGCGGCGACATAAATTGCCGGCGCGCGCGCCGGCTGCTGCTGTGCGGTGGAGTGCTCGGCGAGCCAGCGCTGCCAGGCCGGCCACCACGAGCCTTCGTGGAGCGCGGCGTTCTTCAGCCACTCATCCGCGCCCGGGGTGGTCGTGGCGTCCTTGCAGGTGAGCAGGCGGTGGCGACGCTTCGGATGCACCGGGCCGCTGACGATGCCGGCATTGTGGCCGCCGCTGGTGAGCAGGAAGGTGTAGTCGGAGCTGCGCGTCAGGGCGCGCACCTTGTACACCGAGCGCCAGGGGGCGACGTGGTCGGTCTCGGTTCCGACGACGAACAGCGGCAGGCGCACCCTGGCAAGATCCACCGGCTCGCCTTTCACCGTGAACGTTCCGAGCGCAAGCTCGTTGCGCAGGTACAGCCGCTCGAGGTACTCGCTGTGCATGCGCCAGGGCATGCGCGTCCCGTCGGCGTTCCACGCCATGAGATCGTTGAGCTTCGGCCGCTCGCCGCGCACGTATTGATCAACCGCGGGCGTCCACATCAGGTCGCGCGAGCGCAGCAGCGCGAACGCTGCGCCCATGCGCTCGCTCTCGAGCACGCCGGACCTGCGCATCATCGCCTCGAGCATGGCGATCTGGCTCGGGGTGATGAACACCGAGAGCTCGCCGGGCTCGCTGAAATCGACCTGGGCCGCGAGCAGCGTGATCGTGGCGAGGGGCTCGTCGTGGTGGGCGGCGAGGCGTGCGGCGGCCATTGCCAGCAGCGTGCCGCCGATGCAGTAGCCGACCGCGTGCACCTTGCGCTGCGGCACCAGGCGGCGCACGGCGGCGAGCGCATCGAGGAAGCCGAGCTGCACGTAGTCGTCGATGCCGAACTCGCGGTCAGCCGCATCCGGATTCTTCCAGGAGATCATGAACACGGTGTGGCCCTTCTCGACCAGGAAGCGCACCAGCGAATTGCGCGGCGACAGGTCGAGAATGTAGTACTTCATGATCCAGGCGGGGGTGATGAGGATCGGCTCGGCATACACGTTCGCCGTTTCTGGCGCGTACTGCAGCACCTCCATCAGGCGGTTGCGGAACACCACCTTGCCGGGGGTGATGGCCACGTCCTTGCCGACCACGAACTGCTCGGTGCCGGGGGCGTGTCCGCCGCCGGAGACCACACGCTGCGCATCCTCCAGCCAGTTCTTGAGGCCGCGGATGAGATTCTGGCCCGACTCCGCGGCGGTCTTGTTGAGGAGCTCGGGATTGGTGTGCAGGAAATTCGCCGGCGAGGCGGCTTCGAGCAGCAGACGGCCGGCGAAGTTCATGCGCGCGGCCTGTGGGTCCGGGCCGCCCGCGGAGGCTGCGGGCTCGAGCGCCTGCTGCCACCAGGACACCCAGTTGGAGTAGGCGCGCGCGTAGACGTTGAACGGCCACACATTCCAGGCCGCATCGCCGAAGCCGTGGCCTCCGGGCGGGAGCGGCGCGCCGCCGGCGGCACGGGCAAAGAACTGCCAGCTGTCGAGGATCTTCTCGTAGGCGCTGTGCGCGAGCTGCGCCTGGCGGTTGGGGTGCGTCGCCACGCCCAGGTACCAGTCCCACCAGGCGTTGAGATAGTCGTTCGGTGCGAGTCCACCGGTGAGAGCGGCGAGCTGGGCGCGCAAATGGCGCTCAACTTCCGCTTCCGATATGGCGGGCGAGGGATGGCTGGAATCAGGCGTCGACGCGTGTGCGCCGGGGTCGGTCTTGTTCTTCTGTTCGGTCGTCAAAACTGCGGTCTCCCAGTGAACGCACCCGGGGGCGTGAGCCCCCGGGTGCGGGATACCGCCAAGATATCAGGCCGCTTTCCGTGCGTGCACTGCCTTTGCGGAGACCTCGTTGCCCAGCTGGCTGAACTTGGTCTGGATTTCGGACGTCACCGCGGTGAACTCCTCGGCGCGGGCGCGCAGCCTGTCGACCAGCTGGCTGTGCAGCTCCGTCTGCTTGCTGATCAGCTCGCTCGGCGTGCTCGCCGCGAACGTCGCGTGCACCCGGGCCAGGCTCGACTCGAGAACGTCGCCGGCGACGGCGTACTGAAGACGCGCCAGGCGCTCGACGGTCTTGAAGCCCTCATGCTGGGCCTTGATCACGGGCGCGAACGCGTCGCGGGCGGCAGCGATCATGGCGCTGGGATCGAAAGTGCGGTCGGTCATCATGTGTTTGCTCCTTGTGCGGGGTTTGGTTGTCCAATGGGGCGCATTGTACACCCTTTTGTATGCACTGCAAGAGAAAAATGAATGCCGTGCTGACCGGGCAGTTTTTATTATTTTTGTCTATATATATCAGTCGCTTACTACTACAAATGCTCATTTAAATACGTAGATTACGAGACCTGAATTGTGCAGTGCATAGAGAAGAGGAGCGCGGACTCCTGAGTCACATTCTCAGGCCCGCATCGACCTCGAGGCAGCGACCGGTGAACAGGTCGTTCTCGAAAATGAAGCCCACCGCGTGCGCGATCTCTTCCGGCTCGCCGAGCCGTCCCAGCGGAATCGGCGAGGTCATCCGCGCGAGCACCTCGGGGCGCATGCTCTCGACCATCGGGGTGCGGATGAAACCGGGCGCCACCGCGCCGACCCGGATGCCATAGCGCGCCAGCTCCTTGGCCCACACCACCGTCATGGCCGCGACGCCCGCCTTGGCGGCGCTGTAGTTGGTCTGCCCGGCGTTGCCGGCCCGCGAGATGCTGGAGACGTTCACGATCACGCCGCCGCCGGTGTGACTGATCATGCGCTGCGCGGCTTCACGTGCACACAGGAACACGCCGGTCAGGCACACATCGATGACCGTCTGCCACTCATCGAGCGTCATCTTGCCGATGACCTGCCCGCTCTTGACCTTCACCAACATGGCGTCCCGCACGACGCCGGCGTTGTTGATGAGCCCATCGAGGCGCCCGAAATCCCTGCTCACCTGTTCGACCGCGCCGACGACGCTGTCCTCGTTGGCCGCATCGGCGACATAGCTGCGTGCCACGACGCCGAACTCGGTGCAGCGGGTCTGCGTCTCCTCGACGTCCGCTGCATTCATGTCGAGCAGGGCGAGGTTGGCGCCCTTGCGTGCGAAGTGAGCGGCGAGCGAGCGGCCGATGCCGCGCCCGGCACCGGTTACCAGAATGGTCTTACCGCGAACGTCCACGTGGTGATTACTCCTGTTGCTGAGGGAACGGGCTGAGTCGAGGGCCGGCGGCGGCGTGTGCTTCAGCCGCGGCGCTTGGGGGCATCGGACCGTAAGGGCTTGTCAGCTTTTTCGGAACCGGCGGCGGGCGGCGTGAAGGCCGACAGCATCGACGCCTGCATCTTGGCCCACATCTCCATGTTCTGGCGCGCCATCTCGGCGATGGGTGCCATCGGGGTCTCGAGCGCCTTGGCCATCTCGGCCTGCATGACCGTCTGCTGCCGCAGCAACGTGCCGATGCTCTGCTCGAGGTACTGGGTCAGCAGCTGCTGGATCGGATTGCCGTAGAAGCGGATGATCGCCTCGAGGAGCTGGGTGCTCAGCACCGGCGTGCCGAACTGCTCCTGGCTGGCGATGATCTGCAGCAGGATGCTGCGGGTGAGATCTTCGCCGCTCTTGTCGTCCACAACCTTGATGCGCTGGCCGCCGGCGATCAGCTTGCGCAGGTCGTCGAGGGTCACGTGACGGCTGTCGTGGGCGTCGTACAGACGCCGGTTGGCGTATTTGCGTATCAGGCGTTCTTCGGCCATGTTAGTCAGCCTTTCAGACGGGCACGCGCCCCGAAGAGCGCGCGACCGGCGTCACGCGAGTGAAATGGTAGCGCGTGTGTATGCATTGCACAATGACGATGTTCACGGTTTTCGGACGGTGTTGGCGGGTCTAAGACCCGGGTTTTACACGATTGTTCCTAGGACTCGCTGAACGGCAGCGGACTGATCGGCGGTTGGTTTTCGGCAGCGCATACAACATGGAAATGCCCTTTTCGAATGCCGGATTCAAGCCCGATACGGCCTTTGCCAGTGCCGCCGAGCGCTTCTTCGAGCTGCTGAAAACCTTCGGCTTGCCGGCTGGCGGGCAGGTGCCCGACTGGTCGACGCTCGCCGCGCCGCTCGCCGGCCAGTTCGAGCAATGGCTGCGCCTGTCGCAGTCGGCGGGCCCCTGGTTCGCCGGCGCCGGCGCGGCGGCTCCGGCTGCGCCCTTCGCGGCGCTGCCGCCGTGGTCGTTCGGACCGTTGCCGATCGGGCCCGCCGCGCCGCAGGCCGCTGAGGCGCAGCGCATCATGGAGCTCCTCGGCCGCCTCGCGCAGCTGCAAGCGCAGCTCGCCGCGCATTGGAACCAGATCGCCAACACGGCGGTGCAGCGCTTCATTGCACGCCTGGGCAGCGCCGGTGCCGCGGCGCCGGGTGTCGATCAGGCGCTGCGACTCTACGAGCTGTGGGTGAGCTGCGCGGAGGAAGCGTACGCGGCGGCTGTCCACCAGGAGGATTTCAGCCATCTGCAGGCCGAGATTGCCAACGTCTCGGCGGCACTGCTGGTCGAACAGCGCCGCCACGCCGAGACGCTGGTGCGCGCGTTCGGACTGCCGACCCGCAACGAGGTCGATGCGCTCTACGGTCAGATGAAGGATCTGCGCCGCCAGTTCGAGGCGCTCGCGCCGCTGCCGCGCGCGCCCGCGACGACCGCACGCGGAGGCGCGGGCAAGAGCCGTGCGACCGGTGCCGGCCGTGCCGCGAAGGCCAACCGCTCGCGCCGGGACCCCGCTGCGCCGGCGGCGGGAGAGCGGCGCGCACGCACGCGCGGGCCGCGCCGTTGAAACCGCCGGACGCCGGCGCCGGCGCCGGCGCGATATTTCCCGAGCTCACGCAGCGGATCACCGCGACGATGGCGCGGCTGCGGGAGGCGCGCGACGTTGCCGTCGGATGCTCGGCGAAGCACGCCGTGTGGCGCTGTGGCAAGACCACGCTCTATCACTACCTGCCGCTCGCGCCGGCGGTGGGCGTGCCGCCGCCAGCCGCGGCGCGGCCGCTGCTCATCTGCTTCGCCCTCGTCAATCGTCCTTACGTGCTCGATCTGCAGCCGGATCGCTCGCTGGTGCGGCGGCTGCTGGAAGCGGGGCTGAGCGTCTATCTGATCGACTGGGGCGACCCGGACGAGGCTGACCGCAGTGTCGATCTCGAGGAGTACATCGAGCGTCACCTCGGCGGGAGCGTGCAACATATCCTCGCGAGTCACGGCGCCGATGCGCTCGACCTGCTCGGCGTCTGTCAGGGCGGGGTGCTGAGCCTGTGCTACGCGGCGTTGCATCCGCAGCAGATCGCCAACCTGATCACGCTGACGACGCCGGTGGATTTCCACACCGCCGGGAACCTCCTGACCA
>DASYNX010000100.1:0-1924 GCA_036008385.1 Steroidobacteraceae bacterium
AGTCAGCGATGTCCGCACGCGGCGGGCTATGTTGAAGGTTGACCGGTTCAATAGCGCCCAGGCTGTACACGAGTACTTCAAGAACCATTACGGCCCTACGATCAACGCCTACCGCACCATCGGCAACAATTCAGTGCTCGCTGCCACGCTCGACGCCCAACTCGTCGAACTCGCCGATCAACACCTGCACGACGGTGTCATGGAGTGGGAGTATCTGCTCGTCACCGCGCGAAAGCGGTGAGTCGCTCAAGCATCTCGGTGGGGCCGTTGATGTCCAGCTGGTTCAGTGTCCGGCGTCGAATTCGATGGGCAGGGTTGCTGGTCCGGTGATCCCCATAGTGGCTTCCAGGGGGCGGGGCCACTGCGGCGCGGGTTGGGCATGCGGCGCGTGATGACGGCCAGGGCTTCAGCGAGTTCGGCTCTGGCGAGGTGTGCTCCCAGGCAGTAGTGAATGCCGCCGCCGAACGTGAGCATGGTCGCCGGCCCCTCGCGGGTGATGTCGAAGCGGTCGGGATCGTCATAGACGGCTGGGTCGCGGTTGGCGGCAGCGGTGTTGACAATCACGTGCGTGCCGGCGGGAACCCGCACGCCGTCGAGTTCGACATCCTCCACAGCCTGGCGGATTGTGCCGAAAATGACCGGGCTGTGGCGCATGAGCTCCTCGACTGCCTGCGGTGCGAGCTCGGGATGCTCAGCAAGGAGGGCCCACTGTTTGGGGTGGTCGCACAAATCCTGCACGGCGGCGGCCAACTGATTGCGGGTGGTGTCGGTGCCTGCCATCAGCAGGGCTTCCGCGAGCAAGCACTCGCCTGGCAAGGTGACGCCCGCGCGGCAACAGCCGCGGCGAGCGAGGCTCTCGAGGGCGGCGACGACGAGCTTGGCAGCCTTAACGCCGGTCTCGCCTACACGGCACTGGGTATGGCGGCGCTGGCGGCTGGGGACGCCGCGGCCGCGCGAAACGCAACCGCCGCGGCCTGCCTACACGCAACAGGCGCCCCGCCCGGGATGGCGGCGCTGTCCCGCGCTTTCAGCGCGCAGGCGGCACTGGCCGACGGCGACCTTGTTGCAGCGCGGCGCGCGGCCGATGAGGCGATCACGACCGGGGCGGGTTGGTACTCGATGTGGGCGTTGATTACCCGCGCACGGGTGGCGTTCGCGCAGGGCGAGCCGGATCAGGCTGAGCGCGATGCGCACGATGCGCTGGCGTGTGCTACCGAATTCGGCGCTCAACTCGGCATTTCCGACATCCTGGAGTGCCTCGCCGCGACGGCAAGCGCCGTGGGTCGTCACCAAGATGCTGTGCGGCTATTCGGCGCGGCGCACGCCCTCTGGCAGAGGCTAGATGCGGTCCGCTTTCAGGTCTGGGACGCAGGCTTTGAAGCCTCGATTGCTGCACTGCGAAGTGCCATGGACGACAACGACTTCGACGCCGCCTGGGCCGAGGGCGCCGCGATGTCCACCGAGGAGGCTATCGCGTACGCGGGGCGCGGCCGCGGGCAACGCAAACGCCCTGCCAGTGGCTGGGCCTCGCTGACACCGACCGAACGCCAGGTGGTGCGCCTAGTCAGCGAAGGGCTCGCCAACAATGACATCGCCGCAAGGCTTTTCGTGTCGCCCCGCACCGTGCAAACCCACCTCACCTACGTCTACACGAAACTCGGCCTCACCAGCCGGGTGCAACTCGCCCAGGAAGCAGCCCGCCACGCGTGACACGGCTCAGCAGGATTAGCCTGCCTTCTCCGTAAGTTCGCGGCGGTCGAAGCTGTTGTGCGACACCCGCCACGACGCGTATCCGTCGGCCGCGACATGCAGCGTGATGTGTGGGTCGCAGCCGCATTGCTCGACGTGATGTGGCGCCAAATCGTCCATAGGGACGATGTGGATTTCACGGGGTCCGATCCAGCCGGTCCACCAACGCTTGCCG
>DASYNX010000101.1:0-2658 GCA_036008385.1 Steroidobacteraceae bacterium
ACCAGGTCGTGGTGCCCGTTGGTGATCGGATCGAACGTGCCCGGATAGACGGCGTTGCTTCTCATACGGCCCGCGTGACTCCCCGCGCAGCGTGCGCGAACAGATGATAACCGACCTCGCCGGCCTGCTTCGCCTTGAGCGACTGCCAGTTCACCGGCAGCGGCGGCAGGGGTTCGCGGGCCGCACATTCCACGTAGACCAGGGCACCCTCGCGCAGCCAGCCGTGCTCGAGCAGAGCCGCCGCGCGCGCCAGCACTCCCGCCGCAAATGGCGGATCGAGGAACACTATGTCGTATGCTTCCGCGGGCGGCGCAGCCAGGTGGCGCAGCGCGTCCGCGCGTACCACCAGGGCATTGCCCGCGCCCCATTCCGCTAGCCGCTCGCGCAGCGCCGCGACGGCCGCGGCATCCTGCTCGATGAAGGTAACGTGCGCGGCGCCGCGCGACAGCGCCTCGAGCCCGAGCGCGCCGCTGCCGGCGAAGGCATCGAGGCAGCGCGCCCCCGCGGTTGCCGCGCCGAGCCAGTTGAACAGCGTCTCGCGCACGCGGTCGGGGGTCGGCCGTATCGCGGCCGCTGCCGGGAAACGCAGCTTCCTGCCGCGCCACGTGCCGCCGATGATGCGCAATACGCGTGCGCGCGCGGCGCGGCGCGGCGCGGCGCCGGCGCGCTTGGCTGACTTGCGAGAGATCACCTTGAGCGCGCTCGCGTCCTTACGCCGTCGCACCTTGCCACTATTCTCGCCGGGAGCGTACTCTAGCTTGCCTCGTCCAGGAGCGCTCAACAGCCCCGGCGGGAAAAGGGGATATGAAAAGAATCATCACCGCGGGCGTCCTGGCGGCCGCGTTTCTCATCGGTGGCTGTGGGTCGGGCGGCCGCGGCACCATCGGCGCGTCTGACCTCACCTTGCTCAACGGCAATCCTGGCGGCTCGACGCCACCCGAACAGCCGACCTCGAGTACCGCGCTGTTCCAGCCGGCCGCGGGCGTGTTGCCATATCCGACGGACCTGTATTTCGCCGGCTCCACCGACGGCACCCTCAACATCCAGCCGGCGAACGCCCTGCTGCCCAACCAGGCGGCGGTGAACGCGCTGGATGGCTTCTCGACCACCGCGGTGATCCGCGAGCGCTTCGGCGGCGCGCTGAATCCCGCCTCCTTCACCGCCGCCTCGGTCATCGTCGTGCCGGTCACTACCGACAACGAGACCAAGGCGACGACCGGCGTGCTGGGCGCGCCGCTCACCATCGGTACGGATTTCACCGCCGCGCTCGCCACCGATGCGCTGGTCGGTGCCACCATCCTCGAGATCACCCCGCTTCACCCGCTGCTGCCGAGCACCTGCATCAGCGGCGGCGCGTTCCTCGGCGCCAACTGCAAGACCGGCACCGGCTACCTGGTAATCCTGACCAACGGCATCACCGATACCTCGGGCAACCCCGCGGTGCCGGATGTCGATTACGCCGCCATCAAGAGCGCGCTCGCCGGCGGTCCCACCTGCCCGAGCATCACCGACCCGACGCTCAACGGCATCTGCCAGCTGACCGGCGCGCATCTGCAGATCGCGCAGGCGCTGCACCTCAACCCGGCCAACATCGTGCTCACCTTCAGCTTCACGACCGAGTCGACGACCGACACGCTCGAGCTGCTGTCGGCCACCACCAGGGCGTCGACGCTCAAGCTGAACGCCACCGGCCTGCCGACCAGCGCGGCGGATCCCGTGCTGCCCGGTCATTCGGACATTTACGTCGGCGCGCTCAACATCCCGTACTACCTGAGCAAGAGCGCGCCGCTCACCGGCTCGTGGCAGGCGCCGCCCTTCCCGCTCGATCCGTCGAGCACCTTCGTGACGCGCTTCAACCCGCTGCCGATGGCGACGCAGAGCCTGCTGATCCCGGTGCTGGCGACAGTGCCGAACGCGAAGTCGCTGGCCGTGCTGGCCGGCGCCACAGCGCCCTGGCCGGTGCTGATCTTCCAGCACGGCATCACGCGCAACCGCGAGGACATGCTGGCGGTCGCGGATTCCTTCGCCGATGCCGGCTTTGCCGTGGTGGCGATCGACCTGCCGCTGCACGGCGTGACGAACACCAAGGATCCTCTCTATGCCAGTGCGGCGAACCCTCTCTATGCGGGTTTGGGGTTGCCGGCGGGCCAGATGTCGATCGAACGCACCTTCGATCTGGAGCTGATCACACCGGGCACGATCGATCCTTCGGGCTCGCACTTCATCAACCTGACGAGCCTGCTGACTTCGCGCGACAACAACCGCGAGGGAGCGGCGGATCTCATCACGTTCGAGCGCTCGCTTAACGGGGCGACCGTGGTCAACATCGGCGGCGTGCCCATATTCGCTGCCGCACCAAGCCAACCGAGCCACTATCTCGGACATTCCCTGGGTGCCATCGTGGGCGGCGTGTTTCTGGGTGTAGTCCCGGCGACGGACGTCAGCACCGGCACGCTTGCCAACCCCGGTGGCAAGCTGTCGACGTTGCTCATCAACTCGCCATCGTTCGCCCCCGAGATCAACGCCGGGCTCGAGGCGCAGGGCCTGACGCCCGGTACCACCTTGTACGCGCAGTTCTTCCGCGACTCGCAGACGGTCATCGACGCGGGTGACCCGATCAACTACATCTCGCTCGCCACCGCGCAGCATCCGATCCAC
>DASYNX010000102.1:0-164245 GCA_036008385.1 Steroidobacteraceae bacterium
GGGGTGCAGGCTGGCGCGCGCCCGGAACGGCTGTCGTGGTGGACGGATCGCCCAACAGATAAACCAACAGCGCCAGCAAAACGCTCACGGAGCTCGCTGCCAGCAGCCAACGTCTCGTTCGGGCCTTCATCGTCATGATTCCTGCCCCGATGTTTGTGTTGGGACGGATCGACTCGCACCACCTTTTTACTGCAAACACCTGTCGTCAAACAGGGACGAAACGGGACTCGAGTGCGACCTGTGTCGCAACAATTGCGCGCGCTGCGCGCTTATGTCATCGGCGGCGCGCGCTGCGCACTTATGTCATCGACGGCGCGCGCCACGCGGCAACAGGGGTGAACATAACTGCAGCGCTGTTGCGCGCGGGTAGCCGCGCCGGCTGATGGCAACGGGACGGCTCAGTGAAAATCCCGCGAGCGTGCCAGCAGCCCGCCGAGCAGGTGCGAGCGGTCGATGAGCCGGCGGGCGATGAGGTGGATGACGCCGTCCTGCTGCTGCAGCTCGCCGTGCACCTCGAGCAGCCGCGACTCGATGAGCGCGCGCCGCTGCGCGCGGCCGACACTCTCCCACACGATGACATTGACCTGACCACTCTCGTCCTCGAGCGTGAGGAAGGTGACGCCGCTCGCGGTGGCCGGGCGCTGGCGCATGAGCACCAGGCCGGCGGTACGCACGCGGGCGCCGTTGGCGGCTCGCGCCAGCTCGCTCGCCGGCAGGAGCGAGTCGGCGTGCAGCCGTGCGCGCAGCAGCGCCAGCGGATGCCGGCCGAGCGTGAGGCCAAGCGAGGCGTAGTCGGCGACGATCTGCTCGCCTTCGGTGGGCGAGCTGAGCAGCGGCCGGCCCTCGACCGCGCCTGCAGCAGCCGCCGGGGCCAGCGGCAGACCGCGCTCGAAGCCCGCGACTTCCCAGAAGGCCAGATGCCGGTTGCCGCTCAGGGAGGCGAGCGCGCCGGCGGCGGCGAGCGCCTCGAGATCGGTGCGATCGAGCGCGGCGCGCGTGGCGAGGTCCTGCACGCTGGCAAAGGGCTGCGCGCTGCGGGCGGCGATCAGGCGATCCGCCCCGATGCGTGACAGGGATTTCACCAGGCGCAGCCCCAGGCGCAGCGACGGCTCGCCGTCCGCGCGCCGCTCGAGCGCCGCGTCCCAGCCGGAGACACAGGCGTCCACCGCGCGCACCTCGACGCCGTGCGCGCGCGCATCGCGCACCAGCTGCGCCGGCGCATAGAAGCCCATCGGCTGGCTGTTGAGCAGGGCACAGGTGAACGCCGCGGGCTCGTGGCACTTGAGCCAGGCCGAGTCGTACACCAGCAGCGCAAAGCTCATCGCGTGACTTTCCGGGAAGCCGAACTCACCGAAACCCAGCATCTGCTGGTAGATGCGCTCGGCGAATTCCTCCGGGTAACCCTTGACATGCATGCCCTGCAGCAGCCGCTCGCGAAACGGATCGAGGCCCCCGGTCCTCTTCCAGGCGCCCATCGCGCGGCGCAGCGCATCCGCCTCACCGGGGGTGAAGCCCGCGGCGGCGATCGCGATGTGCATCACCTGCTCCTGGAAGATCGGTACCCCGAGCGTGCGGTGCAGGATCGCGCGCACCTCCTCGCCCGGATACTCGACCGGCTCAGCCCCCGCACGGCGGCGCAGGTAGGGATGCACCATGTCGCCCTGGATGGGCCCCGGGCGCACGATCGCGACCTCGATGACCAGGTCGTAATAACAGCGCGGCTTCAGGCGCGGCAGCATGGCCATCTGCGCGCGCGACTCGATCTGAAACACACCGATGGTGTCGGCGCGGCAGATCATGTCGTAAACGCGCTGGTCCTCGGCGGGCAGCTCACCGAGCGCATGGTGCGTGCCGCGGAAGTCGTTCACCAGCGCAAAGGCGCGCTGCAGCGCCGTCAGCATGCCGAGCGCCAGCAGGTCGACCTTCAGCAGGCCCAGGTCGTTGAGATCATCCTTGTCCCACTGCACCACGGTGCGCTCCGGCATGGCGGCGTTCTCGACGGGCACCAGCTCCTCGAGCAGTCCCGCCGAGATCACGAAGCCGCCGACATGCTGCGACAGGTGCCGGGGGAAACCCGGAAAGGCAGTCAGCTCGCCGGCGAGCGGCAGCAGGTGCCGGAGGCAGTCCTCGTCGAAGCCGGCCGCGCGTACACGCTCGGGCATCGTGGTGCTGCCGTCCCACCATTGCATGACTTTCGCCAGCCGGCCGCTTTCTGCAGGCGTCAGGCCGAAGACCTTGCCGAGGTCGCGCAGCGCGCTGCGCGGCCGGTACATGATGACGGTGGCGGCGAGCGCGGCACGGTCGCGGCCGTACTTGTTGTAGACGTACTGCAGCACCTCTTCGCGCCGCTCGTGCTCGAAATCGATGTCGATATCGGGCGGCTCGTTGCGCTCGCGCGAGATGAAGCGCTCGAACAGCAGCGCCGCTCCGCGCTGCGGGTCGACCGAGGTCACGCCCAGGCAGTAGCACACGCGCGAGTTGGCCGCGGAGCCACGGCCCTGGCACAGGATCCCCCGGCTGCGGGCGTAGGCGACGACGTCGTGCACGGTGAGGAAGTAGGGCTCGTAGCGCAGCTCGGCGATGAGGGCCAGCTCGTGCTCGATGGCAGCGCGCTCGGCGGGCGGCGGCCCGCCAGGCCAGCGCCAGCGGGCGCCCTCCTCCGTGAGACGCCGCAGGTAGCTCGCCGGGGTTTCCCCGGGCGGGACCAGCTCGCGCGGATACTCGTAGCGCAGCTCATCGAGCGAGAAATGGCACTCCTCGGCCAGTGCCGCGCTGGCCTCGAGCAACGCGCGCGGATACAGCCGCGCCAGGCGCGCACGCTCGCGCAGATACCGCTCGCCGTTGGAGTACAGCCGTGAGCCGACCGCGGCGATCGGCACGTTGAGACGGATCGCCGTGACCGCATCCTGCAGGCGCTGCCGGGCACGCACGTGCATATGCACGTCGCCACTGGCGATGAGCGGTACGCCGCACTGTGCGCCGATCTGTTCGAGCGCGGCGCGGCGCGGGCCATCGGCCCCCTCGCGCAGCAGCTCAACTGCGATCCTGACCCTGCCGGGGAATCGCCCGCAGAGCCACAGCAGCTCCTCGGACCGCGGCCGTGCCGCCGGCAGCCACAGGATGAAGCACTGCTCGGGATTCACCTCCTCCAGGTCCGCGCGTGTCAGCGCGTATTGCCCTTTGCGGGCTGCACGCCGACCACGGGTGATGAGACGGCACAGCCGTCCGTAGCCGTGCCGGTCGATGGCCAGCGCGACGAGCTTCAGGCCGCAGGAAAGGCGGAGCTCGGCGCCGATGATGAGCTTCAGCCGGCGGTTCTTCGCCGCCATGTGCGCACGCACCGCGCCAGCCACCGAGCACTCGTCGGTGATCGCGAGCGCGCGGTAGCCGAGCGCGTCGGCCTGCTCTACCAGCTCGTGCGGATGCGAGGCGCCGCGCAGGAAGGTGAAGTTCGACAGGCAGTGCAGCTCCGCATACGGCGGCAGCTCAGCCTCGTCCGGGTGATTCATACCTCACCCGAAGACACCATGCAGAAACCATCCGTGCGGTACGGCACGCTCGCGAAACACCCACAGACGTACGCCGTGAAGGTCGGTGGCGCTGTAGTAATCGCGCGCGATCCCGGCCTCGTCCCACCAGCCGGTCTCGATGCGCTCCACTTCACTCACCAGGCGCAGCGGACCTCCGCGGCACGGCCAGCCGTCCCGCACCGTCAGCGGCCGCGGCGCCGGCAGGATCCACAGAGGCCGGCGGAAAACCGGCCATTGCGCATGGGCGCTGCATGCGGCAGCCGCAGCGGCGCGCCTCGCCTGCACGGGGAGAGGTCCGGCAGATGGCGGCCCGCTCAGTGCCCAGGTGCTCTCCGGCCGGTGGCCGTCGCGCAGCGTCAGCCCGCGTATCGCATCAGGACCCAGGCGCGCTCGCAGACGCTCGACCAGTCCGCCGGAGACTGCTGCTTCATCGCCGCCATGCTCACCGGGTTGCCACAGGCAGCGACTGTCCGGCACGTGCGGCACCGGGACTTCCGCACGCAGCTCGCAGGCGCGCACCGGCGCCGGCAGCCGCATGGCGTTCAGGTACTCGCTGCAGAGCGCCGCGAGTCGCTGCCCATCTGCGCAGGGCGACGCGAGCGACAACAGGCAACGCGTCGCTGGCAGCTGACTGTGCATCAGCAGGCATTCGACCTCCACAACGCCGCATTGGCGTGCCGTGAGGAACGCGCCGAGAGCGGTGAACAGCGGTGCGAGTGCCGTGCGCAACCGGTCATGAACGGTCAGCTCGCAGCCGAGATCGCGACGGCGGCGAAAACGCTCGCGGGCGTGAAAAGCCGGGCGTACATCCGGCGCGCGCCCGGTGAGTTGATCGAGCATGGCGAGTTGCGCCACACCGAAACGGCGCGCGAAGCCGGCGCGCGGCAAGCGCAGCACCGCACCGATGGTGCGTACGCCCATGCGCGCCAGCCGTGCGAGGGTCTCTTCCGGCCAGCGCAGTGCGGTGAGCGGCAACGGCGCCAGTTGTCCGGCGAGCTGTCCCGCAGCAGTGATCTCGAGCGGCCTGCCGGCACGGGCGGCAGTGAGTGCCGCAAGCGGTGTGGGTGCGAACGCCAGCACCGGCTGGAGCTGACAACGCCGGCAGTCGCCGGTGAGCTCAGCACGCAGGCCCGCCACGCCTGCAAACAGGTGCAGGCTCCCCTTGACCTCGAGCAGCAGGCCATCCGGTAGCACGAGGCTCACGCGCGGCGTGAAACGCTGAACGCACGTTGCCAGCTCTTCGAGCTGCTGCGTCGAGCCGCACCCGGGCAGATGCACACCGACCCAGAGTTCCGGTATCGGGGGTGCGGCGGCGGTCGGTGCGCGCAGGAGCTTGCGTAGGGGTGCAGCGGCCGATCCGGAATCAAACCAGCGGGGGTGTAGTGCTGCAGCGGCTGAGACGATGCGCGGACGCATGGGTTCCCGACTCAGACAGACCAGTCAGCGGGCCAGGGCAGATCGAGTGTGTCGCGGCGGGTGCTGCGCCCTTTCAACAAGGTGATGCGAACGCCCGCGGCCAGCGGCTCGAGACTCAGGCGCAGCACCGCTGCCGAAGCCTCACGGGCCGCACTTCGCGGACGAAACAGAACGCCGAGCGTACGGCCCCGTTCGGCGGCCAGTTGCAGGCGACGGATCTCGCGCGCCTTCGGTTGCCGCGCCCACCCGAGCACTGCATCGCAGGCACCCGAGCCGAGTGTCTGCTCAAAAGCCCACAAGGGACGCGCGCCTCCCACCACGGCCACCCGATCGAGCACGATTCCCCGGGAAGCAAGAGCCGGTGCAAAAGGCATCAGGGGCGGCGCGACCCATACGCACCAGCGTGCTGCCGCGGCGCACGTCAGCGCAGCAAGCGCCGGCAACAACACCGACAGCTCACCGCTGCCGAAACGGGGAACGAGGATCTCGATCAGACCGGTGCGTGGCCAGCCCTGGCCGGGCAGATACTCATCCAGTGCCGCAAACCCGGTGGGCAATCCCGGCCGCTGCGCGGCGCTGCGGCCGCGCCAGATGGCCGGATGCTCGAGCAATCGAGCGAGTTGCGGATCGCCAGCCATTGCAGCTCAGGAACAAATTCGGTGGAACCTTCTGGGACGGCTGCGTGACGCCCACTGCATGAGGTCACATCAGACCGCCCGCACGGCCCGTCGCACCACACCCACCACGATCCCTTCGATGAGCAGTGGTTGCTCTTTCAGATCCACCCTGATGGGCTCGAACTCGGCGTTCTCGGGCAGCAGCCATACGATGGAGCCTTCCTGGCGATAGCGTTTAACGGTGACCTCGTTCTCGAGCCGCGCGACCACGATCTGGCGACTGCGTATCTCGGAAGTGCGGTGCACCGCGACCAGGTCTCCGTCGAGGATCCCGGCGTCTTTCATGCTCATGCCCATCACTTTCAGCAGGTAATGCGGCCGTGGCTGAAACAGGCCCGGATCGACAGCCAGGCGCGCTTCGAAGTTTTCCTCGGAGAAGATCGGCTTGCCGGCGGCCACACGGCCGATGAGCGGCAGACCCATCTGCTCGCGGATGGTGTCCTTCAGCTGGATCCCCCGCGAGGTGCCCGGGACGAGCGCGATGACGCCCTTGCGGGCGAGAGCCCGCAAATGCTCCTCGGCTGCATTGGCCGAGCGGAAGCCCAGTTCCTGGGCAATCTCCGCGCGCGTCGGCGGCATCCCGGTCTCGGCGATGAACCGCTGAACCAGGCGCAGGATCTGTGTCTGGCGGGGGGTAAGATCGGACATCCTGGTCTGCCTGTTTATTTATACAGTTACTGTAATTATATCCAGATCAGAGACCGCGGCAAGAGGTGATGAGAGAGGTCCGCACCTTCTCTCCCGAAGTCCGCTTCGATCCTCAGGCAGTCTCAACCGACCAACCTGCCCCGAGCATCCTGAACGACGCACCCTGCCAAGCTCCCGGCCTGGCCTTCGCCGGCTACACCGAAGCGCTCCGCCATTAAAAATTCTTAAGGAAGTCGGCTGCGACTCCCGCAACTCATTGCGCCATGCAGCAACTGCTTCCCGTTCGCGTGCGCGCACCGGCAATTTCATGCTGCAACCGCGCTGATCGGGCTACCCAACATGCTGTCAGAATCTCCGCCAGCGGTTGTCGCGATCAGAAGACAGAACAATGGATAGGACCAAGGTCCGGTTGCATTCCCGGGATAAATTTGATGCAGTTGCGCGCGGCGACGACGGCGGAACTTGCCCACCGGACTCGCATCGGTTATCAGGACATCCCGAATCAACAACCCAAAGGGGACGTTTATGAAGTGCGCGAGCGTAGTGAAGGCGGCGGCTGCCGTAGTTGCTGTGATAGGACTGGCAGCTTGCACGGATCTGAAGCCTATTCAGGCCCAGATCGACGATCTGAAGTCGCAGTCGGCCAAGAACGCAGCTGACATCGCTGCTGTGAAGAGCACCGCCGATACAGCGAACAGTGCGGCCCAGTCAGCCGGTCAGGCAGCCAGTGGCGCGCAGAGCACGGCCAACCAGGCGTTGGCGGCGGCTCATGCGAGCCAGTCGTGCTGCGACGCGACCAACGAGAAAATCGACCGGATGTTCAAGCGGTCGGTCTCCAAGTAAGACGGGTCTCATGAAAATCAAAACGCCGCGCGGATGTCGCGCGGCGTTTTTTTGGCGTTGGGCATGGCGGCCGGGCGGTCACTGATCGCGCCGTCCGAATCCCTGGCCATCCACGCCCTGCACGGGATGGTAGACTCGCACCCGGTTCGGTCTGCTAACTAAGAAACAGACGGTTGAGGGACTGCTGGGAGCGTCGCTGTAGGTAGCCGTGCGTATGTTTGTGTGCGTCGGCTGCTGTTAGATTTCAAAGGATGCTCGTCGGTTTGCAATATCACAGGAAGGTACGTTCATGAAAACGCGAAAGCTCATACTCTGCCTCGCGCTCATCGCGCCGGTATCGTTTGCTTGGGCCCAGAAGGTTGACCCGAGCAAGTTGCCCGAGGTTGCCTGCTCGGACCTGAAGTTCAGCGTGGCATTTCTCAATAAGTATCCGTCGGCGCCGGCGGCATGCCTCGAGGGCCGGGTGTACAAGGGCGTTAAGTACGGCAAGTTCAACGCCAAGGTCTACATCAACAACCTGCCGGACTTCATCACGGTACAGCTGCTGAATTCCCAGGGCACCGAGATGCCGAACTCGACGTTCAGCGTGAAGCCCAAGCCGGGCGCGGTGGTCTACATCGACGGCAAGAAGACCAATCCCGAGGACCTGAAGGTCGGCCAGCAGCTGACCTTCTGGGTCCCCGAGAACAAGATGGAAGCGAGAAGCCTCGAGGCTCCGACGCAGCAGTCCTGGCGGGTCATTCCGCCGCCGCCGAAGTCGTAGCACGCTTCAGTGGCGCAGGCGACGGGTCACCGTCGTCCTGCGTACCGGCCGTACGGATTCACACGAATAATCCGTTGACGCGGATTGTTCGTGGGACTCCGTGGGCGGCCGATCCTTAATAGCGCACCAGCGCCGAGCCCCAGGTAAAGCCGCCGCCGAACGCCTCCAGCAGCAGCAGCTCCCCGCGCTTGATGCGTCCGTCGCGCACCGCGACATCGAGCGCGAGCGGCACGGAAGCCGCAGAGGTGTTGCCGTGCTCCTGTACCGTCACGATCACCCGCTCCATGGGCAGGTCGAGCTTGCGCGCCGTGGCCTGGATGATGCGGATGTTGGCCTGGTGCGGCACCAGCCAGTCGAGCGCGGTGCGCTCGAGCCCGTTGGCAGCCAGTGTCTCGTCCACCGCCTGACCGAGCTTGGTGACGGCAACCTTGAACACTTCGTTGCCGGCCATGACGATCGCCAGCTTCGCCGCAAAGCCTTTGGACACGCCGCTGCCGCAGTACAACAGGTCGCGGTAGCGGCCATCCGCGTGCAGGTGCGTCGACAGCACGCCGGGCGCGTCGCTCGGCTCGAGCACCACCGCGCCGGCTCCATCGGCAAACAGCACGGCGGTCGCCCGATCGCTCCAGTCGGTGATGCGCGAGAGGGTCTCGGCGCCCACTACCAGCGCGCGCTTCGCCTCGCCGCAGCGCACGTACTTGTCGGCGATCGACAGCGCGTACATGAAGCCGGCGCAGGCGGTCTCGACACTGAAGGCCGGCACGCCGGCGCAGCCGAGCCGCTGCTGCAGCAGCACCCCGCAGTTCGGGAAGACCAGGTCGGGCGTGGTGGTGCCGAAGGCGATGAAGTCGACATCCGCGGGCGCTACGCCGGCGGCGGCGAGCGCGCGGCGCGCGGCGTGCTCGGCCAGATCGACGGTGGTCTCGCCGTCGGCGGCGATATGGCGGCGCTCGATACCGGTGCGGGTGCGGATCCACTCATCGGTGGTATCGACCATTTTCTCCAGATCGTGGTTGGTGATGACCTTTTCGGGCAGATACGAGCCGGTGCCCGTGATACGCGAATGGATCAATTGACCACCTTTTCCGCCTGCAACGCCTGCGCAATGTGCGCGGTGAGGCCACGCCGTGCCGCGAGCGCCGCCGTACCGATTGCACGCGCAAACGCGACACCGTCGGCGCGACCGTGGCTTTTTACCACGATCCCGGTGAGGCCCACCATGCACGCGCCGTTGTAGCGGCGCGGGTCGAGCCCCGCGGCCGCGCGCCGCAGCACGGGCCGCGCAATGAGACCGGCCAACCGGCCGAGCAGTGATGCCTGGAACTCCTGGCGCAGTCGATCGGCAATGAGTCCGGCGACGCCCTCCATGGCTTTCAGTGCCACGTTGCCCGTGAAGCCGTCGGTCACGACGACGTCGACGTCGCCGGAGAAGATGTCGTCGCCTTCCACGAAGCCGACGTAATTGAGACCGCTGAGAGCGAGCAGCGCATGCGCCGCCTGCACCACCTCATGCCCCTTCATGTCCTCTTCGCCGATGTTGAGCAGGCCCACGCGCGGGTTGGCGACGCCGTAGACGTCGCGCGCGACGATGGCGCCCATGGCAGCGAACTGCCGCAGCTGCTCCGGCGTCGCCTTGGTGTTGGCGCCCAGATCGAGCATGTGCGCATGGCCGTGGGCCGCCGGCAGGGCGGAGATGATGGCGGCGCGCTCCACGCCGCCGAGTGTCTTCAGCACGAAGTGCGCAATGGCTGTGAGGGCGCCGGTGTTGCCGGCGCTCACGCAGGCGCTGGCCGCCCCAAGGTGCACCTGATCGACCGCCACGCGCATGGAAGAGTCCTTCTTGCGGCGAATCGCCTCACGCGGCTTCTCGTCCATCGCCACCACCTGCGTGGCGCCGACGATCGCGGCGCGCTCGCGCACCGACGGCGGGAGCGTTGCGAGCGCGGCGGTGATGAGCTCCCGCTCCCCCACCAGCAGCACACGCAGCTCAGGATCTTCGGTCAGCGCGCGCAGCGCGCCCGCGAGATACTCGCGCGGCTCATGGTCGCCGCTCATCACATCGATCGCGATCGGCAGCACGCTGGCTCTTCAGGTCGGCCGTACGCGAAGGTCTCAGTCCTTCTCTTCGGTCTCGGCGGGTTTCTCGATCACGCGCCGGCCGCGATAGAACCCGTCCGGCGTGATGCGGTGGCGCAGGTGCGTCTCACCCGACTGCGGATCGCTCGACAGCGCCGGCTTCGCCAGTGCGTCGTGCGAGCGGTGCATGCCACGTCGTGAGGGTGTCTTGCGGCTTTTCTGGACGGCCATGTATCAGCTCCTGACTCGAATCCTCGATCACAACTCAACGTTTCAACAGCTCCGCCAGGCGCGCAAACGGCCGGTGTGTCTCACCGCCGCGCTCCGGCACCGCCTCCGCCGGCGCGCTCGCGCACGCCTCGTCGCCCTCGTGCAACGGCACGATGGGCAGTGTCAGCAGCAGCTCCTCCGTGATGAGCCCGGCGATGCTGATGCGGCCGCCCTCGGCCAGCATCGGCTCGAGGTCGGGCGGCAGCTCACCGGCCTGCGCCTCGGTTGCGATGAGTGCGACCCGCGCGGCCGACTCCAGGGCGTACTCCATCGGCTTCATGCACCGCTGACATTCGAGTGTCGCGGTGCCTTTCAGGACGAGCTCCGCGACCGCAACGCCCTGCTCACGCGCGAAATGCACGTGCCCGTGCACGCTCCCGGCAACCCCGGCGCGCAGCGAGCGCAGTCCGGGAAGCTCGGCGAGCGGGACAGCAAAGTCGACGTCGGCTCCGCCATCAGCCAGCCGGTCGACGTCGAGCGGCTTCGACCCGGGCGGCAACATGGGGCGCGTATAATAGGTAGCGGGTTCGCCCAAGTCAAAGCCCAGTTTGGCGTAAGCCATTGTTTCTCGTAGGCCATTCGCATCGCCCGGACGGTCGTGCCTCCGCTGATCCTCGCCTCTGCCTCCCCATACCGCCGCGAGCTGCTCGCCCGGCTCGGCCTGTCATTCGAGGCGCTGCCCGCCGGCGCGAGCGAGACGCACGCCGCGGGGGAGTCACCCGCCGACCGGGCGCTGCGCCTCGCGCTCGAGAAGGCGCGCATCGTTGCCGCGCTTCATCCGGACGCGGTCGTCATCGGCAGCGACCAGGTGGCAGCGGCCGGTGATACCGTGCTCGACAAGCCGGGTAACGCCGCACGCTGCTGCGCGCAGCTGCGTGAGCTCAGCGGCAGGACGGCACGCTTCTATACCGGTTGCGCCGTGCTCGGCGGCAGCGGCACGCTGCAGCGCGCGCACGTCGACACGACCACCGTTGTCTTTCGAGCGCTCGACGCGGACGAGATCGAGCGCTACGTGGCGGCCGATCAGCCGTTCGATTGCGCGGGCGCGTTCAAGGCGGAAGGGCTCGGCATCTCGCTGCTCGAATACATCGAGAGTCAGGATCCGACGGCGCTGATCGGGTTGCCGCTCATCTGGCTCGCGCAGGCGCTGCGCGCGGCCGGCTACCCCCTCCCCTAGCCCCCGCCCTGCGCCGCGGTGCGCTGCGCGCGGCCAGCTCGTCGAGCACCGCGGCCAGCTCCGGCGGCAGCGGCGCGTTGATGCTGAATTCACCGCCGCGCGGCCACGGGAAGCTCACGCTGTGCGCATGCAGAAACATGCGCGCCAGTCCCAGGCCCGAGAGCTCGGCGTTGAAGGCAGCATCGCCGTACTTCTGGTCTCCCGCCAGCGGATGTCCGGCGTGCGCCGCGTGCACGCGAATCTGGTGCGTGCGCCCGGTGTGCAGCGTGACTTCCATCAGCGTCGCCGTGCGGCCGAAAAACTGCACGGGGCGGAACTCGCTCAGCGCCGGCTTGCCCGAGGGCGCCGGAAGCACCGTGCGCTCCCCGCGCACGCGCGCATCCGTGCGCAGCGCCACCTCGATACGCTTGGCTCCGAGCTCCCACTTGCCCTTCACCAGCGCCAGATAGCGCTTCTCGAAGCCACCCTCGCGCAGCAGGGCATGCAGCGTACGCAGGGTGCCCGCGTGACGTGCAACCAGCAGACATCCGCTGGTGTCACGATCGAGCCGGTGCACCAGCTCGAGCGGCTCTCCGGGCCGCGCCGCGCGCAGCGTCTCGATGACGCCAAAGCTCACTCCGCTGCCGCCATGCACGGCAATGCCCGCGGGCTTGTCGATCACCAGCAGCCGGTCATCCTGGTAGAGGACCGCCCGGCTGATCCGCTCGCTGAGCGCCGCCGCGGGTCTTGCGGGAGCGCCCGGCGGCAGCTGCCGCACCGGCGGGATGCGGATGCGGTCGCGCGCCTGCAGACGCTGTTCCGGGCCGGCACGCCGCCCGTTCACGCGCACCTCGCCCTTGCGGATCACGCGGTACACGCGGCTGCGCGGCACGCCGCCCAGCCGCCGCTGCACGTAGTTATCGAGGCGCTGACCGGCCTCCGCCTCGCTCACCTCGAAATGCTGCACTTCGGTGCGAATCTCGCCGGTTGCGGGCGCGGGCACGGGGTGTCTCGCGTAAAGCATTGTTTCTACAACGGTCTATCAAGTATACTCCCGGCGTCGTCCGCAATTTCGGACGCACCAGTGGTTGGCGGCAGTGGCCGCCGCCTAATTTTGGGACCTCTTGAATCGAGGCCATCGCATTGGGCCGCCAAGACCGCGACGCCTGCGTCGAGACCCGTATGCCAGGGACTTCCGCAGTCGCCGCCGTCGGTTGAGTTCACCGAAGGTTACCGTTTCGACCGCCGGCGTAAGTCAGCGCGGTCATCCACGTGAATAACGAGACACCCTCTCATTCGCTTTGGTCCGGGAATCTTCGCTGCCGCAGACTTGCAGTCACGCGGCCTCCCGTCGCTCGCTTGCCGGCCCTTAACCGCACAGTAGGGGCACATGAAGAGAATGCTAGTGAATGCAACTCAGGAAGAGGAGTTGCGCGTCGCTCTGGTTGATGGACAGAAACTGTTTGACCTGAGTATCGAGTTACCTTCCCGCGAACAGAAAAAAGCCAACGTCTACAAGGCCCGCATCTCGCGCATCGAGCCCTCGCTCGAGGCGTGTTTCGTCGACTACGGCGCCCAGCGCCACGGCTTCCTGCCGCTGAAGGAAGTTTCCAAGGAGTACTTCCGCCAGCCGCCCCAGGGCGGCCGCATGAACATCCGCGAGCTGCTCTCCGAGGGCCAGGAGATCATCGTTCAGGTGGAGAAGGACGAGCGCGGCACCAAGGGAGCGGCGCTCACGACCTTCATCAGTCTCGCCGGCCGCTTCCTGGTCCTGATGCCGAACAACCCGCGCGCCGGTGGCGTTTCGCGGCGCATCGAGGGCGAGGATCGCGACCAGATGCGCGAGGTCATGAGCCAGTTGCGCATCCCGGAAGGCATGGGGGCGATCGTGCGCACCGCTGGCGTCGGTCGCTCGGTCGAGGAACTGCAGTGGGACCTCGACAACCTCAAGGTCCAGTGGGAACACATCGACGCGGCCGCGCGCGAGCGCCCGGCGCCGTTCCTGGTCTTTCGTGAGAGCGACGCGGTGACGCGCGCCATGCGCGATTACCTCTCGGATGATATCGGCGAAGTGCTGGTGGACAGCCCGGCTGCCTTCCAGAAGGCCCAGGAGTACATGCAGCGCTTCATGCCCGCGGATGCGCAGGGGCGGCTGAAGCTCTACAGCGACGACATCCCGCTGTTCACCCGCTTCCAGATCGAGAGCCAAATCGAGTCGGCCTACGCCCACAAGGTGCAGCTGCCCTCGGGCGGCAGCATCGTCATCGACTACACCGAGGCGCTGGTGTCGATCGATATCAACTCGGCACGCGCCACGCGCGGCAGCGACATCGAGACGACGGCAACCAATACCAATCTCGAGGCCGCCGACGAGATATCGCGGCAGCTTCGGATCCGCGACATCGGCGGCCTGATCGTCATCGATTTCATCGACATGGAGTCGGCCAAGAACCAGCGCGATGTCGAGGACCGGCTGCGCGAGGCCGTCAAGATGGACCGCGCCCGCATCCAGATCGGCCGCCTGTCGCGCTTCGGCCTGCTGGAGATGTCGCGCCAGCGGCTGCGGCCCTCGCTCGGTGAAACGAGCCATATCGTGTGCCCGCGCTGTGTCGGCATCGGCAGCATCCGCAGCGTCGAGTCGATGACGCTCGCCGTGCTGCGCCTGATCGGCGAGGAGCTGCGCAAGGACCGCACGGCGCGCGTGATCGCGCAGGTGCCGGTTGCCGTTGCGACCTACCTGATCAACGAGAAGCGCGAATGGCTGCGCACGCTCGAGGATAAGAGCGAGGCGGAGCTGATCATCGTGCCGAACGAGAACATCCAGACTCCGGAGTATTCGATCCGTCGCGTGCGCGACGACGAGATGGAGCTGCCCGAGCAGAAGCAGGCGACCTATCTTATGCCGACGGCGCCGGAAGTCGCCGAGCCCGGCAGCGCACGGGACAGCAAACCGCCGGCGGAGACACCGGCCGTGATCCCGCTGCTGCCGGCCACCGCAGCCCCGGTCGCCGTGCCGCCGCCCGCGGCGGCGCCGGCGGTGGCAGCGCCTGCACATCTCGGCTTCTGGTCGCGCGTCAGAAAGATCCTGTCCGGCGAGCCGCCGCCTGCGGCTACGGCGCCGATAGCGGCGCAGGAGGCGGCGGCACCGGCGCGCACGCCCCGGCGCGATGACCAGCAGCGCCGGGACGGGCGGCGCGATCACCCGCGACACACGAGATACGCAGACGGCGCGCGACGCGAGCGCAGTGACGGGCGCCGCGGCGAGGGCCGTGACCGCGACCGCATGCGCGACAACCGCGACCGCGGTCGCGATCCGACCCGTCGGCACGAGCGCTCTGCCGATCGTGGCGAGCGCGACGCGGACCGCAACAGCACCGAGCGCAGCGCCCCCCAGGAGGCGCGCGCGCCGGGGACTTCAGGTCCCGCGCCCGGCGCGCCGGGACAGCTCGGAGAGGCGCGCGGTGAGCGCGGCGAGCGCGGTGAGCCCGGTGAGCGCGGCGAGGGTCGCGGGAGAGGCCGTCGTGGCCGCCGTCGCGGTCGGCGCGGTGGCGGCGGTGCCCGAGAGAGCGCGCCCACAGCGACGCCCTCGGAGTCGAGTCTGACGGTGCAGGCCACCGACGCACCCGATGCGGCCGGCTCAGGCAATGGCTCGCACGAGAGCGCGGCGGCGGCGGCAGCTCCGGAGCGCGAGCCGCCGGTGCGTGAGCATCACGGCGAGGCGCGCGAGGCAGGCACGGCGCACGAGGCGGCGCCGCTCGCGCACTTCGAGCCAACTCCGAAGGCCGAGTCGGGGCAGAACAAGCCCTACGTGGTGTGGTCCTCGGCGCCGCCGAAGGAGCCCGGAGGCCGCGAACCGGAGGAGTAAGCGGCGGGCCGCGTGAAGCGCAGCCCGCGCACCTAGGCAGCGCGGAGGCGCTGACGCAGGTGCGACAACAGCCCGCGCGCCGCGCTCTCGACCAGATCGAGCACTTCTTCGAAGCCGTTGGGCCCGCCGTAGTACGGGTCGGGGACGTCTTCGAGTCCCTCGTGCGGGGCGAACTCCAGGAACAGCCGCAGGCGCTCGTGGGTGGAGGCCGGCGCACGCCGGCGCAGGACGCGCAGGTTCTCGCGGTCCATGGCGAGGATCAGGTCGAAGCGCTCGAAATCGCCGGGCTCGACCATGCGCGCCCGCAGCGCGGTGAGATCGTAGCCGCGGCGCGCCGCGGCCTGGCGCGTGCGCGGGTCGGGGGACTCACCGACGTGATAGTCGGCCGTACCAGCCGAATCCACCTCGAGTGTGAGATCGGGAGCCTCGCGGGCCGCGAGCGCACGTAGCACGACCTCCGCGGTCGGCGAGCGACAGATATTACCTAAGCAAACGAACAGGATCCGCACGGATCCTATCTTACGCTATAGCCCCGGCCCTCGAGGCAGGCGCGCATGGCGCGCTGATAATCCGCGCGTCTGGCGGCCGCCTGATCCGGCGGCGCGCCGCCGGCGGACTGAGTCGGATCGAAGCCGGTCTGCGACGACGCCCACTTGTGACATTCGTACTTGTCGTTCGACTGTTGCTCTTCCGACTGGCCGCTCTGCGGATAGATGAACAGATCATCGCTCGGTGGCGGCTGCGTGCTCGCCCCCTGGTCGGCCGGCGGGTCCACGACCTCGTAGCCCGACTGATCGGCGCGCCACGTGTAGTAGGTGTCATTCGCGTAGTAGTACGGGAAGCCACCGATCCACAGTGTGGTGTAGAAAGGCGGCAACACCGGCACGAAGAACCCGACAGGAGCCGCGACCACGACGAAGCCTGGTCCGCGCGGGGCATACCACACGCCACCGGAGTAGTAGTAATGCCCGCCGTGGCCACCGACGTATATGGGTCTGCCGGGCACGGAGCCGTAGTAAGCGCCATGCGGCGCGTAGTACTGATTGTGACTGTAACGGCCGTCGTAGTGGGCCTGTGGGGGCGGACCGCCGTGGGGAGCTGACCCACCACTGTGCTGCGGGGACTGCGCGCCGGCCGTCCCCAGCGACGACGCCAGGATCAGGGCGACCGGGATCAGCGCTGCGCGCACGCGCGCCGCAATGCTCTTCATGCCGTCACCGTACGCTGTAGCCGCGGCCGTCCAGGCATGCGCTGAGCGCACGCCGGTAGCTGGCGGCCTTCTGCTCCTGCACCGCCATCGCATGCCGGTCCTGCACGACCACCGTCTGGGTCCGCTGCGCGTTGGCGGCATCGGCGGCCGTGCCGATCGCCCCGCCGACCACGGCGCCCGCCAGGGCACCCGTGGCCGCCTGCCAGGGATTGGAAATGGCCGCGCCGATGACCGCCCCGGTCACCGCGCCTACCGCCGTGCCGGTTCCCGGCGGCGGACCGGCGGACACGACCCGGACCTGCTGATGCGGCGGCACGCCCGGAGCGCTCGGGTCAAAGCCGGTCTGCTGCGTGGCCCACAGGCTGCACTCGTAGTGGTCGCGGTCCTGCTGCGCCGGCGGCTGGCCGTGCAGCGGATACGCGTACACCTCGGTGATCGGCGGTGGAGGTGGCAGCGGTGGCGGCGGCGGGGGGGGACGCGGCGGTGGCGCCTCCACGCAGCCTGCGAGCAGGCCGGCAACAAGGGCCGCGCAGCCAATCGCTGCACGACGAATCATCTGGCCTCGATTCATCATCGCGGAATTCCTATGCCTGAGACGCATCGCTCGTTACCCGAAACGCGGATTGCCGGCACCCGGTTGACACTTAAGTCCCCGAACCACCGTGCTTTTTGACCCTCCGGCCGGGGTGCGAGTTCACCGCACGAACTGTGAGCAACTGTTGCGACGTGCGGGCTCCACACAGCGTCGGCAAGTCTAGCTATTCACAAGCCCTCGCGGGCCATCAGCGCAGTAAGGCGTTCGAGATCTGCGAGCGTGTTCACGTCCGGGCCGGGTCGCTCGGCGGCGTCGGCGACGCAAATGGTCAGGCCGTGCTCGAGCGCCCGCAGCTGCTCGAGCTTCTCGCATTGTTCGAGCACACCGGCGGGCAGATGCGCGAGACGCAGGAGCGCGGCGACCCGATAGGCGTAGATGCCGCGGTGCCGCCGGGCGCCGTCGTAGCGGCGCTGACTGGCGAGCCCCGCGGACGCGCCTTCGCGATGCCACGGGATGGGCGCACGGCTGAAGTACAGTGCCATGCCGCGCGCATCGGTCACCACCTTCACCACGTTGGGATCGAGCAGCTCCTCGAGCGACTCGATCGGCGTCGCCAGGGTGCCGATGTGCGCCTGCGGTTGTGCCGGGAGCAGCTGCGCCACCTGCGCGATGACCGCGGCGGGGATGAGCGGCTCATCGCCCTGCACGTTCACAACGATGTCCCCGGGACCCCACCCGCGCACGCGCGCGACCTCGGCGATACGATCGGTCCCGGAGAGGTGTGTGCGCGCGGTCATCACCGCTTCGGCGCCGAAGGCACGGGCGGCGCTCACGATCCGCTCATCGTCGGTGGCGATCAGCACTTCGCGCGCCCCCGAAGCGCGCGCGCGCTCATACACCCATTGCACCATCGGCTTGCCGCCGATCGGCAGCAGCACCTTGCCCGCGAGCCGGCTGGAGGCGTAGCGCGCCGGAATCACGACTCGGAACACCGGCGCGCTGCTCAAATTACCGCCGCTCAGCGCTCGAGCAGCGGATCGTCGGCGGCGAGCTGGCGTGCCTCCTCCTCGAGCATCACCGGCACCGAGTCGCGAATCGGATAAGCGAGCCGGTCCAGGCGGCACACCAGCACCTGCGCTTCGCGGCGGAACTGCAGCGTTCCTTTGCACACCGGGCAGGCGAGTATCTCCAGCAGTCGCGCATCCATCACATCCGACCTCCAACGGGGGCGCCGGCACGCACCTTGCTGAGCACGCGCGCCAGCAATTCACGCGCATCGTCCGGGGCGAGCCGCGCCGTCACCGGCACATACCACAGCCGCGGGTCGCCGAGTGCCGGGCATTTTACGGCATCTTTCTCGGTCATGAGCACGGGCAGCTCATCGCCGAACGCCAGCTCCGCGGCCAGCAGCGGATGGTGATCCGGAAACGGGTGCGCAATCACCTCGAGGCCGTGCGCGCGCAATTCGGCGAAGAACCGCGCGGGATTGCCGATACCCGCCACGGCATGCACGCGCTGTCCGCGGAACGCGGCGAGCGGGCGCGGCGCCGCGCGCCCGTCGAGCCTGACCACCTCGCGCGGCACGAGTGTCATGCCGAGCGTTGCACGGGCTGGTAGCGGTGCGGGCAGCGAGGCGTGCTCGGGCCGGCCGTTCACCACCACCGCATCCGCCTGCTCGAGCCGCGCCACCGGCTCGCGCAGCGGGCCGGCCGGCAGCAGGCGGCCGTTGCCGAAGCCGCGTGCTCCATCGATCACCACGATCTGGCAGTCGCGGGCGAGCCGCAGATGCTGCAGCCCGTCGTCGGCGACGATGACATCCACGTCGCCCGCCAGCGCACGCGCAGCGGCCGCCCGGTCGCTGCCGACCATCACCCGACAACCGCTGCCGCGGGCCAGAATCAGCGGCTCATCACCAACGTCGCGCCACTGCGATGACGCATCGACGAGGCGCGGGTTGCCCTTGCGGCCCCGGTAGCCGCGCGAGACGATACCGACACGCAGGCCCTGGGCGCCGAGCTCGCGCGCCAGCCAGGCAGTCAGCGGTGTCTTGCCGGTCCCTCCCACGGTGAGATTGCCCACCACCACCACTGGCCGGCCGGCGCTCTCCGTGCGCAGCCATCCCGCCGCGTAGGCACGGCGGCGCAGCGCGAGCGCCGCGCCGTACAGCCACGCGAGCGGCTGCAGCAGGGAGACCCAGGCGCGCTCGCGATACCAGAGCTCGGTGAGCCGTTGCTCCACGCAGGCGTCGCTTCCTCAGTCGGCGAACTGCAGCCGATGCAGCTGGGCGTACAGACCGCCGCGTGCCAGCAGCTCGCCGTGCGTGCCGCTCTCGGCGATGGTGCCTGCATCGAGCACGATGATGCGGTCGGCCTGCTCTACCGTGGACAGCCGGTGGGCGATGACGAACGTGGTGCGATTGCGCAGCAGCTGCGCGAGCGCCGCCTGAATGTAGCGCTCGGCCTCGGTGTCGAGCGCCGAGGTCGCCTCGTCGAGAATCAGGATGGGGGCGTCCTTGAGCAGTGCGCGCGCGATGGCGATGCGCTGACGCTGGCCCCCGGAGAGCAGCATGCCGCGATCGCCCACCAGCGCATCGAGCCCGGCGGGCTGGCTGCGCACGAAGTCGAGTATGTGCGCCGCCTCCGCGGCGCGTTCGATGGCCGCTTCCGGCACGTCGCGGCCGAAGGCGATGTTGTTGCGGATGGTGTCGTCGAACAGCACCACGTCCTGGCTGACCACGGCGATCTGCTCGCGCAGGTTTTTCAGCTCGTAGTCGCGCACGTCACGGCCGTCGATGCGCACGCTGCCGCTCGCCACGTCGTAGAAGCGCGGCAGCAGGTTGACCAGCGTCGACTTGCCGCTGCCCGAGCGCCCGACGATCGCCAGGGTCGCGCCCGCGCTGACCGCGAGCGACACGTCGGACAGCGCTGCGACCGGCGCGCGCGCTGTACCTTCGGCGCCCGCTACAGGATGGCCGCTGTACGAGAACGACACGTGCTCGAACTGCACCGCCCCGCGCGCGCGCGCGGCGCGGTAGCTGCCTCCGGGCGGCTCGACGGGCTCATCGAGCAGCACGAACAGGCTGTGCGCGGCCGCGATGCCCTGCTGCAACGGGCCGCTCACTCCGACCAGGTCGCGCAGCGGCTGGGCGATGCTCACCAGCGCGGTGAGAAAGCCCAGCAGGTCCCCCATGCTCATGCGCTGGTGGACCGCATCGGCGATGGCGATCGAGAGCACGAATGCGCATCCCACTGCGGTCACGAGCTGCACCACCGGGTTCGAGATCCCGCGCGTCAGGATGAGCCGCATGTTGGAGCGCCGGTTGCGCTCGTTGACGGCGTCGAACTGGCGACCGAGGTGCTCCTGGGCGTCGTACACCTTGATGAGGCGCGGAGCCTCGAAGGTCTCCTTGGCGACCCGGGTCACGTCGCCCATCGAGTCCTGGATGCGATGGCTGTAGCGGCGGAACCTGGCGTTGATGATCGACACCAGCCAGCCGACCAGCGGGCCCATGATGAGGGCGATCAGCGTCAGGCGGACGTTCATCCACAGCAGGAATCCGAGCGAGCCGATGATGGTCAGCGCCGTGCGCACCACGATGATCACCGAGTCGGTCGCCGCCCAGCCGACCTGCTCGCTGTTGTAGGTGAGGCGTGACAGCAGGGCGCCGGAGGAGTGGCGGTCGAAATAGCCGATCGGCAGCTGCATCATGTGCCGGAACACCTCGCTGCGCAGCCGGCTCACGACCTGGCGGCCGATGTAGCCCATGAAGTAGGTCTGGGTGAAGTCGCCGATGCCGCGCAGGATGAACAGGCCCACCAGCGCCAGCGGCACCCACACGATCGTGCGCGGGTCACGGTGCGCGAGCGTACCGTCGCCGAACTTCTTGGCAAACAGCGCAAAGCTCGCCATGGTTGCGGCGAACAGTGCGCCGCCGAGCAGACCGAGGATGAAGCGGCCGCGATGCGGCGCCAGATAGCCCAGCAGCCGCCGGTACACCCTGAGCGCACTGCCCTCGCGGCCCGGCGTTTGCTTCAGCGCTCGGCTGGCATCGTTCAAGGCTTGCCTGCCGGCTCTTCCTTGACCGTCGCGATGTTCACCTCGGCGAAGCCGAGGCGCCCGAGCACGTCCATGGCGGTGATGACGGACTGATGCGTGGCGCGCGCGTCCGCGCGCAGCGTGACGCGGATGGCGCGGTTGCTGCCGGCTTCCTTGAGCAGCGCCGCGCGCAACGTCTCCGGGCTCGAGTTGATGAGCTCGCGCTGGTTCACGAGGTAGCTGCCCTGCTGCGTGACGCTTACGACCAGCGCCTCGCCGGCGACCTTCTCGAACGGCACGGCGCCCGCGTGTGGCAGGTGCACGTGCAGCCGCCCTTCGTCGCTAAAACGGCTGGAGAGGATGAAGAACACCACCAGCAGCAGCACGACGTCGATGAGCGAGACGACGTTGATCTCGGGCTCTTCGTGACGGCGGGTCTTGAGGTTCATCGGCAGCCTCCGGCGTCACCGGCTCATGCTACCGCCGCGGCCGACGCGCGCTCGCGCGGTTCGCGCAGGCGCGCCGCCTCGAGCGCATCCGCCATGCGGATGGCCTGCTTCTCCATCTCCACCACGATCCCCTCGACCCTGCCCCGCAGGTAACGGTAGAAGATAAGCGCCGGAATCGCGACGCACAGGCCGGCAACGGTGCAGATCAACGCCTCGGCGATGCCGCCGGAGAGCGCGCGCGGATCGCCCATGCCGCCCGCCTCGATGACGTTGAAGGAGCGGATGATGCCGGTCACCGTACCGAGCAGCCCCAGCAGCGGCGAGATCCCGGCGATCGTGCCGAGAGTGTTGATGAAGCGTTCGAGCTCGTGCACGACGTGACGGCCGGTGTCCTCGAGACGCTCCATGAGGATTTCCCGCGGCCGGTGCCGGTTGGCAAGCCCGGTCGCGAGCAGCCGCCCGAGGGGCGAGTTCTGCTCGAGCGCGGCGATGACTTTGTCGTTGACCTGGTTGGCCTCGATCAGCTGCCAGACCCGCTGCGGCAGCTCGCGCGGCAGCACGCGCTTGTCCTGCAGGGTCCACAGCCGCTCCAGAATGATGGCCGCTGCCGTGATCGAGCACAGAATGATCGGCCACATCAGCGGGCCGCCGGCCCGCACTATTTCCCACATCCGGACGCTTTCCTCGCAGCACCTGAAGACCGCAAAGGCCCGATCATACCGGAGGGCAGCGTGCGCTCAAGGCAAGCGCGGGCGAATAGTGCCGTGTCGCACATCCGGCAGCGAGCGGCTTCTGCCCGGGGACCTTCTGGTACAGTCTCGGCACCCGTGCCGCGCCGTCTGCTGCAAAAGCTCGTCCCCGCTCCCCAAGCCCTGCGGGAGCGCTGGCCCGTGCGAGTGTTCGGCGAGCGCATCGCCGATCCGCGGCTGTGGACGCTGCACCGCCGTGCGGTCACCTACGGGTTCGGTGCCGGGATCGCGATCTGCTTCGTGCCGCTGCCGGTGCACCTGCTGCTCACCGTGATCGCCGCGCTCATCTGGCGGCTCAACATCCCGGTGACCTACAGCACGACCTGGCTGTTCAGCAATCCCTTTACCGCGGTTCCGATTTACTACCTGGCGTATCGCGTCGGCGCCTCGATCCTGCACACACCGCGACAGCACTTCCGCTTCGTCGCCGACTGGCGCTGGTTCACGCACGGACTGCTGCCGGTGTGGCGGCCGTTCATCCTGGGTTGCTGCGTGTGCGCCGTCGTGGGCGGCATCCTCGGCTGGCTGGCCCTCGAGATCGTGTGGCGCTGGCAGGTCCGCAGCCGCTACCGCGCGCGTCACGCCGCGCTGTCCGCGTGACCGCGACCACACGCGCCGTCACGACACGGACGGCACCGCGGGCTGGCGCTCGCTGAGTACGCCCCGCTCGAGCTCGTACACCCGCTCCATGCGCTCTGCCAGCCGCAGATCGTGGGTCACGATCACCAGGCTCGTCCCGCGCTCGCGATTGAGCTCGAGCATGAGGGCGAAAACGCTCGCGGCGTTGCCGCCGTCGAGATTGCCGGTGGGCTCATCGGCCAGCACGATGCGTGGCTGGGTCACCAGAGCGCGCGCCACCGCCGCCCGCTGGCGCTCACCCCCGGACAGCTGGTGCGGGCGGTGCTCGAGCCGCTCGCCGAGGCCCACACGCTCGAGCAGCGCCCGCGCCGCCGCGCGCGCCGCCGCGATCGGCGTGCGTCGCACCAGCAGCGGCATGGCCACGTTCTCGAGCGCCGAGAACTCCGGCAACAGGTGATGGAACTGGTAGACGAAGCCGAGTGCGCGGTTGCGCAGCGTGCCGCGCTCGTGCTCGTTGAGCGCATGGATGTCGCGGCCGGCCACCTCCACCGTTCCGGAAGTGGGGCGATCGAGCCCGCCCAGGATCTGCAGCAGTGTGGTCTTGCCCGAGCCCGAGGCGCCGACGATCGCCACGCGCTCGCCCGCCGCGACCGTGAGCGTCACGCCCTCCAGCACCTGCAGCAGCACCGGTCCCTGGCGAAAGCTCTTGTGCACGTCGCGCGCCTGGAGAACGCCTTCACTCATGCCGCAGGGCCTCCGCCGGCGCCGTGCGCGCCGCGCGCCACGCCGGGTAAATGGTCGCCAGCACGCACAGCAGGAACGCGACCCCGCAAACCCTGAGGACGTCGACCCCCTCCACATACGCCGGCAGGTCGCTCATGTAGTAGACGCGCGCATCCAGGAACTGCGTGCGGAGCAGGCGCTCGAGACCCGCCACCAGCATCTCGAGATTGTCGGCGAGCAGCGTGCCGAGGGCTGCCCCGGCCAACGTCCCGGCCAGCCCGATCAGCACGCCCTGTACCGCGAACGTCAGCAGCACGTTGCGCGGCGCCGCACCGAGCGTGCGCAGGATCGCGATGTCGGTCTGCTTCTCTTTCACGATCATGACCAGGGTGGCGACGATGTTGAAGGCGGCGACCGCGACCAGCATGAGCAGGATGACGAACAGCATCGACTTGGTGATCTGGATCGAGCGGAAGAAGTTGGCGTGATCTTGGGTCCAGTCCGAGACGTAGAACCCGGGACCGCCGAGTGCGAGCGCCAGTGCGCGCACCAGCGCGGGGGCGTGCAGCGGGTCGTGGAAGGCGAGCCGCAGCCCCGTGATGTCGTCACCGGTGCGGAATAACCGTGCCGCGTCCGTCAGGTGCACCAGCGCGAGTCCGCGGTCGAACTCGTACATGCCGGAGTTGAACAGGCCCGCGACGCGGAAGCGGCGCATGCGCGGCACCACCCCGGTGGGCGTCGCCGTGCCCTGCGGTGCGATCAGCACCACGGTATCGCCGACGCGCACATTCAGCTCGTGCGCCAGAGCCGTGCCGAGAATGGTCGCGTAGCTGCCGGGCTGCAGCTCATCGAGGCTGCCGGCGACCACCCGCTGCGCCAGCCCGGTGGCGGTGCGCTCCTCCTGCGGCAGCACGCCGCGCACCGTGGCGCCGGCCATGTGAGCGCCGTTGGCGAACATGGCCTCGCTCGCGATGTAGGGAACCGCCGCCTGCACCCCCGGCTGCCGGCGCAGCTGGGACTGCAGGTCGCGCCAGTCGCTGAGCGAGCCGTTCAGCCCGACGATGGTCGCGTGGGCGGTGACGGCGAGGATGCGGCTGCGCAGCTCGCGCTCGAAGCCGTTCATCACCGACAACACCACGATCAGCGTCGCTACCCCGAGCGTGAGCCCGCACACCGACATGAGCGCGACGAACGACACGAAGCCGCGGCGGTGCGCCGAGCGCAGGTAGCGCGTACCGATCAGCCATTCGTAGGCACTCATCGCTACTCGTAGCGCAGTGCTTCGGCCGGCGCGGTGCGCGCGGCACGGATCGAGGGGTAGACCGTGGCGAGCGCGGTCAGCAGCAGCGCCGCGACCGCGATCGCCACCACGTTCGTCCAGTGCACCTCGGAGGGGATCGCGGTGATGTAGTACACGTCCGCGTCCATGATCTGGAAGCGGAAGGTGTGCTCGAGGAACGGCACGATGGTGTCGACGTGCAGCGCGAGGGTGACCCCGAGCACCACCCCGAGCGCAACCCCGAGCCAGCCGATCACCAGCCCCTGGGTGATGAATATGCCCATCACACGGCGTGGCGCCGCGCCGAAGGTGCGCACGATGGCGATGTCGGTACGCTTGTCGGTCACCACCATGACCAGCATCGCGACGATGTTGAAAGCCGCGACGGCGACGATCAGCAGCAGGATCAGCGACATCATGGTCTTCTCGATGCGGATGGCACGGAAGTAGTTGGCGTTGTCCTGGGTCCAGTCGCGCACCTCGAAGCCCGGCGGCAGCCGCGACCGCAGTTGCGCCGCCACCGCCGGCGCCGCCAGCACGTCCTGCAGACGCACGCGCAATCCCTCGCCGGCGGTACCGGCCGAAGCCAGCGCCCGCACGTCGGCCAGGTTCGCGAACACCAGCCTGCCGTCGTGATCCTGCAGTCCGACCTCGAAGACGCCGGCGACGGTGAGCTCGCGCAGCTTCGGCGCCGGCACGCCGCTCGCGTCCGCCGTCGGCACGAGCACGGTGAGCGCATCGCCGGGTGCGAGTCCGAGCCGCTCAGCGATGACCTCACCCACGATGACGCGCTCCGAGCCGGCCGCGAGATCGCTGAGGTGCCCCTGCGTGATCACCCCGGAGAGCTCGGCGACGGTCGCGGAAGCGGCGGGGTCGATACCGCGCAACAGCACCGGCAGCATCTCGGGCTGGCGCACCGCGAGCACCTGCAGCTCGGCATACGGGGCAACGTCCGCAACCCCGGGCGTACCGTGTGCAATGCGGGCGGCACCCTGCCAGTCCGGCACCGCTGCGGGTGCCGCGGTGCCGACCGCAGCTGCGGCGGGCGCGGCGGTGATGCGCACCTGGGCGCTCAGCGACAGCAGCCGGTCGCGCAGCTCGCCTTCGAAGCCATTCATCACCGACAGAATGACGATGAGCGCGGCCACTCCGACGCACACCCCGACCAGCGATGCCCAGGTGATGAAGGAGACGAAGAACTTGGTCGAGCGGGCCCGCACGTAGCGCAGACCCATGTAGACCGACAACGGGTAAAACATCGTCGCGATTTAACCACAGTCGGCGGCTTTATCAGACCTGCGTCACAAAACAGCGCGCGCCCCCGGCCGGCCGGGTTTGACAGATTTCCGGCGGTGTTATAGTCGCTGCCAGCCCAGGAGAGCCTTTCATGCAAACCCGCATCCTCGCCGCACTGCTGTGCGGCTGCACGCTGGTGAGCGCCGCCGTTGCCGAGACCCTCGTGGTCAACGATCAGGTGCAGGTGCGCGAGTCACAGACAGCGACGCCGAAGCGCGGCAGCACCATGACCGACGTCGAGAAGCAGTTCGGTGCGCCGGTCACCCGCCATCCCACCGTCGGCGGCGGCTCGCCCCATCAGCCGCCAATCACACGCTGGGACTACAACGGCTTCTCCGTCGTCTTCGAGCGTGACCGCGTGATCGATGCAGTGGTGGTCGCCAGCGCGGCGCCCGCGGGGGCTGTGCCGAGCGGCGGCGACGCCGCCGCGCCCGCCGGCACCGCGCCCACGAGCGCAAGCCCACCGACCGGCGATGCGGCGCCCACCAGCGCCGCGGCGGCGACCGGCAGCTGAACCTCGCCGCGAACCCCTCGGGTCACCCCATGCCCGCAGCGGTCAGTCTTGTTCTGCTCCTCGTGTGGCTCGGGCTCGCGTATCGCTCCTACCAGCGTGGCGACCTGCTGTTTGCCGGAATCTTCCTGCTGGTGGGGATCGTGATCACGATCCATCGGCTGCGCAGCGTGAACGTCAAGGCATCGCAGAGCCCGACGACCAAGCCCTGAGCCGCGGCGCTCGGCGCGGTTCGACCGAATTCCCGTTGTCGTGCGGCCATCGACACTTAAGACAGATGTGATAGTCTCGCGCCTAACAGAATAATATCCTTGGGGATCTGGTGGCGGAAGACGAGCCTCTGCGGGCACAAATCGAGGCCCTGGTGCGTGCCGGAGCGGTACGCAAAAAAACGGCGGCGGCCCGGCTGGAGGCGGAGATCCGGCGGCGCGAGGAGGTGCTGCGGCAGACCTTTCGCCGCTACGTGTCGCCGCGCGTGGCCGACAAGATCCTCGAGGATGCGCAGCTGCGCGACACGCTGCTCGCCACGGCGGACGCGCGCGCCCATGCGGTCGTGCTGTTTGCCGACCTGCGCGGCTTCACCAGTATCTCCGAGCAGCTCGATCCGCACCGGGTGGTGCCGCTGCTCAACGAGTACTTCTCGCTCCTGACCGAGATCACCTTCCGCCACGAGGGCACGGTATTTCACATGGCGGGCGATTGCCTGATGCTCGCGTTCGGAGTGCCGCTGGAGCAGCCCGACAGCGCGCAGCGCGCGGTGCGCGCGGCGAGCGAGATGCTCGCCGGCTTCACCGCACTGGCACAGGCATGGAAGAAGCGTTACCAGGTCGAGGCGGGCCTCGGGATCGGCATCAACGAAGGCGACGTCGTGGCCGGCAACATCGGTTCCTCCTCGTACATGTGCTATACCATCATCGGCGACACGGTGAACATCGCCTCGCGGCTATGCCAGCGGGCGCGCTCCGGGGAGATGTTGTTCTCGCGCACGCTCAAGCAATCGCTCGATGCGCGCGGGCTCGACATCGGCGCGACACCGCTGCCACCGCTGCAACTGCGCGGGCGTTCCCACCCCATCGATATCTTCTGCGTACCGCTCGCGGCGCGCCTGCAGGTAAGCGCCGGCCCGATGGCCGCCTGAACGGTCGCGCGCGGCGGCGCCCGCCGCCGGCAGTGCCCCTGCGCGCGCACCTTAGGTAAGCTCGCGGGCTTTCGCGCCAGCCCGACCACATGTCCGCACTGCTTCACCCCCCGACCCCGAGCGCGGCCAGCCCGCGCCTGCGCTGGCACCAGCTCTACGGCAGCGCGGCGGCACTCGCGCTCGCCGAAGCGGCGCAGGCCGACCGGCGGCTTTACGTGCTGATCGCGGCGAGCGCGCGCGAGCTCGAGCGCCTCAGCGCGGAGCTGCGCTTCTTCGCCGCGGCCGCGCTGCCGTTGCTGCGCCTGCCGGACTGGGAGGTGCTGCCCTACGACCTGTTCTCCCCGCACCCGGACATCATCTCCGAGCGCCTGAAGACGCTGTTCGAGCTGCCCGCTGTGCGGCACGGCTGCCTGATCGTGGCCGCCGATACCCTCATGCAGCGGCTCGCGCCGCGCAGCTACGTGCAGGGGCGCGCCTTCGAGCTGCGCCAGGGCCAGGCGCTCGCGCTCGAGCCGTTCCGCCAGCGCCTGATCGAAGCCGGCTACGCGAGCGTCAGCCAGGTGGTAAGCCCGGGCGAATTCGCGGTACGGGGCTCGCTGCTCGATGTCTTTCCGATGGGCACGGCGGCGCCGCTGCGCATCGATCTGTTCGACGACGAAATCGAGGCGCTGCGGCGCTTCGATCCGGACACGCAGCGCTCGCTCGATACGCTCGCGAGCGTGCGGCTGCTGCCGGCACGGGAGGTGCCGCTGGATCCGGATGCGGTAAAGGACTTCCGCCGCCGTTACCGCACGCGCTTCGAAGGCGATCCGACCCGCGGCGTCGTCTACCGGGGCGTGAGCGAGGGAGTCGCGCCCGCGGGAGTCGAGTTCTATCAGCCGCTGTTTTTCGATTCGACCGCGACGCTGTTCGACTACCTGCCGGCCGAGGCCGTGATCGTGCACGACGCCGCACTCCCGCAGGCCCTCGACCGCGCCTGGCACGACATCCTCGCCCGCTACGAAGAGCGCCGTCACGATATCGAGCGCCCGGTGCTGAGTCCGGCCGAGTTGTTTCTCGAGCCCGCGGAGCTCGCCGCGCGTCTCGGCGCTTTCGCAACGATCACGCTCGATGCCTTCAAGGCGGACACGGAGCTGCACGGCGATTCCCCCGAAGTGCGCAATTTTCCCTCGACTGCTGCGCGCGAGCTGCGCATCGATATGCGCGCCGAGCAGCCGTTCGCCCCGCTGGATGCGTTCCTGCGCGCGTTCGACGGCAGAGTGCTGCTGGCAGCGGACTCTGCCGGCCGCCGTGAGGTGCTGCACGAGATGCTGCGGGCGAACCGCCACGAGGTCCAGCTCATCGAGAGCTGGGAGGCGTTCGCCGCCGGGACCGCGCGGCTCGGCCTGACCGTCGCCCCGGACCTGGAGGGCCTCACGCTCACCGCACCGCCGATCGCGCTCGTCTCCGAGACACAGCTGTTCGGCGCCCGTGCCCGCCAGGAGCGGCGGCGCAAGCGCGCCGCGGATCCGGAAGCGATCCTGCGCGACCTGCAGGATCTCAACCCCGGCGCACCGGTGGTGCACGAGGAATACGGCGTCGGCCGCTATCTCGGCCTCACGCCCATGGAAGTGGGCGGTCAGCCCGGGGAGTTCCTGGTGCTCGAGTACCAGGACGGCGACCGCCTCTACGTGCCGGTCCATGCGCTGCACCTGGTCAGCCGCTACACCGGCGCTGCGCCCGAAGGTGCCCCGCTGCACAAGCTCGGCACGGACCAGTGGGCGCGTGCCCGCAGACGTGCCGCGGAGCAGGTGCGCGACGTCGCCGCGGAGCTGCTCGACCTGCATGCACGCCGCAAAGCCCAGCGGGGACTGGCACTGCCGCTCAACGAGCTCGACTACCAGGCCTTCGTCAGCGCCTTTCCGTTCGAGGAGACCGCTGACCAGGGCGAGGCGATCCGACAGGTGCTCGCCGATCTGCAGAGTGATGTGCCCATGGACCGGATCGTGTGCGGCGATGTCGGCTTCGGCAAGACCGAGGTCGCCATGCGTGCGGCCTTCGTCGCGGCGCACGGTGGCAAGCAGGTCGCCGTGCTCGCGCCGACGACGCTGCTGGTGCAGCAGCACCTGACGAACTTCCGCGATCGCTTCGCCGACTGGCCGGTGCGCATCGAGCCGCTGTCGCGCTTCGGCACCTCGAAGGAGACACAGGCGGTTCTCGCCGGGCTCGAGCAGGGCAAGGTGGACGTGGTCATCGCGACCCACCGGCTGCTGCATGCGCAGGCGCGCTTCCGCGACCTGGGACTCGTGGTCATCGACGAGGAACACCGGTTCGGCGTACGCGACAAGCAGCGCCTGCAGGCGCTGCGCGCCAACGTGCACGTGCTCACCCTCACGGCCACCCCCATTCCGCGCACGCTCAACATGGCCCTCGGCGGACTGCGTGACCTGTCACTCATCGCCACCGCGCCCACGGGGCGCCTCGCGATCAAGACCTTCCTGATCGAGTGGCACGCGCCGATGCTGCGCGAGGCGGCGCTGCGCGAGCTGCGCCGCGGCGGCCAGATTTATTTCGTGCACAACGAGGTGCGCACCATCGGCAAGATCGCCGCCGAGGTGCAGGCGCTGGTCCCCGAGGCGAGCGTGCGGATCGGCCATGGGCAGATGCGCGAGCGCGAGCTCGAGCAGCTCATGGTCGATTTCTACCATCGCCGCTTCAGCGTGCTGGTGTGCACCACCATCATCGAAAGCGGCATCGACGTGCCGACCGCCAACACCATCATGATCAACCGCGCCGACCAGATGGGGCTCGCACAGCTGCACCAGCTGCGCGGCCGCGTGGGTCGCTCCCATCACCGCGCCTACGCCTATCTGATCGCCCCGCCGCGCCAGGCACTGGCCCGCGATGCTGCCAAGCGGCTCGAGGCGATCGAGTCCATGGAGGAGCTCGGCGCCGGCTTCGTGCTCGCCACTCACGACCTGGAGATCCGTGGCGCCGGTGAGCTGCTCGGCGAGCAGCAGAGTGGCCAGATGACCGAGGTCGGGCTGTCGCTGTACCTGGACATGCTCGAGCGCGCCGTGAGCGCACTCAAGTCGGGTCGCGAGCCGCAGCTCGATCAGCCGCTCGCCGCGGCCACCGAGGTGGAGCTGCGCCTGCCGGCGTTCCTGCCCGAGAGCTATGTGGGCGACGTGCATGTGCGACTGTCGCTGTACAAGCGCATCGCCGCCGCCGACGGCGCGGCCGCGCTCGATGACCTCACGGCCGAGCTGCATGACCGCTTCGGTCCGCCGCCACCTGCAGCACAGAGCCTGCTGCGTATCGCCCGACTCAAACTCACCGCACGCGCGCTCGGCGTGCGGCGGCTCGATCTCGGCCCGCAAGGCGGTTCGGTGTTGTTCGAGGAGCGCTCGGCAATCGACCCGGCGACCGTCGTGCAGCTGATCCGCCACGAGGCGCGCGAGTACCGCCTCGACGGGCCGCTGAAGCTGCGCATCTCGCGGCCGCTGCCGGCCGAGAGCGCCCGCTTCGAGTTCGCCGCGCAACTGCTGCGGCGACTCGGCGAGCCGCCGCGACTCCATTAGAATGTCACGCATGAACCTTCACCTCGTGCAGCGGCGCGCACTGCTGCTCGCCGGCGTGGCGACCGTGCTCGTGACCGGCGCACGGCCGGGCGGCGCCCAGGAAGCGCCCGCAGCGGCGCCCCTGGCTCCCGTCTACAACATCGAAGTCATCGTATTCCGGGCCGCCGAGGCCCTCGGTGGCCCGGAGAACTGGAGCGCGGAGACCGGCGCGCGCAGCATCGTGGGCGAGGAGTCCGCCAGCGGCTCCTCGCAGGTTGGACATTTCGTCGCCGTGCTGCCTGCCTCCGCCTGGCAGCTCGGCGAGCTCGAGAGCCGCCTGCGCGCGACTGGCGTCTACGTACCCGTGGCCCATGCCGCCTGGTCGCAGACGGCGAGCGCCTGGGGCACACGGGCCGGTTTCGCGGTGCAGAAGCTCGGCATCAACGTCCCGGGCCTCAGCGGCAACGTGTTCCTTGAGCGCGGTCAGTTCCTGCACCTGGGGATGACGCTCACCTATGCCACCGGCTCGCCGGTGCCGAGCCTCGGCGCCGGGCCGGACACGCCGTTCCTCATCAACGAGAGCCGCCGCGTGCACTTCTATGAGCGCAACTACTTCGATCACCCGGCTTTCGGCGTGATCGCGCTCGTGACTCCGGCGCAGGGCGCGCGGCCGCCGGGGCGCTGAGCCTCGCCTCAGGCCGGTCCGGTGAGCTGCTCGCCGGTGAACTCCCAGGTTGGGCCGCCGCGCTCATCCTTCGCGCAGCGCACGCGCGCGCGTGAGGCGGCGATGAACCAGGTCTCCTGGCCGCGTGGTCTGCCGCGGCCGAAGGCTGCCGGATCGAGCACGGCGGCGCAGGCGGCCTGCTGAGGGTCACGCACCGATTCGTAGCGGATGAGCTCGATGTGCGCCGCGCGCGCGGCGCGCGCGAATGCCTGGGTCTCCTGATAGCCGGTACGCGAGATCCAGGTGGCGCGCTCGCGCACGAACGGCGCGGCGGTAAGGTCGACGCTGGCGGTGCTGCGCACCGCGGCGCGGAATGCCGTATGCGGCACCGGCTTCAGATCCGGAGTTCCGGGGGAATCGAGCAGAAAGCGCAGCCGCCAGTAGCTCTTCTCCGCCAGCGCCGTGCGCAGGGTCTCCGCGCCATACCAGACCCCGCCGTCGAAGGGCGCACGGAATCGTGAGCCGACGGGGGGGCGATAGCGAAACGGCGTGGCGAGCAGATAGTGCAGCCGCTGCACCGCCGGCGGCAGCGGCGGCTTGCTCTCCTCGAGGATCGCCTCGAGCGCGGCCTGCTCCTCGAGCGCGTCGACGAGGCGCATGGTGGAGGCGGTATGCTGCGCCTCCACCACGCGCCACAGCACGCCCCCGTACGCGCGGGCCTCAGATCCGAGCGCGCGCGGCGTCCAGGTAGTCAACGGTGCGCACCAGCCCCGCGGGGTCGCGGATCAGGGTCAGAGGCACTCCGCCGAGCGCCGTGTTGGCGCTGCGCAGCCAGGCCTGTGCGGCGCTATCGTCGGACCCCACGATCGCATCGAGCGAACGGAACAGGCGCACGAACAACGCCGCCAGCTGCCAGGGCTTGGAGCCCGGCTCCAGCGACTTGCGCCCATTGGCCAGGCGCGAGAGCGTCGCCCCGCTCACCCCGATGACCTGCGCCAGGTCGGCCTGCGCGATGGCGAGATTGCGCGCGGCGCGCACCGTGGCACGCGACAGTACCTCACCGGTGTCAGGTGCGGGACGGGCTCGGGTGGCGCGCGGCCGGCTCATTGCGATAGAAATAATAATACCATTTCGTTTCTATGGCAAAAAACCGCGGTTGGTGGATCTACCCGGGCGGGTGGCGGCGACCGGGCGCACTTACCGCTGCCTTAGTGGAAGTCGTTTGCTTCCGCGGTGACGATGCCGTCCTTGCCATTCTTCTTGGCGCGCTTGAGCGCTGAGCCGCAGGCCTTGAGCAGCCCCTCGACCGCGAGGGTGCGCGGCGGCACGAGGCTCGCGATTCCGGCGCTGATGGTGACGTAGCGACCGGCTCCCGCGGTCGGGTGGTGCATCAACAGGTCGCGCACACGCTGCTTGACGACGTGAGCGTACTGCCAGGCCTTCTCCGCGGCCTCTCCCTGCGTCAGCACCGCGAACCGGCCGCCCTCCCAGCGCCCGACCAGGTCTCCGCCGCGTCGGTAGGAGGCGCCGATCACCCGCGCCACGCGGCGGATGCAGGCATCGCCGGCCGAGCGATCGAACTTCTCGTTGTAGGCCCCGAGATCATCGATATCGAACAGCGTGAGCCCGATCTCGTGCGAGTCGCGTTGCGCGAGCTGCCAGTCGCGCTGCAGCAGCTCCTCGAAATAGGCGCGCGAGTGCAGCCCGGTCAGCCGGTCCTCGCGCAGCCACGAGGGGAGCCCCGAGGCGAACCGGTCCGCGCTCTTGAGACGATCGCTGGCGTCGCGGTGATAGCCGATGAAGTGGGTGAGCCGACCGTCGGTACGCACCGGCTGCACGAGCGTCTCGTTCCAGAACAGCGCCCCGTCCGGGCGGTAGTTGCGCACCAGCACGCGCGCCGGCTCGCCCTTGCTGACGGCTTCGGCGAGCCGGGTGCGGGCTTCCTGGTCGCGATCGGTCGCCTGCAGCATCCGCAGATTGGTCCCGAGCAGCGCCGCCGCCGGGTAGCCGCACATCTGCTGAAACGCGGTGTTGACGAACACCACCGGACAGTCGGCGACCTGGGCATCGCAGATCACGATGCCTTCGGGCGAACTCTCGACCAGGCGCCGCCACGCCTCCGCCGACCACCCGTTCATGAGTCGCTTCCCGGATCGAGCGTCAGGGGGGGAGCGGCCGCGGCCCGCGCCAGCAGCTCCCGCGCGCGGATCCATTCCGGCGAGGCTTCGAGTATCGCGCGCGCCGGGGCGCCGGGGCGGCCGTGCAGGCGCACCAGGCGCAGGCTCGAGGCCGGCTGTGGCTCTATCCCGAGCCTCGCCAGCAGCTCAATGACGCTCGCGCGGTTGTTGCAGACCGGTAGCATGTCGCAGCCCGCCGACAGGGCTTCGCGTGCCCGGGTCACCACGTCCCCGTAGGCAGCGGCGGCCCCTCCCATGGAAAGATCGTCGCTGAACACTACCCCCTGAAACCGCAGCTCTCCGCGTAGCACGTCGCGAATCCAGCGACCGGACAGACTGGCGGGCGCCTGATCCACGGCCGGAAACAGCACATGGGCCACCATTACGGCCGCCAGGCCGTTGGGTATCAGCCGCCGGTAGGGGGCCAGGTCCGCCGCCAGGTCCGGGAGTGCGCGCCGGTCGACCGGCAGCGTCAGGTGCGAGTCGGCCACGACGGCCCCATGGCCCGGAAAGTGCTTGGCCGTGGCCGCCATACCGGCTTCGCGCATGCCGTGCATCCAGGCCCCGGCCAGCTGGCCGACCGCCTCTGGCGAGGCGTGAAAGGCGCGCTCGCCGATGATGCTGACGCCGTAGTCGAGATCCACGCAGGGCGCAAAAGAGATGTCGACCCCGTGGGCGCGCAGCTCCGCGGCCATCAGCCACCCCAGGGAGCGGGCCAGCGCGACGCCGCGGCGGGCGTCCTGGTCGAACTCGTGGCCGATGCGCCGCGCCGGCGGCAGGATCGAGAAACCGGGACGGAAGCGCTGCACCCGACCCCCCTCCTGGTCCACTGCGACGATCAGGGGCGGGGAACGCTCGGCGTGCACCGCGCTCACCAGGGCGGTGAGCTGTGCGGGGTCGGCATAGTTACGTGTGAACAGGATCACACCGCCTACCAGCGGGTGACGCAGCAGCTCGCGCTCCTCGGCGGTGACCTCGGTCCCGGCGAGGTCGATCATCAGCGGCCCGAGACTCATGCAGCGGGTACGGCGCGCGCGTGCTCACGCCGCTCGTCGGTCAGCAGCGCCAGCGACTCGACGTGCGCGGTGTGCGGGAACATGTCGACCACACCGGCGGCGGTCAGCGTAAAGCCGTGCTTGTGCACCAACACCCCCACGTCGCGCGCGAGACTTCCCGGATGGCAGGAAATATACAACACCCGCTGCGGCGCGAGCGCCGCGATGGCCGCCAACACCTCGCCCGCTCCGGTGCGCGGCGGATCGAGCAGCACGTGGCTGTAGCGCTGACGCATCCACGTCAGGTCGGCCGCCGGCGCCTGCGCCAGGTCGGCGACGTGAAACGTGGCGTTGGTGAGATGATTGCGCTCGGCGTTGCGGCGCGCGCGGCCGACGAGCGCCGGCTCGCCGTCGATGCCTGTGGCGCTGCCCGCCGAGCGCGCCAGCGCCAGCGTGAAGTTTCCCAGACCACAGAACAGGTCGAGCACCGCCGACTGCGGCGTGAGAGCGAGCAGCTGCACGGCGCGCTCGACCAGCGCCTGATTCATCGTGCCGTTCACCTGGATGAAGTCGGTGGGAGCGAATTCGAGCTCGAGTCCGAAGCGCGGCAGCGCGTAGCGCAGCGGCTCGGCCGGTGCGCCGAGCTCCTGCACCGAGTCGAGTCCGCCCGGCTGCAGGTACAGCCGCACCTCGTGCGCGGCGCCGAAGGCCGCCAGCTGCGCAAGGTCCTCAGGCGTCGGGCGCGTCAGTACCCGCAGCACCAGGGCGGTCCCATTGTCGGCCACGGCCACCTCGATCTGCGGCACGTGCTCGCGGATGCTGAGGCCGGTAAGGGTGGCCGCCAGCGGGACGATCAGAGCTCCGGCCGGTGGCGCCAGCACGTCGCAGGACCCGAGTTGCGCCACGTACGGGGCGGCGCGCTCACGAAAGCCGACCACCACGCAGCCCTTCTTGCGCACGAACTTCGCGCCGAGGCGCGCGCGGCGCCGGTAGCCCCACTCGGCTCCCGCGAGCGGCGCCAGCCAGGTGGCCGGAGCGATGCGCGCAACGCGCGCGAGCGTGTCGCTGAGCTCCGCGCCCTTGGCTGCGAGCTGCGCCGCGGGCGCCAGGTGCTGCAGCGCGCAGCCGCCGCACACGCCGAAATGCGGGCAGCGCGGCAGCACCCGCGTCGCTGACGGCTCGAGCACCTCGAGCAGTGCGCCGTCATCGTGCTGGCGGTGGCGGCGGGTGCGGCGGAAGCGGATGCGCTCCCCGGGCAGTGCTCCGGCGACGAATACCGTCTTGCCGCCGTGCACGACGCCCTCACCCTCGTGCGTCAGCCCGCTGACCGTCGCTGTCTGCACGGCTGCCTCCCGCGCAGCAGCTGCCGCGGCATCGCCGCCTGCGGTGTCGCCGGCCACGGCGCTCAGGCGCCTGCCTGCCAGGCGCGCAGGAACTCGGCGAGGTGCGGCTCGGGCGAGGCGCTCAGATAGCTCCTGACACGCGCGAGCTCCTCGGCGTGCTGCGCCCGCGACAGATGCCCGCGCAGCTGCTCGAAGCGCAGGTAGATGAGCCAGGTGTTGAGGACGTCGGTCTCGCAGTAGCGGCGGATACCGGCGAGGTCACCGCGCTGCCACGCCTCCCACACCTGCGCGCCGTCCAGGCCGAGTTTACCCGGGAGCCCGAGCAGGCAGGCCATGTTGGCGAGCGACACCCGGCCGCGGCCTTGAAAGCCCGACAGTACATCCATGAGGTCGGTGTGCCGCCAGTGGTAGCGGCTGAGATAGTTGTTGTAGCGAAACGCCGGGTCGTCCTCCCCGGTCTCCCAGAAGCGCGGCGCCTGTGCGCCAGCCTGCAGCGCCCGGTAGGTGAGCACCGGCAGATCGAAGGCGGAACCGTTCCAGGACACCAGGTCCGGAGAGAACTTCTCGATGCCGTCGAAGAAGCGCTGCACCAGCTCGGCCTCGCTGGCGCCAGGCTCGCCGAGACTCCACACGGTGAAGTCTTCGCGGCTGCGCAGCGCGCAGGAGATCGCCACCACGCGGTGCTGCTCGAGGGGCAGGAAGTCGCCGCCGCCCGGCACGCGCGCCTGCCCGGGCGCAGCGTTACGGCGCAGGGCAAACATCGCCTTGCCGACCTGCTCGTCGGCGAGGCCGTCGAGCCCGTAGAGGCGGCGCCCCAAGGCAACGTCCGGCACGGTCTCGATGTCGAACACCAGTGTGTTCACGTCGCCCTCATGAGCACCGCCACCGCGACCACCAGACCGCGCTCGTCGGTGAGCGTCACGTGCCCTTCGCCGATGCCGAGTTGCCGGCGCACGCGATCGCCGCGCTCGGAAAACACCACCTCGGGTCTGCCCCAGGCGTTCTGCACCACGCCGACGTCGCGGATCCATACCCCGTGGGCGAACCCGGTTCCCATGGCCTTGACGATCGCATCCTTGGCCGCGAAACGCATGGCGAGAAAGCGCTCGCGGCGAGCGGTGCGCGCCAGCTGTGCCCGTTCCTCGGGCATCAGCAGGTGCTCGATGAAGCGCGCGCCGAACCGCTCGAGCGTGCGCGCGATGCGGGCGCTCTCGAGCACATCGACGCCGATGCCGAATATCATCTGCGCGCCTCCTTCATGAGGGCCTTCATCTCGCGCACCGCTGCCGGCAGGCCGACGAACACGGCGTGCGCGATGAGCGCGTGCCCGATGTTGAGCTCGACGATCTCCGGCACCGCGGCGACCGGCTGCACGTTGTGGTAGTTGAGCCCGTGGCCGGCGTGCACCTCGAGACCGAGGCTCGCGGCGAGCCGCGCACCCGCACGCAGCCGCTCGAGCTCGGTGGCGGCGGCGGCGCCGGTGGCATGCGCGTAGGCGCCGGTGTGCAGCTCGATCACCGGTGCGCCGGCGCGCGCGGCCGCCTCGATCTGGCGGCGCTCGGGATCGATGAACAGCGCCAGCCGTACCCCCGCCTGCCGCAGCTGGGCGGCCGCCGCGGCGATGCGCGTGAGCTGCGCGTCCACATCGAGCCCGCCCTCGGTAGTGAGCTCCGCACGTCGCTCGGGTACCAGGCAGCAGTCCGCCGGACGCACTGCGGCGGCGATGGCCAGCATCTCGTCCGTCACCGCCATCTCGAGGTTCATGCGCGTCTGCAGCAGCCCGCGCAGCAGGCGTACGTCCTGGTCCTGGATATGTCGGCGGTCTTCGCGCAGGTGCAGCGTGATGCTGTCGGCGCCGGCGACCTCGGCGGCCAGCGCCGCGTGGACCGGGTCAGGGTCATGGGCGCGGCGCGCCTGACGGAGCGTCGCCACGTGATCGATGTTGACGCCGAGGAAGATTCCGCCGGTCATTGCGCTGCCCTGCGCTTCATCGACTTCGCCACCGCGCGGGTGGCCAGCGGGCGCCCCTCGAGGCAGGCAGCCAGCGCGGCCTGCAGCAGCCGCCGTGCGTCGGCGAGCTCGCGCGCGCCACTCAGGCTCTCGCGGGCGAGACCGAGCAGCGAGCGGCCGGACAGAGCCTGAGCGCCGCGCGACCGCGCCGGCAGCAGCCCGACGCCGGGGCGGAAATCATAGTACCCGTCCGGCTCGAGCGGTCGGCCGGAGTGCGCCTCAAGGGCCAGGTCGAGCCCGTAGCCGAGGACCTCGAGCAATCGCTTCTCGAAGATGCGCAGGCACGGCTCGAGCGGTGCACCCGCCCGCAGCTGCTCGAGCGTGCCGTGATAATGATCGAACAGCTCCGGCTGCGCATCGTGGCGCGCCGTCAGGCGCAGCAACAGCTCGCTCAGATAGAACGCCGCGAGCAGGCTTGCCGCGGGCAAGGGTGCCTCGGGTCCGGCGCGCTCCGCGGCGGTGAGCTGCGGCGCCTCGCCGCGCCCGCTCCACGACAGCAGCAGCAGCTGGAACGGCTGCAGCACCGGGCCGAGCCGCGCCCTGGGAGCGCGCACGCCGCGGGCGAACAGCATCAGCCGCCCGTGCTCGCGCGTGAGGACCTCGAGCATGCGGCTGGTATCGCGCCACGGCCGGTGATGCAGCAGGTAGCCTGGCGTGAGCACGACGCGGCGCAGACTGCGGCTCATTCCACCCCCAGCTCCCGCAGCGCGCGCGCATTGTCGGCCCAGTTCTCGCGCACCTTGACCCACAGGTTCAGGTGCAGGCGCCGACCGAGCAGCTCATTGAGCGCCAGACGTGCCGCACGGCCGACGCGCTTCAGGCGCTCGCCGCGGGCGCCGATCACGATGGGCTTCTGCCCGGCACGATCCACCCACACCGCCGCGTCCACCACGAGGCGCCCCTCCTCCTCCGCCAGTCGCTCGACCTCGACCGCAATGCCATACGGCACTTCCTGATTCAACTCGAGTGTGAGCTTCTCGCGGATCAGCTCGGCGATCCGGAAGCTCAGATCCCTGTCCGTCAGCTCGCCGCCCGGAAACAGCGGCGGCGCGAGCGGCAGGTGCGCGGCAATGGTTTCTCTCAGGTCGTCGACGTTCTCGGTCTTCAGCGCCGCGACCGGCACCAGCGCTACGAAGTGATGTCGCGCGCCGAGCTGCCCGAGGTACGGCAGCAGCCGCTCGCGCGGGCGCACGCGGTCGATCTTGTTCACCGCGGCGATCACCGGGCGGTCGCAGCGCACGATACGCTTGAGCGCCAGCTCATCCTCGGCGGTCCAGCGGCCGGCTTCCACCACCAGGACGACGAGATCCGCCTCCGCGAGCGCTGCGGTCGCGGTGCGGTTCATCGCCTTGTTGAGCGCGCGACCCGCACCCACGTGCAGCCCGGGAGTGTCGATGAAGGCGATCTGCGCCCGCGGCAGGCTCAGCACACCGAGTATGCGGTGACGCGTGGTCTGCGGGCGCGGCGTGACGATGCTCAGCTTCTGCCCGACGAGTGCGTTGAGCAGCGTCGACTTGCCAACGTTGGGCCGACCCACGAGCGCGGCAAACCCGCTGCGAAAGTTGGGGGGTACTGCGGCGGTCACGTGTTACTGTCGGCTGGAGGTTCTCCGATCTCGGCGAGCATGCGCCCGGCGGCGTCCTGCTCGGCGCGCCGCCGGCTCGAGCCGCCGCCCTCGACGCGCAGCTTGAGACCGGTCACCTCGCAGCTCACCCGGAAAGTCTGAGCGTGGTCCTGGCCGGCGACCTCGAGGACGGTATAGCGCGGCAAGGTAAGACTGCGCGACTGCAGGTACTCCTGCAAGCGCGTCTTGGCGTCCTTGAGCGCCGCGGGCGGCGGAAGTGCCGCGATACGCGGCGCAAACAGCCGCACGATGACCGGCTCCACTGCCCCAGGGCCGCCGTCGAGGAATATCGCCCCGCAGAGGGCCTCGAGCGCATCGGCGAGGATCGACTGGCGGCGAAAGCCTCCGCTCTTGAGCTCACCGGACCCGAGCTGCAGCATGGCGCCGAGTCCAAGGCTCACCGCCACCTCGGCGAGAGGCTCGCGGCTGACCAGTCGCGCGCGCAGGCGGCTCAGGTCCCCTTCCGCTGCCTGTGGGAAAGCCCGGTACAGCTGGTGCGCGATGACCAGGTTGAGCACCGCATCCCCGAGGAACTCCAGGCGCTCGTTATTGGGCCCCGCGGCGCTGCGGTGGGTCAGGGCGGCACGGAACAGTGCCGGATCGCGTGGCTCGTAGCCGAGCTGTTCACGCACCCACGCCGCCGGCCAATCGGCACTCGTCATGTCCTGGATGTCGTCCCGCCCTCGCGCTCAGCGCCCGGCGAGCCGCTAGTCGCCGCCGATGCGCACGGTCTTGTCGAAGGTGACGTGCAGCGAGACGTTGCCGAACAGCGGCGCATCGTCGTCGTACGTCGACTGGACCACCCAACTGCCGCCGTCGCGCGTGATCTTCATGTCCTTGGTGGTGGGATACTCGACCATGTCGATCTCGAAGTGCCGGTCGATCGTGCTGCGGATAGACCGCGGATCGGTCCCGCCCTTGAGCTCGCTGCCGGCCTGGTCCATGGCTTTCACGACCTTCATGTAGTTGAGATAGATCGGGGCGAGGCGGATGCCGGCATAAATGACCACCGCCAGCGGCGTCAGCAGAAACAGCCAGCCGATGAAGGTAACGCCCCTTTGCCTGCTACGCATCGCTCCCACCCCCGCGTCGCTACTGAATCGCCGTGCCAATGCGGCTCCACATCGGTCCGCCGGAGCGGCCCCAGTCCCAATTGAACCAGATCCGGGTCGCCTTGCCGACCAGGTTCTCCTCCGGCACGTAACCCCACATGCGCCCGTCGTCGCTGTTGTCGCGGTTATCACCCATCATCAGATAATGCCCCGGCGGGACGTCGCCGACAAACCGCGGCGCGCGCATGCCCCCGGGCGCATCCTCATCGCCGCAGACGTAGCCGCGTACGCCGCTGCGCTTGCAGGCCGGCAGCACCGGCTGACGGTCTATCGCCACCGGGCAGAAGATTGCCTCGTGCTCGTGAGCGCCGAGCTGCTCGTGGGCGAGCGACATGTTCACGTAGCAGCCGTCGTTGTAGCGCCTGGGTCCGACGTAAAACGGCACCGGCTTGCCGTTGACGACGATCAGGTTGTCGTGCACCTCGACGTGGTCGCCCGGCAGGCCCACCAGGCGCTTGATGAAGTTGGTCGAGGGGTCGCGCGGATAGCGGAACACCACCACGTCGCCGCGCTGCGGCTCGCCGATGTCCACGAACTTGCGATTGAGCACCGGCAGGCGCAGACCATAGGCGTACTTGTTGACAATGATGAAGTCGCCGTCGAGCAGGGTCGGCATCATGGAATCGGACGGGATGCGGAACGGCTCGAACACGAACGAGCGCAGCAGCAGCACGACCAGGGCGACCGGGAAGAAGCTCCTGGCGTAGTCGACCGTACCGGGCTCGGCGGTCAGTGCCGGATCCTTGCGCGCGGCGCGCGCGGCGGCGGCACGCCGCGGAGCGAGCCACAGGGCATCCACCGCCCACACCGCGCCGGTGAGTACCGTGATGGCGAGCAGCACCGCGCTGAAGTCCAGCCGCTCGGCGACCAGCAGCCGCAGCACCGCACAGCCGATCAGCACCGGCAGCGCGGTGTAGAGGAACGTCATCAGCGGCGGGTCGCGCGGTGCGGTCGCGGCGACGATGAGGCGGCGCGGACGCAGGAACCAGTCGTCGACGATGCACACCAGCGCGGCGGGCAGCGCCAGCCACGAGAGCAGCGCGATGATCGGCATCAGGGACTGTAGCATGCGCGAACCCTAGTGTTTCCGGCCGACCTGCAACACCGCCAGGAACGCTTCCTGCGGGATCTCGACGTGTCCGAGCTGCTTCATACGCTTCTTGCCTTCCTTCTGCTTCTCGAGGAGCTTGCGTTTGCGGGTGACGTCGCCGCCATAACACTTGGCGAGCACGTTCTTGCGCAACGCCTTGACGGTGGCGCGCGCGATCACCGCGGTGCCGATGGCGGCCTGCACCGCGACTTCGAACATCTGCCGCGGGATGAGTTCGTGCATCTTGTCGACCAGCTCGCGACCGCGCTGGTAGGCGCTCTCGCGGTGCACGATGATCGACAGCGCATCGACGCGGTCGCCGTTGATGAGGATATCGAGCTTCACCAGCGGCGCCGCCTCGAAGTGGCTGAACTCGTAATCGAACGAGGCGTAGCCGCGGCTCACTGACTTCAGGCGGTCGAAGAAGTCGAGCACCACTTCCGCGAGCGGCAGCTGGTACTGCAGCGCTACCTGACTGCCGAGGTACTGCATCTTGTTCTGAGTGCCGCGCTTGTCGTTGCACAGTTTCAGCACCGCGCCGACGTGATCGGGAGGCACCAGGATGTTCGCCACGATGATCGGCTCGCGGATCTCCTCGATGTCGCTTACCGGGGGCAGCTTCGCCGGGTTGTCGACGTATTCGACCACCCCGTCGCTGCGGGCGACCTCGTACACGACGGTGGGGGCACTGGTCACCAGCGTCAGCTGGTATTCGCGCTCCAGGCGCTCCTGCACGATGTCCATGTGCAGCAGTCCCAGGAACCCGCAGCGGAACCCGAACCCGAGGGCGCCGGAGACCTCCGGCTCGTAGTGCAGCGCCGAGTCGTTCAGGCGCAGCTTGGCGAGCGCGTCGCGAAACCTCTCGTAGTCCTCCGAGTTCACCGGAAAGAGCCCGGCGAACACCCGCGGCTTGATCTGCTTGAAGCCGGGCAGCGGCTTTGCGGCCGGGCGGTTCTCCAGCGTGATCGTGTCACCCACCGGCGCCCCGTCGATCTCCTTGATCCCGGCGACTACGAAGCCGACATCGCCGGTCGCGAGCTCGCGCTCTACCACCGGCTTCGGCGTGAAACGCCCGAGCCGGTCGACCAGGTGGCTGCGGCCGGTAGATACGACGCGGATCCTGTCGCCGGTGCGGCAGCTGCCGTTCATCACGCGCACCAGCGACACGACCCCGACGTAGTTGTCGAACCACGAATCGATGATGAGGGCCTGCAGCGGCGCATCGCTCTCGCCCCGCGGCGCCGGTATGCGGCGGATGATCGCCTCGAGCAGCTCGGGTACGCCCTCGCCGGTCTTGGCGCTGACGCGCGCCGCATCGCTCGCCTCGATGCCGATGATCTCCTCGATCTCGCGCGTGACCCGTTCGGCGTCGGCCGAAGGCAGGTCGATCTTGTTGATGACCGGCAGCACCTCCAGGCCCTGCTCGATGGCGGTATAGCAGTTGGCGACGCTCTGTGCCTCGACCCCCTGGGAGGCGTCCACCACCAGCAGCGCCCCGTCGCAGGCCGCGAGCGAGCGCGACACTTCGTAAGAGAAGTCCACGTGCCCGGGCGTATCGATCATGTTGAGCTGGTAGCGCTCGCCGTCGCGGGCGCTGTAGTAGAGCGTGACGCTCTGTGCCTTGATGGTGATTCCGCGCTCGCGCTCGAGCTCCATCGAGTCGAGCACCTGCGCCTGCATCTCGCGGTCGGCAAGGCCCCCGCACAGCTCGATGAGCCGGTCAGCGAGGGTCGATTTGCCGTGGTCGACGTGCGCGATGATGGAGAAGTTACGTATGTGCCGCATGAACCGCCGGGGTGCTGCCGCTTGATTGCCGCGCCCTTCAGTCAAGCGGCGGGCGGGATTATAGGGAAGTTCGTCGCGGAACGCGCCCGAAACAGCCCTGGCGCGGCTCAGCCGCTGCGCAGCAACCGCAGCAGCTCGCCCCGGTCGAGGCGGTGGCGGCAGACGACGGTGCCATCGAGCAACAGCACCGGGACATCGAGCCCGTAGCGGCGTCGCAGCAGCGGATCGGCGTCCACATCGACCACGTCGACCGGTGGCAGTGGCGCGCTGCGCCCAAGCGCGGCGAGCTCGCCGAGCATCTCCTCGCACAGCGTGCAGTCGCGCCGCTGCACGAGCGTGAGTCGCGGCGCGCTCACGCGTCAGTGTGCCCGCGGATCGAGGGCGGCCGGTTCCTGCGCCTTGACCTGAGTGGCGATGAACTGCACGGTGGCCGGCGGCACTTCGCCGACCGCCGTGATCTTGTGGCCGTCGACCACCGTGGAGAAGGCGGACGATGAGCCGACGGTAGCGGATTGGGGAACCGGCGGTTGATCGCCCGAAGCCGTCTGGCGCTCGACGAATACCGACACCGAGGCAAACCCGTCCGTGAACACTATCTGGTCCACGACGTTGGCCGAGCCCGGCAGCACCTGCGACGAGCGGACCGTCATCCGGAAGCCCGGGGGCAGGCGCATGGCGTTCCAGGCAAGCGCCGCTCCCGGCGGCAGTGCCGGATCGCTGCGCAGCCAGCGGAAGCCATCGGTGGAGACTTCGGGCCGGAAGGCGGAATCGGCAATATGCGCCGGGAGCTTGAGGCTGGCGAACACAATCTGCTCAATGATCTGTCCGTGCGCATCGCACAGCTGGGTCTTCAGCGGCATTGCCGTGGAGTCGTCGATCCACAGCCGGTAGCCGTAACGAAACTCGTCCTTCGGCGCTACGGTGATCACATGGGTGTCGCGACGGTTCAGCCGGGCACGGCCGACCTCCCGTATCTCGTAGTTGCTCGCCGTCTGATCATTGACCGTGGGGAAACCGACCAGCGACTGCTGCGGCGGGTGCTGCTCCACCAGCACCGTGCGCCGGTCGGGCAGGTAGCAGGACAGGCTCGAGCCGGTGCGAATGAACTCGCGGCCCGAGCCATCGAGCGAGGCCAGCCGCTCGGACACGGCACCGTCCTGCACGCGGTGGACGATGCGCAGCATCTCCACGCGGCCCGCGTGCCAGTGAGCGAAGGTGCCGTCGTAGTTGCGGCTCGTGAGCGCCTGGTCCATACGCTCGAGCCATTGCGCGGGTTCGAGCGCGCGCTGCGCGGGTACCGGTGAGCTGTTCTTCGCCGCCGCCGTCGCGGGCGCCGGGCGCTGCGCGGGCGTCTGCGCGAGCGCCCCGGCGGCCGCGGTCCACGCGACCGCCAGCGTAATCAGCCGCCGCCTGCTAGTGCGCTGCGCTCTTGACATCGTCCTGCAGTTCTTCGGCGGCGGCCGCCGCCGGCTCGCTCGTCATGAAGGCCGACAGCAGGTTGCGGCGCGCGACGGGGGAGGAAAACATGCTGTGCGCCACGACGTAGTTCGCGAGCTCGGTGCTTGGCACGAGGACCGCGCCCGGCCGGATGCGCGGCACTACGTAGCGGTCACCCGGTGCGGCGGCACCCGTGACGCTCGCGGGAACCACACCGGCGCCGGAAAGGCGCGGTCCGGCGGGCTGCGCGCTGGCGAGCGCCGCCGCGGCGGGAGTCCCCGGCGGCAGCTGCGCCCGCAGCCACAGGATGGAGACGGCCGCCACCGAGGCGGCGAGTCCGCCGGCGGCAACGGGTTGCCACCAGCGCACGCCGCCGCGGCGTGCGCTCCGCGGCGCCGACTGCGCGGCAAGCGACGGCTCGGTAAGCAGTACGGCGCTCACCCGTCCGGCGAGCGGCGCATTGAGGCGCACGCCGCGCTCGGCGCGGATCACCGCACCCACCACTGCATAGCGACCCCAGCGGGCTTTCAGCTGCTCGTCGCGCGACAGACGCCGGGCGAGCAGCTCGCATTCCGCCGGCGGCAGCTCGTCGTCGAACATGGCGGAGAGTTGGCTATCGAGTTCTTCGTTCATCCGAGCTCCTCGGCACGCCCCAGACCCCCTTCGAACACCTCGCGCAGCCGCCGGTCGATGGCCTCGCGCGCTCTGAAGATGCGCGACCGCACCGTGCCGACCGGACAATCCATGGCGGCGGCGATCTCCTCGTAGGACAGTCCCTCGAGCTCGCGCAGTACGATGGCGGTGCGCAGATCCTCGGGAAGTGCGTCGATCGCGGCGTTGACGGTCGAGCGGATCTCGTCGGTGAGCACGAGTCCTTCGGGGGTTTCGGAATCTTTCATGCGACCGTGCATGTCGTAGGACTCATCGCTGCTGGCGTCGATGTTGTACTCGATGGGACTGCGGTCGCGCGAAACCACGGCATTCTTGGCGGTGTTGATGGCTATGCGATACAGCCAGGTATAAAAAGCGCTGTCGCCGCGGAACTGCGGCAAGGCCCGGTACGCCTTGATGAAGGCCTCCTGGGCGATGTCCTCCGCCTCGGCCGGGTTGCGCACGTAACGCATGACCAGCTTGACGAGTTTGTGCTGGTACTTGAGGACCAGCGCATCGAATGCCCCCTTGTCGCCGCGCTGGACGCGGCGTACCAGGCTGAGATCACTTGCATCGGCGCTCATGCGCGCCCTCTATACCCGGACAGAAGGCCGCCGCACTGCGAGGGGAATAGACTGTGACCTTTTGTGAAAGTTCAGCATGGAAGTGAGACCTGTGGCTGGCGTCAGAATACGCCCGCCCCACCCCCGGATCGACATAATCCCCGGATGCGCCCCACCAGCCGTGCCAGGCCCTCCTCGCCCGGGGTGTCCCCGCCCAGCAGATAGCCCGCCAGCAGGGGGTCCGGGAGTGCGAGCAGCGCCGCGAAGGTTGCGCGCTCGGCCTGCGAAGCGCCCGGCAGGGCCTCGCGGGCGTAACACTCCAGTAAGATATCGAGCTCCTTCATGCCGCGGCGGCAGCGCCACAGCAGTCGACGGCCCGGCGCGTCGAGAGTTTCGGATCGCATGTCAGCCCTGATGGTCCGTGATCCTCAGCTCTGCCGCTCAATCAGCATCTTCTTTATCTCTGCGATCGCGCGCGCCGGATTGAGGTCCTTGGGGCACACATCGGTGCAGTTCATGATGGTGTGGCAGCGGTACAGCCGGAACGGGTCCTCGAGCTCGTCGAGTCGCTCGCCCGTGGCTTCGTCGCGACTGTCGATGATCCAGCGGTAGGCAGCCAGCAGGGCCGCAGGGCCGAGAAACCGCTCGCTGTTCCACCAGTAGCTCGGGCAGGCCGTCGAGCAGCAGGCGCACAGGATGCAGGCGGCCGGCCGGTCGATGCGCTCCTGCTCTTCCTTGGATTGCAGCCGCTCGCGGTCGGGCGGTGCGGGCGTGCGCGCCTGCAGCCACGGCTTCACGGAGGCGTACTGGGCGTAGAAGTTCGTCAGATCCGGGATCAGATCCTTCACCACCGACAGATGCGGCAACGGGTAGATACGCACCTCACCCTTCAGGTCCTGCGTGGCGGTAGTGCAGGCGAGGCCGTTGACGCCGTTGATGTTCATGGCGCACGAGCCGCAGATGCCCTCGCGGCAGGAGCGGCGAAAGGCGAGCGAGGAGTCGATCGTGGCTTTGATCTGGATCAGGGCATCGAGCAGCATCGGGCCGCTGCTCTTGCCATCGAGTCGGAAGACGTCGATGCGCGGGTTCTCGCCCGAGTCGGGATTGAAGCGATAGATGCGGAAGGTGCGCACCTCGCGCGCGCCGGGCGGCGCGGGGTGCTCGACTCCCTTGACGGGGCGCGAGTTGGCGGGCAGGCGGAATTCGGCCATGCGCGATCCTTCAGTAAGTGCGCGCCCGGGGAGGGATCGACTCGACCTCGCCGGTCATGGTGTTGAGATGCACCGGACGGTAATCGAAACGCGTCGCTCTCGGGCCGTCGACATATATCAGCGTGTGCTTGAGCCAGTTCTTGTCGTCGCGCTGTGGAAAGTCTTCACGCGCGTGCGCGCCGCGGCTCTCGGTGCGGTGGGCCGCCGAGTGGATCGTGGCGGTCGCCTGCAGCAGCAGGTTCTCCAATTCGAGCGTCTCGATGAGATCGGTGTTCCACACCAGCGAGCGGTCGGTGATGCGCACGTCGTTGAAGGAGGTGAAGATGGCGCCGATGCGTGCGATGCCCGCCGCGAGCGTCTCACCGGTGCGAAACACGGCGGCATCGATCTGCATGGTCTTTTGCATCTCCACGCGAATCGCCGCCGTGCCGCGCGTCCCGTTGGCGTTGCGCAGCCGGTCGAGGCGCGCCACCGCCTCCTCGCCCGCATCAGGGGCGAACGGCCGGTGGCCGCTCCCGGGCGCGATGAGCTCGGTGCAGCGGCGCGCGGCCTCACGCCCGAAGATGACCAGGTCGAGCAGCGAGTTGCTGCCGAGGCGATTGGCGCCGTGTACCGAGACGCACGCCGCTTCGCCGACCGCCATGAGCCCGAGCACCACGCTGTCGGGATTGCCGACTTTCGGCCGCACCACTTCCCCGTGATAGTTGCAGGGAATCCCTCCCATGTTGTAGTGCACCGTCGGCTGCACCGGAATGGGCTCGCGGGTGACGTCGACGCCCGCGAAGATGCGCGCAGTCTCGGCGATCCCCGGCAGGCGCTCGTGAATGACCGCGGCACCGAGGTGCTCGAGGTGCAGATCGATGTAGTCGTGCTCGGGGCCGACGCCGCGCCCCTCGCGGATCTCGAGCGTCATCGCCCGGCTGACGACGTCGCGCGAGGCGAGATCCTTGGCGTTGGGGGCATAGCGCTCCATGAAGCGCTCGCCCTTGGAGTTGGTGAGGTAGCCGCCCTCGCCACGCGCTCCTTCGGTAATGAGGCAGCCGGCACCATAGATGCCGGTGGGATGGAACTGCACGAACTCCATGTCCTGCAGCGGCAGCCCGGCGCGCAGCACCATGGCGTTGCCGTCGCCGGTGCACGAGTGCGCCGAAGTGCAGGTGAAGTAGGTCCGGCCGTAGCCTCCGGTCGCGAGAATCGTCATGTGCGCCCGGAAGCGATGCAGCGTGCCTTCCGTGAGATCGAGCGCCACCACGCCGCGACACGCCCCGTCCTCCATGATCAGATCGATGACGAAGTATTCGACGAAGAAGGTCGCGGCGTGGCGGATCGACTGCTGGTACAGGGTGTGCAGCATGGCGTGCCCGGTGCGGTCGGCCGCGGCGCAGGTGCGCTGGGCGATGCCCTTGCCGAAGTGCGTGGTCATGCCGCCGAACGGCCGCTGGTAGATGAGCCCGGTCTCGGTGCGCGAGAACGGCACCCCGTAGTGCTCGAGCTCGATGACCGCAGCCGGCGCCTCCTTGCACATGAGCTCGATCGCATCCTGGTCGCCGAGCCAGTCCGAACCCTTCACCGTGTCGTACATGTGCCAGCGCCAGTCGTCCTCGCCCATGTTGCCGAGCGCGGCGCTGATCCCGCCCTGCGCGGCCACGGTGTGGCTGCGGGTGGGAAAGAGCTTGGTGATGCAGGCGGTCGACAGGCCGCTCTCGGCAAGTCCCAGCGTCGCGCGCAGTCCCGCACCGCCGGCGCCGACCACGATCACGTCGTAGCTGTGATCGATGAAGTGATAGGCGCTCACGGTGCGGCTGCGCAGGCGACCTTGAGAACCGCAAACACCCCGGCGGCACCGATCAGGACGTGCGTGAAGCTGACGATGACCAGCGTCAGGGTCTTTGCGCCCGCGCCGTGGACGTAATCCTCCACCACCACGCGCACGCCGAGCTGCGAGTGCCAGGTCGCGACCAGCACGAACACGATGAGCAGCAGCGCGGTCCAGCTCTGGCTCATCCACGCGATCACCGTCGCATGATCGAGCGACGGCAGTGCCAGCAACGACACCACGAACCAGATCGACAGCGGCACGAGTGCCACGGAGGTGAGGCGCTGCACCCACCAGTGCTGCACGCCCTCTTTCGCCGAGCCGAGGCCGAGCACGCGCCGCAGCGGGCTGCGCAGGCTCATGGCGGACCCGCCGCGGCGCGACCTGCGCAGTAAGCGAGGACGAGCATCAGCACCAGGCTCACCACGCCGACCAGCCAGGCGCTGCGGCGCGACTGCGCCCGCTCGAGTCCGCGACCGGTATCCCAGATGAGGTGGCGGATGCCGGCGACCAGGTGGTAGCAAAACGCCACGATCAGTCCCGCATAGACAAGCTTCATCAGCGGCTGCGCGAGCAGCCGCATGGCACGCGCCTGCGTGCGCGCGCCACCTGCGACCGCCATCAGCCAGTACACCAGCAGCAGCAGTCCCGCCGACAGTCCCATGCCGGTGAAGCGATTGAATATCGAGCTGGCCAGGGTGTACCGGGACAGCTTGTACACCGACAGGTGCGGCGATAGGGGGCGCGTCGGCATTGGACTAAAAATCGATGCAGCGGCCGTTCTTTTCCCAGTCGCCGAAGCGCGTGGGCTCGGGTCCGGCGACACCCCCGATCTCGCGCGCGGCGGTGCCCTGCGCGGCGGCGGCCGCGCGTCGCGCGCCGGCTGCGGGCTCGATGGCGCGCGCGGCATGCGCTGGATCTTCAGCGGATGGAGCGGAGACTTCGGCGGGTGGGTGCGGTTCCGGGCTCTTGCAAGTGAACGTCGACATACCAATTAAGTCTGCCAGAATTCGTTCGCGGCAGCCACGCAATGTTTAGGAAAAACAACGGTCAACTTCATGCACGATGAATGCAGCGTAGTCTCGCTGGCCGCTCTCGGTGCGCTGCGCGTGCGCGGAGGCGACGCGCTGCCCTTCCTGCAGGGACAGCTGTCGAACGACGTGACGCTGCTCGCACCGCAGCGCTCGCTGTTCGCGGGTTATCACAATGCGCAGGGGCGCGTGATCGCGCTGCTGCGCCTGGTGGAGCTCGCCCGCGACGATGTGCTCGTGATCGTGCCGCGTGAGCTCGCCGGCACCGTCGTGCAACGGCTGGCGAAATTCATCCTGAGGGCGAAGGTGAAGCTCGCGGACGAATCAACGCAGTGGGCGATCAGCGGCGTCACCGCGGCGGCTGCGCCAGCGGGAGCGACTGCCGCCACCGCGCTCACGATCGCACTCCCGGCAGCCGCCGACGGCGCGGCGCGCGTTGACGGGGCGACCGCGGTCCGTGTGCCCGGGCAGGTGGCACGCTGGCTGCTCATCGGCCCGGCGGGAAGTCCTCCCGCGCTCAGCGGCCGCGAGCCCGCTGCGCCCGAGCTGTGGCAGCGACTCGCGATCGCCGCCGGTGAGCCCGAGGTGTGTGCGGTAACCTCCGAGGAGTTCGTGGCGCAGATGCTCAATCTCGATGTGCTCGGAGCGATCGCCTTCGACAAGGGTTGCTACACCGGCCAGGAGGTCATCGCGCGCGCGCACTACCGCGGGCGGGTCAAGCGCCGCATGCAGCGCTTCCTCACGGCGCAACCGTCGCAGCTGAAGCCCGGAGATTCCGGTGTGCTTGCCGATGGCCGCACCTTCAGGGTGGTGCGCGCGGTCGGACATCCTGACGGGCGTTGTGAGTTCCTGGCGGTGACCGCAGTCACGTCCGCGGCGGGCGCTGCGAGCGCGGACCGCGCGGCAGAACCTGCCGCGGCGGCCGCACCGGTGAGCGCGCAGCGACTCGAGCTGCCCTACCGGCTGCCGGATTGACTCACTGCTTCCGGCCGCATGTGCGGAAACAGAATAACGTCGCGGATCGAGGGTGAGTCGGTGAAGAACATCACCAGCCGGTCGATCCCGACGCCGAGTCCTGCCGCCGGCGGCATGCCGTACTCGAGCGCCCGCACGTAATCGGCGTCGTAGAACATGGCCTCCTCATCGCCGCGGTCCTTGCGCGCCGCCTGGGCGCGGAAGCGCGCCGCCTGCTCCTCCGGATCGTTGAGCTCTGAGAAGCCGTTGGCGATCTCGCGCCCGGCGAGATAGAACTCGAAGCGATCGGCGAGGAATGGATCCGCATCGCTGGGCCGCGACAGCGGCGAGACCTCGGTCGGAAAGGCGTGGATGAACGTCGGATCGAGCAGCGCGCTCTCGGCAGACTTCTCGAAGATCCCGATCTGCAGCTTCCCGGGACCGTCGTGGGCGCCCACCTTTATGCCGAGCTGCTCGCAGCGCTTGCGCAGGTAGGTTTGGTCGCGCAGCGACAGCGGATCGATCCCGGGGTTGTATTCGATGATCGCCTGCTCGACCGTCAGGCGACGAAACGGCTTGCTCAGGTCGTAGCTGCGTCCCTGGTAAGTGAGCTGCTGCGAGCCGTTCAGCGTGTCGGCGAGCCCGCGGATCGCCTTCTCGACCCACTCCATGAGATCGCGGTAGTCGGCGTACGCGAGGTACAGCTCGAGCATCGTGAACTCCGGGTTGTGCTGCGTCGACAGCCCCTCGTTGCGGAAGTTACGGTTGATCTCGTACACGCGCTCGAGCCCGCCGACGATCAGGCGCTTCAGATACAGCTCGGGCGCGATGCGCAGATACATATCCAGATCGAGCGCGTTGTGATGCGTGCGGAACGGGCGCGCCAGCGCGCCGCCGGGAATCGGCTGCATCATGGGCGTCTCGACCTCCAGGAAGTCGAGCGCGTCGAGGAAATCGCGCAGGTAACGCACGATGCGTGTGCGCGTGCGGAACACGTTGCGGCTGGACTCGCTCACGATCAGGTCGACGTAGCGCTGCCGGTAGCGGGTCTCGGTGTCGGCCAGCCCGTGCCACTTGTCGGGCAGCGGCCGCAGCGACTTCACCAGCAGCGTGAGCGCGTCCACGCGCACCGTCAGCTCGCCCGTGCGGGTGCGAAACAGCACGCCGCTCGCACCGATGATGTCGCCGATGTCCCAGCCTTTGAAGGTCTCGTAGGCGCCGCCGAGCGCCTCCTGCTGCAGGTAGAGCTGGATCTGCCCGGTACGGTCGCCGATCTTCGCGAAACTCGCCTTGCCCATTTCGCGCCGGAGCATCAGCCGGCCGCCCACCTTGACGCGCGTCGGGTTCGCATCCAGCCACTCGCCGCTGCGCTCGCCGAAGGACGCGTGCAGCTGTCCGGCCAGCGCATCGCGGCGGAAGTCGTTCGGGAACGTCACTCCGCTGCCGCGCAGCGCGGTGAGCTTCGCGCGCCGCTCGGCGATCAGCTTGTTCTCATCGCCCGCGTCGGCGCTGCCGCCGCCGCTGTTGCTGCTGCCGCCACCGCCGGGGCCGGCCTGTTTGCCGTCTTTCATGGCTCGGTACGCTTTCCGTCTCCGCCGGGTCGCTACACGCCCGCCTTGAGCGAGGCTTCCAGAAACTGATCGAGGTCGCCGTCCAGCACAGCGCCGGTGTTGCCGACCTCCACGCCGGTGCGCAGGTCCTTGATGCGCGACTGGTCGAGCACGTAGGACCGGATCTGGTTGCCCCAGCTCACGTCGGACTTCGAATCCTCGAGCACACGGGCGGCCGCGTTGCGCTTGTTGACCTCCAGCTCGTAGAGCTTCGCCTTGAGCATCTTCATGGCGGTCGAGCGGTTCTTGTGCTGGCTGCGCTCGTTCTGGCAGGCGACCACGATGCCGCTGGGCAGGTGCGTGATGCGCACCGCCGACTCGGTCTTGTTGACGTGCTGCCCGCCCGCGCCGGATGAGCGATACACATCCACCTTCAGGTCCGCCGGGTTGATCTCGATCTCGATGTCGTCGTCGACCTCGGGCGAGACGAACACCGAGGCGAAGGAGGTGTGGCGGCGATTGCCCGAATCGAACGGCGACTTGCGCACTAGGCGGTGCACTCCGGTCTCGGTGCGCAGCCAGCCGTAGGCGTACTCGCCGCGCACCTGCACCGTCGCGCTCTTGATGCCGGCCACTTCGCCCGGGCTCGAGTCGATCACTTCGCAGCTGAAGCCGTGCGCGGCGCACCAGCGCAGGTACATGCGCAGCAGCATCTGCGCCCAGTCCTGCGCTTCGGTACCGCCGGCGCCCGCCTGGATGTCGAGGAATGCGTTGTGCGGGTCCATCTCGCCGCCGAACATGCGCCGCAGCTCGAGGTGACGGACCTCGCCTTCCAGGCGCTGCGCATCGCGCTCGATGTCGCGCGCGGCCGGCTCATCGCCCTCGGCCTCGGCGAGCTCGAGCAGCTCGCGCGCGTCACTGATGCCCTTGGTGGCGCGGTCGATCTCGCCGACGTCGGCACTCAGGCGGGCGCGCTCGCGCCCGAGATCCTGCGCTCGTGCGGGGTTCGACCACACGGTCGGATCCTCCAGCTCGCGCGCCACTTCCTCGAGACGCTCCTGCTTGCGGTCGTACTCAAAGAAACCCCCGTAACGAGGCAATGCGTTCACCGAGGTCCTTGAGCTGGCGCTTGAGCTGATTGACTTCCATACAGGTCCCGGAACCGACAAGCCGCACGGAGCGGCGACCGCGTGCAACGAAGCGCTGGATGCTAGCATCGCGGCGCACGCTTTAGCGAGCAACCGGCAGCAGGTGATCGACCAGCAGCTGCAGCCGACGCTCGCCCTGGTACTCGTTCACCTCCAGGCGGTACACCAGCTGCTGCAGTCCGGCCGGCGGCGAGAACGCCGTGCTGCCCTCGATGCAGTTGAAGGCGATCGCATCGAAGCAGCGCCCGCTGCGCGGCACCTCGGCCCACATCTTCAGGTGCCGCTCGCCGATCACGCGCGCGTCGCGGATGCTGAAAAGCCCGTCGAAGCTCGGTTCCGGGAAAGCCTGGCCCCACGGGCCACCGGCGCGCAGCGCCTGCGCGGTCTCGAGCGCGATCTCGTCCACGGTGAGCTCGCCGTCGGTCTCGACCGCATCCACCGCCGCGGCGCCCTGCGAGCAGCGTGCCACCTCGGCGTCGAAGGCGCGCGCGAACTCATCGAGCCGGGCGTGCTCGAGGGTGAGCCCCGCGGCCATGGCGTGGCCGCCGAAGCGGCTGATGAGCTGTGGCTGGCGCGCCGCGATCGAGTCGAGCACGTCGCGGATGTGGATGCCCGCCACCGAGCGGGCCGAGCCGCGCAGCAGCTGCGCATCGGCGCGCGCGAAGGCGACCACCGGCCGGCGCAGCCGATCCTTCACCCGGCCCGCGACCAGTCCCACCACGCCCTGATGCCAGCCCTCATCGAACAGGCACACTCCGCTGCGCTCGAGGCCCCCGCCCTCCACATCGAGCACGCGCACGGCGTCGCGCGCCTCCTGCTGCATGCGGGCCTCGATCGCGCGGCGCTCCTGATTGAGCTCATCGAGGCGCGCCGCCAGAGGCTGCGCCGCGGCGTCGTCATCGGCGAGCAGGCACTGAATGCCGACGGTCATGTCGTCGATGCGCCCGGCGGCGTTCAGCCGCGGCGCCACGCCGAAGCCGAGATCCGCCGCGGTGAGATCGGCTGGCGGCCGGCCGGCGATGGCGAGCAGCGCGCGGATGCCCGGCGCACAGCGCCCGGCGCGAATGCGCTGCAGGCCCTGCGCGACCAGCACCCGGTTGTTGCCATCGAGCGGCACGACGTCTGCGACCGTACCAAGCGCCACCAGGTCGAGCAGGCGCGCGACACCGTCGCTGCCCGAGGGGGTGAGACCGGCCGCATCGAGCGAGCGGCGCAGCGCCGCCATGACGTAGAACGCGACGCCAACACCGGCGAGCGCGCGGCTGGCGAAGCGGCTGCCGCTCAGATTCGGGTTGACGATCACGTTCGCATCCGGGAGCTGCAGGCCGGGCAGATGATGATCGGTGATGAGCACGTCGATCCCACGGTCGCGGGCTGCGGCGACGCCGGCGTTGCTCGAGATGCCGTTGTCCACGGTGACGATCAGCGTCGGCGCGCGCTCCGCCGCCAGGGCCACGATCTCCGGTGTGAGTCCGTAACCGAACCGAAAGCGGTTCGGCACCAGGAAGTCCACGCCGGCAAAGCCGCCGTCGCGCAGCGCGCGCACCATGAGGGCACTGCTCGTGGCCCCATCGGCGTCGAAGTCCCCGATGATCAGCACGCGTCCGGCGGCGCGGTGGCGCAGCAACAGTTCCACTGCGGCCGGGATGCCCTCCAGCGTGCCGACTGGCAGCAGCCGTGTCAGCGACAGATCGAGCTCCGCGGCCGAGCGCACACCGCGCGCCGCGTACACCCGCTCGAGCACCGGGTGCCGCGCGCCGCCAATGGCGGCGCCGGGCTCCGCCGGAGTGCGCCGCACGATCCGCAGCTTCACGCGAAGCTCCGCAGGCCGGCGCGTGGGCGGCGCCACAGCCGCAAGCGACTGGTGCGGCGCGAGTGCACCCGCACGTCGCCGACGACGAGTGTCAGCTGCGCGAGCTCACCGCAGCTGAGCGCGCGCCACGCCGGCAGTACCAGGCGCTCGTCGAGGCGCGCCACGGCTTCCGCCACCGTATCCGGATGCGATCGTTGCAACTCCTGTCCCACCTCCGCCACCACCACGGCGCGTTCCGTGCCCGCCGCGAGCACTTCCTCCAGCCGCTGCGGGAGCGGCCGGCTGCTGCTGCCCTGAAGATGCCACAGACCCGCAAGCCATGCGTCCCGGCCGAAGGCCAGCGGCACCGACGGCGCGTGCTGCACCTCGGGCCGCCGCCCGCTGCCTCGGGCACCCCAGGGCCAAAGAGCGGTGACCGGCGGCTCGCCGCGCTGCGCCCGGGCCTCGTTGAGCGGCAGCGCGTACAGCCACATTTCCATCTCGGCCACCAGGCGCCGCAGCGCACCGGCCGCCGTGCCCTGCGGAAGCGCGGCGGCGACGTCGCCGCCGGTGCTGCGTGCCGGCTCGGTGGTGTCGTGGGCCGCGAGATCGGGCGTGCTCAGGAGGAAATCGCCCGACGGCAGCGGCGCCAGCGACAGGCCCGCTGCTCCAAAGGTGCGCTCGAACTCCGCGGCGAGCAGTTGCTGCTCCGCCGCAGCAAGCGACAGCAGGCCGCGATGCTCGAGATGAACCTGCATGTGGCTGGCCCGCAGCTCGAGCGGAGTCGCGATCCAGCGGGTGACACCCGCGCCCGCGGGGCGGACCGCTGCGTCGATCACCGCCGCGGCGACCTCGGCGGGGGCGATGTCGCCCAGCTCCGCGCGGCCGGCCCAGCGGGCAAGCCACGGGCACCACCCGTCCGCCAGCAGGACGCGACTGCCGAAGCGCCCGACCGCCTGAAGGCCGGGAACGCGTGCGAAGGCGGCCGCGACCTCCGCCGCGGCATCCGCCGTGCCGCGCGGCAGGTACAGGTCGGCGATGACAATGACGATCTCGCGCACCGGCGCTATCGTAACCTGCGATGAAGTTCACTCTTGAACCCGGCGCGCAGGGCAACCTCGTCCGCAGCTACTCCGACACGGAGCTGCGCATCGGCGAACAGCACATCAGCCGCAGCTGCATCCTCTCGGCCGAGCGTCTCATCACGGATTGGGAACCGGCGGCGTTCGCCGATCTGACGCCCGCACACCTCGAGGCGATCTTCGCGCTGGAGCCGGAGCTGGTGCTGCTGGGTACCGGCCCGACGCAGCGTTTCGTCACGGGGGAAGTGCGTGCCGCGTTCGCCCGGCGGCGCATCGGGGTGGAAGTGATGCAGCTCGGTGCGGCATGCCGCACGTTCAACGTGCTGGTGCAGGAGGGGCGGCGGGTGGTGGCGGCGCTGTTTCTGCGCTAGCGGCCGAGCGCGCGAGCCGCTGGCGCGAGGCGCGCAGGATGATCGGCAGAAGACACAAGGGGAGGGCCAACCAACCAAACAATCATTCGAAGCTGACAGACTCGAACAATTGCACTGTTCTTGTTCTTGTCTCGAGGTTATTGCTTTTGTTGCGACTCCCTCCTCCCTGTGTCTTCTGCGGATCACCCTCCTCGGCTACTGTCGTCGTTAGGAGACAGGGAGCGCATGTTAAACGCGTCGCGGAACCGGGTGCAACTTATTTGCAGGTCTAGGATTTTCCTGGCCGCGCCGGCCCCACCACAAGGCGCTGCAAACACATTGCGCGCGTCCGCCGGCGCACTTTTCGTGGTTTTGCGTCTCTCGACTCGTCTTTACCCATCAACTAAGTTTATTTAAATCAGTATGTTATAGGCTGATAGTTACCTTATTCATCAACTCGATCGGGTCGGCTCACGCGGTGCCCCCGAGCAGCGGCACGAAGGCGACCGCACCGAGGGACTCGCGCTCCACGCGCTGCTCGCGTCGGGTGAATCGCACGAGCTGCTGCTCGCCCTCCGGACCGATCGGCACGATGAGGCGCCCGCCCACCTTCAGCTGCTTGAGAAGCGCCTCGGGCACGGTGAGTGGCGCGGCCGCTACGAGGATGCCGTCGTACGGGGCGTGGGTCGGCCAGCCGAGCGCCCCGTCGGCGTGCCGGAAGCGCACGTTGCGGATGCCGAGTTCCTTGAGGCGCTCGCGGGCCCGTGCCAGCAGCGGCTCGATCCGCTCGATGGTGTACAGCTGGGTCACCAGCGGTGCGAGCACTGCGGTCTGATAGCCACAGCCGGTACCGACCTCGAGCACGTTGTCCACCCGCCCACCCTCGAGCAACGCCTCCGTCATGCGGGCCACGATGTAGGGCTGAGAGATGGTCTGACCGAAGCCGATCGGCAGCGCCACGTCCTCGTACGCACGGCTGCCGAGGGCCTCGTCGACGAAGATATGCCGCGGCACGTCGCGGACACGCTCGAGAACGGCGAGGTTGACGATGCCCCCCTCGCGCAGTCGCTGCACCAGTCGATCGCGCGTGCGCGCAGAGGTCATGCCGATGCCCGACAGGCGCCGGTCAGCCATTGAGACCATCCAGCCAGCCGCCGAGGGCGGGCAGCGCGGCGTGACGGGTGAGGTCGACCTGCAGCGGCGTCACCGACACGTACCCCTGGGCCACCGTGTCGAAGTCGGTACCGGGGCCCGCGTCCTGCTCTGCGCCCGCCGGGCCGACCCAGTACACCGCGCGCCCGCGCGGATCCTGGGCACGCATCACCGGAGCCGAGGGATGCCGGAAGCCGAGTCGGCTGGCGCGGAAGCCGCGCAGGCGGTCAAACGGCACATCCGGCACGTTGACGTTGAGAATGAGCGCGGATTCCAGCGGATGCCGCAGCAGCTGTGCCACCAGCCGTCGCGCCACCTCCGCGCCGGTCGCAAAGTGCCCGCCACCGGCCCCGCCGGTGCACAGCGAAACCGCGATGGTCGGCAGCCCGAGAAAGCGCCCTTCCACCGCCGCCGCCACCGTGCCGGAATACAGCACGTCGTCGCCGAGATTCGGGCCGTCATTCACGCCCGAGACCACCATGTCGTGCTCGAAGTCGAACAACCCCGAGATCGCCAGGTGGACGCAGTCGGTGGGCGTGCCGGGCACGAAATACACGCCCGGCTCGGACTCGAACACCCGCAGCGGCACATCGAGAGTGAGGGAGTTGCTGGCCCCGCTGCGGTTGCGGTCCGGGGCGACCACGGTCACCTCCGCGAGTGTCGCGAGGGCCTCGCGCAATCGCCGGATACCCTCGGCGCGAAAGCCGTCGTCGTTACTGATCAGGATCTTCACTTGCTATCGCGGTGGGATGCGCTCGAAGTGGCCGTGACTATACTTGAAGAAAGACTGGTGGCGGAGCCGACGTGACTACGGTAATCGGCGATCACAATCCCGACGAGGAGCCCGACGAGGCGAGTCTCTTCCGGGAGGCCGTCCGCGGCGTCAAGCCGCTGCGGCAGCGCCCGACCGCGCCGCGCGCACCCCGGGCGCGTCCGCGGGCGCGCTTCACGCGCGCCGACCGCGATGCCGTGCTGCGCGAGAGCCTCGACAGCGCCGGCGCGGATCCGGCGCTGGCCGGTGGCGAGGAGCTGGTGTTTCATCGACCGCAGGTGCAGCCGGCGCTGCTGCGCAAGCTGCGCCGCGGCGAGTACCGCGTCCAGCGCGAGATCGATCTGCACGGACTGACCGTCGCCGACGCCAAGCAGGCGCTGCGGCAGTTCCTGGTGCGCGCTCTCGAGCAGCAGGTGCGCTGCGTGCGGGTGATCCACGGCAAGGGGCTGCGCTCGGGTCACCGCGGCCCGGTGCTCAAGTCCGCCGTGAGCGCGGTCCTGCGCCGCACCGGGGCGGTGCTCGCCTTCGTCTCGGCGCGACCCGTCGATGGCGGGACGGGTGCCGTCTACGTGCTGCTGTCGCCCGGCTGACTTTGTGCCCCGTCGTCCGGCGTCACGATCAGCTCGCGCAGCACTGCGGTAGCAAAGCACCCACGCCCGAGCCGAAAGCGCAGCACCACCGCCTGTGCCTCCGCGAGGCAGTGCAGCTGCTGCACCCGAAGTCGCAGGCTGCGGCGCTGCTGTTGTAATCCCCCCGCCACGCACTGTGCGCACTCGGCGGCGAAGCGACCCGCGACGCGCGACTCGAGCTCGAGAACCGCGGCGCGTGTGGCCGGAGCGCCGTCTCCCCACAGTGGTCCCGTCGGATGGATCTCGAGCCGCTCGCAGCGGCCGGCGAGGTCGGGGTCGAGCGCGTCCACCGCGAACAGGCTCCCGCGGCTGTCGAGGTTGGCCAGATCTCCGACGCTGAGCTCGCCCCAGCTGCCCGCCAGGACCCTCTCGGCGAGCACCGCATTGAAGATAAGGCTGCGGGCGGCGGACAGCGCGAAGCCGCGCTCGTGCGGGCGCAGACGCCGCGGCGGCACGCCCGTGAGCGCGAGATTGCCGCCGTCCCTGCCGAAGCGCTGCGGCCCGAAGTAGTTCGGCACCCCGAGCCGGGCGATCAGCGCCAGGCGCGGCGCGATGAGCGCCGCCAGCCGCGCGCCGTCGACTTCGCGGACCCGAATCCGGATCGCGAACAGGTTCCCGGCGAGGGCGCCGCGCGGCAGCTTGCGTGCGTGGGCGTGCGCCTCGAGCACCTCGAAGTCCGCGCCGCGGATCTCCTGCCAGTTGACAGCAGCACGCGGGCGCGGAACCGAAAACCACTGCACCGCAATGGCGCGACGATCCTTGAGACCTGCGTAGCCGATATCGCCCGGACGGCATCCTGCGATTCGCGCCAGTTCCCGCGCCACCCACTGCGTGTTGGCATTGCGCTTGCGCACCTTGAGCAGCAGGTGCTCACCGGTACCCGCCGGCGCGAAGCCGAGGTCCTCCTCGACCACGAAGTCCTCGGGCTGCTGCCGCAACACCCCGTGTGCCGGCGGCGGGCCATGCGCGCGCGGCGGCGCGAGCGCGGCCACGTGCGCGCTGACTTCGCAACCCTCCATCGTGTCCGCGCCCTAAGCGAGACTGAGCAGCACCACCGCCTGCGCGGCGATGCCTTCCGCACGGCCGAGGAAGCCTAACCCGTCCGTGGTGGTTGCCTTCACGTTGACGTGCGCCTGATCGACGCCGAGGAGCTGCGCAATACGCCGCCGCATCGCCTCGCGGTGCGGGGCGATGCGCGGCGCCTGGCCGATCACGGTGACGTCCGCATTGACGACGGCGAGCCCGTGCGCACGCAACATCGCCAGCACGGCGTCGACGAAGCGGCCGCTGGCGGCGCCCTGCCACTGCGGATCGGCGTCGCTGAAGTGCTGGCCGATGTCGCCCAGCCCAGCGGCTCCGAGCAGCGCATCGCACAGCGCATGCAGCACCACGTCTCCGTCGGAATGCGCCACCAGGCCGCGGGTATGCGCGATGCGCACACCTCCCAGCATTACGAAGTCTCCGGGACCGAAGGTGTGCACATCGAAGCCGCAGCCGACCCTCATGGAGGTGCTCCCGTCACGCATGGCGCGCTCGCAGCACCGCCGCTGCCAGCGGCAGATCGGCGGCGATGGTGATCTTGAGGTTGCTGGCGGCGCCTTCCACCAGCACCGGGTGCTCGCCCAGCCACTCGAGCGCCTGCGACTCGTCGCTGGGGAAGCGTCCGCCCGCGTGCGCCGCGTCGAGTGCCTGGCACAGGCGGCGGTAGCGAAACATCTGCGGAGTGAGTGCACGCCACAGCTCCGAGCGCTCCACGGTCTGTGCGACCGATCGCGCCGGTGTGGCGGGAGCCGCGTCCTGCGCGCGCTTGAGGGTATCGGCAGCCGGCACCGCCAGCAGACCGCCGAGCGCGTGCGCCGCCAGTTGTTCGAGGAGGCGCGCGAGATCCCGCGAATCGAGGCAGGGACGCGCGGCATCATGCACCAGCACCCAGTCCTCGGCGCCCGCGCGTCCTTCGAGCGCGGCGAGTGCCCGGCGCACCGAATGACTGCGCTGTTCGCCGCCGACGACGGTGCTCACGGCGGGCGCGCGCCCCCCCGGCGCTGCCGCGGCGCGTGCGCTGAGCCGCGCCCAGCCGCGATCATCAGGCGCGATCGCGACCACCACGTGGGCACAGCGCGGGTCGGCGAGAAACGGCGCGAGCGCCCATTCGATGACCGTGCGGCCTTCGAGCGGCGCGTATTGCTTGGGGGTGTCGGCGGCGAAGCGCTGACCTGCGCCGGCGGCCGGCATGACGAGCCAGTAACGCATCGGCCTTGGCCTGTCAGCGGGCCGCGGCGGTGCGCGTCGCTGCGTGGTTGCCATCGCCAGGCCGCGGCGGCACGACCTGATAGAACGTCTCGTTACGGGCAATCATTCCGAGGTCGCTGCGCGCGCGCTCTTCGAGCGCATCCATGCCGGTCTTCAGGTCACGCACTTCGGCGGCGAGCTGGCGGTTGCGTTCGGACAGCTGCGCGTTGTCGGCGTGCTGCGCCGCCACCGCCTGACGCAGCCGCGCCACCTCGCGCACGCCGTCCGCGGACAGCCACACCCGGTACTGCAGCACGACAATGGTGACGACGAGCGCGGCCGCGAGCCACTTCATGGGGCCGAGAGCCTAGCAGACCGGGCCGCGTGCGCGAAGGGTTCAGTCGATGACGGCGCGTGCCGCGAGCGCCACGCCGGCACGCTGCACGGCGGCGAGCCGCGCCGACCGCACGCGCTCGAAATGCCGGCGCACCGTGGCGACGATCGCCGGCGGCGCGCGCTCCGGACGGCCGGAGTCGAAGGGCGGCGCGGGCGCATACTCCATTTCCAGCTGCACGGCCTGGGCGTGCTCGACACCGGCAATCTCCGCCATCACGGTGAGTGCCATGTCGATGCCGGCGGTCACGCCACCGCCGGTGAACACGTTGCCATCGCGCACCACCCGTGCCGGGTCGGGGATCGCGCCGAAGGCGGACAGCAGCTCGCGAAACGCCCAGTGACAGGCGGCGCGCCGTCCGCGCAGCAGCCCGGCAGCGCCGAGCAGCAGCGATCCGGTGCACACCGAGGTCACGTAGCGCGCTCGTGTCCCGAGCCGGCGCAGCGACTCGAGGAATATCGGGTCTTCCAGGGCCTCGGTGCAGCCATAGCCCCCTGGCACGCACAGCAGCGCGCAGTCGCTCACCTCGCCGAGCGCGCACACGTCGGCGAACGTGAGGCCGCTGTCGGCGCTCAGCGTTCCGGCGCGCGTGGCCGCCAGTACGATGCGCGCCTGCGGCAGCCGCGCGAACACCTCCAGTGGACCGGTGAAGTCGAGCTGTGTGAGGCGCGGGTAGAGCGCGAACACGACGCTGAAGTCGGCTGACATGGGCGGCTCCCGGCGATGAGCGGCAAACGGGGGGCTGTCGGGGGCGATCATCGCTCGGTTATGATGTGGCCGAAATGACGTTTTCCCCTCCTTTTCCGCCACCACGGCGCGTCGCCTTCCTGATTTTCCCGCGCTTCCAGCTGCTGGATGCGGCCGGCCCGATCTCGGCGTTCGACATTGCCGGCCGCCTGGCACCCCAGGCCTACGAGCTGCGGGTGATCGCGGCCGCCGCCGGCCCGGTCGCGAGCTCCGCCGGAGTGACGCTGGCGGCGCGCGCCTTCGGGCGTGCCGCCGATATCGACACTCTTGTGGTCGCAGGCGGTGAGGGCACGCGTGCGGCGCTCGCCTGCCCGCGGACGCTGCGCTTCATCCGCAGCTGCGGCCTCACGGCGCGCCGCGTGACGAGCGTCTGCTCGGGCTCCTTCCTGCTCGCCGCCGCGGGGCTGCTCGACGGGCGCACGGCGACCACGCACTGGAGCTGCACCGAGGAGTTCCGGCAGCTGTTCCCGCGCGTGCATCTCGACCCGGACCGGATCTTCACGCACCAGGGGCGCTTCTGGACCTCGGCCGGCATCACCGCCGGCATCGATCTGTCGCTCGCCCTGATCGGCGAGGACCTCGGCGAGAGCGTGGCGCGGCGCACGGCACAGCAGCTGGTGGTCTACCACCGCCGCCCGGGCGGCCAATCGCAGTTCTCGGCACTGCTCGAGCTGGCGAGTCTGCAGGGGCGCTTCGCCCCGCTGCTGGAGTTCATGCGCGCGCACCTCGCGAGCGAGCTGACCGTCGAGCGGCTGGCGGCGCGCGCCTGCATGAGCCCGCGCAACTTCGCGCGCGCCTTTCACGAGGAGACCGGCGTTACGCCGGCCAAGGCGGTCGAGCGGCTGCGGGCCGAGGCCGGCCGCGCGCTGCTCGAGAGCGGCGTGCACTCGGTGCAGGAGGTCGCGCGGGCGAGCGGCTTCAACGATCCGGAGCGCATGCGGCGCGCGTTCCTGCGGCTGTTCGGTGCTTCGCCGTCTGCGCTCAAGCGGGCGCGCCACACCGGCCACGCGCGCCGCGCCGCCGGCGCGGCTCAGATGCTGACGGGAAACGCCGCGCGACCCGCGTAGCGCACGCTGCCGAGCTCGGCCTCGATGCGCAGCAGCTCGTTGTACTTGGCAATGCGATCGGAGCGCGACAGCGAGCCGGTCTTGATCTGGGTGGCGGCGGTCGCAACCGCGAGGTCGGCGATGGTGCTGTCCTCGGTCTCGCCGGAGCGGTGCGACACGACCGAGGCGTAGTGCGCCTGCTCGGCCAGAGCGATGCATGCGAGTGTCTCGGTGAGCGTGCCGATCTGGTTCGGCTTGATGAGAATGGCGTTGGCGACATGCCGCTCGATCGCCAGTTGCAGGATCTTCGTGTTGGTGACAAACACGTCATCGCCCACCAGCTGGATTTTGCTGCCGAGCGCGCGCGTCAGTTCCGCCCAGCCGTCCCAGTCGGCCTCGCTCATGCCGTCCTCGATGGTGATGATCGGGTAACGCTGTACCAGGTCCGCGAGGTAGCGGGTGAACTCCGCCGCCGAGAAGCTGCGCCGCTCGGACTCGAGCTGGTAGCGGCCGTCCCTGAAGAACTCCGAGCTCGCCACGTCGAGCCCGAGATACACGTCCGAGCCCGCGCGGTAGCCGGCCTGGTCGACCGCCTCGAGGATGACCCCGAGCGCGGCTTCGTTCGATTCCAGATCGGGCGCAAAGCCGCCTTCGTCGCCGACCGCGGTCGACAGCCCGCGCGCGGCCAGCAGCCGCTTGAGGGCGTGAAACACCTCGGCGCCGCAGCGCAGCGCCTCGCGGAAGCTCGGCGCACCCACCGGCAGGATCATGAACTCCTGGATGTCGAGGCTGTTGTTGGCGTGCGCGCCGCCGTTGACGATGTTCATCATCGGCACCGGCATCACCGGCTCGCGATTGCCGCCCGCGAGCTGCGCCAGGTGGCGGTACAGCGGGACGCGCGCATCGTCGGCCGCGGCATGCGCGGTCGCGAGCGACACGCCGAGGATGGCGTTGGCGCCCAGCCGGCCCTTGTTCTCGGTGCCATCGAGCTCGATCATCCGGGCGTCGATCGCCGCCTGGGCGCGCGGATCCTGGCCGACCAGCGCGTTCCTCAGCACCGTATTGACATGGGCGACAGCCTTGAGCACGCCCTTGCCGCCGTAACGCCTGTCATCGCCATCGCGCAGCTCGACCGCCTCGCGTGTGCCGGTGGAAGCGCCCGACGGCACCGCCGCGCGCCCGCGAGCCCCCGAGTCGAGGATCACGTCGACCTCCACCGTCGGGTTGCCGCGCGAGTCGATGATCTCGCGTCCGATGATGTCGCTGATGCGGCTCACGGCTGCGGCTCTGCGGGCAGCAGCGACTCCTCGAACGGGACCTTCTTCACCGTGCGATCGAGCTCGCGCAGCGTCTCGAGCAGCGGCTCCATGCGCTCGAGCGGCCAGGCGTTCGGACCGTCCGACAGGGCTTCGTGCGGCCGCGGATGCGTTTCCATGAACAGCCCGGCGACGCCCGCGGCAACCGCGGCGCGCGCCAGCACCGGAATGAACTCGCGCTGGCCGCCCGAAGCCGACCCCTGCCCGCCCGGCAGCTGCACCGAGTGCGTGGCATCGAATACCACCGGACAGCCGGTGTCACGCAGGATTGCGAGCGAGCGCATGTCGGAGACGAGGTTGTTGTAGCCGAACGAGAAGCCCCGCTCACACACCATGATGTGCTCGTTGCCGGTAGAACGCGCCTTGTCGACGACGTTCTGCATTTCCCACGGCGACAGGAACTGTCCCTTCTTGATATTGACCGGCTTGCCCTGGGCGGCGGTGTTGACGATGAAGTTGGTCTGCCGGCACAGGAACGCCGGGGTCTGCAGCACGTCGACAACCGCGGCGACTTCCGCGAGCGGAGTGTCCTCGTGCACATCGGTCAGCACCGGCACGCCGACCGCGCGGCGCACATCCTCGAGCACCCTGAGGCCCGCCTCGATGCCAGGTCCGCGGAAACTCGCGCGCGAGGAGCGGTTGGCCTTGTCGTACGAGGCCTTGAAGATATAAGGCATGCCGAGCCGGGCGGTGATCTCCTTGAGACGGCCGGCGATCTCCTGCGTGAGCGAGGGGCTCTCGACCACACAGGGACCTGCGATCAGGAACAGCGGCCGTCCGGGTCCAACGTCGTAGCCACTCAGTCGCATGACTCGGGTCCCGGTTCGCAGCCGCAGCGGTGCTCAGGCACCCGCCGCCTGCGGCAGCTGGGCGGCGCGCTGGGCGCGCGCCGCGCGCACGAAACCGCTGAACAACGGATGCCCGTCACGCGGTGTCGAGGTGAACTCCGGGTGAAACTGGGTCGCCACGAACCAGGGGTGGTTGGGCAGCTCGATTACCTCCACCAGCCCGTCGCGCGAGAACCCCGAGAAGCGCAGGCCCGCCTGGCGGTAGCGATCGAGATAGTTGTTGTTGAACTCGTAGCGGTGGCGGTGGCGCTCCATGATGACGTCGCGCCCGTAAATCTCGCGCGCCCGCGTGCCGGCACCGAGCAGCACCTCCTGCGCACCGAGGCGCATGGTGGCGCCCTTGGCGGAGCTCTCATCGCGCATCTGCGCGCCGTGCACCTGGTCCTGCCACTCGGAGATGAGTGCGATGACCGGATGCGGGGTGGCGCGGTCGAACTCGGTGCTGTTGGCGTCGGTGAGCCCAAGCGCGTGCCGGCCGTATTCCACGATCGCGACCTGCATCCCCAGGCAGATGCCGAGGTACGGCACGCCGCGCTCGCGCGCATAGCGCACCGCCTGGATCTTGCCCTCGATGCCACGCTCGCCAAAGCCACCCGGCACCAGCACCGCGTCCACTTCCTGCAGCGCGTGCGTACCGTGCTGCTCGATGTCGGTGGACTCGATGTAGTGGATGTTGACGTGGGTGCGGCACTTGAGCCCGCCGTGCATCAGCGCCTCGTGCAGCGACAGGTAGGAGTCGCGGATCTGCACGTACTTGCCGACCATGGCGATATCGACCTGGCCGTCGGGGTTCGCCCTGCCGCTCACCACGTGACGCCACTCGCTCAGGTCGGTGGAGGGAACCTCCAGGCGCAGCTTGTCGACCACGATGTCGTCGAGACCCTGCTCGTGCAGCAGCATGGGGATACGGTAGATATCGTCCGCATCGACGGCGGAAATCACCGCCCGCTCCTCGACGTTGGTGAACAGGGCGATCTTGCGGCGCTGCTCCTCGGGCAGCGGGTGCTTGCAACGGCACAGCAGCACGTCGGGCTGGATGCCGATGCCACGCAGCTCCTTCACCGAGTGCTGCGTCGGCTTGGTCTTGATTTCGCCCGAGCCGCCGACGATCGGGACCAGCGTCAGGTGCATGTACACGCAGTTGCTGCGACCGAGCTCGACGCCGAGCTGGCGGATGGCTTCCAGGAACGGCAGCGACTCGATGTCGCCCACCGTGCCGCCGATCTCAACCATGCACACGTCGGCCCCGTCCGCCCCGAGCTTGATGCTGCGCTTGATCTCGTCGGTGATGTGCGGAATGACCTGCACGGTCGCGCCGAGGTAGTCCCCGCGGCGCTCCTTGGCGATGACCCGCTCGTAGATGCGGCCGGTGGTGAAATTGCTGTTGCGCCCGGTCGTGGTGCGCACAAAGCGCTCGTAGTGCCCGAGGTCGAGATCAGTCTCGGTGCCGTCCTGCGTGACGAACACCTCGCCGTGCTGAAACGGGCTCATGGTGCCCGGATCGACGTTGATGTAGGGGTCGAGCTTGACCATCGCGACCTTCAGGCCGCGCGCCTCGAGGATCGCGCCGAGCGAGGCCGCCGCGATCCCCTTGCCCAACGAGGACACGACGCCGCCGGTGACGAATACGAAACGCGTCATATGTAAGGCCGGGATTTCCCGTCGTATGAAGGCGCTGCCGGGAAAAATGCCCGGAGCGACAACGGGAAGGCAGCGTAGCACATCTGCCGCACCAAGGTGCGCGTTCGCAGCTGCCGGCGCCGCGGCGACTTCAGCCCGGCGCGCTCCAGGTGAGGCGGCCGCGCTGGCGGTGCGTGCCGCTCGCCCGTACGGACTCATCGAGCCACAGGTCGGCGGCCGCGATCAGCCGCTCGCCGTCGAAGACCAGCGGCAGCTGCGCGCGCTGTACGACCGGCACGCGCGCTTCCTGCAACAGGCTTTTCAGTGTCCGGCGGGGGCCGGCGCGCAGCAGTCGCAGTCGCTCACCGCCGCGGCGGGTGCGCACCGTGAGGGTGGGCGGCAGCGCAGCGAGGTCGAGCGGCCCGCGCGCATCGCGCCGCAGCGTGAGGCGCCCGAAGGGGGGCGGCAGCAGGCAGCTCGGCCGGTCGCGCCAGTGCCAGGTCACTTCCGGCGCCGCCGCGGCGGCGGGCGCGCCTGCGGGTCCGGGCGCCGCCGCGAGCGCTCGCTGCGCGCCCCCGCGCAGCGACAGCAGGTCGGCCTGACGCTGCACCATCCCGCCCTCCCAGACGACCAACGGCTGTGCGTCCTCCCGCGCGGCGAGCAGCGGGCCGGCGATCTCCTCGAGGCGACTGCTGGGCGGCGGGAGGTGCCCGGCGGAGGTGATCCAGAACCGCAGCGCGTTGCGACGCCGATCCGGCGGCAGGGCACGCAGCACCTTGGCCGACAGATCCGCGCCGCAGCGCGCGCGTCCGGCGTCGGCCGCGCCGAGCGCATCGAGCAGCCGCTGTGCTTCGGCGGCATGGCGCGCGGCGCGCGCCACCGTCACCGCGGCCGACGGCCAGCGCGCGCGGATCACCGGCAGCACGCGGGCGCGCAGGTAGTTGCGATCCAGGCGGGTTTGCGCGTTGCTGTCATCCTCGATCCACCGCAGGCCGGCGGCGCTCACCCACGCCGTGAGCCGCGCGTGCGTCAGCGGCAGCAGCGGGCGCACCAGCACGCCGCGCGCAAAGGGTGCGACGTCCGGCATCGCCGCGAGTCCGGCGACACCCGCGCCGCGCAGCAGCTGCAGCAGCACGGTCTCGAGCTGGTCGTCCTGGTGATGCGCCGTGAGCAGCGCCTCGCCGCCGGCGAGCGCGGCACCGAGCAGGCGGTAGCGCACCGCGCGTGCGGCGGCCTCGGGCGACTCGCCGCGTCCGCGGACGATGGTCGCCGCGCGTACCGTGAGGGGTACGCCGAGGGCACGCGCCACGCGGCGGCAGTGGGCGCTCCAGCGGCCTGAGTGCGGATGCAGCCGGTGATCGATGTGCAGAGCGCGAAGCTTGAGCGGCGGCCGCGGCAGTGCGGCAAGCGCCGCGAGCAGCGCCGTGGAGTCGGCACCGCCGCTGAAGGCGACGCACAGCGCGACGGCGGGGAAGTCCGGCAGCAGTTGCGCCAGGCGCTGCCGCAGCCAGCGCGGCCCGAAGCTCGCCGGAGCGCGGCGCGGCGCGCGTGCCATGCGTGCGCTTCAGGCCGCGTTTTCGGCGTACACGCCGAAGCCGGCGATCTTGGCGGCGCGGGCGGCGCGCAGCTGATCGCGCGGCATCGCTTCGAGCTCGTCGAGGTGACGGATGAGGGCCGCCTTGAGGCTGACGGCGACCACGGCCGGATCGCGATGCGCACCCCCGAGCGGCTCCTCGATGATCTCGTCGACCAGCCCGAGCTTGTGCAGCCGGTCGGCGGTCAGGTTGAGGGCCTCGGCGGCCGCCTCCTTCTTGTCCTGGCTCTTCCACAGGATCGAGGCGCAGCCCTCGGGCGAGATGACCGAGTAGGTGCTGTACTGGAGCATCAGCAGGCGATCGCACACCCCGATGCCGAGCGCCCCGCCCGAGCCGCCTTCGCCCGTGACCACGCTGATGATCGGAATGCGCAGCACCGACATCTCGAACAGGTTGCGGGCGATGGCCTCGCTCTGGCCGCGCTCCTCGGCCCCGACGCCAGGATAGGCGCCCTGGGTGTCGATCAGCGTCACCAGCGGCAGTCCGAAGCGCTCGGCGAGCCGCATCAGGCGCAGAGCCTTGCGGTAGCCTTCGGGCTTGGGCATGCCGTAGTTGCGGCGCACACGTTCCTTGGTGTCGCGGCCCTTCTGGTGGCCGATGATCATGAGCGCGCGGTCGTCGATGCGCGCCAGCCCGCCGACGATCGCCCCGTCATCGGCATACATGCGGTCGCCGTGCAGCTCGTTGAAGTCTGCGCAGATGGCGTTCACGTAATCGAGCGTGTACGGCCGGTGCGGGTGGCGCGCGAGCTGCGTGATCTGCCAGGGCGTGAGACTGGCGAAGATGCTCACCGTGAGCTGGCGGCTTTTCGCCTGCAGCCGGGCGATCTCGTCCTGGATGTTGACCTCGGATTCCGAGGTCACGTGCCGCAGCTCCTCGATTTTCGCCTCGAGCTCGGCGATCGGCTGTTCGAAGTCGAGGAACGAGACGCTCATGGCACGAGCCTACCCCAACTCAACCGCCGTCGGCGGAGATTGATGCCCCGCCAGAGGCGGGCCTTGCGGCGTACACGACCTGCACCGCATCACGCCCCATCAGGCCCTCGAGCTGCTCGAGCAGCTCGTGGCTGGCGCGCACGGTCCACTCCGCGCCGAGAGTAAGCGCGCCGCTCGCCACGCTGCCGCGGTACTCGACGGTGATCGGGCAGGGACCCGGACGAGCGGCAGCGAGCACGGCGGCGAGCGGCTCTCCGAGACGCGCGCGGTCAGCGTGCGAGCAGCGCAGCACCACACGCCGGGCCTCCTGCTCGCGGGCCTTCTCGAGATCGGTGATGCGCCGCGCCGACAGCCGCCAGGCGTCGCTGAACTCGTCGAAGCGCAGCAGACCCTCGACCAGCACCAGCGCGTCCTTGACGATCAGCTCGCGGTGCTTGTGCCAGGTCTCCTCGAACAGCATCGCCTCGATGCGGCCGGTGCGGTCGTCGAGCGTCATGACCACGCGCGGCCCGCGCTTCTTCACCTCGTCGATGAGGCCGGCCACGGTGACCGGCTTGCCGCCGCCGAAGCGCCCCGAGTCGAAGCCGGCGAGCGGCCGGTCGCTCACCAGGTCGCCGATGCGGTGCGACACGATGCGCGCCAGGCTCGACTCGAAGCGCGCGAGCGGATGACCGGTGAGGTACAGCCCGAGGGTCTCGCGCTCGCCGGCAAGGCGCATCGCCTCGCCCCACTCCGGCAGCGGCGCCGCGCGCGTTCGCCGTGGCGCGCTGACACGCTCCTCACCGGCGAGTCCGAACAGGTCGTTCTGCCCGGCCTCGTGGGCGCGCGTGTTCTGGTCACCGAGCTGCATCGCCGCGCTCAGGCGGTCCATCAGTGTGGCGCGGTTGGCGTTGAGGCCGTCGAGGCTGCCGGAGCGCACCAGCGCCTCCAGCACCCGACGGTTGACCTTCTGCAGGTCGAGCCGCCGGCACAGATCCTCGAGCGTGCTGAACGCCCCGCCCGCGGTGCGCTCGCCGATCAACGCCTCGACCGCCCCGCGCCCGACGCCGCGCACCGCGCCAAGACCGTAGCGGATGCTGTCCTCGCCGCAGGCCGTGAACTCGTAGACCGACGCATTGACGTCCGGCGGCAGCACCGCGAGGCCGAGGTCGGCGCACTCCTTGATGAGCGTGACCACCTTGTCGGTGTGATCCATGTCGGCCGACAGCACGGCGGCCATGAACTGCGCCGGGTAGTGCGCCTTGAGGTACGCGGTCTGATAGGAGAGCAGCGCGTACGCCACCGAGTGTGACTTGTTGAAGCCGTAGCCGGCGAATTTCTCCATCAGATCGAAGATGTGCGCCGCGGTGGGCTCGCGCACGCCGCGACTGACGGCGCCGCCGACGAACACCGAGCGCTGCTGCGCCATCTCCTCGGGACTCTTCTTGCCCATCGCCTTGCGCAGCAGGTCCGCGCCGCCGAGCGTGTAGCCGGCCAGCACCTGTGCGATCTGCATCACCTGTTCCTGGTAGAGGATCACGCCATAGGTGGGCTTGAGAATCGACTCGAGGTTCGGGTGCAGATAATCGACCGGTGCCCCGCCGCCGGCATGCTTGCGGTTGATGAAGTCATCCACCATGCCGGACTGCAGCGGTCCGGGCCGGAACAGCGCCACCAGCGCCACGATGTCCTCGAAGCGATCGGGCTGCAGCCGGCGGATGAGGTCTTTCATGCCGCGCGACTCGAGCTGGAACACCGCAGTGGTGCGGCAGGAGCGCAGCAGCGCAAAGGTAAGCGCATCGTCCATCGGCAGGGCGCTCACCTCGAGCGCAGCCTCCCCGGGGGCGCGCCCGCGATTGATGAGCGCCGCCGCGCGGTCGATGATGGTGAGCGTGCGCAGCCCGAGGAAGTCGAACTTCACCAGTCCCGCCGCCTCGACGTCGTCCTTGTCGAACTGGGTGACGACGCTGCCGCCGGCGGCGTCGCAGTACAGCGGGGCGAAATCGGTGAGCACCGAGGGCGCGATCACCACGCCGCCGGCGTGCATGCCGGCATTGCGCGTCAGACCCTCGAGCGAGCGCGCCAGATCGATCAGGTTACGCACCTCGTCCTCGGACTGGTACAGGCGCTTGAGCTCCGGCTCCTTCGCGAGCGCGCCGTCGAGGGTGATGCCGAGCTCGAAGGGAACCAGCTTGGCGATGCGGTCGACGTAGCCGTAGGGCATGCCGAGCACCCGGCCCACGTCGCGCACCACCGCCTTGGCCGCCATGGTGCCGTAGGTGATGATCTGCGAGACGCGCTCGCGGCCGTACTTGTGCGCGACGTAATCGATGACCCGGTCGCGGCCATCCATGCAGAAGTCGATGTCGAAATCCGGCATGGAAACCCGCTCGGGATTGAGGAAGCGCTCGAACAGCAGATCGAAGCGCAGCGGGTCGAGATCCGTGATCCCAAGGCTGTAGGCCACCAGCGAGCCGGCCCCGGAGCCGCGCCCCGGACCGACCGGCACGCCATGGGTGCGCGCCCAGCGGATGAAGTCGGCCACGATGAGAAAGTAGCCCGCGAATCCCATCTGGCAGATGACCTCGAGCTCGCGACCGAGCCGCTCGGCGTGCGCCGCCGGCACACCGCCCGCCCCGCGGAAGCGCCCGGCGAGGCCGCGCAGACTCTCCTCGCGCAGGAACTGCTCGGTGCTCACGTCGGCGGGCAGCGGATACTGCGGCAGGCGCGCCTCCCCGAGCGTCAGCACCAGACTGCAGCGCCGTGCGATCTGCACCGAGTTGGCGAGCGCCTCGGGCACGTCGGCAAACAGCGCCGCCATCTCCTGCGGGGTGCGCAGGTACTGCTGGCGCGAATAGCGGCGCACGCGCGCGGGGTCCGCCAGCAGCGCACCGTCGCCGATGCACACGCGCGCCTCGTGCGATTCGAACTCCGCCGGCGCGAGGAAGCGCACATCGTTGGTCGCAACCACCGGCGTGTCGCGCCGGGAAGCGAGCGCGATGGCAGAGGCGATGTAGGCTTCCTCGAACGGGCGCCCGAGGCGCTGCAGCTCGAGGTAGAAGCGTCCCGGAAACAGTGCGAGCCACGCATCGAGCGCGCGCTCGGCGTCGCGCTCGCGCGCATTCACCAGCGCGCGGCCGATATCCCCCTCGAGCGCACCGGAGAGCGCGATCAGGTCGCCGAGACCGGCCGCCGTGAGCCAGTGGCGCTCGATGCGCGGTCGGCCACGCTCGGGGCCCTCGAGATAGGCGCGGGTGAGAAGACGTGCCAGGTTGCGGTAACCAGCCTGCGACTGACACAGCAGCGTCAGGCGCGTCGGCGGCTGCCGCTCGCCCTCCTCGCGCACCAGCAGGTCGACGCCGACGAGCGGCTTGACGCCGGCCTTGAGCGCCTCCCGATAGAACTTCACCATCGCGAACAGGTTGTTCTGATCGGTGACCGCGACGGCGGGCATGCCTGCCGCGGCCACCGCGGCGACCAGCTGCGGCACGCGCACCACGCTGTCGATGAGGGAGTACTCGGTATGCAGCCGCAGGTGAACGAAGCCGGGTGACATCCGCGCCTCTTAAGGCTCGCAGCCTTCGAGTGTCAAGGGCTCGCCGTCCAGTCTCATGGGACTGAACGAGCGGCGGTGCTGTGGCGAGGGCTCGCGATCCCTGAGAGCCTGCAGATGTGCCGGTGTCGCGTACCCCTTGTGTACCGCCAGGTCGAACCCCGGGTAGCACGCATCGAGCGCCTGCATCATGGCGTCGCGGCACGTCTTGGCGAGGATCGAGGCGGCGCTGATGGCGGCCACGTGCGCATCCCCCGCGATGATGGCCTCGAGCGAGCACGCCAGAGCGAGGTCCACGACGCACGGGCAGCGATTGCCGTCGACCCGCACATGCGTCGGCGGCACCGGCAGTGCCAGCAGCGCCCGCCGCATCGCCAGCAGCGTCGCTTCGAGAATGTTGAGGCAGTCGATCTCATCACGGTCCGCCCAGCCGACGCCCCACGCCAGCGCGCGGGCGCGAATAATGGGGGCGAGCCGCGCGCGCTCGGCGGGCGCGAGCACTTTGGAGTCCGCGAGTCCGCGAATGCGCCGCCTCGGGTCCAGGATCACCGCGGCGGCCACCACCGGGCCGGCCAGCGGCCCGCGGCCTGCTTCGTCGACGCCCGCGACGCGCGCGAGATCGAAACCCACGGCGGCGCGCATCAGGCCCTCCCGGAGCGCTGCGGGCGCCCCGGCGCGATATCGGCAGTGCCGGCGCCCCGCACGCAGCCGAGAACGGCGTCCGCCGCGCGCGCCGCGGCATCCCAGCGCAGGGCGCGGTGAATGGCCGCGAATTCATCGAGCAGCTCATGCATGTGAACGCGATCCTCCAGCTCGCGCAGCAGCGCATCCCCCAGGGCCGCCCCGCTCACCTGCTCCTGGAAGAACTCCGGCACCAGGCGCCGCCCGGCGAGCAGATTCGGCTGGGAAAAGTATTGCACCTTTACGAGCCGCATGGTCCTCAGGAGAAAGGCGGTTACGGCGCTGACACGATACGCGACCACCATCGGCCGCCCGGTCAGCAGCGTCTCGAGGGTCGCCGTGCCTGAGGCCACGAGCGCCGCGTCGCACGCCGCGAGTGCCCGCTGCGACTCGCCCACCCGCACATGAATTTCCGGCGCGTCCGGGACTTGCGCGATGAGCTTCTCGAAAGTCTCACGAACCCCGACCGACGCCATCGGCGCCACGAACTGCCAGCCCGGCCGCTGCGCGCGGATGTGCGCCGCGGCGGCGGCAAAGGGGGCCGCGAGGCGCGCGACCTCCCCGATGCGACTGCCGGGCAGCAGCGCAATCAGCGGCACCGCCGGATCGAAGCCGAGCGCGCGCCGCGCGCCGTCGCGATCGGCGGCGAACGGAATCTGGTCGGCGAGGGGGTGCCCGACGAACACCGCCGGCACCCCGTGCCGCGCGTAGAAATCGGTCTCGAAGGGCAGCAGGCACAGTACCAGGTCGCACGCTGCGCCGATGGTGTGCACGCGCCCCTGCCGCCACGCCCACACCTGCGGGCTCACGTATTGAACGGTACGGATGCCGGCATCCTTGAGACGCCGCGCGATGCGCAGATTGAATTCCGGCGCATCGATGCCGACGAACACGTCCGGCCGGGCGGCGCTGAAGCGCCTGATGAGCTGGGCGCGCAGGCGCAGCAGCCGTGGCAGGTGGCGCAGCACCTCGGTGAGCCCCATGACGGCGAGCTCATCGGAGCGCACCCACGCCTCACACCCGGCGGCGATCATCTTCGGGCCGGCGACCCCGAAGCAGCTCAGCTGCGGCACGCGCGCTCGCAGCGCCGCGATCAATGCCGCCCCCAGCTGATCCCCGGAATGCTCGCCCGCCACTACGGCGACGCGCAGCGGCGCCGCGGCAGCCGGCATTTGCGGCGCGCTCATCGCACCAGGCTGCGCGTGCTGGCCGCCTTGACGAAGTCGACGAAGACGCGGACCTCAGGATGCTCCTGCGCGAGCGGAGCGAGACGCTCAAGAGCCTCGGCGAGCCTCAGGTCCGAGCGATACAGGATGCGGTAGGCGTCACGGATGTTGCGGATCTGCTGCTCGCTGAAGCCGCGGCGCTTGAGGCCCTCGGAGTTGACGGCATGCGGCTCCGCCGGGTTGCCGGCCACCATCACGTACGGCGGCACGTCGCGCCTGAGGGCGGACGCGCCAGCCACGAAGGCGTGCGCGCCGATCTTGCTGAACTGGTGCACGGCGGCCAGGCCGCCGAGGATCACCCAGTCGCCAACCTCGACGTGACCTCCGAGCAGCACGCCGTTGGCGAATACCGTCTGGTTGCCCACCAGGCAGTCGTGGGCCACGTGTGAGCAGGCCATGAACAGGTTGTCGCTGCCGATGCGGGTAACGCCCATGTCGTGCGTGGTGCCGCGGTTGATGGTGCACCCCTCGCGGAACACGTTGCGGTCCCCGATTTCCAGCCGCGTCGGCTCGCCCTGGTACTTCTTGTCCTGCGGCGCATCGCCGACGGAGGCGAACGGGAAGATGCGGTTGTCCGCTCCGATGGTGGTCGGACCCATGATCACTGCGTGCGGGCCGATCACGCTGCGCGCGCCGATCTGCACCTGCGGCCCGATGACGCTGAAGGGCCCGACGCTCACGTCCGGCGCGAGCTCGGCCTGCGGGGAAACGACGGCCCGTGCGTCGATCACCCGCCGGACTCCGGGGCGAGCATCATGTCCGCGTGCGCCACCTCGTGCTCGCCCACCAGCGCCGCCGTGGAGAAGCGCCAGATGCCCTTGAGCGAGCGCTCCAGCTGCGCGGTGAGCAGCAGCTGGTCGCCGGGCACGACCGGCCTGCGGAAGCGCGCCTTGTCGATGCCGACGAAATAAAAGCGCGTGCGGTGGTCGGGGATCACATCCGCGGTGACGAAGCACAGGATGCCGGCGGCCTGGGCCAGAGCCTCGACGATCATGACACCGGGCATTACCGGGCGCCCGGGAAAGTGTCCGGGAAAGAACGGCTCGTTGTAGGTGACGTTCTTCAGCGCGCGGATGCTCTCCCCGGGACGGCACTCGAGCACGCGGTCTACCAGCAGGAACGGGTAGCGGTGCGGCAGGCGCTCGAGGATGGCCTGCATGTCGAGCTGCCGCGCTTCAGTCATGATCTTCGTCCGGCGTGGGTGCGGCGCCCGCCGCTCGCTCGAGCTTTCTCAGGCGGGCTTCCAGCAACGCACTGCGCTTGAAGCGGCCCACCAGCCGCCGCCAGGTGTGTGCTTCTTCGGTCGGCAAGGTGCTGGAGTATACGCCGGCGCTGGTGATCGAGTGGCTCACCGTCGAGCAGCCGGTGATCACGACGTCGTCGGCGATGCTGAGGTGGCCGGCGAACCCGACCGCGCCGCCGATCATGCAGCGCTTGCCGACGGTGGTGCTGCCGGAGATCCCGGTGAGCGCCGCGATCGCCGTGTGTGCCCCGATGCGCACGTTGTGTCCGATTTGGATGAGATTGTCGAGCTTCACGCCCTCCTCGATCACGGTGTCCTCGATCGCCCCGCGATCGATGGTGGTGTTGGCACCGATCTCGACGTCCGCGCCGATGCACACCGTGCCAATCTGCGGCACCTTGAGCCAGCGGCCCTTCTCCGGCGCGAAACCGAAGCCGTCCGCGCCGATCACCACTCCCGGCTGCAGCACGCTGCGCGCCCCGATCTGTACGCCCGGGCCGAGCGTCGCGCGCGCCACCAGGCGCACGTCGGCTTCCAGGCGCACGTCCTCCGCCAGGCAGCAGTGCGGGCCGACGAACACGCGCGGCCCGATCACCGCGCGCTCGGCGACCGTCACGCCGGCACATACCTGGGCAGACGGGTCGATGCGCGCGCTGGCGGCGACCACCGCGGTCGGATGCACTCCGGCTACCGGCGTGGACGGCGGGTGCAGCACCGTGGCGATGCGCGCGTAGGTGGCGTAGGGGTTGTCGCACAACAGCAGCGCGCTGCGGCCGCCGGCCGCGTCGGCCGCACTCAGAACCACGGCGGCGGCGCGTGTGTCCGCCAGCTGCGGGCGATAGCGGGGGTTGGCGAGAAAGGTGAGTGAGCGGGCGTCGGCGTTCGCAAGCGTCGCCACGCGCTCGACAGCGGTGTCCGGATCGCCGCGCAGCTCGCAGCCGAACCGGACCGCAAGCTCCGCAAGCGACACTGGCATGCCGCGCCTCCCCTCAGGACGCAGCGCTATTTCGGCTGCGGTTTGGGGGGCGGGGGCGCAGAGCGGCCGCCGGCAGGCGCATGGGCCTCGAGCGCCGAAAGGATCGCCGGCGTGATGTCGTAGGCCTGCGTGGCGTAGACCACGGCCTCACCGCTCAGGACCACGTCGAAGTTCTGCGCCTTGGCGTAGGTACGCACCTCCTCGAGCAGCGTGCGCTGCAGCTTGGACAACTCCTCGTTGCGCCGCGCCGTGACGTCGTCATTGAACTCGCCCTCGGCGCGCTGCAGGTCGCGCGCGCTGTCGCGCAGGTCCTTCTCCGCGCGCACGCGCTGATCCTCGCTCATGGTCGCGCCGTCCTTCTGCAGCTTCTCCTGCTTGGCCTTGATGGACTGCTCCTGCGCCTGCAGGGTGCGTTGACGCGGCGCGAATTCGGCGCGCATGGCGTCCTGGATGGTCTTGCCCTGGGGTGATTCCATGCCCAGCTTCTGGAAGTCCACGATCCCGATCTTCCCCTCGGCCCATGCCGGCAGTGCCATCAGTACACCGCCCGCGGCAATCAATCCCAGTGTCAACTTGCTGCTGATCGAACGCTTCACGGAACCTACCTACCCTCGTGTGTAACAGTTTGTGAGCGCCGGACGCGGCGATGCCGCCCGGCCAAACCCCTAGTATCGCGTAGAATGCCTCTGAGCGGCGCGATTCTCTGCGGCTCCGCCGCACCGTGGCAAGCGCTCTCGCCCGCAGGCCCGCCGCTAGAATGCGTTGCCGACCGAGAACTGGAACACCTCCCGCTGGTCGCCCCAGATGGTGACGCCGTTGCCGGGCTGGGCGTTGAGCGGTGCCCCCAGGCTGAAGCGGAACAGCCCGAGCGGGGCCAGCCACTGTACCGAAATGCCGACCGAGCGCTTCAGTCCCTCGCTGCGGAAGCTGTAGCTCTCGGGCGTGACCCCGTCGGGACCGAAGAACTGCACCTTCGAGCCGGTCTGATACACCCCGCCCATGTCGTAGAACAGGCTCACGCGGGCGGTCTGCGCGTACTTCGCCGGCATCGGAAAGATCAGCTCGTTCTGACTGGTGATGCGCATGTTGCCGCCGTAGGGATTGCCGAACTGGTCGGCCGGACCAAGGCGGCTCTCACGGAAGCCGCGCACGCTGTCGGGACCGCCGCCGAAGAAGCGCCGGTACGGTGGGATCGAGGTCGTGCTGCCGAGCGGCGAGCCATAGTCGAAACCTTCGAGCAGCGACAGCGTCCAGCCGTGCCACAGCGGTACGTAGCGGATGTACTGGTAGTTGCCGACCCAGTAGCGCACATCGCTCCCCGGCGACGTGACGGAGAAGGAGACGTTCTGGCGGAAGCCGCGGTCGGCGAACAGCGTGCGGTTGCGCGTGTCCCAGTCCCAGCCGGCTATGCCTTCGACTGTCTTGAAGTCCGTGCCGTAGAACACGTACTCGTTGTTGGTCGCGTCGTCGTGCGCCAGACGGCTGAAGGAATGGCCGTTCTGCTGCACCCACTGCTGCGCCTGCAGCGCGCTACTGAGGGAGTTGGTGAGCAGCTCCGAGTGGGTGAACGCGGCGCCGAAGCGCACGTACATGTACTCGCTGATCGGGTACGCCCAGGTCGGCCCGAGGCTCAGCGTCTCGGAGTTGAAGGTCGACGAGGATGAGACGAACTGCGTCACGCTGCTGTAGGTGATCGATTCGGTGCGCTGCACGTTGTCGATGTTGGTGTACGGGTTGGTGTGCGAGACGTTGTACACCTTGCTGAAGGCGCCGCCGTTGAGGTTCACGGCGATGCGCTGGCCGGTGCCGAGGAAGTCGGAGTCGGCATAGCTCGCGTTGAGCATGAACTTGTAGCTCTCGGACCAGCCGATGCCGCCCGACAACTGCGACGCCGGACCTTCCTCGATCTTGAAATTCACGTCCACCAGGTCCGGGGATCCGGCGACCGGCGTGGTCTCGAACTCGACGCTCTTGACGTACGGCAGGCGCTGGATGCGCTGCTTGGAGCGCTCCAGCGAGGTATTGGACAGCCAGCCGCCTTCGAGCTGGCGCATCTCGCGGCGCAGCACCTCGTCGTTGATGCGGTTGGCGCCGGTGAAACTGATGTTGCGCACGTACACGCGGTTGTTCGGGTCGACGAAGAAGGTGAGCGCTACGGTGTGGTGGACGTTGTCCGCGGTGGGCACCGGGTCGACCTTGGCGAAGGCATAGCCGTCGCGCCCCATGCGGTTCTGCATCAGCTCCTGCGAAGTGGTGATCTTCTTGCGGTTGAAGATGTCACCCGGGTGGATGAACAGCAGCTGCTCGAGCTCGGCCTTCGGCACGACGAACGTGCCCGCCAGCTTGATCTCCGACACCGTGTAGACCTGCCCCTCCGCGATGTTGATGGTGATGTAGATGTCTTCCTTGTCGGGGGCGATCGCCACCTGGGTCGACTCGATCTGGAAGTTCGCGTAGCCGCGATCCATGTAGTAGTTGCGCACCTTCTCCAGGTCGCCCTGCAGGGACTCACGCGAGTAGCGGTCGTCCTGCTTGTACCACGACAACCAGTTGGGGGTTTTCAGCTCCAGTGTCTCGAGGATGTCCTTCTGCGGGAACCTGGTGTCGCCAACGATGTTGATCTGGCGGATCTTGGCGCGCGAGCCTTCCTTGATATCGATCTTGATCTTGACGCGGTTGCCGGCCTCCTCCTCCACCTTGGAGGTGATCTGCACACCGTACTTGCCGCGCGCGTAATACTGGTCGGTGAGGTACTGCGTCACGTCCTCGAGCACCGAGCGGTCGAAGGTCTTGCCGGTGGCGAGGCCGACACCGCGCAGCGACTTCTGCAGATCCTCGGTCTTGATGTCCTTGTTGCCGGTGATTTCGAAGCTCTCGATGGAGGGACGCTCGAGCACCACCACGACCAGCGTGTTGCCGTCGCGGCGCATCTGCACGTCACGGAAGAAACCGGTCGCATAGAGCGCCTTGATGGCCTCGCGAATGCGCTGCGGCGTGAGGTGATCGCCGATGTTCACCGGCAGGTAGTTGTAGACCGTGCCCTCCGCGACGCGCTGCAGACCCTCGATCTTGATGTCGCCGACGGTGAACTCCGCCGACGCCGGCGCGGGCGGCGGCAGAGCCGGTGCCAGCGGGGTCTCGCCCGGCAGCGGTGGCGCCTCGCCCGCTGCAGGCGCTTTCTCGCCGGCCGCGGGCGGCAGCGCCGCGGGCGCCGGTGGTACTGGCGCCGGTGTCGGCGCGGGCGGGCCCGGCCCCGCGCCGCTCGGCGCGGACGGTGTCGCGCCGGGCGCGGCGGGCGGCGCGGCGGGCCGCGCCGGCGCGGGCGGCCCTGAGGGCTCGGTCGGCGGGGGCGCGGTCTCGCCGGCGGCGGAGGGCGTTGCGGTCGGCGCCGGTGCCGGGATCCCGGGCGTTACCGTCGGCGCGGACGGCGTCTCGCTCGGCGCGGGTGGCGTTGCCTGCGGCGCGGGTGGCGTTGCCTGCGGCGCCGGTGGCGTTGCCTGCGGGGCGGGCGGCGGCGCAGTCTGTGCGAGCGCGACCACGGAGCACAGCACCAGCACGGTGCCACTCAGCACCGTGTGTCTGCCTGCTGCCGGTGCCGCCCGGACCCCTGCGCCAGCGCGATCAAGACCCGCGGCTGAGCGCCCTTTCATGTTCTGACCACCAATATCCCTTCCAGACCGGCGCGCGCAGCGCTGTGCATCTCATGCGTTGTACTGTTCGCGGGGCGCTGGAGGCCAAATACCTCCAGTGACCGCCCGACGGCCGCGCGGCGGCGCTACGACACGCTCAACTGAACTGACGCGCAATATCGTTGTATAGCGCGACACCCATCAGGACGATGAGCAGGGCGATGCCAACCTGCTGTCCCAAAGCCTGTGCCCGCTCCGACAGCGGGCTGCCCTTCAGCCACTCCACGAGCTGGAAGAGGATCTGTCCGCCATCCAGAATCGGGATCGGCAGCAGGTTGAGAAACCCCAGCGACAGGGAAATGAGTACCAGGAAGCTCAGGAACGCCGACACGCCCGCCTCGGCTGAATCGCCGGCGAACTCGGCGATCGACAGCGGGCCGCTGAGGTTCTTCAGCGACACCCTGCCGAGCACCATGCGCCAGAAGAGCCGCGCCTGCAGCACGGTCATGTCCCAGGCTTCCACACCGGCGCGCGACAGCGCCGCCGCGGGGCCCAGGTCGGTGTGCAGCAGCATGCTCGCGGGGTAGGTGACGCCGGCAGGCTGCGTCACGTGGATGCGCCCGACGCGCTTGCCCGCAACCTGCTCGCTCCCCACCTCGACCGGCGTGCTGTGCACGATGCCGGCACGCCGGTAGTCGATCGTGATGCGCGCGCCGGGGCGCGCGCTGATGTAGTCGACGATCTGGCGGAAGTCGCTCATGGACACGCCGTCGATGGCGACGATGCGATCACCGCTGCGCAGCCCCGCGCGCGCGGCCGGACCATCGGGCGTGACGGTTCCGAGCACGGCGGGCACCGGCGGCGTCCAGAACTGGAAACCGAGCCCGTGGAAGAGCTCGGACGGCTCGGTGAGGTGGCGCCGCTCGGCCGGGTCGCCCACGCGCAGGTCCGCCTCGCGCGTCTCGCCGGCGCTGCCGCGCACGCTCAGGCGTGCCTCGCCGCGCGAGCTCATCGCATCGAGCAGCGCAAACACGACGTCGCGCTGCCCGCTAACGGCCGTGTCGTTGATGCTGCGGATCTCATCCCCCGACTTGAGTCCCGCACGCGCCGCGACCGAGTCGGCAACCACGTCGCCGACCGTCGGGCGGACCTCGGTCATGCCGTTGGCCCACAACATGCCCCACAGCAGCAGTACGGCAAACAGGATGTTGAACGCCGGTCCGGCGAGCAGCACTGCGATGCGCTGCCAGGACGGCCGACGCGTGAAGGAACGCGGCAGGTCCTGCGGGTCGACCGGGCCCTCGCGCTCATCGAGCAGTTTCACGTAGCCGCCGAGCGGGACGGCCGCCACCACGTATTCGACACGATCGGCTCCGGCCACGCGCCGCAGCAGCGGCCGCCCGAAACCGACCGAGAACCTCAGGACCTTGAAGCCGAGGCGCCGCGCCACCCAGAAATGGCCGAACTCGTGCACCGTGACCAGCAGGCCCACGGCCACCACGAACCACACCAGGTACCAGACGAGACTCATGCGTGCGCGCCCCTCAACGGTGCACTGCCAGTAATGCCGACGATCCGCTCCCGTGCGCGCACTCTGCTTTCCGCGTCGGCGGCCAGAACGTCTTCCAATGCGCCGACAGTTCCCCCGGTGCCCCGCTCCACCACGGCTTCAATGACCGCCGCGATGCCGGGAAAGTTCAATTGGCGCGCGAGGAAGGCCTCCACGGCAACCTCGTTGGCGGCGTTCAGCACCACCGGGTACAGCCCGCCGGCGCGCGCCGCGGCCTGGGCCAGCGCCAGGCATCGGAACTTGTCGGTATCGGGAGCCCGGAACTCGAGCCGTCCCGCCTTGAGCAGGTCTAGGGATTCTACGCCGGAGGTGATTCTCTCGGGCCAGGCAAGCGCGCAGGCGATCGGCGTGCGCATGTCGGGCGCGCCGAGCTGTGCCAGCACCGAGCCGTCGGCGTACTCGACCAGCGAATGCACGATGCTCTGGGGATGCACCAGGATCTCTACCTGTGAGGGGTGCAGTCCGAACAGCAGGCACGCCTCGATGAGCTCGAGCCCCTTGTTCATGAGAGTCGCCGAGTCGACCGAGATCTTGCGTCCCATGACCCAGTTGGGGTGCGCGCAGGCGGCTTCCGGGGTGACGCTCGCCAGCACCTCGGCCGGCGTGTCGCGGAAGGGCCCACCGGAGGCGGTCAACAGCACGCGCATCAGGCCGGGCGGCGCGACGCCGATGCGGGCTCCCGGAGGCAGACACTGGAAGATGGCGTTGTGCTCGCTGTCGATCGGCAGCAGCGTCGCGCCGGAGGCGTTCACCGCCGCAATCAGCAGCGGTCCCGCCATCACGAGGGATTCCTTGTTGGCGAGTAGCAGTCGCTTGCCGGAGCGCGCGGCGGCGAGCGTCGAGCGCAGTCCCGCGGCACCCACGATGGCGGCCATCACGCAGTGCACTTCCGGCAACAGGGCCAGCTCCTCGAGCGCGCCGGCGCCGGTGAGCAGGCGCGTCCCCGGCGGCGGGCCGCCGAGCAGCGCGTGCAGCTCGCCGGCCGCGCGCTCGTCGGCGAGAGCGGCGTACGCCGGGCGCCAGGCGATGATCTGACGCGCGAGCTTCGCGGCGTTGCTGTTGGCGGCGATCGCCACCAGGCGAAAGCGATCCGGATGGCGCGCGAGCACATCGAGAGTGCTGGCGCCGACCGAGCCGGTGGAGCCGAGAACGGCGACGCCCATCATGTGACCACCCCGAGGAGCGTCAGCCCGAGCAGCAGCACCGGGGCGGCGCCGGTCAGACTGTCGATGCGGTCCATGACCCCGCCGTGACCCGGAAATACGCTGCCGCTGTCCTTCATGCCGGCGAAGCGCTTGAGGAGGCTCTCGGTGAGATCACCGACGATCGAGAAGCCGACCGCCGCCAGGCACAGCGGCAGGAACACCGCGAGTGACACGTGAAACCACAGCGACCCCGCGATGGCGACCAGCGCGCTCACGGCAATGCCTCCCAACACGCCCTCCCAGGTCTTCCCCGGCGACACTTCCGGCGCCAGGCGCAATCGTCCGTAGCGCCGCCCGACGAAGAATGCGCCGATGTCGGCCACATACACCAGCACCAGCGCAAACAGCACCCACAGCGCCCCGTGCGGCTGCGCCTGCCGCAAACGCACCAGCGCCAGCCAGGAGGGCACCAGCGCCAGCACGCCGGCGGCCGCGGCGGCCCACGGCGACACGCGATGCGGCGCGAACATGATCCACAGCAGCGCGGTCAGCCACCAGATCACTGCAGTGGCCAGCACCAGATCGCGTCCGGCGGGCGTGGCCGACACCCGCCAGGCCGCCCACAGCAGCGCCCCGATCAGCAGCACGTAGGCCGCCCTGGAGGTGGGCTGCGCCAGGCGCAGGAACGCCGACCACTCCCACGCCCCGGCGAGCGCGAGCAGCGTCATTCCGGCTTTGGTGGCCACCGGCGGCAGCAGCAACAGGATGGCGATGGCCGTCACCGCCAGCAGCACGGCGGTCACGATTCGCTTGCGCAGCACCTCGGTCACGGCTGTCACGCCTTGGCGGCGGCGCGTTGTGCGTCGGTCTGCCCGAAGCGCCGCTCGCGGCTGGCGAAGTAAGCGAGCGCCTCCTCGAGGTCGCTCACCGCGAAGTCCGGCCACTGGCGCGGCGTGAAGTACAGCTCCGCGTAAGCCAGCTCCCACAGCAGGAAGTTGCTGATGCGCTGCTCCCCGCCGGTGCGGATCAGCAGGTCCGCCTCCGGCACGCCGGCGAGGGCGAGCCGCGCCGCAAAGCCCGGCTCGTCGATGTCGTCGGGCCGCAGCGCACCGCTGGCACACTCGCGCGCCAATTGCCGAGCGGCCCGCACGATGTCCCAGCGCCCCCCGTAACTCATGGCCACCTGCAGCTTGAGACCCGAATTTGCGCCGGTACGCTCCTCGGCTGCGGCGATGCGCGTCTGCAGCCGCATGGAAAGGCTGCGACGCTCGCCGATAAAGCGCACCCGCACCCCCTTCTCGTGCAGCTCGTCGATCTCGCGGTCGAGGGCCTCGACGAACAGGCCCATGAGGCTGCCCACCTCCTTGGCCGGCCGTCGCCAGTTCTCGCTCGAGAACGCGAACAGCGTCAGTGCCTCCACCGCGCGGCGCGAACATTGCTCGATGCACATGCGCGCCGGTGTCACGCCCGCCTTGTGGCCCGCCGTGCGCGGCAGCCCGCGCGCGGCGGCCCAGCGGCCGTTGCCGTCCATGGTGATCGCGATGTGCCGTGGCAGCAGCTTGACGGGGGCGGCAGCCATCAGACCTGCATGACCTCCTTTTCCTTGCCCGCGAGCAGCGCCTCGATATCGGCGATGTGCTTGTCGGTGAGCTTCTGCACCTCGGTCTCGGTGCGCCGCTCGTCGTCCTGCGAAACGAGCTTCTTCTTCAGTTGCTCCTTGACATCGTGCATCACGTCGCGGCGCACGTTGCGCACCGCGACGCGCGCATTCTCCGCCTCGTGGCGCAGTATCTTGGTGATCTCGCGACGGCGCTCCTCGGTAAGCGGCGGCATCGGGATGCGGATCACCGTGCCGGCCGTCATCGGCGTGAGACCGAGATCGGACTTGAAGATTGCTTTCTCGATCGCCTGCACCACGCTCTTCTCCCAGGGGGAAATCACCAGCGTGCGCCCATCCTCGACGGCGATGCTCGCCACCTGCTGCAGCGGCACCTCGGAGCCGTAGTAATCGACCTTGAGATGCTCGATCAGGCTCGTGTGCGCCCGACCCGTGCGCAGCTTCTTGAGGTCCGCCTGGAAATTCTGCACGCACTTGCTCATACGCGTCGCGGCGTCTTTCTTGAGGTCTTCGAGCATGGCTGTCCTCCTCGCTCAACTTAAGCGCGGCTCACTCGAATGTCACCAGCGTGCCCACGTCCTCACCCTGCACGATGCGGGTGAGGTCGCCGGGATTGTTGAGATTGAACACCCGCAATGGCAAGTGGTTGTCGCGGCACATGACGATGGCGGTGGCGTCCATCACGTTGAGCCGGTCGGTGAGCACCTTGTCGAAGGTGAGGCGCGGGTAGGGCACCGCGGCGGGATTGCGCAGCGGATCATCGGAGTAGATGCCGTTCACCTTGGTGGCCTTGAGCAGCACGTCGGCGTTGATCTCGATGGCGCGCAGTGCCGCCGCCGTGTCGGTGGTGAAGAAGGGGTTGCCGGTCCCGGCGGCGAAGATGGTCACGCGCCCCTTTTCCAGGTGGCGCACTGCGCGGCGGCGGATGTAGTCCTCGCACACCTCGTTGATGCGGATGGCGGACATCACCCGCGCATGGAGCCCGAGACTCTCGAGCGCGTCCTGCATGGCGAGTGCATTCATCACCGTGGCGAGCATCCCCATGTGATCGGCGGCCACGCGGTCCATGCCGGCGCGCGCGAGTCCTGCGCCGCGGAAGATGTTGCCCCCGCCGATCACCACCGCCACCTGCACCTGCATCTGCACGAGGTCCTCGAGCTCGCCGGCGATGCGCTTGATGACCACCGGGTCGATGCCGTAATCGCCGGCCCCGAGCAGTGCTTCGCCCGAGAGCTTCACCAGGATCCTCGAGTAGATCGCCTTGGCCTGCCTCATGTGCATTCCCCTGAAGACGTATGGAAAAAACCCCGCGCCGGGCGGGGTTCATTCCTTGATGCTCGCACGCGCCGTCAGTGCCTGACCGTCGGGTCGGAAGCCTTCACCTGGGCCATCACGTCGGCGACGAAGTCATCGGTTTTTTTTTCGATGCCCGCCCCGACCTCGAAGCGCTCGAAAGCCAGGACTTCCGCCTTCGCCCCCTTGAGCAGCTTCTCGATCGTCACTTCCGGATCCTTGACGAACGGCTGCCCGGCGAGAGTGATCTCGCTCAGCGCCTTGCGCAGCCGTCCCTCGACCATCTTCGCCACGATCTCCGGCGGCTTGCCCTCGTTGCGGGCCTGCTCGGTGAGGATGGCGCGCTCCTTCGCCACCACATCCTCCGGCACCTGTGCGTGCGTCAGGTATCTCGGGTTGCTCGCGGCGACGTGCATCGCCAGGTCGTACGCCAGGCTCGCCTGGCCGCCCTTGAGCGCCACCAGCGCGCCGATGCGCGTGCCGTGCACGTAGGCGCCGAGGTGCTCAGGCGAGCCGAGGACGACAAAGCGCCGCACGCTGATGTTCTCGCCGATCTTCGCGATGAGCGCGCGGCGCCGCTCCTCGACGCTTTCGCCCGAGGCGAGCCGGGCTTCGGTGAGGGCGGCGAGAGTCGCCGGCCGATGCGCGAGTGCGCACTCCGCCACCGCCTGCGCGAACGCCCGGAACTCCTGCTCGCGGGCAACGAAATCGGTCTCGCAGTTGACCTCCACCATCGCGGCCACCCGCCCATCGCCGGAGCGGGCGATGACCACCACACCCTCGGCGGCGATACGCGCCGCCTTCTTGTCGGCCTTGGCGAGGCCCTGGCGGCGCATGAGCTCGGCGGCCGCGTCGAGATCACCCTTGGTTTCGACCAGTGCTTTCTTGCACTCCATCATGCCGGCGCCGGTGCGCTCGCGGAGCTGCTTGACTGCCTCTGCAGTGATGTTCATGTGAGCCTGTCCTCCCTGTCACTCGCTCGAAGCCGCGCCGGGCGCGCGTCCCTTGCGACGCGCGCCGCCGCCGGCCGGACGGCGCGGGTCATCGGGCGGTGGGACCGTGCCGGCAGGGGCGACCGCTTCGGCGGCCTCGTCGGTGTCCAAGTCCTCGTCCTCGCCGACGTCCTCGCCGACGAGCTCTACGACGGCCGCGACCGGCGGCTTGACGGCCGGCAGCCGGCGCCGTACCGGAGCCTTCTTGCGCACCGTCGCCTGCGGCCGCTGCCGGCCGCGGGCGACCTTCTTGCGCGGGTTACCGGCCTCGTCGAGCTCGACGAACTCGTCCTCCCCGACGGCGACCTGCGGCACGGACTCCTTGCCTTCGAGCACGGCATCGGCGATGCCGGCGGCGTAGAGCTGAATGGCGCGCATGGCGTCATCGTTGCCGGGAATGACGTAGTCGATCCCGTCGGGAGAGCAGTTGGTGTCGACGATGGCGACCACCGGAATGCCGAGCTTCTTCGCCTCGTGGACTGCGATGTTCTCGTGGCCGACGTCGACCACGAACAGCGCATCCGGGAGCGAGTCCATGTTCTTGATGCCGCCGAGGCTTCTTTCCAGCTTGTCCATCTCGCGCCGCAGCTGGGTCGCCTCTTTCTTGCCGCGCTTCTCGAGCGCCCCTGAGGCGGCGAGCTCGCTGATCTCACCGAGCCGCTTGACCGACTGGCGGATGGTCTTGAAGTTCGTGAGCATGCCGCCGAGCCAGCGCTGGTTCACGAACGGCTGCGTGGCGCGCTCGGCCTCCTTCTGAATGGACTCGCGCGCCGAGCGCTTGGTGCCGACGAACAGCACCGTGCCACCGTCGGCGATGACGCCCTTGATGAAGTTGGCAGCCTCGGTGTACATCGGCTGCGTCTTCTCGAGATTGATGATATGGATCTTGTTACGCTCGCCGAAGATGAAGGGAGCCATCTTCGGGTTCCAGAAGCGGGTCTGATGTCCGAAATGGACTCCCGCCTCCAGCATCTGTCGCATGGACACGCCGGGCATGAAGGACTCCTGTGCGGGTTAAGCCTCCGCGTGTCCCCAGGACCATCCCGGAAAGTGCCCTCGAGGCCTATCCGGAACACCCAGTCGCTGGGCTCAATGACACGCGTGTGGGTTGCGTTGCCAAAAAAGGCCGCGCTTTATACCATGAAGGCCTCGTCGGAACAATGTCTTACGCGCGTCCGCGGGAGACCTTGCCGCAGCTCGCCGTCGGCCCCATTTCGGATCTTATGCAAGTCACCATCAAGACCCCGGAGGAACAGGAAAAGATGCGAATAGCCGGGCGGCTGGCCGCGGACGTGCTCGACATGATCGAGCCACACGTGGTGCCCGGGGTGACGACCGAGGAGCTCGACCGTATCTGCCACGACTACATCGTCAACGTGCAGCGCTCGGTGCCGGCGAACCTCAACTACCGGGGCTTCCCGAAGACCATCTGCACCTCGGTCAACCATGTGGTGTGCCACGGCATCCCCAACGACCGGCGCCTCAAGGCGGGCGACATCGTCAATATCGATGTGACCGTCATCCGCGACGGTTTTCATGGTGATACCAGCCGCATGTACTTCGTCGGCAAGGCGCCGGCCCATGCCCAGCGGCTGGCCGAGACCTGCTTCGCCGCGATGTGGCGCGGCATCGAGACGGTGCGCCCGGGCGCGCAGCTCGGCGACATCGGTCACGCGATCCAGAGCTTCGTGGAGCAGCACGAGTACTCGGTAGTGCGCGAATACTGCGGCCACGGCATCGGGCGCGTGTATCACGAGGATCCGCAGGTACTGCACTACGGCGAGCCCGGAACGGGGCTCGAGCTGAAGGCCGGCATGACCTTCACCATCGAGCCGATGGTGAATGCCGGCAAGCGCCACGTGCGGCTGCTGCCCGACGGCTGGACCGTCATCACCAAGGACCACTCGCTGTCGGCGCAATGGGAGCACACCGTGCTGGTCACCGACGGCGGGTTCGACGTGCTTACGCTCGGCGCGAACGGCGCGCAGCACTGACTCAGACGCGCTGATGGGGGCCGCGGACACAGAGCTGCTGGCAGAAACGCCTACCCCCAGCGCCCCTGCGGGCTGGCCGCTGCTATCGCGGCTGCCGGCGCAACTGGCCGCGGAAGTGTCTCCCGGCGCGTGGCGCGCGCTACTGCGCCAGGCACACGAGGAGCTGCGCGGTCGCTTCCTCGCCGAGGAACCGGTCGAGCAGCTGGTGCATGCACGCGCTGCGCTGATCGATGCAGTGCTGCGCGAGGCCTGGCGCAGCGCCTGCGCGGCGCATGACAGCTGGGCGCTGGTCGCCGTCGGGGGCTACGGTCGCGGCGAGCTCCATCCGCACTCCGATATCGACATCCTGCTGCTCGTGCCGCAGCCGCCGGACAGCGCCGGCAGCGCCGCGGTCGAGCAGCTGGTGACGCTGCTGTGGGATATCGGCCTCGAAGTCGGCCACAGCGTGCGTACCGTGGAGCAGTGCCGCGAGGAGTGTGTGGGCGATGTGAGCGTCATGACGACGCTGCTCGAGTCGCGGCTGGTGGCGGGCAACGCCGCCCAGCTCGCGGCCATGCGCACGGCGCTCGCGCCCGAGCACATCTGGCCGGTCAAGCAGTTCTTCGAGGCCAAGGTGCGCGAGCAGACCGAGCGGCACCTGAAGGCGAACGACACCGCCTACAACCTCGAGCCCAACGTGAAGACCGGCCCGGGCGGCCTGCGCGACATCCACACCATCGCCTGGGTCGCCAAGCGCCACTTCGGCACCGACACGCTCGATGGACTCGCCACCCACGGATTTCTCACGCCCGCCGAGTTGCGCCGCCTCCGCCAGGCGCAGGCCTTTCTGTGGAAGGTGCGCTTCGGCCTGCACACGCTCAGCGGGCGGCACGAGGACCGGTTGCTGTTCGACAATCAGCTGCGCCTGGCACAGCAGTTCGGCTACGAAGACGCCTCCTACACCCTCGCGGTCGAGCAGTTCATGCAGCGCTACTACCGCACGGTGATGGACGTGAGCCTCCTGAACGAGCTGCTGCTGCAGCTGTTCCGCGAGGCGATCCTCTCCGAAAGCGAGCCACCGCGCCCGCTCAACGCCCGCTTCCAGGTGCGCTGCGGCTCACTCGAGGCGGTGAGCGATGAGGTGTTCGCGCGCACCCCCTCGGCGCTGCTCGAGCTGTTCGCCCTGCTGCAGCAGAACCCGGACATCCGCGGCGTGCGTGCCTCCACGATGCGCGCGGTGGCGCGGCACCTGTGGCTGATCGACGAGGAATTCCGCCAGAACCCGCGCCATCACCGCCTGTTTCTCGAGATCCTGCGCTCGCCGGTCGGGGTGACGCACGAGCTGCGGCGCATGAACACCTACGGCGTGCTCGGGCGCTACATCCCGGCTTTTGGCCGCGTGGTCGGGCGCATGCAGTACGACCTGTTCCATGCCTACACGGTCGATGCGCACACGCTGTTCGTGGTGAGCAACCTGCGCCGCTTCGCCATCCCGCGCTACGACCAGGAACTCCCCGAGGCCTCGCGCGTGATGCAGGCTCTGCCGCGCACCGAGGTGGCCTACCTCGCCGCACTGTTCCACGACCTGGCGAAGGGACGCGGCGGGGACCACTCCGAGCTCGGTGCGGTGGACGCGGAAGCGTTCTGCCTCGAGCAGGGCCTGTCGCCGTACGATGCGCGCCTGGTCGCCTGGCTGGTACGCCATCATCTGGAGCTGTCGATCACGTCGCAGAAGCAGGACATCGGCGATCCGGAGGTGATCAACACGTTTGCGCGCAAGGTGGGCGACGAGACGCATCTCGACTACCTGTACGTGCTCACCTGCGCCGACGTGTGCGCCACCAACCCGAAGCTGTGGAACTCGTGGAAGGCCTCGCTGTTCAGCGACTTCTACCAGCGCGTGAAGCGTGCGCTGCGCCGCGGGCTCGAGAGCCCGATCGACCCGGAGCACCTGGTGCGCGAGACCCAGGATGCGGCGCGGCGGCTGCTGGTCGAGCGCGGCGTCTGCGAGCCCGATATCCTCGGGGTGTGGACGCGCTTCACTCAGGGCTATTTCCTGCAGCATTCCCCCGAGGAAGTCGCCTGGCACACGCGCCTCCTGGCAGAGCGCGACGCGGGCTCGGATGAGCCGCTGGTCGGCCTCGATGCCCGCAGCGTGCGCGGCACGACCGCCGCGCTGATCTTCGCGCGCCCGCGGCGGCACGGATTCGCACGCACTACGGCGGCGCTCGATCAGCTCGGGCTCAACATCGTCGACGCGCGCATCACACCGACCGGCGACGGCTTCACGCTCGACCTCTATCATCTGCTGGAGGACGATGGCGCCGCGATCGCCGACAGCGACCGCCTGATGGAGATCGAGCGGGCGCTGTGGCGCTCGCTGCAGGGGCCGGCGGATGCGCCGTTCGCGGTGTCGCGACGCGCGCCGCGCCAGGCACGCATGTTCAACACCCCCACCCAGATCGGTCTCAGCGTCGATGAGCGCAACCGCCGTTCGGTGCTGGAGCTGACCGCCGGCGATCGCCCGGGCCTGCTGTGTGAAGTCGGGCAGGTGCTGATGCAGGAGCGTGTCGAGCTGCACGCCGCCAAGATCATGACCGTCGGCGAGCGGGCCGAGGATGTGTTCTATCTGACCGATTTCGATAACCGCCCGCTGGGTGCCGCGGCCGGCGAGCAGCTGAGGGAGCGCCTGGTGCAGGCACTCGATGAGCGCCAGGCCGCGCTGCGCGCCCCGGCCGCGGGCACGCGGCGGGCCTGAGCCATGGCGCGCCCCGGCGGTGCACAGTGAGCGAGCCGAACGCCCTCAGGGCCGTCATCGATGCGGCGTTCGAGCGGCGCGCGACTCTCGGCCCGCACAACCTGCCGGGCGAGCTCGATCGCGCACTGGAAGAGTGCCTCACGCTGCTCGACAGCGGCCAGGCGCGCGTCGCCGAGCCGCGCGCGGGACGCTGGGTGGTCAACGAGTGGCTCAAGAAAGCGGTGCTGCTGTCCTTTCGCGTGCGGGACAACGCCGTCATGGACGGCGGCTTCACGCGCTTCTACGACAAGGTGCCCCTCAAGTACACCGCCGCCACCGAGCAGCAGCTGCGCGCCGGCGGTGCGCGCATCGTGCCGCACGCCGTCGTGCGCCGCGGCGCCTACATTGCGCCGAACGTGGTGCTGATGCCGAGCTACGTGAATATCGGCGCCTATGTCGGCGAGGGCACCATGGTCGACACCTGGGCCACGGTCGGCTCGTGCGCCCAGATCGGCCGCAACGTGCACCTCTCGGGCGGGGTGGGTATCGGCGGAGTGCTCGAGCCGCTGCAGGCCGCCCCTACCATCATCGAGGACGACTGCTTCATCGGCGCGCGCTCGGAGGTCGTCGAGGGTGTGGTGGTCGAGGCCGGCTCGGTGATCTCGATGGGTGTGTTCCTCGGCCAGAGCACGCGCATCTACGACCGTGCGAGCGGCACCATTCTGCAGGGGCGCGTGCCGGCAGGCTCGGTGGTGGTGTCCGGCACGCTGCCCGCCCCTGACGGCCGCTACAGTCTTTATTGTGCGGTGATCGTCAAGCGCGTCGATGCGCAGACGCGCGCCAAGACCTCGATCAACGAGCTGCTGCGCAGCGCCGATTCCACTTAATCCTGCCGCGAGGGCTGCCAGCGCACACGAGCGCCGCCGCCGCCCCGCTTGCACGCCCCGGGGGGCGGCGGTTCCGTAGTGCTACCGCTGTGTAACCCGTGTGCGACTGACCGCATAACCGTCGGCCGCTAAGAATCGTCCCCGTTTGCAGGCGTGACGACAACAAAGCAGGGAGTTACGGGTACATGCTCAAGACGATTCTTCGCGATTTGAGGCTCGGGTGGCGCGTACTGGTTTTGGCCGCTGCCGTGACCGCTCCGGTCCCCACACTCGCGCAGCAGAAGACCGGACCGGGCATCACCGGCGATGACAGCCTGACATGGCACGGCATCACGCTGTATGGCGTCATCGACATCGGTCTTCAATACGATACGCACAGTGCGCCATTCACCCCCTACCGTCCGTCCGCGAGTGGCAACATCGTGCGGCAGAACAGCCGCCAGTCGGTGACCGGTCTGACGCCGAGCAACATGGGTCAGACGCGAGTCGGTCTTTCCGGCATCGAGCCCCTGATTGCCGACTGGGCGGCGGTATTCCAGGTGGAGACCTTTTTCAACCCCCAGTCCGGCGAAATCGCGGATTCTCTGAAGTCGTTGGCCGTGAACAATGGTCTGCCGCTCGCCAAACAGAGCGTCGGCGTCGATGGCAGCTCGGCGGGTCAGGCCTTCCAGACCTCCTTTGTTGGGCTGAAATCGCCGCGGTTCGGCACCCTCACCTTCGGTCGTCAGGCGACGCTGCTCTACGAAGGCATCGTCAAGTACGATCCCAACTACAACGCTTCGGCGTTCGGCCTGCTCGGCGCGTCGAACACATACTCCGGCGCCGGCTCCCAGGAAGACAACCGGCTCGATTCCACGGCGAAGTACACCGTAGGCTTCAGCGATCTCGTGCACCTCGGTGCTCTGTACAAATTCAACGGTTCCAATGGGTCAGCCAACACCGCCGTCCAGGCGGATATAGGCGGCAATTTCGCGGATGCGTCGGTCGATGCGTATTACTCGAAGGTCAACAGCGCCATCACGGCAACCTCCCTGACCGCCGCTCAGGTCGCCAAACTTCCAGCTTTAGGCTATTCGGTATCGGATTCGCTCGCTGCGACCATCTCGGACAACACCGCATATGCCCTCATGGCGTTGTACAAGTTCGATCGGCTCAAATTCTTTGCCGGCTACGAGTACATCAAGTATGAGAATCCAAAGACACCGTTGAGCGCCGGGTTCATCGACATCGGCGGCTACGTTCTGGCGGTCGTCAGCAACACTGCCTACGATAACTCGAAGATCGTGCAAGTCTACTGGACCGGCGTCCGTTACACGGTCGTTCCCAGGCTCGAGCTGACCGCGGCTTATTACGGCGTCCATCAGAGCGCCTACGGAAGCGGAACTCAGGCGGGCTGCACGACGAACGCGCACAGTGTTTGCAGCGGAAGCCTCGAGGCTTTTTCCTTCGATGCCGACTACCGATTCAACGTGCACTTCGACGCCTACGTTGGCGCGATGTACAGTGGGGTGCACGACGGTATGGCGAACAGCTACCTCTCCACGACCAACATCAACCCCACCGTTGGCGTGCGTTACAAGTTCTGAAATGGAACGACCGGTCAAGCGCTGGCTCGGGAGCTGTGCTCCCGAGCGCCGGCGCGAGGGCGCAACCCGTCACCGGTCCTTGAGCCGCAGCACCGGCGCGCCGCCGCGGGCGCGCGGTCGGCTGCGCGCCTCGCCGGCGATCGGCCGGAAGCGCCGTGCGGCGCTCGCCTGCACCTCGGCGTCGAATTCCCGGTAGGCCCGGATCAGCAGTTGCCCGAACGGCGTCAGCCGCGCCCCGCCGCCGCCGCGCCCGCCCTTGGCCGTCACCACGACCCGCTCGCGGAAAGAGCCGTTGACACTCGCGAGCAGCTGCCAGGCGCGCCGATAGCTCATGCCGAGCGCGCGGGCCGCCTGCGACAGCGAGCCGTCGCGCCCGATCTGCTCGAGCAGGGCGATCTTGCCCGGCCCCACGGCCTCGTCACGGCCGAAATCCACCCGGAAGCGCACCGCTGGCGTCGGCATGCTGGCACCCCTCAGGCGCGATTCTAGCGCACTGCCGCGGCGGCCGGCCGCCACGCCGGGTTGCGATACGGTAGCGGTTTCTGACACGATATGTTCCTATGAATATAATGACTGTACCGCCGCCGGGGGTTGTCGGCTCCGACGCGTATTCGAGCAACGGCGTGTACGGCGTCGGTCTGCGGTTCAGGTTCTGAAGTCCAGCGCAGGGTGCGTCGCGGGCGCACGGAGGCGCCGGGCTTCGCCGCTGGGGCGCGCGCCGCGCCCCACGGCGCTCATTTCAGCGGGTCGTTGTGTCCCAGCGTCCGCTGGAAGACCGCGATGATGGCCGGCTCCGGCCGGTGAATCGGCGGCAGCGACTGATAGTTCTCCCAGCCCCCGCCGAGGCTGCGATACAGCTCGATGAACTCTTCCGCGGCGGCGACCTGGGTGGCGGCGTACTGCTCCTCGATGTCGTATTCCTGCCGCTCCGCATCCACCACGTTCAGGTAGTCGGTGAGACCGCGCTGGTAGCGTTCATTGCCGAGCGTGACCGCCCGCTGACTGGCCGTCAGGGCGGTCCCGAGCTTGCCCAGGCTCACCTGTTGCGCCGCGTAGAGGCCCGCGTTGCTGTCGACCTGGCGCACCGCCTCCTGGATGGTGTGCTTGTAGTTCACCAGCAGGGCGCGCGTCTGCAGGTCGGCGATCTCGACCTGTGCATCGAGCTGACCGAAGTCGAGCAGCGGCCAGAGCGCTCCCGGACCCGCCGACCAGATGTGTTGGCCGATGATCGGCAGGCCCGGCGCGTCCTGACGCTGAAAGCCGATCGAGCCGGAAACAAAGATCGAGGGGAACAGGTCCGCCGTCGCGATGCCGACCCGCGCAGTCGCGCCGGCGAGCTCACGCTCGGCCTGCTGGATATCCGGACGCCTGCGCAGCAGCTCGACCGGCAGGCCGACCGCGACCGCACCCGGCACCGAGGGCACCATGGCGGCAGGGCTGAGCTCCTTCACCAGGTCCTCGGGATACACGCCGAGCAGAACCGCGATGGTGTACTCGGCGGCGCGCACCTGGGCATCGACCGGAGCGCCCTGCGCCTCGAGCACCGCCAGCTCGCGCGTCGCGAGCGTGACGTCCAGCTCGTTGGTGATGCCCCGTTCGTAGCGGATGCGCACGATACGCAGCGACTCGGTCATCGCCTCGATGGCCGCGCTCAGTACGCTGGCGCGTACCTGCAGACCCCGCAGGTCCACGTAGGCGCGCGCCACGTCGGCGATCACGGAGACGAGCACGCTGTTGCGCGCGGCGCGCGTCGCCTGGGTGTCGTAACGAGCGGCTTCGATCTCGCGCCGATACTTGCCGAAGATGTCGAGCTCCCAGATCGCATCGAACCCGCCCACTTCGTTGATGTGCTCGAGGCCCGCGGTGTTGGTCGCGGAGATCTGCGCCTGCGGCGCGCGGCCGCGCGCGAGGTTGCTGCCGGTGCCGCGGCCGCCGCCGCCGGCGGCGTCCGCCTCGGGCAACACGGTGCCGATGATGGCGGCCTCGAAGGTGCGCGCCGCCTGCAGCCGATCGAGGGCAATGATGACGTCAGGATTGCCGGAGATGGCGCGCTCGACCAGCGAGTCGAGCTCGGGGTCATTGAGCGCCTGCCACCAGTTCGTGAGGTCCACCGCCGCCGGGGCGGGAGCCGCCGCACCGGTGGATGGGCCCATCGGAGCGGCGGCACTGCCGGCCTCCGCGAACGCGTCCGGGGCCGGGACCTTCGGGGTGCGGTAATTGGGGCCGACCGCACAGCCGGTCACCAGGCTGACGCCGAGTGCGAGGAGAAAGGCCGGCAGGCGCAGGCTCACGCGGCGCACTCCGTCAGCGCTCGGCGGTAGCCGGCGACGCCGCCTTGCCGGTCCCGACCCCATGCGCAGCCACCAGCTCGCCGTCGGTGATCTGGCTGCTGAGGTTGAGCGCCAGCCGGTCGCCCGGTGCAACCCCCGAGCTCAGCTCGACCACCTTGCCGTCGTCGCGGCCGATACTGACATCGCGGAAGTGGATGCGCCCGGAACCGTCCACCAGCGCCACCTGCGGGCCGCTGGCGCGGAACAGCAGCGCCGCGGCCGGCACCTGCACCAGGCCGCGCGGCGCCAGTCCGAAGCCCACCTTGACGTACATGCCGGGCACGAATTCGTCCTTCAGATTAGGTAAGTCGACCTCGACGCGCAGCGTGCGCGCTTGTGGATTGAGCGACCCGGAGGTGCGGGTCACCTTGCCGGTATAGTCACGGATCACGCCCGCACTGGTCTGCACCTGCACCGGCGCCTTGCTGGTGATCAGATCGTCGGCCGCGCTCTGCGGCGCATCGACGAAGATACGGATCGGGTCGTTCTGCGTCATGACGTACAGCGGCGTCGTGGAGGAGGTGCTGCCGGCGGTCACGAGGTTGCCGATATCGATGTCGCGCACCGTGATCACACCGTCGTAGGGCGCGGTCACCTTCTTGAACTGCGTCAGCGCCTGGTACTTGTTGACCTGGGCCTCGGCGAGTGCCACGTCGGCTTCCGCCGACCGCTGCCGTGCGACGGCGGTGTCATAGCCGGCTTTCTTCTCCTCGCGCTCCTGCTCCGACACGACGCCCTGCGGTGAATCGCGCCAGCGATCGTAGGTGGTGCGCGCGAACTCGGTCTCCGCCTTGCGAACCAGCACCGTTGCCTGGTCGGCCTTGAGCTGCGCCCGCGTCGCGGCCAGCTCCGCATCGAGGTCCGGCGTCTCGATGAGCGCCAGCACCTGCCCGGCGTGTACGTGATCGCCGATGTCGACAAACCAGTTGCCGACGTAGCCATCGACACGCGCATAGATGGTGCTCGAGTGCCACGCGGCGGTGTACCCGGGCAGCAACAGGCGCTGCACGGCGCCGACCGCCTGCGCCGCGACGACGTCGACCAGCGGCGGGGCGCTGGCGGCTGCGCGCGTGTCCCGCGCGACGCTGCGCGCCTTGATGAAGCGATCGACACTCACCAGCACGAAGGCGGCGACGAGCACGATGACGACGATCCTCGCCCCGCGCTTCAGACGCTCGCCGGTGTGCGGGTCGAAGCGGGCCGAGACCGCGTGGGATTCGACGGCCTGCGTCTGCGCACCATTTTCGGTATCCCGGACCTGGTCGTCCATCTGCCTCGCTCCCGGTTCGTGAGTCTCGTGCACGTCGCCGCTGCGCCTCAGGGCGCACTCCCGGCCGCGACGCGGGTCGGCGCGCGCCGCAGCAAGCGATACATCGTCGGCACGAACACCAGTGTCGCGAAGGTGGCGAACAGCAATCCGCCGATCACCGCCCGGGCGAGCGGCGCGTTCTGCTCACCGCCCTCGCCGACGCCGAGCGACATCGGCACCATGCCGAGGATCATCGCACCGGCGGTCATCAGCACCGGCCGCAAGCGCGTGTAGCCGGCGCTCACCGCCGCTACCAGCGGCGCATCGCCCGCCTCCATGCGCTGATTGGCGAAAGTCACCACCAGAATGCTGTTGGCCGTAGTGAGCCCGATGGCCATCAGCGTCCCCATCAGCGCCGGAACGCTGAGGTGGGTCTGGGTGAGGAACAGCATCCACATGACCCCGCTGAGCGTGAACGGCACCGCCATCAGCACGATGAGCGGATCGATCCAGCTCTGGAAATTGATCACCAGGAACAGATAGACCAGGATCACCGCGAGAGCAATTCCTGTGAACAGCCCGGTGTAGCTCTCGCGCATGGTCTCTACCTGACCGCTGAGAGTGACGTTGATGGCCTTCTGCTGCGGTGGCCGGTTGGCGTCGATCACCCGCTGGATGTCGCTCGCGGCCGAGTACAGATCGCGGTCCTGAACGTTGGCGTGCACGTCGAACACCGGGCGGATGTTCAGCTGCGAGGTGACGAGCGGCACGGTCTGGCGGCCGATCGCGGACAGGTTCATCAGCAGTTGCGACTGGCTGGCGCCGGCGGTACTGCTGACCGGCATGATCTTCAGATCCTGCGAAGTGGCAATGTCATAGGTGGGCTGCTGCACCACCAGCGGGTAGCTCACGCCGTTGCTCGGGTCGACCCAGAAGTTCGGCGCGGTCTGCGCGCTGGAGTTGGTGGTCACGAGCACGTTGCTGGCCGCGTCGCGTTGCGTCAGCCCGACCTGAGTCGCGAGCGCCCGGTCGACATCGACCGACAGCGCCGGTGCGTTCGGCACCTGGAACACGTGCGCATCCACTACGCCCGGGATGCGCGCGATGAGGCGCGACAGGTGCGCCGCCAGCTTGTAGGCGCTGTCGGTGTCGGAAGCGGAGACGCGGATGTCGATCGGCGCCGGCTGCCCGAAATTGAGCACCTGGTCGACGATATCGGCCGGCTGGAAGAAGAACTGCAGCGCCGGATACTTCAGCGGCAGCTCCCGGCGCAGCATGGCGGTGAGCGCCGCAGTCGGCGTGTGTTTCTTCTGCAGCGAGATCAGGATCTCGCCATCCATCGGCCCCACGGTCGCGGAGTCCGACAGCGCGATGTTGATGCCGCTGTAGGGCAGGCCGACGTTTTCGAGAATCACGCTGATCTGGTCGTTGCCGACCAGCTGGCGGATGGTCGCCTCGACCTGGGAGAAGTACTGCTGCGTCGTCTCGAGGCGCGTGCCGGCCGGGGCGCGCACGTGCAGACGCATCTGCCCGGCATCGACATCGGGGAAAAAGTCGCGCCCGAGGAACGGAAACAGCGGCAGCGACACCAGCATCATGGCGATGAACGCCAGCACCGTGACCTTCGGCTGCGATAAGGCCCATGCCACCGCGTTGCGGTAGGCCTCGCGGAAGCGCTGAAAGCCGCGCTCGAAGCCGAGGTGCACGCGCATCAGCGGATGCACGCGCGCCTCCTGGCCGGGTGCGGCAGCGCCTGCGTGCGCGGCGCCGGGGTCATGGGCGGCCGCGTCGTGCCCGGGCCGCGCCTGGGCGCGCATCAGGTAGAAGAACAGCACCGGCACCATGGTGAACGACAGCACGAGACTCGCGAGCAGCGAGACGATCACCGAGACCGACAGCGGCGAGAACAGGTATTTGGCCGTGCCCTGCAGCAGGAACACCGGCACGAACACGATGCAGATGCACAGCGTCGACAGGAACGTCGGCGTGCCGACCTCGCCGCAACCGTGCACGATGGCATCCGTCAGACGCGAGCGCAGACCCATGTTGCGCTCGATGTTCTCGATCACCACCGTGCCGTTGTCGACCAGGATGCCGACGGCCAGCGCGAAGCCGCCGAGCGTCATGGTATTGAGCGTCTCGCCGCCGACCCCCATTACCAGCACCGCGGTAATGATCGACAGGGGGATCGCCGCCAGGATCATCACCGTGAGGCGCCAGTTGCCGAGGAACAGCAGGATCATGAGCGCGGTCAGCGCCGCGGCCATGGCGCCGCCCATCAGCACGCTGTCGAGTGCCGCCTTGACGAACACCGACTGATCGAAGATCGGCTTGATGCGCACGTCCTGCGGCACCATGTGGCGGATCTCGGGCAGCACGGCGCGGATGCCGCCGATCACGGCCAGCGTCGACACACCGCCGGTGTTGCGGATAGTCATCAGCGCGCCCGGCACGCCGTCGACCGCTACGGAATTGGTCTGCACCTGGAAGCCGTCGTGCACGTGCGCCACGTCGCGCATGAACACTTCCCGCCCGTCGACCCACTTGATCGGAAACGAGTTGATCGCCTCGATGACGTCGGGGCTGTTGTTCATCGCCACCAGGTAGTCGAAGTTGCCGATCTTGACGTCGCCCGCCGGCAGGATGACGTTCTGCGTCTGCAGCGCATTGCTCACGTCCGCCGGGGTCAATCCCCGCGCCTGCAGAGCTGAGCTGTCGAGATCCGCCATGATGACGCGCGGCTTGCCGCCGTACGGGTACGGCACCTGCGCGCCGTGGACCACGGCGAGCGCCGGCCGGATGATGTTCTGCCCGAGGTCGTTGAGCGCGGTGTCGGGCAGCGAGGTGCTCGAGAGCCCCAGCTGGATGATCGGCACGTCGGTCGCGCCGTAGCGGATGACCAGCGGCGGCGTGATGTTCGGCGGCATGTACTTGAGCACCACCAGCGCGCTGCTGGCGAGCTGGGCGATGGCGCGCGTGACGTCGGCGCCTTCGTGCAGATAGACCTTCTCGACACCGACGCCCTCGTAGCTGGTCGCCTCGATGCGCGCGATGTCATCGACCAGCGAGGCCATCTGCCGCTCGTGCACCGTCAGGATGCGATTCTGAATGTCCGCGGCGTCCATGCCCGCGTAGGTCCACACCACGCTGCACACCGGGATGTTCATCTCCGGGAAGATGTCGACCGGCATGCGGAACGCCTCGCCGATGCCGAGCAGCCCGATGAGCATCAGCGTCGCGGCGATGGTATAGGGGCGTCTGAGTACGTATTGGACCAGCGGCATACGCGCAGCTCCCTCAGCCCGCCGCCGCGCTCTCGCCCGCGAGCGGCTGGCGCACGCGAAAGCGACTGCCCCTGCCGGGAGTGCTCAGCACCTCGACCTCGGCGCCGTGCGCGCTGCAGATCGATTTCACGATGGCGAGTCCGAGGCCCGCCCCACCCTGCTCGCGCGAGCGCGAGGTGTCGACGCGGAAGAAGCGCTTGAAGACGTGCGGCAGCGCCTCGGCGGGAATGCCGATGCCGTCATCGGCAACATCGAGCAGCGCGAAGCGCCCCTCGCGTCTTACGCTGAGGCGCACCCGCCCGCCACTCGGGGTGTACTTGATGGCGTTATCGAGCAGGTTGACGATCACCTGCTTGAGACGCGCCCGGTCGCCTTCCACCGTGACACCCGGAGTCGAGTCGCAGTCGACGCTCACATGCTTGTCTTCCGCCAGCAGGCTCATCTGCTCGGCGGTGGTGGCAGCGAGCTCGGCGAGATCGAAGCGCACCCACTCGGCGTTGGCCTCGCCGGCATCGAGCCGCGACAGGGCGAACAGGCTCTCGACGATCTCCCCGAGACGCTCGACTTCCTCGAGCACGCTGCCGAGCGTCTCCCGGGTCTCGCGTCCGAGCTGCGAATCCTGCGCGAGGCTCTCGAGCTCCCCGCGCATCACCGTGAGGGGGGTGCGCAGCTCGTGGCTGGCGTCGGCGACGAACTGCTTGGAGCCGCGCATCGCCTCCTCGAGGCGCGCGATCATGTGGTTGAGCGCCAGCGACAGCCGCTCGATCTCATCGCCGCTGTTAACGACCGGCAGACGCTCGCTGAGGTTGTGCTGGGTGATCGCCTCCGCCTTGGCGGTGATGCGCTCGACCGGCTCGAGCGCGCGGCGCACCAGCACGAAGCCGCCCGCGACCGCGACCGCCACCGCGACCGGCAGGCCGACCGCGAGCATGACCAGCACCTGCGTCAGGGTGTCGGCGGCAGCAACACCCGAGGTACCGACCTCGACGCGATAGCGCGTGCCGTCAGCCGCGGTGGCGGTGACCGAGGCGATGAGGAGCCCGCCGCCGCCCGCACGGCGTACGGTGCGCGGACTGTCGCCGGCGGGTACGGCGGCCGGCAGTGGCACCTGCGAGGGATCGAAGCCGCCGTCCTTGGGAGCGCCGGAGGCGTATACCAGCGCATCGTCGGCGCGGGTGATGCGGATGAAGCGGTCGTTGACCTCGGGCGAGTAGAGGTTCTCGACCTGGCTACGCATTGCGTCCTCGCTGTCGCGACGTGCGTGCGCAACCAGTGTGTCGGCGATCTGCCGCGCGCGGCGTGCCTGGATGTCGAGCAGGTTCGCCTCCAGGTAGTGCCGCAGGAACAGGAAAGTGAGACTGCCGAGCAGCACGAACACGACGGTGAGCACGCCGGCGTACCACGCCACCAGCCGAAAGCTCAGTGAGCGGGTGTTCATCGCTCGCTACTCTCGCCGAGCCCATAGCCGACGCCGCGCACCGTGCGGATCAGCTTGACGGGGAACGGATCATCGACCTTGCTGCGCAGGTGGCGCACATACACGTCGACGATGTTGGTGAGACCTTCGAAACTCTGATCCCACACGTGCTCGATGATCATGGTGCGCGAGAACACGCGCCCCGGGTTGGCGGCAAGATACTCAAGCAGCGCGTACTCCTTGGGTGTGAGCTCGATGCGCCGTCCGCCGCGGCGCACCTGCTGGCTGAAGCGATCGACCTCGAGGTCCGCCACGCGCAGTACGCTCGCGCGTGTGACCGGGCCACGGCGCAGCAGCGCCTTCACCCGCATGATGAGCTCGGCGAAGGCGAAGGGCTTGGTCAGGTAGTCGTCGGCGCCGGCCTCGAAGTTGTGAACCTTGTCCTCGGTGGCATCGCGCGCGGTGAGAATGAGGATCGGCACCTGCTGGTTCTTGCGGCGTATGCGACGCAGGACTTCCTCGCCACTGAGCGCCGGCAGCATCAGATCGAGGATGATCAGGTCGTAGTTGTAGCTGTCCGCCAGCTCCCAGCCGCGCTGGCCGTCGTCGGCGACGTCCACCGCATAGCGTTCCGCCCGCAGCGCGCGCGCCACGAGGTCGGAAAGCTTCTTCTCATCTTCGACGAGCAGCAGCCGCATACCTCACCCACTGTCGCCAAGCAGACCACACCCGGATTAACGGCGGGAAAATCGGGGATTAAAAACCATTCATGATGGCGTTTCGAGGCGTAAGGCATTGACGGACAAGAGCTTAAGTATCCCGCGGAAGGCGGGACGGCGGCGCCCGGTCCGCGCTCAGCCGAAGCGGCCGGTGATGTAGTCTTCGGTGAGTCGGTGGCGCGGATTGGTGAACATGCGGTCGGTGTCGCCCACCTCGATCAGCTCCCCGAGATGAAAGTAAGCGGTGCGCTGCGAGACGCGCGCCGCCTGCTGCATCGAGTGCGTGACGATCACGATCGCATACGACTCGCGCAGCTCATCGATGAGATCCTCGATGCGTGCCGTGGCGATCGGATCGAGCGCCGAGCACGGCTCGTCCATGAGGATCACTTCCGGCTGCACGGCGATGGTGCGCGCGATGCACAGCCGCTGCTGCTGGCCACCCGAGAGACCGGTGCCGGGGCTGCGCAGGCGGTCCTTGACCTCATCCCAGAGTCCCGCCCGGGTGAGACTGGTGCAGACGATGTCGTCGAGCTGGGCGTGGCTGCGCGCCAGCCCATGAATGCGCGGACCATAGGCGACGTTGTCGTAGATCGATTTGGGGAACGGGTTCGGCTTCTGGAACACCATGCCGATCCGGGCGCGCAGCTGCACCACGTCCTGCTGCTGCTCGTGAATATCGCGTCCGTCGAGAGTGATGCTCCCGGTGACACGCGCACCGGGAATCGTATCGTTCATGCGATTCAGGCAACGCAGGAAGGTCGACTTGCCGCAGCCCGACGGCCCGATCATCGCCAGCACCTGTCGCCGTCCCACATCGATGCTCACGTCCTTGAGCGCCTGCTTGGTTCCGTAGAAGACATTCACGTCCCGGCAGGAGAACACCGGATCGGCGATCGCTGTCGGACCTTCCCGCGGCGCCTCGCGACCGGCCTCGAGCGACACGGGCGCGGAGACCCGGCCACTCGGCTTGAGGTTGAGCCCGCTCTCCCCGACCCGCAGCCGCGCCGGAGTACCGGGGGTCCTGCTGCCGGCCGGGCGCCCCACAGCGGGGTACCCGCCAGCCGCCGCGCTGCCGTTTCCGGCACCGGTAGCGGGCGTGCCGCCCGCCCCGCCGTTGGCGCCGGCCGGCTGCCGCTCCGGCAGCAGCCCTTCAGGTCTCTCGTCGTGCGTCTCATTCATGGCGTGCAGCCCATCAGCCAAAGCGTCCGGTCACGTAGTCGTCAGTGCGGCGCGATTTGGGCGCGGTGAAGATCTGCTCCGTCGGTCCGATCTCCACCAGCTCTCCGAGGTACATGAACGCGGTGAAGTTCGAAACGCGCGCCGCCTGCTGCAGGTTGTGAGTCACGATCGCGATGCAGTAGTTCTCCCGCAGGCTCTGCAGCGTCTCCTCGATGCGCAGCGTCGAGATCGGATCGAGCGCCGCCGTGGGCTCATCGAACAGGATAACCTCGGGATGCACCGCCAGAGTACGGGCAATGCACAGGCGCTGCTGCTGCCCGCCGGAGAGCCCGCGCCCGTCCTCGCGCAGCTTGTCCTTGACCTCCTCCCACATCGCGGCGACCCGCAGCGCCTCTTCCACGCGGTCGGTCAGCTCGCTGTGAGAGATGCGCCCCGAGAGGCGCAGCCCGAAGGCCACGTTGTCGAAGATCGACATCGGGAACGGCGTCGGCTTCTGGCCCACCATGCCGACCCGGAAGCGCAGCTCCGCCACATCCACTGTGGGTGCGAGGATGTCCTCGCCGTCGAGCTTGACGTCACCGGTCGCGCGGTGACCGGGATAGAGCGCGTACATTCGGTTGAATACCCGCAGCAGCGTCGATTTGCCGCAGCCCGAGGGCCCGATGAAGGCCGTGATGCGCCGGTCCGGCAGCGTCAGACTCACGTCTTTGAGCGCGTGCGCTTTGCCGTAGTAGAAATCGAGGTGCCGCACCTCGAACTTGACCGCCGTGGCGGCAGGTGTCGCGGCGGCCTCGGTGTTGAGCTGTGCCTGGGGGGCGCTCATCAGTTCCGGCCACCGGGGTTGAGCGATGACACGACCAAGCGCGCGCTGATGCTCAGCACCAGAATGCTGGTGGTGATGATGAGGGCCCCGGACCACGCGAGCTGCTGCCAGTTGGGGTACGGGCTCAAGGCAAACTGAAAAATCACCACCGGCAGATTCGCCATCGGGGCGCGGATGTCGCTGCTCCAGAACTGGTTGTTGAGCGCGGTGAACAGCAGCGGCGCCGTCTCGCCGCTGATGCGCGCGATGGCGAGCAGCAGCCCGGTGACGATGCCGCTACGCGCCGCCGGGTAGATCACGCTGGTGACCGTGCGCCAGGTGTAAGCGCCCATGGCGGTGGAGGCATCCTTCATGCCCTGCGGCACGAGATTCAGCATGTCCTCGGTGGTACGCACCGTCACCGGCATGGCGATGATCGCCAGCGCTACGGCCCCGGCGATGGCCGAGAAATGCCCCATGCGCACCACCAGCAGCTCGTACACGAACAATCCGATGATGATCGAGGGCGCGGACAGCAGCACATCGTTGACGAAGCGGATCACGCTGCTGATGCGCGCGGCGCGCCCGTACTCGGCCAGGTAGGTGCCGGCGAGCATGCCGACGGGACCGCCGATGAGGATCCCGATCAGGGTCATCACCACGCTGCCGTAGATCGCATTCAGCAACCCGCCGCTGCCGCCCGGGGGAGGCGTCATCGCCGTGAACAGCTGCAGCGATATGCCGGCGAGGCCGCTGCGAATGAGTGTCCACAGGATTGCCCCGAGAAAGAACAACCCGATCGCCGTCGCCAGGCCCGACAGGCCGAGCGCCGCGACGTTGATCACTTTGCGCACCGCGCGCCGGCTCATACGGAAGACAACGCCTTACGCTCGAGCCGCAACAGCATGAAGCGCGCGGCGGCGATCACCGTGAAGGTGATGAGGAACAGCAGTGCGCCGAGCGCCACCAGCGAAGAGGTGTAGAGATCGCCCACCGCCTCGGCGAACTCGTTGGCGATGGAGGCGGAGATGGTCGTGCCCGGGGCGAGCAGCGATGAGCCGATACGATGCGCGTTGCCGATCACGAAGGTCACCGCCATCGTCTCGCCGAGCGCGCGACCGAGGCCCAGCATGACGCCGCCGATCATGCCGGTGCGCGCATACGGCACGACCACCTGCCAGATCACCTCCCAGGTGGTGGCGCCGAGTCCATAGCCGGACTCCTTGAGCACGTCCGGCACGGTCTCGAAGACATCGCGCATCACCGCGGAGATGAATGGGATCACCATGATGGCGAGCACGAAGCTCGCGGTCAGCACGCCAATGCCAAAGGGCGGTCCCTGAAACAGCCGGCCGACGACCGGCAGCGGGCCGAGGTAATCGATCAGCCAGGGCTGCACGTGCCGCTGCAGCACCGGCGCCAGCACGAACAGGCCCCAGATGCCGTAGATGATGCTCGGCACCGCAGCGAGCAGCTCGATGGCCACGCCGACCGGGCGCTTGAGCCAGACCGGCGCCAGCTCGGTGAGAAAGATCGCGATCCCGAAGCTGACGGGAATCGCCAGCAGCAGCGCGAGCAGCGAGGTCACCACCGTGCCGTACACCGGCGCGAGGGCGCCGTACTGATCGGTCACTGGATTCCAGATCTCGCGCGTCAGGAAAGCGAGCTTGAAGTGGGCGAACGCCGGCCAGGCGCCGGCCAGCAGCGATACCGCCACACCTCCCAGCAGCAGCAGCACCAGCAGCGCGGCCGCGAGGGTGGCGCCGCGAAAGACCCGCTCACGCAGCCGCTGGCCCGCCGCGTGCTGCGGATCGATCGCAGCAACCGTGCTCATGGCATCAGTGCTCTCGCCGCGCCGCGCAGCCGCAATATGCCCGGTTCAGGTCACATCCCCTTGATCTGGGTCTTCCAGGTGTTACGCACCTGCTGGATGAGACTATCGGGCAGCGGGACGTAGTCCAGCTCGGCCGCCATCTTGGCGCCGTCCTTGTAGGCCCAGTCGAAGAACTTGAGCGCCGCGCCGGTCGCGGCCGGATCCGGCGGCACGCTGTAGACGAGAATGAAGCTCGCGCCGGTGATCGGCCAGCTCTTCTCACCCGGCTGATTGGTGAGAATCAGATAGTAGCCGGCGGCGTGCGTCCAGTCGGCATTGGCGGCGGCGGCCTGGAACGTTGCCGTATCCGGCGTCACGCGCTTGCCGGCGGAGTTGATGAGATCCGTGTACGCCATCTTGTTCTGCTTGGCGTACGCATACTCGACGTAGCCGATCGCGCCGTCGGTCTGGGTGGTCATGTTGGCGACGCCCTCGTTACCCTTGGCGCCGATGCCCGTCGGCCACTGCACCGAAGTGTTGGCGCCGATGGTGTCCTTGAACTTCGGATACGAAGTCGACAGGTAGTTGGAGAACAGGAAGTTGGTGCCGGAGCCGTCGGAGCGATAGATGGGCGCGATGGCGGTGGCTGGCAGGGCGAGCTTGGGATTGAGCTTCGCGATGCGCGCATCGTTCCACTTGGTGATCTCGCCGAGATAGATGGCCGCGACCGTCGGACCGTCGAGCAGCATCTGCCCGCCCTGCACCCCCTTGATGTTCACTACTGGCACCACGCCGCCGATGATCATCGGAAACTGCACCAGCCCCGCCTGCTGCAACTCTTCGGCCTTGAGCGGCATGTCGGAAGCGCCGAACGTCACGGTCTTGGCCTTGATCTGCTTGATGCCGCCGCCTGAGCCGATCGACTGATAGTTGAGCCCGATACCGGTCTGCTGCTTGTAGGCGTCGGCCCACTTCGAATAGATGGGATAGGGGAAAGTCGCGCCCGCGCCCGAGATGTCGGCCGCCTGCACCGTGGCGGCTAGCGCAACGAGCCCGGCGGCCGTCGTCAGCATGCGCTTCACATTGAATAAGCTCATGATTTGACTCCTGCCCTTGCGGGCATTCCCGTGGGTGGAGGGGTGGCGCGCATTAAATGACAATGATGTGACGCTTTCATGACACGGGTTGTCATTTTGGGCTCGCGAGCCCGGTCACCTCGTTGGGTGACCTGGGCGCCCACAGTGTTGCCGGCGCACTTTACAGGAACGTGACGTGCGCTCCGCCTTGCCGTGCGGCGGCTGGCATGCGTATAAACACCGCCCCCGCCGGCCCAACGGCTGACCGTGATTGTGACCCGGTTTTAAATTGAAATGTCTCAGGCGATTGAACTGACGCAGGATCTTCTCACCCGTCGCTCCCTAACACCTGCGGACGAAGGCTGTCAGCAGATCATGAGCGAGCGCCTGGCCGCAGCCGGTTTTCACATCGAGCCGTTGCCCTTCGGCAACGTCGAGAATTTCTGGGCCCGCCGTGGGCAGGCCGCGCCACTACTATGTTTCGCGGGACACACGGATGTGGTGCCGACGGGTCCGCTGGAGGAGTGGCGCAGTGACCCGTTCGTGCCCGCAATCCGCGACGGCATGCTCTACGGGCGCGGCGCGGCGGACATGAAGAGCGGGCTCGCGGCCATGGTGACCGCGACCGAGGAGTTCGTCAGGACGTGTCCCGACCACCGCGGCTCGATTGCGTTTCTGATCACCAGCGACGAGGAAGGACCCTCGGTCGATGGCACGCGCCGCGTCGTGGAGCGACTGCGCGAGCGCGGCGAGCGGATCGACTGGTGCCTGGTCGGAGAGCCCTCGAGCGAAGCGGCGATCGGCGACACGATCAAGGTCGGCCGCCGCGGCTCACTCAGCGGGCGACTCACGGTGCACGGTACGCAGGGTCACGTCGCCTACCCGCAGCTCGCCGAGAACCCGGTGCACGCCTTCGCGCCGGCACTCGCCGAGCTCACGAGCCGCAGCTGGGATGCGGGCACGGAGCATTTTCATCCGACGACGTTCCAGGTCTCGAATCTCAACGCCGGCACCGGAGCGCCCAACGTCATCCCCGGGGAGCTCAAGGCGCGCTTCAACCTGCGCTATTCGCCAGCGCAGACACTGCAGAAGCTCAGGGAAACCGTCGAGCAGATCCTGCGCCGTCACGGTCTGCGCTACACGCTCGACTGGTTCGAGTCGGGCGAGCCGTTCTACACGCCCCCCGGTGTGCTCTCGCACGCCGTGTCCGCGGCGGTGGCAGAGGTTACCGGCGCAGCGCCGAAGCTCTCGACCGGCGGCGGAACGTCCGACGGTCGCTTCATCGCCCCGCTCGGCGTGCAGGTGGTGGAGCTGGGCGTCGTGAATGCCACCATCCACAAGGTCAACGAGTGCGTGCGGTTGGCGGACATCGACGCACTGCACCGCATGTACGTCAACGTGCTGCGAAACCTGCTGGGTCGTTGACTAACGAGCGAGTGAGCGGAGCGGCGCCGGCCTGAGATTGGCAAGCACCCCCGCCGCGCCGAGGAGCAGCGCCCACGTCACCACCCACGCCGGCATGGCGAGCCCGAGGAAGCGCCAGTTCACCTCACCGCATTCGCCGCTGCCGCTGAGCACCTTGCGAATGACCTGCCACAGCGGCATGAATTTCAGCAGTACACCGAGCGGCGCGCCGCAGGAGGGCAGCGTCCCGGGCGGCAGGCTCTGGACGTAGAGGTGGCGCGCCGCGACCGCGGCCGTGGCGAGCGCGGCGAGCCCGATGAGGAGCGCGTAGGCGACGCGTCCGCGTCCGCGCGGGTGATGCAGCGCCGCCGCAAGAAACACGAGCCCGAGCAGCGCCACACCGATGCGCTGGAAGATGCACAGCGGACACGGCTCGAGTCCCCCGTGAAACTGCGTGTAGAGCGCGTAGGCGAGCAGCGCCGCGCACACGGCGAAGCCGGCGAGATTGATCACACGGCGGTCGGGCACGCGTTCGCTGAGCTGCTTAGCCGGTTCAGGCGGGCGCCGGTGGCGGGGTGCCAGAGGCGCCGCCGCGCAGCTCACGCTCGACGTCATCGAGGGAGGTGTGGCGGATGTCCTTGCCGTGCACCATATAGATCACGTACTCGCTGATGTTCTTGGCGTGATCACCGATGCGCTCGAGCGCGCGCACCACCCACATGACATCGAGCGCGCGGCGGATGGTGCGCGGGTCTTCCATCATGAACGTGATGCTCTGGCGCTGAATCGCCTCGTACTCCTCATCCACCAGCCGGTCCTGGCGCGCCACCCGCAGCGCCGACTCCACATCCATGCGCGCAAAGGCATCGAGCGCATCGTGCACCATCTCCGAGACCACCCGGCCGAGGTGCTTGATCTCGCGGTACTTGTCCGCCGGACGCTCCATCGTGGCCAGACGCGAGGCGATGTAGCCGATCTTCTCGCCCTCATCGCCGATGCGCTCGAGATCGGTGATGGTCTTGATGATGGCCACGATCACCCGCAGGTCACCGGCCGCCGGTGCACGCGTTGCGAGAATGCGGCTGCACTCCTCGTCGATGGCGACCTCCATGCTGTTCACCTGGTAGTCGTCCGTGGCCACGGACTCGCCGAGGGAACTGTCGCCCTCGACCAGCGCGGTAATCGCCTTCTGCAGCTGCTGCTCGACGAAGCCGCCCATGCCGAGCACCTTGCTGCGCACCCGCTCGAGGTCCTCGTTGAAGCGGCGTGAAATGTGGTGGCTGAGGTCGGCGGTTTCCATCAGTTCGGGTCCCGGGCTTCGCTGCTCGGCCGGCGTACGGTGCTACGCGCGATCATAGCGGAACTGCGGCCGACGGCCAGCCTCGCGCGTGTCGCCAGCGGAATCAACGCCAGCCCGGCGAGGAACTGGGCGCTGGCGGCATCCCAGCTGAAGGCCGCCGCGCGCGCGGCGCACACGCGCCGGTCGAGCCGCAGCGCCGAGGCTATCGCAACACGCAGGTCCTCGTGCAGGACACCGGTCACACCCTGCTCGATGACATCGACGGGTCCGGGCACTGGGAAAGCGGCCACCGGCACGCCGCAGGCCAGTGCCTCGATCATCGCCAGGCCGAAGGTGTCGGTGAGGCTTGGAAACACCAGCACATCGGCGCCCGAGAGCAGCGCCGCGAGCTCCTCGCCGAAGCGATAACCGGTGAAGACCACGTCCGCATAGCGCGCGCTCAGTGCGCCGCGCTCGGGTCCGTCTCCGATCACCACCTTGGTGCCGGGCACGTCCAGCTCGAGGAACGCCGCGAGATTCTTCTCCACGGCGAGTCGGCCGACGCAGGCCATGATCGGCCGGGCAAGTGCGGCGAGCTGCGGATGGGCCGCGCGCGGGCAGAACATTCCGAGGTCGACCCCACGGCGCCACAGGTGCAGGCGCCGGAACCCGCGCCCCGAGAGCTGCGCCTCGAGAGTCGCGCTGCTCACGAAGGTGCGCAACGCCGCGCCGTGGAAATTGCGCAGCCACGCATAGCTCACCGCCAGCGGGATGGGCCAGCGCGCCCGCAGGTACTCCGGATAGCGCGTGTGGTACGAGGTCGTAAAAGGCACGTGGCGCGCGCGGCAGAATCCCCGCACCGCCAGCCCGAGCGGTCCTTCCGTGGCGATATGGATCGCGTGCGGGCGAAACGCCCGCAGCTGCTGCGCCACGTGTGCGCCGGGGGATACGGCCAGGCGGATCTCGGGATAGCTCGGACACGGAAAGCAGGGCAGCCCTTGCGGCGACAGGATCCGGACCTGGTGGCCGAGGGACGTGAGCGTCGCGGCAGTGGCTTTGAGTGTGGTGACGACGCCGTTGGTCTGCGGCGCCCAGGCGTCCGTAGCGAGTGCGATCCTCACGCGGCGTCGGCGACCATCGGCACGGCCGCGCGCGCGCGCGCCGCTCGCGGCTGCGGCCAGCGCAGCAGCTCGAGCTCACCGCACTCGCTCTCCACGAGGGCCGTGCAGGACTCCACCCAGTCACCGGTGTTGCCGTAGAGCGTGCCATTGATGCGCCTCAGGTTGGCGCGGTGAATGTGGCCGCAGACGACACCGTCGTAGCCGTGCGCACGGGCGTGCTGCGCGGCGAGGTGCTCGAACTGCTCGATGTAGCGGAGGCTCGTGCCGATGCTGAGCTTGATCCGCTCGGCGATGGGCCAGTAGGGCCTGCCGAGCGCCCGGCGCAGATTGTTGACGCCGTGGTTGACCCGCACCAGCGCCTCGTACAGCGCATCACCGACGCGCGTCAGCCAGCGCGGGCATGGCAGCGCGTCATCGAACTGGTCCCCGTGCAGCACCAGCAGCCGCTCGCCGCGTGCGGTGCGATGCACCCATTCGCGGTGAACCTCGAACTGTCCCTGCAGCATCTGCGCGAACACCGCGAGACTCGCATCATGGTTACCGGGTATGTAGATCAGGCGGGTGCCGGCGCGCTGCCGGGCGAGGAGCGTGCGCACCACCTGGGTGTGCTCGCTGGTCCAGAACGCACGTCGCGCCAGGCTGAGCGCATCGACGATGTCGCCGACCAGCACGATGCGCTCGGCCTCGACGCCGCCGAGGAACTCGTTCAGCTCGCGGGCGCGTGCGTGGCGGTAACCGAGATGGATATCCGACAGGAACAGCGTACGAGCCCTGGTCCTGGCGGTGCGCGAATTGCCGTTTCCGTTTGCCATCGCCATCTGCAGCTCGTCCGGGGCTGTGGATCGGCGTGTGTAGGTTGGTCCGGAGGTATGTCTGTTCCGTGACAGTCCGAATAAAGATTTCTTACGAATTAGTAGGTTGCACGCAACATCTAAGCTATTGCGGCGCTTGGGGTCCGCGCGGCGGGGGCGATGCGCTCGACGGGGAAGTGACAGGTGAAAGTGCTGCCGGCACCGAGTGTGCTCTGCACTTCGAGCGTGGCGCCGTGCCGCTGCAGCACGTGCTTGACGATGGCGAGCCCGAGGCCCGAGCCGCCGGTGGCGCGCGAGCGCCCCGCATCGACGCGATAGAAACGCTCGGTGAGACGGGGAATATGTTCCGGTGGAATTCCCATCCCGGTGTCGCTGACGGCGAAGTGGCCGCCGTCCTCATCGACCCGCCAGCGCATCTCGATCGAGCCTTCCGCCGGAGTGTACTTGGCCGCGTTATCGACCAGATTGGAAAACGCCGAGTGAATCTCCGGCTCGTCACCGATCAACTGCGCGGCGGAGTCGACCCGCACCCGCACGTCACGCGGGTGCTCCGGGCGCGCCAGCACGTCCTGGCGCAGCAGCGCCAGCAGCGCCGCGACGTCGATCGGTTTGCCGCCGCTGACCGCATCGCTCTCCTCGAGCCGCGACAGCTCGAGCAGATCGCGGATGATGGCGGTCATGCGCTCGGCCTGGCGGCGCATCTCGGCGATCGGACCCTGCAGGTCCGCCTCGAGCACCGCATCCTGGCCGAGCGTCTCGAGGTAGCCTGAGATCACGGTGAGCGGCGAGCGCAGCTCGTGCGAGGCATTGGCCACGAAGTCGCGACGCACGGCCTCGAGGCGCATCTGCCGCGAGACATCGCTCACCAGCAGCAGCAGCTGGCCGTCGCCATAGGGCGCGACCTGCATCGACAGGTAGCAGTCCTCGCCGGTGGTCGGCCGGATGACCACCGGGTTGGAGTAGTCCTTGCCGGCGAGGTAACGGACGAACTGCGGCTCGCGCAGCAGATGCTCGATGCGCAGGCCGAGATCGCCCGTGCGGCGCAGATTCAGCAGCCGCGCGGCCATGCGGTTGAACCACACGATCTCGCGCTGCGCGTTGAGGATGACCACGCCGTTGGGCAGTGCCGCGGTAGAGCGTTGCAGCTGGCGCATCAGCTGCACGAAGCGCTGCTTGTGGAAGCGCTTGCGCCGGTGCAGCCGCACGATCTGGGCGATGATCTCGCCCCATACCCCGCCGACGTTCGGTGGATCGGCGTAGCCGCGATGCCGCAGCCACCATTCGAGGCGAAACAGGTTGACGAGCACCCAGGTCAGGTGCACTGCGAGCGCCGCGGCGAGGCCACCCCAGAGATTGCCGAACAACCACCCCACACCGCAGCCGACAACCACGGTGCCGAGCAATCGACCCGCCGCGAGCCACCAGGCCTGTGTCGCGGGTTCCATGATCCTCGCGCGCCCCTCGCTATAGCGTCCGTGCCGAGAAACGATACCCCGAGCCGCGGACGGTCTGTACGAAGCGATCGTACCCGAAATCCTCGAGCGCCTTGCGCAATCGACGGATATGGACGTCGATGGTGCGCTCCTCGACATACACGTTGCCGCCCCAGATCCGATCGAGCAGCTGATCGCGCGTGTACACGCGCTCCGGGTGAGTCATGAAGAATTCGAGCATGCGGTACTCGGTGGGTCCGAGGGCGACGGTACGCTCGCCGACCATCACGCGGTGACTGCCCTGATCGAGAACCAGACCATCGAACTCGATCATCTCGTCGACGCCGTTGCCCCCGCTCCGGCGCAACACGGCGTTGATCCGCGCCAGCAGCTCCCGCGGTGAGAAGGGTTTGGTGACATAGTCGTCCGCGCCCCCCTCGAGGCCGGCCACCTTGTCACCCTCCTCGGCGCGCGCCGTCAGCATGATCACCGGCAGCTCGCGGGTCTCGCGGTCGCGCTTCAGCGACCGCGTCAGCTCGAGCCCGCTCATGTCCGGCAGCATCCAGTCGACCAGCACGAGATCCGGTCGCGCATCCGCCAGCGCCGCGCGTGCGGTGCGGCAATCCTCCGCCTCCCGTACCTCAAAGCCGGCGCGCTTGAGGCCGAAAGCGATCATCTCGCGGATCGGCCGCTCATCCTCGACGATCAGTACCTGTTTGGCGGGCATTGTGTGACAGCCTGCGGGAGCGCGGCTATTAGAGAGGCACCGTGTTGCAGATTCATGACAGCGTCAAGAACGGTGTCAGTTCAAGGACTCACGGGGCCGGGTCGTGTGACATCGTCCCGCAGGTAGACGGGAAGAGCCTCTTCCGGCGGGCGCATCCGGCCGGCAGCGACCTCTGCGGCGGCCAGCGTGGCAATCTCCCGCGCGTGGGGCAGAAGTCCCGGCAGGATCGAGTGCGCCCCGGCGGCAACGGTCAGGCCGAGCTGCGGGTACGCGGCAAAGCCCGAGCCCGCCGCACAGAGCCGCGCGTCCAGGGCCTCCGTCGAGTCTGGCCGCCCAGCTCGAGCTTGAGCCGTACTGTGCCATCCCTCGGGCAGGCGCACGCGGGCAGGATCTCCGACCTGCTCATCGCCCACCAGCCCAGCACGGCCATCGGGCGCGCGCGCAAAGCACCCCCAGTACACCTCGTGCATGCGCGCGTCGGTGCACACGAGGACGCGATCGACCGTCGGATCGCTCTCGAGGGCGCGCTGTGCCAGCGCGCGTAAGTCAGAGATCGGCACAACGGGGAGGCCTGCGCCGAATGCCAGTCCCTGCGTGACGCTCGCCGCCAGGCGGACTCCGGTGAAAGCCCCCGGGCCCCGGCCGAACGCGATCGCGGTTAGCGCTGCGAGCGCGACACCGCCCTCGGCGAGCAGTCCATCGATCATCGGCAGGATGTGTTCGGCGTGTCCGCGCGCGAGCTCGCGGTCGCGCGTCAGGATGCGCTCGTCCAGGAGCAGCGCCGCCGAGCAACTCTCGGTGGCGGTGTCGATGGCGAGAATCCTCACGGCGCCGCCGCGACCCGCGCGCCGGGCGCCGCGCGCGGCGCGTGGCGGGCGAGAAAGCGCATGGCCTCATCCGCCTCCTGGGTCACGGTCATCGCGGGAAGCGCCGCGAGAAACACCCGGCCGTAGCCGCGTGCGAGCATGCGCGGGTCGCAGATCACCACCACACCGTAGTCGTCCTCGCTGCGGATGAGCCGACCGGCGCCCTGCTTGAGGGCGAGCGCCGCTTCCGGCAGCTGATAATCGAGAAAGGCGTTGGCGCCGGTAGCGGTGAGGTGCTCGATGCGCGCGCGCACCAGCGGATCATCGGGCGAAGCAAAGGGGAGCTTCTCGATGATGACCAGGCGCAGCGCCTCGCCCTTGACGTCCACTCCTTCCCAGAAGCTCGCGGTGCCGAGCAGCACGCCGTTGCCATCGGCGCGGAATTCCTGCAGCAGCCGCTCGCGCGGCGCCTCGCCCTGCACGAAGAGGCGATAGGGCCTCGCGTCCGTCCAGCGCGCCCGCAGCAGCCCGGCCGCCAGCTCGAGCGCGCGGTGACTGGTGAACAGCACGAAGGCGCCGCCGCGTGCGGCATCGATGAGCGGCACTGCGGTATCGATGACGGCCGCCACGTAACCGGCCGATGAGGGGGGCGGGAGCCCGGCGGGCAGATATAAAAGAGACTGCCGCTCGTGATCGAAGGGGCTGTCGATGCGCAGAGTCGCCGCCTCGCCGAGACCCAGCCTGCCGGTGAAATGGCCGAACTCCTCCCCGAGCGACAGCGTGGCCGAGGTAAAGATCCAGGCGCCGCTGCGCGAGCTTACGAGACTGCGGAAGCGCTGCGAGATGTCGAATGGCATGAGGCTCAGGGTGAGACCGCGGGCAGTGACCTCGAGCGTGCGCGCGCCTTCGTCGGGTTGAACCGACGCGAGCCGCGCGAGGCTCGCCGCGAGTTCCGCGGCGCGCTCGGCGAGCGGCACGATCGCACTGCCCTCGCCGCCCGTTGCAACCGCCGCCAGTTCCTCCAGCGCCTGTATCAGGGCCTGCACCGACTCACTCGGGCCGGTGCCGCCGGGTATCCAGGCCACGCGGCCCGATACTCCCGCGACCGCGCCGCGCAGCTCGCGCACCGCTTCGTCCGCGGCCCGCAGCGCGGTCGCCTGCGCGGCGGGCAGCCCCGGCGGGGCCTGTGCCTGCGCCGCCTGTGCCGACAGGGCCACGCGCAGGTCCCGCAATAGCGTCTCGACCTGACGGCTGCTCACGCTGGCGCCGAAGAACTGCGTGGCGAGATCGGGAATCTGGTGCGCTTCATCGAGAATCACCGCATCCGCAGAGCCGAGCAGATCGCCAAAGCCGTCCTCCTTGAGCGCCAGATCCGCCAGCAGCAGATGGTGATTGACGATGACGATGTCCGCTTCCAGCGCCTCGCGCCGCGCCAGCACGACGTGACAGCGGGAGATCTCGGGGCAGCGCACGCCGAGACAGTTCTCGCGCGTCGAGGTGACCTGCGCCCACACCGGATGGCTGTCCGACAGCCCGCGCACCTCGGCGAGGTCGCCGCGCCGCGTGGTGCGCGCCCAGCGCCGGATGCGTGCCAGCATCGACTCCGAGCCTCGCGGCCGCGGCGCCTCCACCAGTGACAGCTGCTCGGCCGCCTCGCCCGCCTGCGCCACACGGTAGCGGCACAGGTAGTTCGCGCGGCCCTTGAGGAGCGCGACGCGCGCCGGGCGACCGAGCGCTGCGCTCACCAGCGGCAGGTCCTTGGAGTAGAGCTGATCCTGCAACGTGCGCGTGCCGGTGGAGATCAGCACGCGCACGCCCGACAGCAGCGCCGGCACCAGATAGGCGAAGGTCTTGCCGGTCCCGGTGCCCGCCTCCACGACCAGCGACTCGCGTGCGGCGAGCGCCTGGGCGACGTGCTCCGCCATGCGCAGCTGCTCGCGCCGCACCTTGAAGCCCGGCAGCGCCCGCTCGAGCGGTCCGCCGCGACCGAATATGTCCTCAAGATCCAACATGTGGGGAACTGCCCGCACGAGCGCCGGGAAGCGATCCTGCCGCGCGCACGTGAGGCGTGTCGAGGTCTATATCTTCCTGAAATTCCTGCAAACTGGTACGCGGGGCGGTATTGGACGACAATACTTACCGCGCTGCCACTTTATCAGGGCGACGGATCCGCCCGGGATATACTTGACGGCGTACGAAGAAGCGCCACCGGAGAGAGAACCGGGCCCGATGGCTACCGCCGCACATACGCTGTGCCCGCTTGCCGATCTGAGTCGCGCCGTGGCCGAGTGGGTCGACTCGGTACGCGAGCTCACACAGCCGCGCGCCGTACACTGGTGCGAGGGCACGGAAGCCGAGGCACGCCAGCTAACCGCGCAGCTGTTGCGCAGCGGCGAGCTTACCGCGCTCAACGCCGAACAGTTCCCCGGCTGCCACCTGTACCGTTCGGCACCGAACGACGTGGCGCGCGTCGAGCACCTCACCTACGTCTGCACGCGCTCGCAGGAGGACGCTGGTCCCAACAACCACTGGATGGAGCCGCAGCAGGCGCATGCGAAGATGCGCGAGCTGTTCCGCGGCTGCATGCGCGAGCGCACGCTGTACGTGATTCCGTACTGCATGGGGCCGATCGACTCGCCGCTGGCGCGCTGTGGTGTGGAGATCACCGACAGCCCCTACGTCGTGCTCAACATGTTCATCATGACGCGCGCCGGGCGCGCGGCGCTCGAGCGCATTGCACGCGAGGGGAGCTTCGTGCGCGGCCTGCACTCGATCGGTGAGCTCGATCCCGAGCGCCGTTTCATCATGCACTTCCCCGAGGAGCTGGCGATCGAGAGCTTCGGCTCCGGCTACGGCGGCAACGCACTGCTCGGCAAGAAATGCCACGCGCTGCGCATCGCCAGCTGGCAGGCGCGCAGCGAGGGCTGGCTCGCCGAGCATATGCTCATCGTCGGGCTGCAGAACCCGCGCGGTGAGACCCACTACCTCGCCTGCGCCTTTCCGTCCGCCTGCGGCAAGACCAACCTCGCCATGCTGATCCCGCCGGCGTCGATGCCGGGCTGGCGCGTCTTCACGGTGGGCGACGATATCGCGTGGCTGCATCCGGGTGAGGACGGTCGACTGTGGGCGATCAATCCCGAGGCGGGCTATTTCGGAGTGGTGCCCGGAACCAACGCGCAGACCAACCGCAACGCCTACGAGATGATCCGCCGCGACACGCTGTTCACCAACGTGGGGCTCACCGCGGACAAGGAGCCCTGGTGGGAAGGCCTCAGCAGCGGCAAGCCGGTGCTCGACTGGCAGGGCCGCCCGTACGATCCCGCACGCGGACCGGCGGCGCATCCCAACTCCCGCTTCACCGTTTCGGCCCGGCGCAACCCGGCGTGGTCGCCGCACTCTGAGGATGCGCAGGGCGTGCCGATCGCCGCGCTGGTGTTCGGCGGCCGGCGGCGCGAGGTCGCGCCATTGATCTACGAAGCGCGCGACTGGCGCCATGGCGTGCTGGTCGGCGCATCGCTCGCCTCCGAGACGACCGCGGCCGCGGTCGGGCAGGTCGGCGTGACGCGGCGCGACCCGATGGCGATGCAGCCGTTCTGCGGTTACAACTTCGGCGACTACTGGCAGCACTGGCTCGATGTCGGCGCCGGGCTCGCCCGGGCGCCGCGCATCTACCATGTCAACTGGTTCCGTCGCGACGCCCAAGGCCGGTTCCTGTGGCCCGGATACGGCGAGAACCTGCGGGTGCTGGAGTGGGTGCTGGAGCGCTGCGCCGGCCGGGCCGGTGCAGTGGAGTCTCCCATCGGCTGGTTACCACGGCCGCAGGAGCTCGACACACGCGGGCTCGAGCTCGGCGCCGGTGCGCTCGAGGCCCTGTCGACGGTCGACCTCGCGCTGTGGCGCAAGGAAGTCGCCGAGCTGCGTGAGTATCTCAGCCGCTACGGCAGCCACCTGCCGCAGGCACTGACGGCGGAGCTCGCGAGCACCGAGCAGCGGCTCGCCTGAGCGGCCGCCCGTGCCGCTCGCCGCTGCTCAGCCCTCCTCGCAGCTGAAGCGGATCGTCTGCGGAGAGCCCTGCTCGGGCAGGCGCCCGAGTCCGATCATTCCCTGACCCCGGATCTGCAGACTGTCGCGGCGCACGAACGACTCCTCGCCGTCGGCGCTCTGCACGAAGGTGCCGTTGGTGCTCTGATCGATCAGCACGAACTTGTTACGGTTGATCTCGATGCGCGCGTGCAGGCGCGAGATGAGATTGCCCTTGACCACCACGTCATTGTCCTCGGCACGCCCGATGGTGATGCTCGAGTGCCGCTCGTCGACCAGCAGCTCGCGATCGTCGCAGCGCAGCCGCAGCCGCATGACGCGCGCCGGACGTGCTTCGATGGCGATGCCCGGCACCATGCTGGTCACGTCCTCGGTCTGCCACAGGACCTCGTAGAGCGCGACCTCGTTACCCTGCCCCTTGAGCGTCGCGATGTCGATCTGCCGACACGAGGCACGCCATTCGGGTGAGAGCTTGTCCACCGTTGCCGCGGTGGTGATGATCTGGCCGGCCTTGGCCTGGCTCGTCATGCGGTTGGCGGTGTGCACGGCGGCACCAAACACGTCGCGGTTCTCCAGCATCACGGGACCGAAATGACATCCGATACGGATGGCGACCGGCTGGCCCTCGACTTTGAGCTGTGCGTGCGTCGAGATCTGCTGCTGCATCTGCGCGGCCGCATTGAGCGCGGCGTCCGCGGTGGGGAAGGTCGCCATGACCTCATCGCCCATGGTCTTGATCACCGTTCCCTGGCGCTGCTCGGTGGCAGTGCGCATCACCTCGATGCAGACCGCCACCATGTGGCGCGCCCGTACATCCCCCATGATGTCGTACAGCCGCGTCGATCCGACCACGTCGGCGAACAGAATGGCGAGTTCGATATCCTTGCCCATGAGTGCGCCTTCGATTATACGCAAGCGCCCCGGGGCTGCTACTTGTCACGCCCGCGCCTGAGCAGGCGTGCACCTGACTGCACCTGACTAGGTCTGCGCCGGCAGTCCTGCCAGAATCGCACGTCCCAACAGCTCGGCGCTCGCATCATGCGCCCGTGCCCCCTCGCTCAGGGTGCGACGGTACTCCCGTGCACCGGGCTGGCCGGCGTACAGACCGAGCATGTGCCGCACAATTGGCGCGAGGCGTGCGCCCCGGGCGAGCTCCCGCGCAGCGTAACGCTGCATCCGCTCGACCAGCGCGGCACGCGTTGGCAGCGCGGCGTCCTGCGAGTGCAACATCCGATGCAGCTCAGCCAGCACGAATGGCCGGTGATAGGCCTCGCGCCCCAGCATGACGCCGTCGCACCAGGTGAGCGCCTCGAGCACCGCGCGCGGCTCGCGCAGCCCGCCATTGACGACCACTGGCAGTGTTGGGAAGGCACGCTTCAACCGTCGCACCACGTCGTAACGAAGCGGCGGAATCTCGCGATTGTCTTTCGGTGAGAGCCCGCCGAGCACCGCCTGGCGCGCGTGCACGATCGCCACGGCGCACCCGGCCGCGCGCACGCCGGCGACGAAGTCACACAGCGCCGCGAAGTCGCTCTCGTCAAAATGCGCCACCGCCCGGGCCACCTCGCCGCCGGCTGCGCTCACGACGCCGATGCGCATCTTGACCGTTACCGGCACCCGCACCGCCGCACGCATGGCAGCGACGCAGTCGGCCACCCGCGCCGGTTCCTTCATGAGGCAGGCGCCGAAGGCGCCGCTCGCCACGCGCTCGCTCGGACAACCGCAGTTGAGGTTGACCTCGTCGTAGCCGGCCTCCTCGCCAGCGCGCGCGGCGGCGGCCAGCTCGCGTGGCTCGCTCCCGCCGAGCTGCAGTGCGACGGGATGCTCCTCCGGATCGAACGCCAGCAGTCGCGCGCGGTCGCCGCGCACGATCGCCACCGCAGTGATCATCTCGGTGTACAGCAGCAGCTCGGGCGAGAAGCCGCGCAGGAAGTAGCGGCAATGACGGTCGGTCCAATCCATCATGGGAGCGACTGACACTCGCCGGTCGATCTTTCCAGCCGTTTGCTCGGAGGAAATGCCTATTTTTCCGGTGTTTTCCATGCCGCGTGTTTCGGCGTGATTCCTGTGGGGGAGTCTAGCGGTTACAGAGGCGACGTAAAGGCGACAAGCCCCCCGGCGAGCATCTGTTCGACGAGGCGCTTAAGGAGCGCCGATTCGGCAAGCCCCTGCCGCGTTCCGAGACGCCGCTCACCGTCCTGCGCGCGCGTTAGGAGTTCACTTGAAGGTGTGACTACACGACGCGCCAGCGACGCTGGACCTGAATCCGTGCGCCGCGGCCAGGATGTAAGATGAGGCCGTGGGAAGCATGATCCTTCTTGATCTGATGGGCGGGGTCGCTCTGCTGTTGTGGGGCCTGCATATGGTCCGCACTGGGATAGTGCGCGCCTTTGGCTCCGACCTAAGACGCTTCCTGGGAATGGCGCTGCGCAATCGCTACGTGGCGTTCGTGGCTGGCATGGTCGTGACAGCGCTCCTTCAAAGCAGCACCGCGACGGGGTTGATGACCGCCTCGTTCGTCAGCGGCGGCACGGTCGATCTAGTCCCCGCTCTTGCGATCATGTTGGGCGCGAATGTCGGAACCACGCTCATCGTCCAGATCCTCTCGTTCGATGTCTCGGCGGTGGCGCCGGTCCTGTTTCTCATCGGTGTGATCGCCTTCAAGCGCGGCGGTCAGACACGCACCCGCGATCTCGGACGGGTGGCTATTGGCGTGGGCCTGATGGTGCTATCGCTGCACATCCTGCTCGACACCCTGGCGCCGGCGGAAAACGCGCCGGCCGTCCGCACCCTCCTCGGCGCGATGACCGGCGAGCCGCTGCTGTGCCTTCTGATGGCCGCCGCACTCACTTGGGCCGCCCACTCCAGCGTGACTGTGGTTCTGCTGGTGATGTCCCTTGCCTACTCGCATTTCATCACCCCGGTTGCCGCACTGGCCCTGATCCTCGGCGCCAATCTCGGCAGTGCGATCAATCCACTTGTGGAGGGTAGCCGGGGCGACAATCCCGCCAGCCGCCGGCTGCCGTTGGGCAATTTATTCAATCGCCTGGTGGGCTGCGCGCTTGTGTTTCCGTTTCTGTACCCGATCGCCGAGGCACTTGCTCGTCTAGAGCCCAATCCATCGCGGATGGCCGCTGACTTTCACACCGCGTTCAATGTCGCGTTGGCGCTTGTTTTCATTCTGCCGCTGGACAGCCTAGCGGCGCTATTGACGCGCCTCCTGCCGGAGCGGGTGAAACCCAGTGACCCGGCAACGCCCCTGTATCTGGATGAGACCGCCCTCGCGACGCCCTCTGTGGCGCTCGCCTGTGCCGCGCGCGAAACCCTCCATATCGGTGACCTCATCGAGAGCATGCTGCGCCAGACGATGACGGCACTCCTGACCGACGACCGCAAACTGGTCGCGGAAATCTGCCGCATGGATGATGCCGTAGACCGGCTCGATGAAGCGGTGAAGCTTTACGTCACCAAGCTCACCCGCGAAAGCCTTAGCCAATCAGACGGCCAGCGGGCAATGGAAATCATCTCCTTTTCGATCAACCTGGAGCATGTCGGGGATATCATCGACAAGAATCTGATGGAACTCGCGGCGAAGAAGATCAAGCGCAAGGTGGTCTTCTCGAAGGAAGGCGCAGCAGAGCTGGAATCATTCCATCAGGAAGTCTTCAACAAACTCAAACTGGCCTTCAGCGTGTTCATGTCCGGCGACGTCACTATCGCGCGACAGTTAATTACCGAGAAAGCCACCCTGCGCGCCGCGGAGTTGGCGGCGGCGGAAAGCCATCTCGCGCGCTTGCGGGAAGGACGCCCGGAGAGCATCGAATCGAGCTCGCTGCATTTGGACGTCCTGCGCGACTTGAAGCGCATCCATTCGCATATCTGCTCGGTCGCCTATCCGGTGCTTGAGCGTGCCGGTGAATTGCAGCCAAGTCGCTTGAAGGAGGTTGATGCGAATTCGGGTTCCGCACCCGTCGGAGATCCTGCCGCCTCAGCCCCGCCTCCCAGGCGATAATTTCAGCGCAGAAAGTTTGCGAGATGCGCCGTGCGCTGGCGGTCAGCCCTCGACAAAGCGGTTTCCCACCTTCTCGGTGAAACGGAGACAAGCACTTCTCGACCTCCGTAAGGACCTGATTTAAGACGGTCTTACATCGAGACCTTCGAGACGGTTTCCAGCTGGCAGCGAAGCAAGCAAAGTCATCTCGAATTCCTCGAGCGCGACCCGATCGGCAGCGTTCCGAGATATGCCAACTGGCGCGAGTCTAGTGCTGCGCTGCTTGATGAGCTTCGGCTGGTGGCGGAGCTGACTGTGCCATCCGCCAAGGCGACCTGTCTCCCCAACTTTTTAGTGCTTCCGTCGCCCAGGCGGTTGTCTTGTCGGCGTGGCAGATGTTGCATGCGTTCGGAATTTTAAATGTATCGCTCTCTGCCGGCGTAATGAACTTGAACGTATGAGCGCGCACGTTGATGTCGGCAACGGTCTGTGCAATTTTGGGCATGTGGCAGGCCACACATTCGCTGCCCGCACTGCCCGCCGCATGGTGGGTGTGCGCCTCAATCGTGGGTGCATGCGGACCATTCTGCGTATTCGGGCCGTGGCAGTTCAGGCACAGCTCGTGTACCGGTTTGATCAGCATCGCATTGTTGTCGGTGCCGTGCGGATCATGGCAGCTGAAACACGTGACCCCGCGTGTGTACATTAGGCTCTGCACGAAATCGTTGCCCTGCATACGATTCTTGTGCGCGGTCCCATCCGGGAAATGGGTGAAGGAAAGCTCGCCGAGCTTGTGATCCTCGAGCTTCCAGAAATCCACAAGCCGCTTGCCCATGGAGAAACCCACCGGCCAATCGTAGTATTTTCCTTTGATCGGATTCGTGAGCGGTTGACCCTGGGAATGGCACTGAATGCAGGTGTCGGATGCCTGCACATAGTCGAGCTTGGCGGGGTTGATGACATGCACGGTACCCGGATGCGCCGCGTGGTCACTGCCGGGACCGTGGCAGCGCTCGCATCCGACGTTCCACTCCGTCACCGTCTTGGTTTCAATATTGTAGTTCACCGAGTGGCAGCCATCGCATAGCGGCCCTGTGGGCCTTTGCATGTTATCGGGTGGGTACAGCGGTGCCCACCAGTCGCTACCGTTCTTAACAAAGTAGGCGCGCCAGATCTTGTGCGAGACGTCCCATTGCGCCGGCAGGACAAAATAGTCATCTCCGACTTTCTTGAAGTAACGCTGCTTCCATTTACTGCCATAGACGAGCGCGATGTCATCCTTGGTGAAGGTGAGTAGCGGATCGGGTTTTGAGAGGTCCGGAATGATCGCGTCGGGGTGGGTGTGTGGATCCCGAACCACGTTTGCCATCAGGGTTTTTTGCCAGCGATCGTAAATCCCAGTATGACAACTGCGACAAGCGGCCGAACCCACGTAATGAGCAGTTGCTGCGGGCACGGTCGCCTCAGTCGTAGACGCCGGTGAGAACGCGGCGACGTGCGGCAAATGGCGCAGGTAGGCGGTCACCTGCCAGAGTTGCCGATCCGGGAGAGACCACGCGGGCATTCCAGTATGTCGAATACCGTTCTTCAGGTGATAGAACACCTCGCCATCGGTCATGTTCTGCACTGATGCGCTGCGTAGGTCCGGAGGCCGTGGATACTGCCCGCTCCCAATCTCGCTCTTGCCGTCCCCATCATAGGCATGGCAAATCGCACATTTCTGGGTGTAGACCGCGTGGCCCGCCGCAACTTCCGCGCTTCCGGAGGCACCATCCAGCGGATTTTTGGCGGCTCGAAAACTTGCGGGTACGGTGTAATGCAACAGCCACTGCGCGACATCGGCTTCAAGCGCCGGCGCGTCTTCGCGAGCACTTGAGCCCTCCCAGCGAACCGCAGTGAACAGTCCGGCGCCCAACACGAGCGCGACAGCAACAATCAGCCCTGCGATTTTCAGTGCCCGCCGGGTCGTCACGTCAAAACTTTCATAGCGTCCCCTGACCGTGAGGTAGGTAGCTACATTCAGGTAGATCTTATGACAATCCCAGTAATTCCCCCGTCCTGGCTCATGCTGGTGACCAATCTTCCCGGGACGCATAAAACGCTTCCGATGCGGATATGGCGCGCATTGAAGTCCTCCCGGTGCCGGAACACTTGTCGACGATCAAGGCAGAGGAGACAACCTCCTCGCGCGCCTTCAGAGATCGATCGCGGCGGGAGTGTGCTGCGGTTCTCAAAGCTCCGCAGCTGCCCCCCGTTCCGCGACACAGTTCGCACCGCTACGTACTCCGCGCGCTAGAGTCATCCGCTACATCCTTCCAGGGCGGCGCCAACTAAGGCCCGCGGCATCTGGAGTGACATTATGTGGAGTTCGGATCGTAGGGCCTATGCGACTCTCGCTTTGATGGCCCTCGCCAGCATTGCCGGTATCGCCCCGGTCGATGCGCGGGGCGAAGACTCGCGGGAGAGGCATGAGCACCGGCCCTCCGAGGGGGCGCGGCAGCCCGTGCGGCGAGAGGCCGAGGCGCGACCGAGCCACCGTACTTATCCGGCGCACGCGCAGAGCGTCCATGCCGCTGCAGGCCGCGAGGCTTCTCATGTGCGCGAGCACCCGGTCGTGAACGATCACTGGGAGATGGCCGGTCGCAGCAACACGGAGCGGCGCGCGGCAGGTGGGAGCGTGATGGGCGAAACCCATCCCGCCGATGGCGGCCGAGTGCACCAGGTCTCCCGCGGTCTCGCCGGGGGCCCGGTGCGCGTCGTTCGTTACGGCAACACGCTCAGCGGCACAGTCGAGCGCACTATTCGGCCGGGTCTCATGAGCCGCACCTTCGTCAGCGGCGGACACGTCCTGTATGCGCACGTCTACCAGCGCCATGTCTGGCACCAATTCGGCAGAGCGTTCGCGTACGAGACGTTCGTGCCGGCGGTGCGATACCCGGGGGTCTACTACGCGTGGGCGCTTACCGCCTGGCCGCGTCCGGTCAGCTATACGTGGGGTTGGCAGGTGCAGCCGTGGTACCCGATGTACGGCTCCCTATTCACGCCGTATCCGGTGTACACGAGCCCGGATCTGTGGATGACCGACTACATCATCGCTCAGAGCATGCAAACGGCCTATCAGGCGCAGACCGTCGCGCCGCCATCGGAGCCGGCACCACAGGGCACTCCCGGGGCGCCAGCTCCGGATTCGAGCGAGGCGTTGCCCACCGCACAACTCGACGACGCGACGCCCGCTCCGCAACCGAGCGATGCACCGCCGGCGCCGCCATCGAGCGGTATGCCGTCCGCGCCGGTAGCCCTGCCGCCGGCCATCACGCCGCAAGTCAAGGCGCAGCTCAACGGCCAGATCAAAGTTCAGCTGCAGGAGCAACAGGCCGCTGCAGCGACGCCGGTGACTCTAACGACTCAGAGCACTCCGCCGGCGCTCAGGCCCAATCACGTGTTCTTTCAGGTCGTACAGCCGCTCGACGTTCCGTCAGGCACCGCCAACGGCCACTGCTCGTTAAGCGCCGACGATTACATCAAGCGCACCGGCGGAATGAGCAATGACGACTGGATGATCCCGGTGGTGGTCGAGCTGAGCCGATCATCCGACTGCCCCGAGGGCTTGCGGACGCGTATTGGGCTCAACGATCTCAACGCCATGGAGAACGAGCAGGAGGCCCAGGTCCTTGAGGCGATGCAAGCGGCCTCCAAGAGCATGGGGCCGAACGGACCGCCGAGCGGCCCCGGGGCGCACCCGACCTTGATTGCCGATGGCAGCGCGGCTCAGTACCCGGGCGCGCTGGAAGCAATCCGCCAGGCGCAGTGAGCGCGCGGCAAGCTGCTGCCGCGCAGGGGAGTCCTCGGTATCGACCATGATCGGCGAGCTCATAGACCACTATCGCGTTTTGGAACTCGTCGGTCGCGGTGCGATGGGCGTCGTTTACAAGGCGCTCGACGTGAATCTCGACCGGCCGGTCGCGATCAAAGTGATGAGCGTCGAGGCCCGCAGCGACCCTGACTTCGTCGAGCGCTTTCGTCAGGAAGCGCGCATACAAGGCGCGCTCAATCACCCGAACGTCGCGCTGCTCTTCGACTACTTCATCCACGACGGCGCACCCGTCGCGGTGATGGAGTTCATCGACGGGGAGAGCCTGGAGCAGTTGATCCGGCGGCGCGGGCCGATCCGGGCGCACGAGGCCATACCGATCTTCAAGCAGGCGTTACGTGGGGTCGCAGCCGCGCATCGCGCCGGCATCATCCATCGCGATCTCAAGCCGGGCAACCTGATGGTCACCAGGGACGACGTCGTCAAGGTAATGGATTTCGGCATTGCCAGGCGGCAGGGCGTGACGGGCGCGACCAAGGTCAGCAGCACCAGCATCGGCAGCCCGCTCTACATGGCGCCCGAGCAGATTCTCGGTCGCGCCGTCGATTGCCGCACCGACGTGTACGCCCTCGGGATCACCCTCTACGAGCTCCTGAGCGGGCAGCGGCCGTTCAATGCCCGCGGCAAGGCCGAGTACCTGGTGCTGAACGCCCATGTGAACGAGCTGCCGGAGCCACCGACAGTCTACCGTTACGGTATTCCGCAGCCGATCGTGGACGCCGTGATGCGCTCGCTCGCCAAAGACCCCGACGCGCGTTTCCAGAGCGCGGAAGACTTCATGAGCGCGCTGCCGGATATACGCGCACCCAATGCGGTCGCACCGCGCGTGGATCCGAGCAGCACGGTGGCGCTCGAGTACTCGCCGTCGATGAGTGGGGATTCGGTCGCCAATCGCGCGCCGGGCGGCACGATGGTATTCGAGTACGCGTCCACGACTCGCCGCGAACCAGAGGACTCGATGGCGTTCGACTACTCCGCAGGGACGCTGCGGCAAGAGTTGTACCCTCCCCGGTCGCCGCCATCACCGGCGGCCACTACCTCGCCAGCGGTGGCAGCGAATGTTGCGCCTGCCGCAACGCCGGTCACCGCGAGGCTGAGCGACAATTCCACACCACGATCTCCGACACCGTCTCCTGCGGCGCAAGGGTTGCGTGGAGCACTGCCGGGTCTGCTGCAACGCCTGCGAGCCGGCCGCGCGGTCATCGCGGCGGCGCTGGTCGCGATGCTCGTGCTCGGCACGCTGGTCCACCACACGGAGCGGCTGCCGGCGACGCTGCGGGGTGCGTCCACGCACGCGCAAGCGTCGCCGGAGACGCAGACGCTGACATCCACCGAACCTGCTGCGCCGCCGCCCGCGGTCCCGAGTTCAGCGGCCGAACCAGCGGCGGCGCCGTCAGCAGACGTGAGCGCCGCGACAGTCGTGCCCCCGGCGGGCCCAACGCTCGCCGCGGCAACCGCGCCCGCCCGGCAGGATCTATCGGGCACCTGGCGCGGCGAATATGTCGATGCCTCGGGCAAAGAGCTGCTGCGTGTCGTCAGTCTGAGCATCAGCCGCGTGCGAGACGACGGCGGCATCGAGGGCACGTTGCGGTACCAAGCGGCATCGGGAGATGGCGAGTGCAAGCTCCACCCGCGCGGCAGCACCTATTCGGTCGGCCAGCAGCGGCTGCAGCTGAGCCCCGAGGGCTGCAGCGCGCACTATCCGAGGGAGCTCGGTGTGCCGCTCGATTTCGACGGCGTGAATCCGCAGGCGAACACACTCAAGGACGGCCGCATCGAAGCGCCCACTGGCGAAGTAATCAGGGCCAAGCTGCAGCGAGTAAGCGGGGTCTAGAGGCGACCAATCCGCTCGCGCGGGAATCACGACTCAGGCGTGTCGTCATCCAACTCATCGACCGCGCTGGCCGTCGGCGGCAGCTCCTCAGGTGCACGGTTCTCGAGACCTCGCTCGGCGTGAAAGTCGCGGGTGATCTGGTCACGGATTCGCTCACGCAGCTCTCCGTCGACCGGGGTTTGGTCGAGCAACAATAGCAGTCGCTCCTCGGAAACTATTCCGCGACGAGCAAGCTCATGCGTGAATATCAGGTCCTTCGCGCGTGCGGCGGCATACTTTGCGATGGCAAGGTCGTGGGGCTCCAGACACAGTCCTTTCACACCCTCGGTCTCGCCAGGAGGCAAGTTCACCAACCGTCCCTTCCAGCCTCTTGGAAGGGTCGCAGCGCTCACATCAACCGGATCCGCGTAGTAACCAAAAGTCACGTGAAACGGTGAGTCGACGCCAATCACATTCAGCCATTCGGTTCGATCTGCATGTTTCGACGCGATCAGATCCACCTCAAACGAGGTGAGGATCTCGTCAGGAACATCGGGGCACTTACCGTGGAGAGACTGACTACCAATGATGATGAACTGCCTTTCGCCAGTGATGCGGCCCGCAGCGTGCAGCACATGATCAACCTGCTGCTTCTTCATTCAGTTGTCTCACTTCCCCTTTCGGAAGTAATCCGACGAATGGCGCCGATTGCCGAAGTCTGACCGCGTTCTCGTCGCGTCCGAGCATCGCTGCAAAAAGCTCTCCGTCGTCTTTACCCTCCGCAATGTCTCGCCATTCTTTGTAAGCCGCACCCCAGACGCCCTGCCGTTCCCACCGGTGGAGGTTTGCGAGGATCTGAGCGCGTATCTCGCGCGGCATGAACCGTCGTACGATTGCGAGCGAGATGGACCGCCTGAGCTCGTCCAATTCCTGATGTGAGAAACCCCCTCTCCGCGGGGGGCGAAGGCCGCGTTCGGTGAGGTCCAGCGCATCGCCTTCGCTCAAGCCCCATGCGTCAAGAGTCGCCTTCGGCAGCAGAACCCCGAGAGAGTTGCCAATACGCCGCAGAGGGACTTTCACGATGTAATTATAACTCGTTATTACAGCGGCGACAACACGGTAGGATCGCAACAGTAAGCCGATATGCTGGAGTAGGACGGCTCGCGAACAGCCCGACTTCACTCGCGGGCCGCTGGGTGCTGCAATGGCCTGTTGGGTAGACTCTACACTGTTGTGACCGTTCCACGGATCCGAGACGGTTGCGGCGCTTTCAAGGAGTCTTCGCGGTGAGGCCTCAACGCCCCCTGTTGGTTTCCTGCGGTGCGTGCGTGTGCACGGTGACGCTGCTCACGCTCGGCGCCTGCGGTGGCGGCGGCGGCAGCGGCGGGAGTTCCGGGCCGGGCACCCACATCCAGCACATCGTGATCATCTTTCAGGAGAACCGTACCCCCGACAATCTGTTCCAGGACCCGGTCCTCATCTCGCGCGGCGCGGACATCGCAAGCAGCGGCGTGAACTCGAAAGGCCAGACGATCACGCTCAGCGCCATCGATCTCGGGACGTCAGGCTCGAATCCGCAGACTTACGACCTGAGCCACGCTCATTCGGCATTCGTGGCGATGTACGACGGCGGCAAGATGGACGGCGCGGACCGGGTCGCATGCACTCCGGCGGCGAACTGCCCACCGAATGCCCAGTTCAAGTACGTCGTCCGCTCCGATGTGACGCCCTACTTCACGCTGGCCGAGACCTACACTTTCGGCGACCGCATGTTTCAGACCAACGAGGGCCCGAGCTTCCCGGCTCACCAGTTCATCATCGCCGGGACCTCGGCTCCCACGGCATCGAGCCCGTTGTTCGCCGCCGAGAATCCGGCACGGAACCTGAACTTGGCCGGATGCATTGCACCCTCGACGAACACCGTTGCAATGATCGACGCCCACGGCAGCGAGTCCGCACAACCCCCGCAGTATCCATGCTTCGAGCACCCGACGCTCACCGATCTGCTCGGAAACAATGACGTAACCTGGCGCTACTACGCCCCCTCCGCCGGTTCCATCTGGACGGGGCCGGTCGCCATCGAGCACATCTGCCGGGAGCAGAAGGTCAACGGCACGCTCACCTGCACCGGTCCCGAATGGACCGCCAGCGTCATCATCCCGCAGACGAAGGTCCTGACCGATATCGCCAGCGGCCGGCTGGCGCAGGTCACCTGGGTGATTCCCGACGGTGCCGCCTCCGATCACCCGAACGTCAGCGACGGCAGCGGGCCCTCCTGGGTCGCCTCGATCGTCAACGCCATCGGCAACAGCAGCTACTGGGCGAACACCGCCATCATCATCACCTGGGACGACTGGGGAGGCTGGTACGATCACGTCGCGCCAACGGTCGTCAACGACGCTGTCAGCTGGGGATCCGGCTACGTCTACGGCTTCCGCGTGCCGCTAATCGTAGTGTCACCCTACGCGAAGGCCGCGTACATCTCGCACGTCACCCACAACTTCGGCAGCATCCTGAAATTCATCGAGACGACGTTCAGCCTCCCGTCGCTCGGCTATGCGGACGCTGCGGCCGATGACCTGTCGGATTGTTTTGACTTCACGCAGACGCCGCTCACCTTCCGGACGATTGCAGCGCCGCTCGATGCGACCCACTTCCTCAACGACAAGCGGCCGCGGACCGACCCCGATGATGACTGACATGCCCCTCACGGTTAGCCCGCGAGGCTGCCGGCGCAGAGATCCGGCGGTCGCGCTTGTCACAGGCGCACGCGCATGCCCAGCCACACGCCGAACGGCTGACCCGGCAAATCTCAGTTAGTCTTGAGGGATGGGGCCGCAACAGGAAGCTCGACCGTTCGCTTCGGCGCACGTCGTCCCACCGGCGCCCGGCTCGCATCCCCGCGGACTCACCAACGCAGAAGCGCTGGCCCGACTGCAGGCCTACGGCAGCAATTCGATGCCCGAGACCGAATTGCCGCGCTGGCGGCTGGCGCTCGCGAAATTCTGGGCGCCGGTGCCCTGGATGCTCGAGGCAGCGATCCTGCTGCAGCCCTCGTGCGCAGAGGTGAAGCGCTTGCCGAGGTCACCGCGACCGGCGTGCGCACCAAGTTCGGAAGGACGGCACAGCTCGTGAGTGTCGCCCGCGCGCCGAGTACTCAGGAGCAGGCGGTGCTGCGCGTGGTGCGTAATCTCGCCATCTTCAGCGGCTCGATGGTCGCGGTGCCTGCTACGTTGTGCGCGATCGCCAACACCTTTGGAGCTCGCGACCGAGCCTTGGGATAGTGCTCTCCTCGATTCTCGACTTAGCCATCATCGCGGTACTCGCCGGGCGTGGAATGCTGATCCACGCCCTGCTCTGGTCCCTCATCGGTGCGATTCTCCTTGAAGCTGCGCTCTTTGCCCTCCTCCTCGATGCGGTGAAGTCACTACTCTTCGGCCGCCTGCGGCTGGTATAGCGAGGAGTTCGCGAGGTAGCGCGCGAGGTGCCCGACGAGATCGCGGGCGTCGTCCTCCGCGCCGAGGATGAACGTCGACTTGCGGCGCCGCAACACCGGCAATCCGATCGCATACATTCCGGGAGCACCAACGACGACGCCACCGTCGTGGCGCAGCTCACCCTGCTGATTGACGACCGGCACGTCGAGCCAGCCATAGTCGGGACCAAACCCTGTGGCCCACACGATCGAGCGGATCTCGCCGCCGCGCAGGTCGAGCGATAGCCGCGGCGCGGCCGGTACGCGGGTCGGCGCGAAACGCTCCGGGGGTCCGACCTCGGCATCCGGCGCGTTGTTGCAGGCCCAGAGGTCGAACGTATCGAGCAACCGGTCCATCTTGAGGTCGGCCAGCGCGAACTGATTGGCGAGCCCTCCCGAGAACAGCGCGCGTCCGTCACGTATAGCGGCCAACCGCCCGACGATCCCGACTCCTGCAGCTCGCAGCACGTTCAGGTCAAGAGTCGCGTGTTCGGGCGTGCCCACGAGCTGAGGCGAGGGGAGCCGGCGGGCGCGCTCGAGATCCTCGATCTCGTTGTAGCGCTGGCTCCAGACCCCGGAACGATCCATCCACCACAGCACGTCCCGGCCACGGTAGGTCCGTGGCAGCCGCACGTGCTCGCCGACCGAGAGCGTCACGGGCCGGCCCGAGCGCTGGATCTCATCAGCGAGCTGCACACCCGTGGCCGAGGCGCCAACGACGAGCACACCACCGGGCGGCAGCTTGTCTGGATTGCGATAGTCGAAGGCGGTGACGCACTCGATTTGCTGCGGCACTGCCGAGCGCACTTTCGGCACCCGCGGAGTATTTGCCGCGCCGCTCGCAAGCACCACGCTGCGGCAGCGGAATTCGCCGCTGTCGGTCGCGACGCGATAACCGCCATCGATGCGCCTGAGGGACGTGACGGTCGTGTGCGTGCGCACGGGGGCCGAGCTCGCCGCAGCAAATCGCGAGATGCGCTGCACGACCTCAGCCATCGTCATGAAGCCGTCGGGATCGGCGCCGTCGTATGGGTAGCCGGGCAGCCGGCTCTGCCAGTTGGGTGTCAGCAGGCGCAGCGAATCCCACCGCTCGCACCGCCAGGAGTTCGCCACCTCGCCTCGCTCGAGCACGACATGATCGATCGAGTGCTCGCTGAGAACACGGCTGATCGCGAGTCCGGCGTGACCGGCGCCGATCACGACCGTCGTGAACTGTTCGATGGCGACCCCCGTCGCGGCTGCCGGGTTCCCGCTAGACGACCTCGACAGTTACGTTGGTCGGATTGGTCACGATGTCGTACACAGCCGAGCGTTTTTGCGACTGTGCAACCAACGCCTCGATGTCTTTCTTCGACGCGTCGGCGTCGATATGGAAGGTGACCTTGATGTCGTCGTAGCCGTTGCGTACCTCGCTGTCGATGCCGAGGATGCCGTAGAGATTCATCTTGCCCTCGAGCTTCGCCTCCACGGAGCGCAGCTGTATGCCGCGGTTCTGCGCTACCGTGGCCACGCCCGCCGTCAGGCAGCTCGCGAGTCCGACCAGCACCATCTCGACCGGGGTCGCACCGTGGTCCTCGGAGGCGAAAATCTCGGGGTGATCGGTCTCGAACGAGAATTCGGTCTTATGCGACTGCTCGTCCCCGAGCCCATGGAATCCCTGGACTGTCGAGGTGGCATGGGTGCCGCTCTGCCACTTGCAGGATGCGCGCCAGGTGAACTGGGCGGCCGCGGGTGCATTCCTCAGCGCTTCCCGTGCGGCCAGCAGCGCCTCGAGGTTGACACCGTTGTTGATATTGTCCTGAGCCATTGTTCTGCCTCCTCGCTGATGTGGAAGACCTTATGGGCAGCCTTCGCACGCATGTGGAGCGATCGAGACTACCCGTGCGTAGCCGGTGGTACAAGCGGCATCGACCGGGCTCGGTGACCTGCCGGTTATAAGCTCATAAGGCCGCGATTTGACGCGATTGGAGGCAACGCAGCAGAGGCCTATGATCGCGCAGTCCATCGCGTCACCGGGAGCCGCGTCCGTGGAAGCGTCACGTCGATTCGGGTTCGAAACCCGCCAGGTTCACGCAGGACAGCGCCCGGACCCAAATACCGGTGCGCGTGCGGTGCCGATTTTTCAGACCACGAGCTACGTCTTCGAAGACCCGGCTGCGGCCGCCGCGTACTTCAACCTCCAGGAGTATGGCAATACCTACACGAGGATCATGAACCCGACACTGGCGGTGTTCGAAGAGCGCATCGCCAGCCTGGAGGGTGGATGCGGCGCGGTAGCGTTCGCCAGTGGGTTGGCCGCGCAGGCCGCGGCGCTCTTCACGCTGCTCACACCGGGCGACCATGTCGTGTCGTCAGCGGCGCTCTACGGCGGCACCGTGAATCAGTTCAAGCACGTGCTGCGCAAGATGAGTGTGGAGCTGACGTGGGTCGATCCCGACGACCTCGGCGCATGGAAGGCCGCAATTCGCAACAACACCAAGGCGTTTTTTGGGGAAACGATCGGCAACCCCGGCGGCAACGTGCTCGACATCGAGGCGATCGCGGCCGTCGCGCACCAGCACGGTCTGCCGCTGCTCGTCGACAACACGTTCGCGACCCCGTATCTGTGCCGCCCCATCGAGTGGGGCGCGGACATCGTGCTGCACTCGGCGACCAAATACATCGGCGGCCATGGCACCAGCATCGGCGGCGTGGTGGTGGATTCCGGGCAGTTCAACTGGTCAAACGGCCGCTTCCCGGTGATCGCCGAGCCCTCGCCGGCCTATCACGGCCTGCAGTTCCACGAGACCTTCGGCACCTACGGCTACCTCATGAAGCTGCGGGCGGAGACGTTGCGCGATCTGGGCGGCTGCCTGAGCCCCTTCAACGCGTTCCTGTTCCTGCAGGGACTCGAGACGCTGTCGTTGCGGATGGCTCGCCACGTCGAGAACGCCCTCACGATCGCCCGCTACCTCGAGTCACACGAGCTCGCATCGAACGTGAGGTACCCCGGCCTGCGCACCAGTCAGTACCGTTCGCTCGCGGGAAAGTACCTGCCGCGTGGTGCGGGCGCAGTGTTCTCGTTCGATATCCGCGGCGGGCGCGAGGCAGGACAGGACTTCATTCGTGGTGTTTCCCTGTGGTCGCACCTCGCGAACGTGGGCGATGCGAAGAGCCTCGTGATCCATCCGGCGAGCACGACGCACCGGCAGCTCGACGAGCAGGAGCTCAGGGCGGCCGGTGTCGGCCCGGGGACCATCCGACTCTCCGTCGGTATCGAGGACGCCGACGATCTGATCTGGGACCTCGAGCAGGGCTTCGCGCGCGCCCGTTCATCGGGATCCCTGGAGGGCGCGCAATGACGTTCGACCTCGCACGCTACCAGGATCCGCTGACGATCCAGCGGGTGCTGCTGGACGCCAAAACCATCGCGATCGTGGGCTTGTCGGGCAACCCGCTGCGCGCCAGCAACTTCGTCGGGTTCTACCTGCAGCGGCACGGCTACCGCGTGATTCCTGTCAATCCGCGCGAGCCGGAAATCCTTGGCGAGCGCAGCTTTGCCAGTCTGCAGGACGTGCCGATTGCCGTGGATATCGTCAATGTCTTCCGCGCGCCGGCGGCGCTGCCCGGCATCGCGCGGGAAGCCGTTGCGATCGGCGCCAAGTGCCTCTGGTGTCAATTCACGGTCATCAACGAGCAAGGCGCGCGCATCGCCGAAGAAGGCGGCCTGTCAGTCGTCATGGATCGTTGCATCAAGGTCGAGCACGCCCGCTACGCGGGACGAATGCACTGGCTCGGCTTCAACACTCAGCGAATCACATCGGTTCGCGGTGGCCTGCAGTAGCGCCATCCACTGAGCGCGCGGATGACTGCGGCCAGTACTGGTACCAGTCGACGCAACCGTAGTCGCTTGCAGCGTCTGCAGCCGGAAAGCGGTCGCAATCGGGGTCACCGATCGCGGGCGGTTGTTCTGCAGGAGCCCTGCTTCCAGTTGCGGTCCGTATAGCCTGCTTCGCATCCGCATTCTCGCGCCGCAGTTCCATGACACGTTCCTCGCAGATCCTTGGGGCGCCACCATGATAGCCGTGTCGCAGTGACACTCCGGTAACATCGAACGGCAGCCGCGCGGCGGCTGAAGATCCCAATCGCGAGCGTGAGCTCAGGTTCTCCGGCTTTTTCCACCGCGATCGGCCGGCTATGATCAGCACGCGTCAGGATGTGCGCTGCGCGGCGCAGGAACGAAGGAGTGGAGCGACATGAAGCCCGCAATCATCGGACTCGGGAACATCGGCAAACAGGTCGCGCTCAATCTGATCGCCGGCGGCCAGCAAGTGATCGTCGCGGATCGCGGCCCCACCAAGGCGCAGGAATTCGCCAGGAGTTCGGATGGCAAGGCGCGCGCGCTCTCGATTGCAGCCGCCATCGATGAAGCCGATATCCTCATCTTCGCGGTCTACTTCGACGCGATACAGGAGCTTCTCAAGGAGTATCGCAGTAAGCTACCTGGCAAAATTATCGTTGATCCGTCGAATGCCATTGCGCCTGATGGCTCCGGCGGATTCAGGAAGATCATTCCCCAGGACCAGTCGTCCGGGCAGATTCTCGCGGCACTGCTTCCCCCCGGAGCCAGGTTCGTCAAGGCCTTCGGCACGCTCACAGCCGGTTCCCTGAAATCCGGTGCGCGTCGTTCCCCCGAGCCCAATGTCCTCTTTTATGCGAGCGACGACCGCGACGCGGGGAATGCCGTTGCGGATCTCATCAAGGCGAGCGGCTTCGCCCCCGTGCGGGTCGGTGGCATCGATCAATCGATCCGCATCGAGGCGTTCGGCGACCTGCACGAGCTCGGCAAGCTCGGGACGCTGGTGACGGCAAAGGAGGCGGCCGCGCTGGTCTGAGAGGTCTCAGCGCGAATGTCTACCTGACAGGCGCCTGCGCAGCGTGGTCGGCCATCGAAACTCCATCGGTGGGCAGGATCAGCCGTGACGGAGCGCGTCGCCGCGACGCCTGCCCCAATGAGTAGTAAAGGATGCCGGGCACAATCAGCCCCAAAATCCACGAGATATCCACGCCTCCGAGCGGCTCGACCAGCGGGCCTGTGTAGAACGATGTCGCCAGGAAAGGAATCTGCACCAGGATGCCGATCAGGTAGATCGCAATGCCGGTTCTGTTCCACCGGCCGTAACGCCCATCGGGATCCGACAGCGCCGGCACATCGTAGCGTGACCGGGTGAAGCAATAGTAGTCGACCAGGTTGATCGCACTCCACGGCGTGAACACCGCGAGCAGGCACAGAATAAAGGCCTGGAACGCCTTGAGGAAGGAATGACGGCCGGTCAGCGCGAGTAGTGCGGACACGCCGACCATCGCGACAATGTAGAAAAACCGGTGCCGCACCGGGATGCGCAGGCCCTTGCGAAAACCGCTTACCATTGTCGCCAACGACATGAAACTGCCATAGGCGTTCAAGGAAGTCACTGTGACCTTGCCGAAAGCGATGCTGAAATATAGCAAGCCTGCCGCGACGCCCGTTGACCCGAGACTCACGATATAGGCGACCTCGTGGTGCTCGAACTGCTTACCGGCCAGTGCCGCGGCGAACACCCCGAACGTCATCGATACCTGTGAGCCGATCACGGATCCGAGCCCTACGGCTGTGAATACGCGCCCGACCGACGTGTCGCGCGGCAGATAGCGGGAATAGTCAGCGACATACGGACCGTAGGCGATCTGCCAGGACGCCGACAGGGACATCGCCAGCAGAAATTGACTCAACGAGAAATGACGCTCCGCCAACAGGGCGGCGAGATCGTGGGTCGCAAACAGCCTGCTGAACATGTACAGGAACGCGACAGTGCCGACGACGCTCGCCAGCCGCCCGAGCCCGTGAATGGCTCGATAGCCAAACAGTGTCACGACTACGATAAAGCAACTGAAGATTACGATGCCGAGACCGTCATCGACCCCGAGTAGTTGACCTATTGCCTGTCCGGCAAGTACGCAGCCACTGGCGGAGAAGCCGACGTACATCAGGCACACCGCTACGATGGGTATCATTGCGCCATAGATGCCAAATTGCACGCGCGAGGAAATCATCTGTGGCAGACCGAGCTGGGGGCCCTGTGCCGCATGGAGAGCCATGACTGCACCGCCGATCAGCTGACCTGACAGGAGCGCGATCAACGACCAGAACACGTCGCCGCCGAATACCACTGCCAGAGCCCCGGTTACGATCGCAGTGATCTGGAGATTGGCTGCGACCCACAGTGTGAATTGACTCATGAGCCCGCCGTGCCGCTCTGCGTCGGGTACGTAGTCGATCGATCTGACTTCGATCGCCGCTGCTGACCCGTGAGAGTTCGAAACTGCCATCGTTGGTAGCCTTTCTGTCCAGCAGGGGCCGGTAGTCTGTTGCGGTCAAGATTCGAGGACGGTAAAAGACTGCGTTGTCGCGCGACCTTGAGCGACGTCGAGCGGTCATTTTCAGCAAAGCGCACTGATTGGGCAATCCGAGGGCATTTCCATGCGACGCAGGGGCAATCCGCTCGAGCCCGAGCGTGCCCGCGTGCGCCGCCCGCAAATCGTGGGTTTTGGCGGCGGCCGTGCTGGGGTCGACACTGGCGTTCGTCGACGAATCCGTGGTCAATGTGGCGCTCCCGCGGATCGAGAGCGACCTGCAGACCACACTTCCTGCGATGCAATGGGTGATCAACGCTTACACGCTGTGCATGTCCGCCCTGCTGCTGGTCGGCGGCGCGGCAGCCGACCAGTTCGGTCGCCGGCGGATTTTCCTGATCGGAGTGACGGTCTTCGCCGTTGCATCGCTCGGGTGCGGATTGTCCGCGAGTGTGCCGGTATTGGTCGCCGCTCGAGCCGTTTCGGGAACGGGAGCCGCGCTGCTGATCCCCTGCTCGCTGGCGCTGATTGGCGCGTCCTTCGGTGAGAAGGAACGGGGAGCGGCCATCGGCGTCTGGTCGGGGGCGACCGCCATCGCCGCAGGAGCAGCCCCGCTGCTGGGCGGCTCGCTGGTGGATCACGCGTCCTGGCGCGCAATCTTTCTGATCAATCCGCTGTTGGCGATTCCCACTGTTTGGATCACCCTGGCCAAGGTACCCGAGAGTCGCGATGCAAATGCGTCACCGGTCATCGACTGGCGAGGAGCCGTGCTGGTATTCGCAGGGCTTGGGTGTCTCGTGCACGCGTTAATCAGTTCCTCTCAGTTCGGGTGGCAGCAGGCGGCAGTGATCATCTCCCTGGCAGCGGGAGTGACGTTGCTCGTCGGTTTCGTCTTCGCCGAACGCGACAGCCGCTGGCCCATGATGCCTCTCGAGCTGTTCCGCTCGCGCATCTTCTCCGGAGTCAATCTGCTTACGCTGCTGCTCTACGGCGCTATCGGCGCCGCGTTTTTCTTCCTGCCGTTTCTCCTGATACAGGCTCGCGGTCATTCCGCCACCGCCGCCGGCGCTGCGTACCTGCCATTCACGCTGATCCTGGGAGTTTTGTCACGCTGGTCAGGCGGGCTGCTCGATCGATTTGGCGCGCGCGGCCCGCTCATCATCGGGCCGGCGCTCACGGCGTTGGGCTTCCTGTCCCTGTCGGGTGGCGGCCCCTACTGGACCACGCTGCTGTCCATGACGCTGCTGGGCTTCGGAATGGCCATCACCGTTGCGCCGCTCACAGCGACCGTGCTCAATGCCGTGCCGGAAAATCGAACTGGAGTTGCCTCCGGAATCAACAATGCCGTCGCCTCCGTGGGCAGTCTTCTGATGATCGCGGTGCTCGGCAGCCTCGCCCTCGGCGTTTTCAGCCGCTCGCTGGATCAGCACCTCGCGGCGGCGCAGGCCTCAGACGCCGTAGCTCAGGCGGTGCACGCCGCACGCGGCGCGTTCGCCATTCCGTCAATGCCTGCGGGTCTTACCGGCCCGGAGCAGGAACTTGCCCGTTCGATTGTCAGGCATTCGCTGGTGGCCACGGTACGCGTCGTACTGTGGATCGCCGCAATCCTGGCGCTCGCCAGCGCGCTCTCAGCTGCCCTCACCGTCGGGCAACGACCTGCGGGCGACCCGAAATCGGCGTCCGGTGGTTCGCTAATGGGCCAGATCGAGGACTGAGTACACACATACTGCGCCAGTGGCGTCGGAATAAAACTCCTCTCGGACCGAGAGGCGACCGTTACGATCCTCGCCTTCAAGGACGCAATCTCCGTTTTCGATCGCAAGGCCGCGCGCATAGTCGACCGCATCATCCCAGCGGGCGAATGTCGCCAGCGGTGCCTCATCGCCATTCAGTGTCACGCCCCAGATCCCCTCGCGCGGCTGCACTCTCACGTACGTCATTTGCATACCTTCAACCTCCAATGACGAGACCTGAGCCGGAGGCGATTTGGATTTGGGCTGCGCGCCTCGGCTGCACGTGTTATGGCAGCACGCTACGTGGGCGCCACGGGGCCTTCAAAGCAGTAGAGAACGCGAGACGCTGTGGTCCGGGTCCTACAGGACGGACTTTGGCAGGTGCGGCCGACTTCCGTGCTGCGCCGCACGCGGCAGCCTCAAGGTGCCCATCAGTCCGAGGCTGCGTTAGCGACACCCGCTGATCGAAGCATCGGACTGACGTCCGGCGCGCAGTTGTGTGCAGAAGGCCGGGACCTTGGTCTTCATCAGGGTGTTCCAGTCCGCTAGCTGCGTGCCGAGCCTGGCGTGGAACCCGGCGTAGGTTTCCACCTCCGGGGCAGTGGGCGCAGTGTCCGCATCATCCAGCAGACCGGCGAAGGAATAGATCTGCTCGTTCAGCATGCCGGGATAGTTTAGATTGGCTTCGGACCCTTTGATATTCACCTGCATCAACACCGCTTCGATCTGTGAAGCCTGCTGCAGCAGCGCATTCCCTGCGGCGGTGAGCGCTGCGCTGTTGGGTCTGCCGCTCGACGTTTTCAGCGCTGCCGCGACCTCACTCTTGAGCGTGCGAATCTCGTTCACGGCGCGATGCAGCGCGTCCTGATCGTGATAGACCTCCATCGACAGCGCGAACTTCTGCTGCAAACCCTCGAGCGATCCCTTGACGCGCGGGTCGGCTTGAATGATCAGCGGTGCAGTTTGCGTCTGTCCCCCGTAGGTGAGTCTGATGGTGTAGTTACCAGGAAGCACGAGCGGCCCGCGTGGCGGCAGGCCCGCGTAAAAGGCGTCCGGAATCTGCACTGGATCGTCGTAGCGCAGATTCCAGATGAAGCGGTTCATACCCCCCGCCGTCGGCAGTGTCTTGACGGGATGCACCTGGTCGGGCCACTCCGGCGGCTGCTCGGCCTCCTGCGGCTTGACGCTGCTGAGATGGCGCACCACGTTGCCGTTCGCGTCGAGGATGTCGATGCTGAGCGCGCCAGCCGGCACGGACGGCAAGTAGTAGTCGATCGGCACTCCGGCGGGCGGGTTCTGGCCCACGGGCGGCTTGGTGTCGACCTGGTCGGGATAGTGCAGCCGATACCCCGTTGCGGGCTTAAAGAGATACACGCTGGTCGCGGCCGCCGCGGCCTCGACTTCGCGCAATACGGTCACGTCGTCGAGAATCCAGAATGAGCGGCCATGAGTGGCAATCACCAGGTCGTCATTCTTGACCACCAGGTCGTGAACGGGAGTACGCGGCAGATTGAGCTGCAGGCTCTGCCAGTGTCGCCCGGAATCGAAGGATACGAACACGCCGCTCTCGGTGGCGGCATAGAGCAGGCCGCGCTTGACCGAATCCTCGCGCACCGCGTGCACGAACGACCCGACCGGGAGGCCGGCGTCGATGCGCGCCCAGCTCTTGCCACCATCGCCGGTCGTGAAGATGCAGGGCCTGACATCGTCGAGCTTGTGGCGGTCCACGGCGACGTAGGCGGTGTTCGCATCAAAGCGCGACGGCTCGATCATGCTGATCGTGCTCCATTGCGGCATGTCGGGCGGAGTGACATTCGTCCAACTCGCGCCGCCGTCGCGGGTGAGTTGAATCAGGCCGTCATCGGTTCCCACCCAGATCATTCCCTGCCTGACTGATGATTCCGCAATGGCGAAGATCGTGTCGTAGTACTCGACGCTGGTGATGTCCTTGGTGATCGGGCCGCCGGAGGCCTGTTGCTTGGTCTTGTCGTTGCGCGTGAGATCGGGGCTGATCGCCGTCCAGCTCATGCCGTCATTGGTGGTCTTATAGAGGCGCTCCATGCCGTAATAGAGCGTGTCGGGATCGAACGGCGACATGGCCAGCGGCGAGGTCCAGTTGAAGCGATGCTCGAGGTCCCCGGCAGGGTGGCCGGAGGCGTCGATCGGCCACACCGAGATCACCTGTTGCTGCCTGGTGTGCCGGTTGAAGCGGCCGATGAGGTTCTCGTTCGTGCCGTAGACGATGTCGGCATCCCGCGGATCGGCGATCACGAAGCCGGCCTCGCCGCTGATCACGTCGTACCAGTCGTGCTCCGAGATGGAGCCTTTCCCGATGGCGCCTCCGTCATCCATCATGGCGGTATCCGCGCTGGCGATGGCGACGCTGGTATTGTCCTGCTGCGCGCCGTAGAGGTAGTAGGGAAAGCGCTGGTCGGCGGACACGTGGTAGAACTGTGCGGTCGGTTGATTGTTTTGCGTGCTCCAGGTCTTGCCTCTGTCAAAGGACACCGAGGCGCCGCCATCGCTTGCTTCGATGATTCGGTCGGGATTGGTTGGATCGATCCAGATTCCGTGATGGTCGCCGTGCCGCGCGGGCAGGAGCTCGAATGTCTTGCCGCCGTCGGTTGAGCGGAACAGGCCCGTGTTCTCCGCGTACACGGTATCCACATCCTTCGGGTCGGCCAGTATGGTGGAGAAATACCAGGCCCGTTGACTGAGTCGCCCATCGTCGTTGATGCGTTGCCAGTGCGTGCCGCCATCGTCTGAGCGGTAGAGACCGCCCTGCTCCGCCTCGATCATCGCGTAGATGCGGTTGGAGTCGGCGCCTGAGACCGTGACGTGGATGCGTCCGAGAATGCCCGCTGGCAAGCCGTTACCCGACAGTCGGGTCCAACTCACTCCCCCGTCGCTCGAGCGATACAGGCCGCTGCCGGCACCGCCACTCGAGAAGTTCCAGGGCTGGCGCCGCGCCTGCCAGAGTGCGGCGTAGACGATGCTGGAGTTGTGGGGATCGAAGCTGACATCGATGGCGCCCGTGTAATTGTCCTTGTAGAGGACCCTGGTCCAGGTTTTGCCGCCATCGGTGGTGCGGAACACTCCTCGTTCCGTGTTAGGCGCAAAGGCGTGACCAAATGCCGCGACCAACACGATGTCGGGATTGTTCGGGTCGACGATCAGCGCCCCGATTTGGCGGGTGTCCTCGAGCCCGACATGACTCCACGTCTTGCCGCCATCGAGCGACTTGTACACGCCGTCACCGTAGGTCATGTCGCCGCGAGGCGCGGCCTCACCGGTACCGACATAGATGATGTTGGGATTGGAGCGCGCAACCGCGATGGCACCGACAGAAGAAATGGGCGTGCCGTCGGTCAACGGCAGCCACGTGGCGCCGCCGTCCGTGGTCTTCCACACCCCGCCGGCTACCGCCCCAAAATAGAATGTGTCGGCATCCCCGGGAATGCCGGCCACAGCGAGCGCACGCCCACCGCGATAGGGTCCGATGCTGCGCCACTGCAATGCGCTGTAGAGGCTCTCGCTCAACGGATAGGAGGCCCCGTTCGCTGACGCAGCAGCCGCGGCGGCCGCCGGGCTGCTGTCGGCCGCCTGCATGGTCGCCGTGGCAAGAATGCCCAGCGCGATGCCGGCGCCCATCAACTCGTACCACCGTACCCGTGCGAGCCGAAAATGCATATCTTCCCCCTGGGCCGTTGCTGTCGGTCGCGACGGCGAATCGCCGTTGGATTCGCGGATCTTATGTCGGCCGCGCGGCGTCTGTCTCGCCCAGGTGCACAGAGTGTTCGAGTACCGAACTTTAATCGGCAACAGCGCCGCGGCGGTGCGCCCCGCGCCTGTCGCGGCGGCCTGTCAGCACCCGCCGGTGGTCGGCTCGCATGCGGCGTAGCCGAGCGCCTTGAGCGCCGCCGCGATCTCCTCGAGCGTCTGCGGATCGTCAATGGTCGCCGGCACGGCGTGCGGCTGCGAATCGGCGATCGCACGCATGGTCGCACGCAGCACCTTGCCCGAGCGCGTCTTGGGCAGGCGGGCGACGATCGCGACGTGCCGGAACGCTGCCACGGCTCCGATTTGTTGCCGCACACGGTCCACGAGCTCCTGAAGCACCTGCTCGTGGGGACGTGCAACTCCGGCCTTGAGCACGACGAGACCGAGCGGCAGCTGCCCCTTGAGCGTATCGGCCACGCCGATCACCGCGCACTCCGCCACGTCCGGGTGGCCGGCGAGTACTTCTTCCATCCCACCGGTCGACAGTCGATGACCGGCGACGTTGATGACGTCATCGATGCGCGACATGATCCAGACGTATCCATCATCGTCGATGAAACCGGCGTCGCCGGTCAGGTAGTAACCGGGGTACCGAGTCAGGTAGCTGTCGCGGTAGCCAGCGTCGTTCTGCCACAACGTCGTCAGGGTGCCGGGCGGCAGCGGGAGACGGATCACGACATTGCCGATCTGACCAGCGGGCATCGCGGCCCCGGCGGCATCGAGCACCCGCACATCGTACCCGGGCACCGGCACGCTCGCCGAACCCGGTTTCACGGGCAGCGGCGTCAGTCCGCGGCAGTTGGCCGCGACCGGCCAGCCGGGCTCGGTCTGCCACCAGTGATCGATGACCGGTACGCGCAGTTTCTCCTCGGCCCAGTGCACGGTGTCCGGGTCACAGCGTTCACCGGCAAGAAACAGCGTGCGCAGGGTGGCGAGGTCGTAGCGATCGATCAGTGCGCCCGCCGGATCCTCCTTCTTGATGGCGCGGAAAGCAGTCGGGGCAGTGAATAACGCGTTGACGCGATGGGCCGCAACGACCCGCCAGAAAGCACCGGCGTCGGGCGTCCCGACCGGCTTACCTTCGTAGAGAATGCTGGTGCAACCGGCGAGCAGCGGCGCGTAGACGATGTACGAGTGACCCACGACCCAACCGACATCCGAGGCGGCCCAGAAGACCTCGCCCGGCTGCATGCCATAGACCGCCTGCATCGACCAGGCAAGGGCGACTGCATGGCCGCCGTGATCACGCACCACCCCCTTGGGCTTCCCGGTCGTACCGGACGTGTACAGGATGTACAGAGGATCGGTGGCCTCGACGGACGCGCACGGCGCGGGCTGCGCACCCGCCAGTGCGTCCGACCATTCCAGGTCGCGTCCGGGCGTGAGTGTTGCGGTCGCCTGCGGCCGTTGCAGCACGATGGAGCGTGCGACCCGGTGACTCGCGAGCCGCAGCGCCTCGTCCAGCAGCGGCTTGTAGGGAATCACCCGTTGCCCTTCGATGCCGCAGGACGCCGAGATGACCATGACGGGGCGCGCGTCGTCGATGCGCTTGGCGAGCTCGTGCGGGGCGAAGCCACCGAACACAACCGAGTGCACTGCCCCGATGCGCGCGCACGCCAACATGGCCACCACTGCCTCGGGCACCATTGGCATGTAGATCACCACGCAGTCGCCGTGAGTGACACCCTGCAGCGCGAGCGCCCCGGCGAACCGCGCAACGCGGTCGCGAAGTTCGCGATAACTCAATCGAGCGACGGTTCCGGTGACGGGACTGTCGTAGATGAGCGCCGGCTGCTCACCGCGGCCTGCCTCGACATGACGGTCGAGCGCGTTGTAACAGGTGTTGATGCGTCCGCCGGTGAACCAGCGGTAAAACGGCGCGCGGCTGGCATCAAGCACCCGATCCCAGCGGCGCTCCCAGTGCAGCAGCGCCGCGCGCTCGCCCCAGAAGCCTTCCGGATCCTCCAGCGCGCGCCGGTAGGAGTCGTGGTACGCGTGTGCCGGCTGGTTCATGTGCGTCGGTCCGGGTTGGGCCTGCAATCGTATCTCAGCGCAACCCCGCTGCTATACTCGGGCCGGTGATGACGGCGGATCAGGCCCTGGCCTTCATCGAAGAGCACGGTGTGGTGCTGCTTGCCGCACGAGGCCCTTTTCCGCGGCTGGTGGAAGTCATCGTCGGCGAGCCGATCAGAGGGAGCTGGTGGGCGCACCCTCACAGCCATGGAATCTTCGCTGTCCTGCAGCAGCTCGAGAAATCCGCAGACCTTCTGCAGTGCCGTCTGGTCGCCGGGAAGGTGACCGTGGTGCACCGGCGGCTCTGGCCCGCATTGTTGAGGTTGGCAGATCGCTTTGCGCCTCAACAGCTGGCGCGAATCCACCAGGAGCACACCCCCTCGGGCAGACACGTCAGTCGGTCGGTGGAGTTCGCCGCGTGGGTGCCGGAGCCGGTGCGCCGCGCAGCACGCAGCCTGGATGCTCAGGAAGCCGAGCGAATTCTGAGTCCGATACTCACGTGTGTCGAGCGTGCCGTACGGGGAAAATGACGCCCGGGCGCCCGGCACGTCACCGGGAGCCCACAACCCGGTGACGGTCTCGCCGTCCTACTGGTGATCCCTGGGAATCGATTCCTGCCAGCTTCTCGTTCGCAGGAGCTTGCCGTCGACCGACAACTCGCGCGTATAGCTATAGTGAAAGGCGCGACTGTCGCTCGTCACCGCGAGATGGCCGCGCCAGGTCAAGGTGCGGTCCCTGACCTTCTGCACATAGGTCGACTCGCCCGTAACGTTCGCCGCCTCCGGATGCTGGTCGTCGAGGACATAGGTCAGCTTTTCGGTGTGATCGAAGCGCCCCCACGGGTAGTCCGTCGATGTCTTGCCCTCCCAGACGACCGTGCTGCGCTGACTGGCCTCGTCACGCAGCAAGGTCCATGAGCCTGGCCACGCCGACTCGCCCGCGCGTATGTCGGTGCGCGTCTCCACGGGCTCGGGAGGCGCAAACGGCGGCGGGGCGACGCCCTGAAGAGGAATCTGCGGCAGCTCGATGCGCGAGCGCGCGTCCCCTCCGAGCAGCAGAGCGGTCGTCATCGGGTAAGGCGTGGGCCAGGTCATCGGCCAGAGCGCGTTGGAAACCGCAAGCCTGATCCGATGCCCTTGCGGAAATACCCACGATGCCAGGTGGAGATCGAACGCAAGCCGGTTCGGATTGCCCGGCACCAGATCCTCAGGAGCGCTCATGGAATCGCGCTGTGCGCCGTTGAGCCCCGCGCCGGTGACGAGTGTCACACGACCGTCCGGCGCGACATCCTCGAGTCGGGCGAACCAGTTGGCGAGTGGCGCATCCGTGGTCGCCTCGAGTACCACACGCGGGAAGCCGAGGATGGCGATCGCCTCCGCCAGCGGCGCCGAGTCATACACCAGGCTGTAGGCATCGACCGGGCGCTGATCGCCGAGCAGCTCCCCCCACCAGAATCCGCTCTCGACGCCGACGGAGGCGACATACCTCAGCTCGTCGCGGTCGAAACGAGCCGGTGCAGTCCCCAATTGGTGATCGGGTTGAAGAAAGAGTGTGGTGCGTTTGAGCCCCTGTGGCGGCCAGGACTCGGCGCGCCATTCACCCGGGACGTCCTGCGGTTGTGACCCGGGCGGACGCCAGTGCTGCAGAAAGATAAGGACCCGGGGCTCCTCGAGGACCCCGTTGTCACGCCCCTTGAGCCAGTGGTCAAACCAACGCACGGCTGCAGCGCGCCATTCGACCAACGGACCGTAGTCGCTGTCGTTCGGGAAAGCGTGGTTCCACGGTCCAATCCACGCTTTGACCGGCGCGTGCACCTGTTCGAGCATGCGCGGAATGCTGTCGCGGTAGCCATCCTGCAGGCCGCCGATCAGGAAACACGGAATGGTGATGGTCTGCAGGGGCCGAACGGGCGCATGCCAGAAAGCGCCGTCCCGCTGATGCCGCATGTAGTTCAGCGACCAGGGCGGCGAATCCATTCGCGGACCGATCACGCTCTCCGCGAGAGTGAAGTCCGGGGCGCCGCTGCGTCCCTGGTCGAGGTCCATGGTCAATTCGAACTCATCGACGTGAAAGATCCCGTCGACGTAGTGAACGTCCTCTTTGAACAGGGCTTCGGTGGCGTCGACGGCCAGAATCGCCTTGAGTGCCGGGGGATGTCGCATGGCCATCTGCGTGGCATTGAAGCCGCCCCAGGAGATTCCCAGCATTCCCACATTGCCGTTGGACCATCGCTGGCGCGCGAGCCAGGCGATCACCTGCTCGCCGTCAGCCTGTTCCTGCGCGGAATACTCACGATCGGGCGGAACGCCCTCACTGTTGCCGAACCCCCGCACGTCGACGCGCGCTCCGACAAAGCCGTGTCGGGCGAAGTAGGTGTGGGTGCCGTAGTCACGCTGCGCCTCGTCATCGCCCTTGCGGTACGGCAGGTACTCGAGCAGCACCGGGAAGCGCGCGCCGCGCGCCGCTGCAGCTGGCAGGTACAGGGTCACCGCCAGACGCACCCCGTCGGACATGGCAATCGTCGTCTCTTGCAGCGTTACCTCACCGGCCGCTGCGGAATAGAGCGGCCGGGTATCAGCGGCAGCGACACTGACGAGGAAAAGTGCCGCCGCAAGGAACACTTGCCCCGATCGCAGCCGGCCAGCCGCAAGTCTCAAGGGTCGAGTTGGAGGCACGCGCTTACTCCTCACAGAACGCTGGACCGGTAGCACGCGCCCTGCGGGGCACGAGGCGGCGTTCGAGCGCATCGAAGCGGGCATCGTGACACATCGCGGCGGCAACAATCGACCTGCGACGGCGCGAACATTACCGATTGGAAAGGTGCATCGATTGGGTGCTGACGCACCGGCACGACGCGACTGGCGCGCTACAATCGCGCATTGGGACCCATGCTGGTGTGCATCGCGCTCCGATCATGCGACGCTGCCTGATCATCGAGGATGACGCGGAGAACGCGCAGTACGTCGCTACCGGCCTGCGTGAGCTCGGCTGGCTCGTTACCGTGTGCCGCGACGGCGTCGACGCCGTCGACCGGGCGATCGAAGAAGCCTGGGACGTGATCATTCTCGATCGCATGCTGCCGAACGACGTGGACGGCCTGTCGATACTCACGACGCTGCGCTCGCTTGGTCGTAAGACGCCGGTGCTTGTCCTGAGCGCACTGGCCGCCACCGACGAACGCGTGCGGGGTTTCAAGGCCGGGGGTGACGACTATCTCACCAAGCCGTTCGCCTTCTCCGAGCTGACTGCGCGCATCGAGGCCATCCTGCGGCGCGCGCAGCCGGACGGGCCGCGCGAGATGCGCGTGGCCGATATGAAGGTCGACCTTATCAGCCGCAGCGTCGAGCGCGCAGGCCGGACCATTCCGTTGCAGCCACGCGAATTCCGCCTGCTCGCCTTTCTGCTCCTGCATCAGGGGCGGGTCGTGACCCGCACCATGCTGCTGGAAGCCGTCTGGGACTATCGGTTCGACCCTCAGACCAACGTGATCGACGTACACATCAGCCGTCTGCGCAGCAAGATCGACAAGGATGCCTCCATTCCCCTGATCCATACCGTACGCGGCGTCGGTTACACGCTCTCGCCCGACGGGGCCAAGCGTGAGATGGCCGGATGAGCGGCTTTATCGCGCGCTGGTGGTCCTCGATTGGCTTTCGTCAGGCGCTGATCTACGGCGCGCTGGTCGTTTTTACGATGACGGTGCTGCTGGTGCTCTTTTACCTGCAGACGGTCGGCGTCTGGCAACGACGCATCGACAGTCAGATCGACGCGACGACGCAGCGGCTGGTCGACTACTACCAGATACGTGGCTCCGCTGCATTGGCCGGCCACATCAACAGCTTGCTCGGCGATGGCATCGATTCGGATACGGAGGTCTATACGCTGGTGGCCGCCGACGGTCACATGGCAGCCGGCAACCTCGCGGTTGCCGGCGATATCACCGCCCCCACCCGCAGCATTCTCGAACGACAGGTATTGCGGGCCGGCCGGCCTTCGCAGAGCCGGCTGCGCGTCACGCGCCTCGGCGATGGCGGCATCCTCATCGTCGGCCGTGACATGAAGGACCAGCACGAGCTCAAACAGGTGATCCGCGGCGCGATCGTATCCGGAGCCGCGGTGACGCTGCTGATGGCAGTTGCCGGCGCCGTGCTGTTCCGCAGGCAGCTCGAGCGGCGCATCTCCACCATTCGCGAGACGGCCGCGCGGATCGAGCGTGGCGATCTGGCGCAACGGGTACCGATCGCGGGGCAGCAGGATGAATTTGCGCGTTTGAGCCATGACATCAACGCCATGCTCGACCGCATCCACGCCCTCATGGAGGGCGTGCGGCATGTCTCCAATACGATCGCTCACAACATCCGCACGCCCCTGTCGCGGATCCTGGCGCGCCTCTACACCGCGCAGAACGCCGCCAATCCGGCGGTAGCATTGCCGGCCGCCGTCGGCTTCGCGATATCCGAGATCCAGGATCTCAACGTCGTATTCGACAAGCTGCTGCGGATCGCCGAGGTGGAGTCCGGCGCCCGCCGCCAGACCTTTACGGCCGTGTCGCTCGATGCGATCGCGGTCAATGCGCTCGAGCTCTACGACGCGGTCGCAGAGGCCAAGGGACTGACATTCACCCACACGCTCGATGCCGGACCTGCGACCAGCGGCGATGGCGATCTGTTGGCGAACGCGGTCGCCAACCTGATCGACAACGCCATCAAATACACGCCCGCCGGCGGCGCCATCCACGTCGATACACGCCGCGAAGGGGCCGCGGTCACGCTCACGGTGCGCGACAACGGCCGCGGCATTCCGGCAGACGAGCGCGCCCGGGTCGGCACACGGTTCTATCGACTGGATCGCGCCGTGCCCGGCTGGGGACTGGGCCTCGCCAGCGTGCGCGCCATTGCGCGCTTGCACGGCGGAACCCTGCAGCTCGAGGACGCCGGACCCGGCCTGGTCGCGCGACTGGTACTGCCGGTGTCCGAGAGAACCTAGAGGTTGAGGCGCACCGCACATTACCGATCGGTAATGCCGTTTTCATCCAGCGAACCCACACGCGCTCCATAGACTGGTCAGCCGCCTCGCCTGCTTGTTGGTGTGGGCCAGGCGCCATGCACCGATCTTGCGGGTAGTACCATGCTGAGACAGTCCCCTGCCGCGGGTGCTCGCAACCCGAGACGCATCCTGCTCGTCGCGACTTCGCTGTGCGCGGCCGGTGCGCTGGCGTCGGGCTGTCACCGCAGCGATGCGGCATCCGAGTCCGATCCGACCACCCACGCATCAGGTGCGACGACCGCCACGACGCTCGAGCTGACGGCCGGGCAGCTCAACTCCATCAAGCTCGAACCTGTGGAAAGCTCCAGCTTTCCGCTCGAGTTCGAGGCTGTGGGCACGGTCAGTTTTGACGAGGACCCGGCGGTCATCCAGTCGGAGGCGACTCTGATCAGCGCCGCGGCGAGCCTCGACATGAATCGCAAGGAGCTGCGTCGCGTTCAGTCGCTCGGCGAGGCCAATGGCATCCCCCCCAAGGAACTCGAGGGAGCGGTGGCGGCCGAACAGGCGGCCGCGGCTGCTCTCAAAGGCGCCCGTGATGCCGTGCGCGCGCTCGGCAAATCGGACGCCGAGATCGACCAGCTGGTGGCGTCCGGTCGCTTCGATGCGCTCAGAACCGACCGCCCGGTCAAATGGGTGGTTGCCAATGTCACCGAGAGCGAAAGCCCGCAAGTGCGGGTCGGGCAGAAGGTCCGTGTCAAAGTAGCCGCCTACCCCGAGACCTGGTTCGAGGGAAGACTGTCCAGGATTTACGCGACGATCGACCCGAACACCCATCGCCTGACCGTCCGCGCGCAGGTCGAGGACCCGGAGAACGAACTGCGCGCCGGCATGCTCGCCAGCATATTCATCCGTGCCGGAGCCCCGATAGAGGGCATTGCGATCCCGACGACCGCCGTGGTCCGTGAGGGTGATGGCTCGATGATCGTCTGGGTCACGACTGATCGACAGCACTTCACCGAGCGGCCGCTGAAGCTCGGACTACAGAGCGGTGGGCGTTACCAGGTGCTTGCCGGCCTAAAAACCGGTGAGCTGGCGGTCACCGAGGGCGGAGTCTTCCTGAGCAACATGCTCGAGGCGCCACCGGGCGACTGAGCCGATCGCCACCCCGTTGCGGCCGCCGTGTTCAAGTCTCTCCTCGCCTTCTGCCTGAGTCGCCGCGCCATCGTGGTCTTCGGCCTCGTGCTGTTCGTGGGTGCGGGCCTTGTTGCCTTCAAGGCACTCAACATCGAGGCCTACCCCAATCCAACCCCGGTCATTCTCGAAATCACCGCCCAGGCACCCGGTCAGTCTGCCGAGGAGATGGAGCGCTATTACACACGGCCGATGGAGATCGGGCTCTATACCACCCCGGGAATCGACGTCATCCGCTCCACCTCTTTCTACGGGCTCTCATTCGTGCGGGTGGTCTTCAAGTACGGCGTCGACTTTCATTTCGCCTATGCGCAGGCGGCGATCGCCCTGCAGCAGAACGTGAATCTGCCCGGCGGCGTGACCCCCACGATCCAGCAGAACAGCACGACGGGCGAGATCTACCGCTACCAGGTGGTGGGACCGAAGCATTTCGGCCTGACCAACCTGCGCACCGTCGAGGACTGGATCGTCCGCCGTCGCCTGCTGACGATCCCGGGCATCGTCCAGGTCAACAGCTGGGGCGGGCCGACCAAGCAATTCGAGGTCGAGGTCGATCCCCACAAGCTCGAAGGCTACAACCTGAGCCTTTCCCAGCTGCTGAGCGCCCTGGGAAACGCCAATCTCAACGTCGGCGGGCGCGAGATCCGGGTCGGACAGCAGTCGATCAACATCCGCGGCCTGGGCCTCATCGACGACGGCGGCAATGACGATCTGACCCAGGGCTACCGGGTCGAGGATATCGAGAACATCGTCCTCACCCAGTCCGGTGGAGTGCCGGTGCAGATCAAGAACGTCGCCCATGTTCATGTGGGCTACGTGCCGCGCCTCGGGATCTGGGGCCACGACGACGAAGACGACGCCGTGGCCGGCATCGTCGTCATGGGCCGCACCGAGAAGACCGCGGACATGCTGCCGAAGGTCAAGGCTGAGATCGACCTGATGAACCATGACGGCAGTCTGCCGCGCGGTGTGCGGCTGGTGCCGATCTATGACCGTGGCTCGCTGGTGGATATCACCACTCACACGGTGCTGCACAACCTCGCGTTTGGATGTCTGCTGGTGTTTCTGATCCAGTGGATCTTTCTCGGCGACCTGCGCAGTGCAATCATCGTCGGCGTCAACATTCCGTTCGCCCTGCTGTTCGCGATCATCATGCTCGTGGTCCGGGGTGAAAGCGCCAACCTGCTGTCTCTCGGCGCCGTCGACTTCGGCATCATCGTCGAATCGGCGGTGATCCTGGTCGAGAACATCTTCCGTAATTTCCAGGCACCGGCGGCGGAGCGCCAGGGATTGCTGCAACGGCTCGCCCGCGGTGACTGGGGGCCGGACCCGACGGCCACGCCTCATCAGGCGACGCCCGCGCGCGGCTGGACCGATCGGCTGAGGCTGATCCTGGTGAGCGCGCTGCAGGTGGACCGTGCGGTGTTCTTCGCCGCCCTCATCGTGGTCGCAGCGTTCGTGCCACTCTTCACCATGCAGGGCGTCGAAGGCGCCATCTTCGGGCCGATGGCACGGACCTACGGTTACGCCCTCGCCGGCGCCCTCGTCGCCACCTTCACCGTGACCCCGGTGCTGGCCTCGCTGTTGCTGCCTGAGACGATCACCGAAAGTGAGACGCTGACGGTGCGGGCGCTGCACCGCCTCTATGATCCCGTGCTGCGCCTGGTGCTCGCACATCGGACCGCCCTGGTCGCTGTCGGGGTTCTGACGCTCGGCGCCGCAGCGGCTCTGGTGCCGCAGCTCGGGAGCGAATTCCTGCCGGCGCTCGAGGAAGGCAATTTCTGGATCCGTGCCTCCATGCCCATGACGCTGTCACTCGAGGACGGCGAGGCCGCGACGCACAAGATGCGTGCCATCCTCAAGCGCTACCCCGAAGTGGTGACGGTGTTTTCCCAGCACGGGCGCCCCGACGACGGCAGCGACGCTTCGCCCTTCTCCAACGTCGAGCTGTTCGCCGTGCTCAAGCCGCAGGATCAGTGGCGTCGCGGAGAGACCAAGGCGCGCCTCACCCGGGAGATCAATGCGGACTTCGAGCGGGCGCTGCCCGGCGTCAATTTCAACTTCTCCCAGTACATTCAGGACAACATTCAGGAAGGCATCTCGGGGGTGAAGGCCGTCAACTCCGTCAAGATCGTCGGTCCAAACCTCGAAACCCTTACCCGGCTCGCTGAGCAGGTGCGCGAAGAGATGAGCCACATTCGCGGCGTGACCGATCTGGGCGTCTTCCCGGTGCTCGGTCAGCCCAACCTCGATATCCGCATCGATCGCAGCCGCGCTGCGCGCTATGGGCTGAACACCGGCGATGTCAACACCGTGATCCAGGCGGCGACCGGCGGCGCCTCGGCCACTACGGTGCTCGAGGGCGATCGGCAGTTCGACGTCGCCGTGCGTTACCCGAAAGACTTCCGCGATACCGTGCAGGCCATCGGCAACATCCGCGTCGCCGCCGCGACCGGGGGCGCCGCCAATGCCTACCTACCGCTGCGGGAACTGGCGACACTCACGGTCGACACCGGCGCTGCCTGGATCTACCACGAGAGCAACCAGCGGTTCATTCCGGTGAAGTTCAGTGTCCGCGAGCGCGATCTCGGCAGCACCGTGGCCGAAGCGCAGCAGCGCATCGCGCGCAACGTGAGATTGCCGAGCGGCTACCGGCTCATCTGGGCCGGCGAGTTCGGACAGCTGCAGGCCGCCAAGCAGCGGCTCGCCATCGCGGTTCCCGTGAGCCTGGTGCTGATCCTCGGCCTGCTGTACACGCTCTTCAACTCCGCGCGCGAGTGCCTGTTGGCGCTGCTCGGCATTCCGTTCGTGATCGCCGGCGGCATTTTTGCGCTGTATTTCTTCGGTCTCACTTTCAGCATCTCGGCCGCGATCGGCTTCGTGTCGCTGTTCGGTGTGGCCGTGATGATCGGCATACTGATGATTACGACCTACAACCAGGAGCAGCTGCTTACGCGCTCAGCCGACACCGCGATGCTCAGGGCTGCGATGCGGGTGATGCGGCCGTTACTGATGATGAGCCTGTCCGCAGGCATCGGGCTGCTGCCGGCGGCTCTGTCGACCGGTATCGGCAGCGAGGTGCAACGCCCGCTGGCTGCGGTGGTGGTGGGCGGCATGCTGCTCGGCTCGATACTCCTGCTGGTCGTGGTGCCGGCCTTCCACATGCTGTTCCTCCGAGGCCGCAGCACTGCAGTCACCGAGGCCTCAACATGAACGGGATCAGAGAAAAACGCTCGACCGCGGGACTGCTCGCGCTGCTGCTCATGGGGTGCACGGTGGGTCCGGATTTCATGCGGCCCGCGGCGCCCGATGTGACTCGCTATACGCCGGAGACCATGACGTCCACCGCGTCGACTTCCGACGTCGCAGGCGGGCAGTCGCAGCGCTTCCTCGACGGCGAGGATATCCCGGCAGCATGGTGGCAGCTCTTTCACTCACCACCGCTCACCGCCCTGGTCGAGCGCGCCCTGAAGAACAGTCCGGACCTGAAAGCTGCCGAAGCGGCGCTCACGGTTGCGCATGAGAATGTCCTGGTGCAGCGGGCCGCGTACTACCCGAGCGTCGCCGGCAGTTTCGCCGCGGATCGCAGCAAGACCGCGGCTTCGCTGTCCCCCACTCCGAGCTCCGGCGCCCTGTTGTTCAACCTGTTCACTCCCGAGGTCAGCGTCTCCTTCGTGCCGGATGTCTTCGGCTTGAACCGCCGCCAGGTTGAGTCGCTCGTGGCCGAGGAGCAGGGTTCACGCTTTGAGCTCATCGCCAGCTACCTTGCTTTGACAGCCAATGTCGTGGTGGCGGCCATCCAGGAGGCGAGCCTGCGCGAGCAGATCCGCACGACGCGCGATTTGATCGCCGCCAATTCGAAGAGCCTCGACCTGCTGCGGCAGCAGCAGGCACACGGCTACGCCAGCCGGCTGGACGTGGCGGCTGAGGAAGCTCAGCTTGCTCAGACGAGTGCCACGCTGCCGCCGCTGCTCAAGCAACTGGCCCAGCAACGCCACCTGCTGGCGACGCTCTCAGGCTCGCTGGCGAGCGAGGACCTGCCCGAGCAGTTCGAGCTGTCACAGCTCGAGTTGCCGCAGGAATTGCCGCTCAGTGTGCCCTCGCGCCTGGTCGAGCAGCGCCCGGACGTCCGTCAGGCGGAAGCGAATCTGCACGCCGCGTGCGCGCAGATCGGCGTGGCTATCGCCAACCGCCTTCCCAACTTCAACATCACGGCGGACGCCGGCGCCTCGGCGCTGACGCTGGGCGGCCTCACCTCGACGGGTGCGGGTTTCTGGGACCTCGGCGCCCAGATCACCCAGCCGATCTTTCAGGGTGGCGCTCTGCAACACAAGGAGCTCGCCGCGCGCGCGGCCTATCAGCAGGCGCGCGAGCAGTACCGCAGCGCCGTGCTCACCGCCTTTCAGAACGTCGCCGATACCCTTGCCGCCCTGGAGCACGACGCCGAAGCGCTGCGCGCCGCGAGCGCGAGCGCTGCAGCCGCCCGGACAACGCTCGATCTCGTGCAGGCTCAGCAGCGTGGCGGCTATGCGAGTTACTTGCAGCTGCTCAACGCCGAGCAGTCCTATCAGACTGCCGTCCTCGCCCGGGTGCTGGCTCAGTCCAACCGCTTCGCCGATACCGCCGCCTTGTTCCAGGCCCTGGGCGGCGGTTGGTGGAACCGCGTCGATGCCCGCATGGGTCATCGATGAAGGCTCTCCTCTATGCGGGCGCCATCGCGGCCATTGCCTACGGTGCGCTGTGCGCGCTCCTCTACCTGGCGCAGGATCGGCTGATGTATCTGGCCACCCCGGAGGTCGACCGTCCGGGCGCGCGATCGCTGCGCCTGAAGTCGGGTGCGGCCACTCTCAAGCTCTGGGAGCTGCATCCGGACCAGCGAGCGGCACTGATCTACTTTGGCGGCAACGCCGAGGACGTCAGTGCGAATCTGGCGGAATTCGATTCTGCCTTTCCGGATCGGGCCGTCTACCTGGTGAACTATCGCGGTTACGGCGGCAGCAGCGGGCAGCCCTCGGAAGCGGCTCTGACCGCGGACGCCCAGGCCATCTATGATTGGCTGACGCTGCGCCACGATCACATCGCCGTGATCGGCCGCAGCCTCGGCAGTGGCGTCGCAACGGCGCTGGCAGCAAGCCGTGCGGTCGAGCGGCTCGCGCTCGTGACGCCCTTTGACAGCATGGCGAAGGTCGCAGCCGACCACTTCTTCTGGATGCCGGTGCGCTGGCTGCTCAGGGACCGCTACGACTCGCTGGCGCGCATCGGCAAGGTGCGCGCGCCGCTGCTGATCGTCGTGGCAGAACGTGATGAAGTGGTGTTGCGAGCGCGCTCCGACGCGCTGATCAGCGCCATCCCGGCGGCGGTCCGCCAGATGGTCCTGGTCGCCGGCGCGACCCACAACGACATCAGCGATTTCCCGGCTTATCGGCGCAGCCTGAAGGAATTCATGCGGGGGCGGTCCTGACCGGCCAACGCAACGCGTGGCCGGTTTCGCGCTCGGTGATGTGCCGCTGCGAGCGACGACTCGGCGATGTAGCCGGCGCGCGCCAGATCCTCCCGTAACGATTCGAGCTCGCAGGCGCGGGCATTGCCGCTCATGCGCCCCTCACGCCGAACAGCGAGCGCAGCCAGCTGACCACCATGCGCCAGAGCAGCGCCAGGCCGTTGAGCGGAGTGGCCGGCTGCGGTGCGGCGGCGGCGCCACCTGTCGGGACGCGACGACACGTGTCGGAGCGACACGACACATCGACACGTGCCGGAACGGAGCGTAGAAGTCGCACAGCTTGTGCATCCGCGTCAGGACGACACTCTATGCCGCGGGGGACCCGACTCAAGCCGCTGACCCTGACCGGCGACGAGGAGCGGCAGCTCGAGCAGTGGCAGCGAAATCAGCGGGATCGCCGCTCGCTGGCAATGCGGGCGCGCATTGTGCTCAGTTGCCATGCAGGCTACTCGAACCACCAGACCGCCAAGCGACTCAAGGTCGCAGCGCGGACGGTCGGCAAATGGCGCACACGTTTCGTCACGTACGGCCTGAGGGGTCTGGCCGACCGACCCCGTCCGGGTGCGCCGCGCTCGATCAGCGATGCCCTGGTTGAAACCGTAGTCGCGAGGACACTGTACGCAAAGTCTCCCGATGGAGTGCGCTGGAGCAGCCGGCGCCTGGCCGCAGCTGTCGGGGTCTCCCAGCGGACAGTCCTGCGCATCTGGCACGCGTTTGGGCTGTAGGCAGTGTGACATCCGATTACACCCCGGTTACGCCGCGCCACCACTCAGTTATGTCATGACGCGCGATTCGAGCGAGCGGATTCGCAAGGTTGTCTGACTTGAATGAACTTGTGACTCGATCCAACTCCGCCCCGACGTGCGGAAACCGCTATTTCTGCAGTAAATCGACACCGCTGCGGTAACCACACGCATGTATCTCAATATCGCGACACGTCGACATCGGTACGAGTAGCGCGTAGGAAAGACGCCTCACGCAACTGGTTGCCTAGGGGAGACGACGATGCGCCGATACGAGATTGTGATATTGGCGGCGTTGGGAGCCTGCCTCGCTACGGCGGGTGTCTTCGCCCAGGATTCTGATGCCCGAACCCAGGATTCTGATGCCCGAAGACACAGACTGGCAGCCAGCTTGGCAAGCCTCGATCCGGGTCCTCGTCCTGGTCCTGTCAATCCCCCCACCAATCCGGGGAATCCCATCCAAGGCCTAACCCCAGGGCAAATAGCCGCATTTCAGAATGGATTGGCGCAGTTTATCGAAGTGGAACCCGTCAGTTTGGCGGCCGGCCCGGGCAACGGGGGACTCGGGCCGACCTTCAACAGCGACTCCTGCGGTTCCTGCCACTCACAGCCTGCAACCGGCGGAACGTCCCCGAGCATGAAAGCCTTTCCTTTTGTTGGGAACATAGCCGGCCAAAATCCGCAGTTCACAGCTGGACAAAAAAATAGTGGCACGAACACTATCCCGTTCTTCGTTAGAGCGAACGGTCCGGTGCGCGAGGCGCGTTTCAAATCGGACGGTGGCGTGCACGATCTGTTCACCATTCAAGGGCGAACGGACGTGTCAAATCCCCCGAACAACTGCACCCTGGCGCAGCCCGACTTCGCGGCAGAGGCTGCCCGGGGCAACCTGAGCTTCCGCATTCCCACTCCGGTCTTCGGCGCGGGGTTGATCGAGAACATCAATGAAAATACGATCCTTGCCAACCTCGCCTCGTCAGCAAGTCCGACGTTAGGAATTCACGGCGTTCCCAATCGCAGCGGCAACGATGGCAGCATCACCCGTTTCGGCTGGAAGGCTCAGAACAAGTCCCTGCTCATTTTTGCCGGGGAAGCCTACAACGTGGAAATGGGCGTCACCAACGAGCTGTTCCCCGACGAGCGCGGCTATCCCCCAAATCCAATTCCGGTCACTTGCCTGCTGAACCCCACGCCGGAGGACCTCACAGTCTTCGACCCGTCGCTGAGTCTCTCGGACGTGGCGGCCTTTGCGGTCTTTATGCGCTTCCTGGATCAGCCGGCCCAAGCGTGCGGAACAGGCACGGGAATCGACTGCACCCAGGCTGCGGCAGGCAAAGTCGTCTTTATGCAAATCGGTTGCGGAAACTGCCACACGCCCTCGCTGACCACAACAACGTCCGACTTTGCACCTGCTGCCCTTTCGGGGGTGCAAGCCAATCTCTTCTCCGATCTGGGCCTGCATCACATGGGTACTGGACTTGCCGACGGCATCACGCAGGGGAATGCCGGTCCAGACCAGTTCCGGACTTCTCCGCTGTGGGGGCTCGGCCAGCGGGTGTTCTTCCTGCATGACGGCCGTACGGCGAACCTTGCCCAGGCCATCCTGGAGCACCAGAGTTCCGGAAGCGAAGCGAACCAGGTCGTCCAAAACTTCCAAGGGCTGTCGCTCCAGGACATGACAAACCTGATCGTATTCCTTCGCTCCCTCTGAGGTTACGGCACATCGTCACTCGTGCAGGCCGCCATCTGATGCTCGCCCACCTACCGTTCGATCGGCATACCCGATTCGTCGTACGACGGCGGCTGGGATGGCCCCGGTGGTGGGGTTGGTGGCGGGGGCCCGGGAGAGCCGGGCTGGTTGCCGAACGGTTGCAATCCCGCTTTCGCTTCCGCGTCCATGTCAGCCGTTGCGGGTGCCACCGTATCGCTCGGACCGAAGGTCGTGGGTGATGGCTGCGGTGTCGGCACTCGCCACGACAGAACGTTCTCGGACACGAGCCGATCGCTGGACGCCACCAGTGGCAGCGCTGAGCGTCCGACCGAGTTATTGCTGCTCAGCGTGAAAAAGGTCAGGAAGATGACGGTACCCGCCGCAAAGACTGCCGCTCCTACAAAGAGAGCGGTGCGCTTCCGGCGTCCGGGCGCAGCCCGCGAGTGAAGTGTTGGTCCGCCTGTCGTGACGAACTGCGCGAGCTGAGCCCACGACTCGTTGGTCACAGACGGGTCGCGGCGTTGCTTCGCCTCGTTCCGCCTGGCGAGCGCGCGTTTGAACGCTTCGCTCTCTGGAATTCGTGTCGGCGGGCGAGGGCCAGGCGACGGGCCAACGGGCCCCGGTGGGCGGGGACTGACCACCGCGGTGTCGGGCTTCAACAAGGTCGGGCGAGATGTCTCCGCCTCCCGAGCACTATCCAGAACAACATTCGGGACCCGCCGCATCTGCCTCCGCGGCTGTGGCGTCACCTCCGATTCCACGCAGCAGCTGCGAACCAGATTGATTGCCGCCCAGACCTTGCGGAAATTGATCGGATATGGAAGCGTACGGAAGAGGCCGAACAACCCCAGCTCACCCTTGAGAAAGTTGAGCGTCGACGGCCGCGCAGCGAAGATCCGCAGTGTGTCAGGGGCGTTGACGACTGCGTAGCTCAACACCTCCAGTCCCGAACCATCGCCGAGCTTCTCGCAGGCGATTATCAGATCGAACTGCGCTCGTTCCAGCAAAGCGATGGCAGCGACCTTGGTCGCAGCTGTCTCGATCGTCAGGTCGTCGGTGAACGCGCCGGCAGCCCGGGCCAGCGCCTTCGCGTTCCGACCTGCAACGAGTAGCCGCATAGGCAGTAGATACTCCGAAATTGAGGTAATTTGCAGTGACGTCAGACTGCGACAGTGTCTGCACGCGGGGACCTGCCGGCTGGCGACTTCGACCCCCGGTCCACCCGCACCCAGGGCACGGAACACGGCAATCTGGTCCTGTATCAGCCCGCGGGCCCTGGGATCCGACCGAGTCCGAGCAGTCTCCCCGTGTGCCGGGCGATCATCAGTTCTTCGTTGGTCGGAATCATCCAGACGGACACGGCGCTCGCTGCGCCGCTGACCCGCGACGCATGGGCCGCATTCGCCTGTTGATCGAGCTCGATGCCGAGCCACGCGCACGCCTGGCAGATCCGGCGCCGGATCTCGGGCGAGTTCTCCCCGATGCCCGCCGTGAACACCAGCGCATCGAGGCCGCTGAGCACGGCCGC
>DASYNX010000103.1:0-2197 GCA_036008385.1 Steroidobacteraceae bacterium
GCGTACGCGCTGATACAACGTGCCGCGGCGCAGCGCCAGACACTGCGCGCCGAGGCCGAGGCCCGCACGGCCAAGGAGACGGCTCGCTTCCTCGTGGACTTGTTCAAGGTCTCCGACCCGAGCGAGGCGCGCGGCAATACGGTGACGGCGCGGGAAATGCTCGACAAGGGCGCGGCACGTGTTGACCAAGGGCTGGCCAAGGAGCCGGCGATCCAGGCGACGCTGATGGACACGCTGGGCACGGTGTACATGGGGCTCGGACTCTATGCCCAGGCGCGGCCGCTGCTCGATCGGGCGGTGGCGACTCGGCGTCGTGTGCCAGGGATCGATCCCCTGGAGCTGTCCGACTCACTGAGCCATCAGGCTGATCTATTGGCTCTGCAGGCCGAGTTCGACGCCGGCGAGAAGGCCTACCGCGAAGCGATCCGCATCGCCTCGTCGCATCCGCACGACCGGCAAAGCGAAGTGGACCTCGGGAATTCACTCGCCGGGCTCGGCACCTTGCTCGATTTGGAAGGCCGCTATACAGATGCCGAGAAGACTCTGCGCGCGGCCCTCAATCTGCGGCAAGCGCTCTATGGGACTAAGGATCCGGACGTCGCGCGCACGCTAAAGGATCTCGCCCGGACCATAACTCGAGGCGGCAACCCCGGCGCCGCGATCCCGCTGATGCAGCGCGCACTGGCCGTCCAGCGGGACCTGCGTGGCAACGAGCCGCATCCGGATCTCGCGGAAGTACTCAACGACATGGGGTACGTGTACGACGAGAATGGGGACTTGGACAACGCCGAGAAGTTCTATCGGGAATCGCTCGCGATGTACCGGCGTCTGCTCGGCGAAAAGCATCCGTACGTCGCAACCGAGCTCGAGAACGTTGCGCTTACGGCGCAGAGCAAGGGCGATTTCGCAAGCGCCGAGGCGCTTTTGCGGCAGTCGCTCGAGATCCACCGCGACCTGCAGGGAGAAAGTCACCCAGAATTCGGGCGAGCGCTGTTCAATCTCGCCTCCGTGCAGTACGACCGCGGCGAAACCCGTGAGGCACTCGCCAACATGCGTCAAGCGCTGGTGATTTACCGCAAGGCGTACCCTGCGGATCATCCTGAGATTGCTATCGTGTTGAATGTAATGGGTTTCGGGTTGACGATGGCCCGCGATTACGGCCAAGCCAACCGCTATCTTCAGGAAGGACTCGCGATGCGGCGGCGGCTGTTCAACGACAAATCGCCCGAGATTGCCTCGAGCCTGATGATGCTTGCGGTCCTGAGGGTCGCCGAGGGCAAGTATCCGGAGGCGCTCGAGTTGGCGCAGAGCGCAAGGGGCATTTTCACGGCCGCACTATCGGCTGAGCACTGGCGCACCGCGATCGCAGAGAGCATCGAGGGCGCTGCGCTGACTGGGCTCGGGCGCTTCGACGAGGCGGAAGTGCGACTCACGCACGGCTGTGGCGTGCTGAGCAAGAACAGCGGCGCGGAGTGGGTCTATCGAAGCCTGGCACAACAGTACCTGGACACGCTGCATCGCCGCGAGCGTTATGTCAACGGTTTGCCGTCACCGCCAGCGACAACGATAGCTGCTGCAGCGCACACCCCCGCAGCGAGATAGGCATAGCGTCGACTCCTCACTAAACAGTGCAAGTGGCGCCTGTTGCTTGGTGGCATCTGCGACAAACTGTGCTAGCGTAATGACAGAAATAAAGCCCGAGTAGATCGGCGCAGCAGGGCAATCCTGGCATAAAAAAATACGGGGAGGAACCATGTGGTGCCATTCCAGTACGAGACTTCCCAACAGAAAAGCGCGCGCGGCCTCGCCTCTTCGGGCGCGGTGCGCGGTCGCTGCCATCGCACTGTTGACCTGCGCGGTGGCTCACGCGGCGCCGCTCCCCCAGCAGCAGCTCACTGTGGCCTTCACGAATGCCTTCCCCAACGGGTCGGTCGACAGCCTGACGATGCCGAGTTCGAGCAGCGCCGCGATCGCGGCCGCGAATCCGCTCCTTACGGGGGGCACGTGGCAAAATCTTTACACCGCGCTCACCTGGGTTACGAACCCCGGCACCAGTACGCTGGATCTGATTTACGCGGATGCGGAGCAGCATAAGATCTGGCGCCTTGCAGGCCCGAGCTATCAAACCCCGACCGTGATCTTCTCCTGGTCGGGTAAGGGCTCCGGACCACCGTATCCGGTCGGCCTGGCGGCGGAT
>DASYNX010000104.1:0-71609 GCA_036008385.1 Steroidobacteraceae bacterium
CACCGGCGGTGCCTCCGCCGTCTACGGCGCCGACGCGGTCGCGGGCGTCGTCAACTTCATCCTCAATACCCATTTCGAGGGTATCAAGGTCGATGCGGGCTACCACTTCAACCAGCACAACAACGACAACCAGGCGGGCGTGGCGTCGCTGGTGACGATGGCCGGCGACCCGCTGCCCTCGAGCAACGTGAACACCGGGTTCGGGAAGAACGGGTCCATCATCATGGGCTCGAACTTCGCGGACAACAAAGGCAACGCGACCGTCTACGTCACGTATGACAACCAAGGTTCTGCGCTGCAGAGCAAGTTCGATTACTCGGCCTGTACGCTCGGCGGCCCCAATGGCGGCCAGCCCCCCCCGCTGCTGTGCGAGGGCTCCGGCACCTCCAAGGGCGGCCGCTTCTACGCCTCGACGCCCCACGGTTCGAGCTTCATTCACCATACGGTCATGCCGAACGGGACGTTCCAGAACATCGGCACGCCAGGAAATGCGGACACCTACAACTACGGTCCGCTGAACTATTACCAGACGCCCAACGTGCGTTGGACCGGCGGCGCGTTCGTGAACTACGACATCAATTCGCACGTGAACGCCTACATGAACGTCATGTTCATGCGTAACGAGATGGACGCGCAGATTGCCCCGAGCGGTGACTTCTATCAGCCGTCGTTCATCGCCTGCGCCAATCCGCTGGTCCAGTCTGTTCCCACGGCCAAGGCCCTGATCTGCGATCCGGCGAACTGGGCGCTGCAGGGCAATCCGACCGAGAACTACAACGGCACAAGCTACCCTGGTTTGAACTTCCTGATCGGGCGCCGCAACGTCGAGGGCGGCGATCGCATCGCGCACTTCAACAACGACGCCACGCGCGAAGTGGCGGGGCTGAAAGGCGATTTCGGCGACACTCTCAACGCCTGGACCTGGAACGCCTCCGCCCAGCACAGCCTTGTGGACACCTCCGACAGCAACCTGAACTATACCGGCAACACGCAGATCCAGCAGTCGCTGAACGCGCTGCCCGGACCCGGCGGCAAGACGGTGTGCGGCGGACCCACGGCGCCCTATGGCCCGCTGGTGCCAACCAGCATCTATTACCCGTTCAACCCCACGACAGTCGTGAGCTACGGTGCGAACTCGCAGTGCGTGCCCTGGAACATCTGGCAGCCGGGCGGCGTCACGCCGCAGCAGCTCGCCTACCTGTCGATCCCGGCGCAGCAGCAGGGCCAGACGGAAGAGTACGTCGTGACCGGCTCGGTCACGGGCGATCTCGGCAAGTACGGAATCAAAACGCCCTGGGCGGACTCGGGCCTGCAGGCGAACGTCGGCGCCGAGTGGCGCTCGGAATCCGTCAATTTCGAGCCGGACTTCGAGGAGGAGACGGCCAACCTCGGCGGTGGCGGTGGGTCAGTGGTGCCGATCAACGGCGCCTTCCACGTGAAGGAAGTGTTCACGGAGCTGCGCATGCCGCTCGCCAGCCACCAGCCCTTTGCCGACGACCTGTCGATTGAAGGCGGCTACCGCTACTCGGATTACAACGCCGGCGGCGGCTTCACCACCAACACCTACAAGTTGGGTCTCGATTGGGCACCGATACGCGACATTCGCCTGCGCGGCAGCTATCAGCGCGCCGTGCGTGCGCCGAACATCGGTGAGCTGTACACGCCCCAGGCCGTGCTGCTGGACGGGTCGACTGATCCGTGCACGGGTGCGCACCCCCACGCCTCGCTGGCGGGCTGCGAGCTGAGCGGCGTGCTCCCGGCCCAGTACGGTAAAATCCCGGGCAATCCGGCCGCGCAGTACAACGGCCTGCTCGGCGGAAATACCGGCCTGGTGCCCGAGACCGCCGACACCTACACGATCGGCCTGGTGCTCCAGCCGCGCTGGGTGCAGAACCTGAGCGTGTCGCTCGACTACTTCCACATCAAGATCGACAACGTGATCGGCGCGATCGGTGGCAACGCCATCCTGCTCAACTGCGTCGGGGCCGTCGGTTTGCCTCAGCAAGCTGCGAAGTTCTGCCCGCTGGTGCACCGCGATCCGTCCGGCTCGCTGTGGCGCACCACCCAGGGCTATGTGAGCGATATCACCCAGAACGAGGGTGAGCTGTTGACCGAGGGCGTCGACCTCAACGTCAGCTACCGCCACTCACTGGCGACATTCGGGTCGCTCGCGGTGAATATCCAGGGCACCTACACGCAGGACCTGACCACCACACCCGTACCGGGCTACGGGGCCTACAACTGCGTCGGGTACTTCGGCGCCACTTGCGGTGGCGGCAACCCGAAGTGGCGTCAGGTCACCAACTGGACCTGGTCGACTCCCTGGAGCGGGTTCGACCTCAACCTGCGGTTGCGCTACTTCGGGGGTACCAAGTCCGAGCGGCTCAGCCAGAACCCGTTCCTGACCGGTAACGGTAATGAGGACCTGGCCTTGGCGTCGATTCACGCCTACACGTACCTCGATCTGTCGGGAAACTTCAACGTCTACAAGAACGTGACGCTGCAGCTGGGCGTCAACAACATCACCGACAAGGTGCCGCCGCTGGTCGTGGGCGCGGACTGCTCGACGAGCACGCCCAACGCCTCCGGCGCGAACTGTAACGGCAACACCTTCCCTGGGTTCTACGACGCGATGGGGCGCTACGTATTCGCCCACGTCACGGCGCAGTTCTAAGGCAGGCTGATGACCTCAAGACGGCGGGCCGCAAGGCCCGCCGTTTTTTTGCGCCCTCAGTGCAGCCGGCGCGCGCGGTGAGTGCGCTGGGTGGAAGTGCGCATCATGTACGAGCCCAGCGAGGCGCGGGTGATCGTCACCGTCTGACCGGCCGCGAGCAGCGGGTCGGTATCGTCGAGCTCCCATACCGCCCCGCCCTCCAGTGTCACGGTCATCCGGCCGGCTGCACCCATGCCCACCGCCACCACGCGAGCCTCGAGCGAGGTGGCCGCTGCCGGCCTGGGGTGCTCGGCCTCATACAGTCCGAAGGACTCTTTGGGCAGCGCGGCAGCGGGCGTTGCGGCAGCCGCAGGCACCGCGGCAGCGCCGGAAGCGCCCGTGGCGGCAACGCTGGACTTCGCTGCCGCGGCCGGCGCCGCTGCGGTCGCCGCGCGGGCCGCAGGCGCGGCGGCGCTGGGCGCCGCGGCAACAGGCCCGGCGCGTCCCGCGAGCCGGTCATAGCAGGCCAACCGCTCGGTGGCATCCGCGAGCAGTGCACAGGCGTGCAGCGCGCTCTGCAGCGTTGCAGCGCTGTTTGCATCGGCGCCCGCGACCGCCGGCAGCCCGAGCGCCAGCCACAGGATTCGAAGCCGCGGCCGGCGCAGCGACCGCTGCGCCGTCACCGCGCTTCCTGCCCGGGGGTGCCGTAGTACGTGCCGACCACCTCGGTCGCAGCCCGCACCAGATCGCGCTCCGCGGCCGTCAGGAACGGGTTCCAGACGTCGAAGATCAGAACCGCGCGCGGGGTGTCCGACAGATTCCACGCCTCGTGCTCGATCGTGTCGTCGAAAACCCAGGCCTTGCCGGGAACCCACTCGCGGGTCTCGCTGCCCACACGAAAGCCGCACCCGGGCGGCACGATCAGCGGCAGGTGCACGGTGAGGCGCGTGTTGGTCACGCCGGTATGCGGCGGGATGCGCGTATCGGCTTCGAGTATCGAGAAGTACGCGGTCGGGCCGTGGGCCGCCACATCGCACTGGGGTGCGCCGCTGAGCACCTGCGCCGTGCGCGGACAGCGGGCGAGATGCGCCGGCTGCGGCACCGACTGATTCCAGAGGAAATACGCGCTCCAGCGGCGCGACTTGTTCAACTCCTTCCACTGATTGAGCGGCACACCCTCCGGATAGGCGATGTACGGCTCGAGTCCGGCGCGATCGGAGATGAGCACGCTCATCAGCTCGGCGCGAATGTCCTCGGTTGCGGCCTCGATGGCGTCCAGCCAGGGGAAATCGCCGCGCTCGAAGAACTCCACCGCGGGAATCTCGGGAAAGTACATGAAGGTCGGCTGCGGCGCAGACCGGCTGCGTTTGCCGGTCAGCAGCTCCAGGCAGCGTGTGACTCGCCGGTATTCGGAGCCTCCATGCCGCTCACGTATCGGCGCGAGGCGCTCCTCGATGGCGGCCACCAGCGCGGCGTCGTCCCCGGCGATCTGCGCCTGCGCGTGCTTGACGCGCTCGCTCACTGCAGGCGGCGCGCCCCCGGGCGGCAGCACGGCGAGGGCATTGCGATACCAGCGCGCGGCGTTGCGGGTATCGCCACGCTGTTCGAGCAGTGTGCCCTTCTGCAGCAACGCCGACAGATAGCGGGGCTCGAGCGCGAGGGCGCGCTCGAGGGCGTCCAGCTCCTCGTTGAACAGGTTCAGCGCGTGCAGGCTCTCGGCGAGGTTCGACCACAGGGCCGGATGACCGGGATCCGCCAGGGTCGCCCGCTGGAACAGCTCCCGTGCCCGGGAGGCCTCTCCACGCCCCAGCATTCGCAGTCCGAGCTCGTTGAGCACCGCAGGATGCGTCGGCGCAAGCTGCGCCACCCGCGCCAGCAGCTGATCCGCATCGGCCGTGCGGCCGGCGGCGCCGGCGGCTCTCGAGGCCTGAATCATCCGCTGCACGGTGGCATCGTCCGCCCCGGCGGTAGCGGCATTGACGTCACTCAACATCTTCCCCTATGGTTTTTGGAATCGGGCCTGGATTCTAGCGCGGCCCATACGGTTTAGAGAGCGCCTTGATTCCGCCAGGTCAAACCGAACTCTCCCTGATACGCATCGCCTCGCTGTTGGAGCGCGATCCGGCTGCCGCTGCCCGCGAGGCCGCGCAGATCGTCAGCAGCCATCCACGGGACACGGCCGCAGTGCTGTTGCTCGGCACGGCACGGCGCGCCTGTGGGGATCCCGCGGCGGCCGTGGCGCTGTTCAGCGAGCTCGCCGCGGCACAGCCGGATTCCGCGGTCATCCGGCTCGAGCTCGGGCGCGCGTTGCGTGTCGCCGGCCGCGAGGCACAGGCGCTGGAGGCGCTGGAGCACGCGGTGCGACTGGTGCCGGACCTTGCGGAGGCCTGGCGCGAGCTCTCGATGCTGTACGCCACGCGTGGTGAGACGACCGCGTGTGACGCGGCGTATGAGCGTTTCTCCAGGCTCTCGCCCGAGGAGGTCCGTCTGGGTGAGGCCGCGGCCGCCCTCGCCAACGAGCGACTCGACGCCGCAGAAAAACTGCTGCGGCCGGCGCTCGAGCGCTCGCCTGAGGACGTCGCCGCGCTGCGCATGCTCGCGGCCGTGGCGACCGAGCGCGAGAACTTTGTCGAGGCCGAGCGGCTGCTGGAGGAGTGCCTGCGCCTTGCGCCCGGCTACAGCCGCGCACGACTCGATCTCGCCCACCTGTTCCACCTGCAGTTCAAGGGAGAGCCGATGTTGCCGCTGCTCGAGCGGCTGCTGGCATCGGAGCCCGGCAATACGCGCTACCGCGTCATGCAGGCCGCCGCCTACAACCTGCTCGGGCGCACCGAGCAGTCGCTGCAGATCCTCGGGGCTCTGGTGAGCGAGTCGCCGCACTACGAGCTCGTGTGGCTGAACTATGGCCACACACTGCGCGCCGCGGCCCGTCAGAGCGAGGCGATCGCCGCCTACCGCAAGTGCATCGAGGTCAAGCCGGGATTCGGGGATGCGTGGCTCAGCCTGGCGAACCTCAAGACCTTCCGCTTCGCCGCCGGTGACGTCGCGGCCATGCAGGCCCAGCTCGATCGGGAAGAGCTGCGCCACGATGATCGCGCGAAGTTCGAGTTCTCTCTCGGCAAGGCGCTGGAGGATGCGGGCGATTTCCCCGCCTCCTTCGAGCACTACGCCCACGGCAACGCGCTGCGGCGGCAAATGGTTCATTACCAGAGCGAGAGCGTCACGCGCTTTGTGCAGCGTACGCGTGCGCTCTACACGCAGGAGTTCTTCGCCGCGCGCCGTGGCTGGGGCTGCCTGTCGCAGGAACCCATTTTCATCGTCGGCCTGCCGCGCGCCGGCTCGACGCTGCTCGAGCAGATCCTCGCCAGCCATTCCCAGGTCGAGGGCACACGCGAGCTGACCGACGTGATTGCGTTTGCCGTGGACCTCGGCGATCGCGAGGAGCCGGGGAAACCCCCTGCCTACCCGCAATCGGTCGCGCGCCTGACGGCCGCGGACATCGCCGCACTCGGCGAGCGCTACCTGGCGCAGACGCGAGCGCACCGTCTGGTCGGGCGGACGCACTTCGTCGACAAGATGGGCAGCAACTTCATGCACGTCGGGCTCATCCATCTGATGCTGCCAAACGCGCGCATCATCGACGCGCGGCGCTCCCCGCTCGGCTGCTGCCTGGCCAACTTCAAGCAGCACTTCCAGCGCGGGCTGTGGTTCAGCTACAGCCTCGGCGATCTCGGTCACTATTACCGCGATTACGTGAGCCTCATGGCGCACTTCGACGCCGTGCTGCCCGGCCGTATCTACCGCGTCTCCTACGAGAACGTGGTGCGGGATCTCGAGGGCGAGGTGCGCCGGCTGCTCGAGTACTGCGGACTGCCATTCGAGGAGCAGTGCCTGCGTTTCCACCAGACCCGCCGCGTCGTGGCGACGATGAGCTCCGAGCAGGTGCGCCAGCCGCTCTACAGCGAAGGCGTCGCGCAGTGGCGCAACTTCGAGCCCTGGCTCGACCCGCTGAAGGACGCACTCGGCGAGCTGGCCGTGACGGCGGCGCAGAGTGCCGAGGGACCGGGGTAGTCTCAGCGCGCCGGCTGCGCTGCGGCCCCGTCGAGCTGCGTGATGGTGGCGGTCGACGGCGGGCGCGACGCGCGCAGTCGCGCACTGACGACCTCCGCGCTGCGCATCACGCGCAGCAGGTTCGCGCCCGCCACCTTGGCCAGCTCACCGTCCGGCCAGCCGCGACGCTTCAGTTCGGTGAGCAGTGCCGGGAATTTGTCGACGCCGTCGAGCCCCGCCGGCGTTTCCGCAATGCCGTCGAAGTCGGATCCGAGGCCGACGTGGTCCACCCCGGCAACCTTGCGGATGTGATCAATGTGATCGGCGACGTCGCCGATTCCCACCGGCGGCTTCGGGTGAGCCTGCTCCCAGGCGGCGAGTGCGGCTGCGGCACGCTCGGGCTGGCCGATGTAGAGCCCGCCGAAGGGCGGGCTGCTGTCACGCGCCTTCTCGGCGACGTGATCCGCATTCCAGCGCCGGCGCGCCTCCGACACGTAGCCCGGTGAGAAGTTGACCATGACCACGCCGCCGTTGCGCGCCACGAGACCCAACACCTCATCGGGCACGTCGCGCGGGTGATCGACCAGTGCACGTGCGGAAGAATGCGAGAAGATCACCGGCGCCTCGCTCACGGCCAGCGCCGCGCGCATGGTTTCTTCCGACACGTGCGCCAGATCCACCAGCATCCCGAGGCGATTCATCTCGCGCACCACCTGCGCGCCGAACCGGGTGAGACCGTGGTGCACCGGCGTGTCGGTAGCCGAGTCGGCCCAGTCGGTGTTGGATGAATGCGTGAGCGTCATATAACGTGCGCCCGCCTCGTAGTAAGCGCGCAGCACGGCGAGCGAGTTGTCGATCTGATGGCCGCCCTCGACGCCGATCAGCGAGGCGACGCGATGCGTGGCGAACACGCGCTCGATGTCGGCCGCGGTGTAGGCCATCGCAAGATCACGGGGGTAAAGCGCGCACAGCGCCTTGACCAGATCGATCTGCTCGAGCGTCGTCTGCACCGCCTGCGGGCCCTTGATGGCGACCGGGATGTACACCGACCAGAACTGCGCTCCGACCTTGCCTGCGCGCAGCCGCGGAATGTCCGTCATGAGCGGCGCCTGGCCGGCCGGGGGAGCGAGCGCGGCGGTCGAGGCGGTGAGATCGACCTTCGAGAGGTCGCCACCAAAGCGCTCGCGGATCTCCCACGGCAGGTCGTTGTGTCCGTCGATGAGCGGCGTCTGTGCGAGTACGCGCTCGACGGGCTGCGAGTCGGAGGGTGCGCCCGGCGCGCCCGCGACCGCCAGCGCCGCGAATAACAGTCCGCCGGCCGCAGCGAGTCGGCCGCCCGTATGTTTCATGATGTCCCCCGCTCCCGCGCGGCCCGCTCGAGCACCGCAGCCACTGTCGGTTGATGCGCACCGACCCGGTGCAGCCAGGCCATGCCACAGCGGATCTCGCCCGCGTGCTCGTGGTCGGCCGCCAGCAGCAGGCTGCGCCGCAGCTCCGCGTTGTAAGGGTGCTCGGGCGCTTTGGAATACTGGTGCATCAGTGGCCCGCCGATGATCGCTTCGATCTCGGGCACCGCCGGGTCGACGCCGAGCGCACGGAAGACGCCCAAGAGCGCGGGCGCGGGCGCAGCGAGGAAGTCATCGAAGTCCGTCCACAGAACCCGATCCTCGCAGCGCGCCGCCGCCAGATGCAGCACGGTCATCTCGCACAGCCAGCTCATCGCGATGCACTCACCCTCCGAGCGCAGGTCCGGCCGCCACTCACCGGCGCCGAGTCGCTGCGCGAGCCGCTGCACACGGGCCGCCGTCAGCTGGCGGTTCTCCACCCGCGAGACGGGGCCTGCGAAGATGCTCTGCAGATACGCGTGCGGCTGGGCGAACATGAAGATCGCCGCCGGCCGGTCAGGGCCCGCGAGGATGGACTCGGCCAGCTCGCTCACGAAGCTGGTGACCTTTACCACCGCACGCTGCTGCGCGCGCCAGGTACGCCCCATGAGCGCCAGTGCGACTGCCAGTGCCGCGGTACGCGCCGCCGGCGCCTGCGCGGACACCGCGCGCAGCAGCAGCGGCTCGCGCAGCGAAAAGAAGCCCGCGTGTGCACCGACCAGCCGCGAGATGAGTGTCGAGCCCACGTGGCCGGTGTGGAAAATCCAATGGGGGCGGGAGCGGAGCCGTGCGGCGGCGGCCGCGAGAACCGGGACGCTGCATTCGCCTTGCGGGTAGCCGAGAGTCAGCAGGCGCTGATCGAGGAAGCTCGCCGAGCGATAGGCGGGTTCATCGAGATGCACGAGCCGCACGGCATCGCCCGCCACGGACTCGAGCGGCAGCCACGCGGGCGAGCGCGCGATGTCCTCGGCGGCAATCCTCCGGTCGGCGGACGTCGGGGGACGCAAACGCCGCCGGCCCGCTCAGCCCGGCACGTTGCGGCCGCAGGAGCGCGTCCAGTCCTGCGGCCGCGCGCCGGGGTTGTGCCAGCCGCACGGGCCCTTGAGCAGGCTCTCGGCCTGGGACGGACCCCAGCTCCCCGGCAGATACTCGAGCGCAGGGGCCGCGGCGCCGAGCACCGGATCCACGATCGCCCAGGCGGCCTCGACCTCGTCCTCACGCGCAAAGTGCGAGGTATCGCCGATGAGCGCTGAGCTGATCAGCACCTCGTACGCGTCCATGTCGTCGGCCTGATGCTGCGCGACGAACAGCTCCACGTCCTGCCCGGTCATGACCGCGCCGGGTTTCTTGATGTGCGCCCCCAGGGCGATGGCGACGTCGGGCCCAACGCGGAAGCGCAGGTGATTCGGCTGTTCGGGACCGAGGTCGCCGAACACGTGCGCCGGCGGCGCGCGCAGGTCCACGACCACCTCGGTCGCCGTCACCGGCAGGCATTTACCGGCGCGCAGATAGAACGGCACACCGCTCCAGCGCCAGGAGTCGATGGTGAGGGCCAGCGCCGCGTAGGTCTCCACCTGCGACGCGGCGGCGACGCCGGGCTCCTTGCGGTAGCCGATGTACTGGCCACGCACCAGCTGCCCCGCTGTTGTCGGGCGGACGCCTCTGAGCACCTTGACCTTCTCGTCGCGCAACGACTCACCGTCGGTATTCACCGGCGGCTCCATGGTGAGCAGCGCCACGATCTGCAGCAGATGGTTCTGCATCACGTCGCGGATCGCGCCGGTCTCCTCGTAGAAGCGACCGCGACCGGCGATGCCGAACTTCTCCGCCATGGTGATCTGCACGCTGGCGACGAAGTTGCGGTTCCACACCGGCTCGAGGAAGGAATTGGCGAAGCGGAAATACAGCAGGTTCTGCACCGCCTCCTTGCCGAGGTAATGGTCGATACGAAAGATGCTCGCCTCGGGAAAACGCGCGTGCAGGATCTGGTTCAGCGCCCGCGCCGAGGCGAGGTCGTGACCGAAGGGCTTCTCGACGACGACCCGGCTGCCCTGCGCACTGCCGGAGCCGCTCAGGTGCTCGATCACCACAGGAAACATGCTCGGCGGAATCGCGAGGTAATGCAGCGGCCGTTGCGCCTCGCCCAGTGCCTGGCGCAGCGCATCGAAGGTGCTGCGGTTGTTGTAATCCCCGTCCACGTAACGCAGCAATCCGGTGAAGCGTTTCACCACCTCCTCGTGGGCCTCCGGGACGAAGGCCTCGAGGCTGTCGCGTACCCGCGTGATCAGCCAGTTGAGGTCAGAACCCTGGCGGGCGACGCCGATCACCGGAACCGTCAGCAGGCCGCGACGTACCAGGTGATAGAGGGCCGGATAGATCTTCTTGTAACACAGATCCCCGGTCGCCCCGAACAGTACGATGGCATCGGCGTCACGACGTTGCATGTGATCCTCCCTGTCGGCGGGCGCCCGCGGCAGAGCTCACGGGGTCTGCTCGACATGGCCGCCGAATCCCAGCCGCATGGCCGAGAGCAGCTTGTTGGCGAACTCGGCGCGGCCGCGTGACTCGAAGCGTCCGTACAGTGCCGCGCTCAGCACCGGCACCGGCACGCCCACCTCGATCGCCGCCTCGATGGTCCAGCGTCCTTCGCCCGAGTCAGCCACATGGCCGACGAAGCCGGCGAGTTGCCCGTCGCGGGCCAGTGCAGAGGCGGCGAGATCCAGCAGACGCGAGGAGACGATGCTGCCGTGACGCCAGAGCTCCGCAATCGCCGCGATGTCCAGCCGGTACTGAAAGTACTGCGGCTGCGACAGCGGTGCCGTCTCGGCGTCCGCGGCGCTGGTGGTGAGGCCGGCGTCGGCGTTGGCTAGCACGTTGAGACCCTCGGCATAGGCGGCCATCAGGCCGTACTCGATGCCGTTGTGGACCATTTTCACGAAATGCCCCGCGCCCGAGGGACCACAATGCAGATACCCGAGAGCGGCGGCCGCCCGGCCAGCCGCCTGCGCGCCGCTGCCGCCGTCTTGTGCCGCCGGCATCCGGCCGCCGGGCGCGAGCGTTGCGAGCGCCGGCTCGACCAGCGCAACCGCGTCGCGCTCGCCGCCGATCATCAGGCAGTAGCCCTGCTCGAAGCCGAGCACGCCACCGCTCACACCGACGTCGAGGTAGCGGATGCCGGCCGCGCGCAGCTCCCCGGCACGGCGGATGTCATCGTGGTAGTTGGAGTTGCCGCCGTCGATCAGCACGTCGCCCTTGGTAAGCAGCGGCCGCAGCTCCCCGATCACGGCATCGACCAGTGCCGCCGGCACCATGATCCACACGGCCCGCGGCGGTGTGAGAGCGTGGACCAGCTCGGCGGGGCTTGCGGCCGGCCGCGCGCCGTAGGCGGCGACCGCGCTCACCGCGGCGGCGGAGCGGTCGTGCGCCACGCACTCATGCCCACCCTGCTGCAGCCGACGCACCATGTTGGCGCCCATGCGCCCGAGCCCGATCATCCCTATGCGCATTGCCTTGCTCCTCGCTAATTGCGTCGCACCGGGCTCGGCACCCGGCGGATCTGGGCGCCGAGCTGCGCAAGCTTCTCCTCGATCGCCTCATAGCCGCGATCGATGTGATAAATGCGCTCGACCTCGGTGCGACCCTCGGCAACCAGACCCGCCAGCACCAGGCTGGCCGAGGCACGCAGATCGGTCGCCATGACCGGCGCGGCCGTGAGCCGCTCGACGCCGTGAATGATGGCGGTGTTGCCTTCGAGGCGGATCTCCGCGCCCATGCGGCGCATTTCCAGCATGTGCATGAAGCGGTTCTCGAAGATCGTTTCGGTGATGGTGCCGACGCCGGAGGCGACCGTGTTGAGCGCGGCGAACTGCGCCTGCATGTCGGTCGGGAAGGCCGGATACGGGGCGGTGCGCACGTCGACCGCTCTCAGCCGCCGCCCGCGCATGTCCACCTCGATCCAGCTCTCGCCGACGCCGAGCTTCGCGCCGGCCTCTTCGAGCTTGGCGAGCACCGCATCGAGGTGATCGGGCCGGGTGCTCTTGATGCGCACGTGACCGCCGCTGATGGCGCCGGCGACCAGGTAGGTGCCGCTCTCGATGCGGTCGGGAAGCACTTCGTAGCTCGTGCCGCGCAGCCGCCGCACTCCCTGCACGCGGATCTTGTCGGTACCGGCCCCCTGGATGTTCGCGCCCATCGCGATCAGGAAATTCGCGAGATCGACCACTTCCGGCTCACGCGCCGCATTCTCGATGAGCGTCTCGCCTTCGGCGAGGGTTGCCGCCATCATCAGGTTCTCGGTGCCGGTAACGGTTACGGTTTCGAGCACCAGCCGCGCGCCCTTGAGACGCGCGGCGCGCGCGCGGATGTAGCCGCCCTCGATGGTTATGTCGGCACCCATCGCCTGGAGCCCGGCGACGTGAATGTTAACCGGCCGTGCACCGATGGCGCAGCCACCCGGGAGCGACACGTCGGCGTGCCCGAAGCGGGCGAGCAGCGGCCCGAGCACCAGGATGGAGGCGCGCATGGTCTTCACCAGATCATAGGGCGCGAAACATTCGCGCACCGTCGACGCGTCGACTTCGATGCGCATGCGCTCGTCGATGGTGACCGTGGCCCCCATGCGGCCGAGCAGCTCGACGGTGGTGGTGACATCGTTCAGGTGCGGGACGTTCGCCACCACCACCGGATCCTCGGCGAGCAGCGCGGCGGCGAGAATCGGCAGGGTGGCGTTCTTGGCGCCGGAGATGCGCACTTCGCCCTCGAGAGGCACGCCACCCTGGATCTGCAGCTTGTCCATGGATCAAATCCGTGCGGACTCTTCGGGCGTCAGCGCCTCGATCGACAGTGCGTGAATCTCGCGTCCCATCAGCTCCCCGAGCGTGCGGTACACGAGTTGGTGACGGGCGAGAGTTCGCAGCTGCGCAAACTCGCGCGCGACGATGCGCGCCGCAAAGTGCGTGTTGTCGTCCGACTGCACGCGCACCTGCGCTCCGGGCAGGCCCGCGCGGATCAGCCGCGCGACTTCTTCAGGGCTCATGAGCGCGATATTACATGGCCGGCCCACGCCCGCGCCTATAATGACACTCATGGAAATGCCCCAGGCCGGCGCTCCCGCCCCGACCGCCGACGATGAGCAGTTGCTCGCCTCGGCGCGACGCGCGCTCGCCATCGAGACGCGCGGGCTGGAGGCGCTCGCACCCAGGCTTAACCCCGCCTTCGCGCAGGCTTGCCGCATCTGCCTCGAATGCCGCGGCCGGGTCGTCGTGACCGGCATGGGCAAGTCGGGCCATATCGCCGGCAAGATCGCCGCGACGCTCGCCAGCACCGGTACGCCCGCTTTCTTCCTGCATCCTGCCGAAGCCGGTCACGGCGACCTCGGCATGATCACACGCGCCGATGCGCTGCTGGCGCTGTCCAATTCCGGAGAGACGCCGGAGCTCGTGGTGCTGCTGCCGCACCTGAAGCGCCTGGCGGTACCGCTCATGGTGCTCACCGGCCGGCGGGACTCGACGCTGGCACGCGCGGCGAGCGTCATGCTCGACGTTGGCGTGGCGGAGGAAGCCTGCCCGCTGAATCTCGCGCCCACCGCCAGCACCACCGCTACGCTCGCCATGGGCGATGCGCTCGCGGTGGCCGTGCTCGAGGCGCGCGGCTTCACACGCGCGGATTTCGCCCGCTCGCACCCCGGCGGCGCGCTCGGGCGCAAGCTCCTGCTGCACGTCGAAGACCTGATGCGCACCGGCGAGGCCGTTCCGCGGGTGTCTCCCGAGGCTCCGCTGCGGGACGGTCTGCTCGAGATGTCGCGCAAGGGCCTGGGAATGACGGTGGTGGTCGACGGCGAGCAGCACATCCTCGGAGTCTTCACGGACGGGGACCTGCGCCGCGCGCTCGATCGGCAGATCGACGTGCACGCCACGCTGATGCGCGCCGTCATGACCGCGCAGGCCAAGAGCATCGGCCCGCGCGAGCTCGCCGCCAGCGCGGCGCATCTGATGGAGGTACACCGCATCACCGCGCTCCCCGTGGCCGACGTCCACGGCCGGTTGATCGGCGCGCTCAACGTGCACGATCTCATGCGCGCCGGCGTCGTGTGAACCGTCGCGCATGCGATCCGCCATCCGCCTGTTGGTGCTCGATGTCGACGGCGTGCTCACCGACGGCCGCCTGTACTTCGGCGCGCGCGGCGAGGCGCTCAAGGTGTTCGACGTGCACGATGGCCTGGGGCTGATGCAGCTGCTGCGCAGCGGCATAAACGTAGCGGTGCTCTCGCGGCGCCGTTCGCCGATGGTGACAATGCGCTGCCGCGAGCTCGGCGTGCGCCATGTGTACCAGGGGGTCACCGACAAGCTCGGCGTGTTCGCGCGGCTGTGCGCCCGCCTCAGGCTCACCCCCGCGGTCTGCGCCGTCGTGGGCGATGACCTGCCCGACGTGCCGCTGATGCGCGCGGCGGCGCTGTCCTTTGCGGTCGCTGATGCGCACCGCGAGGTGCGGCGCGTCGCCGACATCGTCACCCGGCTGCCCGGCGGGCGTGGCGCGGTGCGCGAGGTGTGCGACCACCTGCTGGCGCTGCGCGCGCGCAAGGCGCGGGTGCGATGACCTACCGGCTGACGGCGCTGACGGCGCTGTTGGCGCTCATCGTCGGCATCGTGGTGCTGCGGGGGCCGCAGCGCGAGTCCAACGCGCCGGCCGCACCCGGCGCGCCGCTGCACGACCCGGGCTATTCGGCGTTACAGGCGCGGCTGATCCAGACTGGCCCCGACGGGCAGCCGATGTACATCCTCGATGCCGCGCAGATCCAGCAGCGGCCGGACGCAGGCCTGGTGGACCTGCAGCAGGTACAGCTCGGATTCCACGACGCGAGTGGCAACGCCTGGACCGCGCGCGCGCAACGCGGTGAGCTCGCCCAGGAGCGCGGCATCGTTGAGCTCGACGGCGACGTGCACGTCGCCGGCATCCTGCCGGGGACCGCGGATCCGGCGGAGATCGTCTCCGAGCACCTGGCCCTGGATATCGACGCGCAGATCGTCACGACGCGCGATCCGGTGACGCTGGTGACTGCCGGACGCCAGCTGAATGCCACCGGCCTGGTCGCCAGCTTGAAGGAGCGTCACGTGCAGTTAGAATCGGCCGTGCATGGCTCCTTCCTCCCCTAGAGCGCGGTGGCTCGTGCCCGCGGCGTTCGCGAGCTGCGCGACGGTCGCCGCGCCGGTGCCGCCGGCGCAGCCAGCTGCATCCGCGCCCGGGCAGAGTGCCGCACAGCCGGCCGCATCCTCGAGCCAGCTGCCGATCACCGTCGATGCCGCCTCCTCGGACGTCGACTACAAGACCCACACCTACACCTTCGAGAAGGTCGTGATTTCGCAGGGCGCGCTGCGGGTGCAGGCGGACCACGCACGCGGCACCGGTCTCGACTTCGCCAACAGCCACTGGACCTTCGACGGTCACGTGCGTATCGACGCCGAGCCGCGCGGTAACCTGCGCTCGGACCAGGCGGTGGTCGAGTTCCGCGACAATCGCATCGTACGCGCCACCGTCACCGGCAAGCCCGCCGAGTTCGAGCAGCCGCGTGCCGATTCGCAGCAGCTGGCGCGCGGCCATGCGGATGAGATTGTCTACAACGTGAACGACGGCACCGTGCGGCTGGCGAACGATGCCTGGCTGTCGGACGGCCAGAACGAGATCTCAGGTCCCCTGCTCGTCTACAACATCCGCGCCCAGCGCGTGCAGGCGGGGGCTTCCGCGGGGACCGATGAGCGCGTGCACATCACCATCGCGCCGCAGGGCGCGCCTGGCCCCAAGGGCAAGAGCGAGCCCCCCGGTCCGCGTCCGAACGCCCAGCCATGACCAGACTCAAGGCCACCGGCCTGGCCAAGAGCTACAAGTCCCGTCAGGTCGTGCGCGAGCTGTCGCTCGAGCTCGCGAGCGGCGAAGTGGTGGGACTGCTCGGGCCCAACGGCGCCGGCAAGACCACCGCCTTCTACATGATCGTCGGCCTGGTGCCCTGCGACGCCGGCCGCATTTACCTCGGCGACCAGGACATCACGCTGCTGCCGATGCACCGCCGCGCCCAGCTCGGACTCGGCTATCTGCCGCAGGAAGCCTCGGTGTTCCGGCGGCTGTCGGTGGAAGACAACGTCATGGCAATCCTCGAGACGCGCGACATGGAGCGCGCTGCGCGCGAGGAGCGTCTCGAACAGCTGCTCGAGGAACTGCGCATCGGCCACGTGCGCCGCACTCTCGGCGTGACGCTCTCGGGAGGCGAGCGGCGCCGCGTGGAGATCGCCCGCGCGCTGGCGGCCGAGCCGCGCTTCATGCTGCTCGATGAGCCCTTCGCCGGAGTCGACCCGCTCTCGGTACTCGACATCCAGCGCATCATCCGCGAGCTCACGCTGCGCGGCATCGGCGTTCTCATTACTGACCATAATGTGCGTGAGACCCTCGGCGTCTGCGCCCGCGCTTACATCGTCAACCAGGGCACGGTGATCGCCTCCGGGACTGCCGAAGAAGTCCTTGCCAACCCCCAAGTCCGTGAGGTGTACTTGGGTGACTCGTTCCGGCTTTGAGAGCCCGCAGGGGCAAGAGCCAAATACATTGATTTTCAACTGATTACGATATGAATCCCGAAGAGCTGCCGGCAGCTCTCAGCCATTCACCATGCTGAAACCTTCTCTGCAGCTGAAGCTGGGTCAGCAACTGACCATGACCCCGCAGCTGCAGCAGGCCATCCGGCTCCTGCAGCTGCCGGCGCTCGAGCTGCAGGCGCACATCCGTCAGCTGCTGGAAACGAACGTCATGCTCGAGCCCATGGAAGAGGCCGAGAGCACCGGCACGTTCGAGACGGTCGTGACCGCCGCCGAGCAGCCCAAGGCCCCCGAGCGCACGGCGGAGAGTACGGTCGAGGTCCTCGATGACGGCTGGGGCGAGCACAGCGTAGGTCCGGCCGAGACGCCCTGGAGCGGTGAGGACGACGAGCGGCAGCAGGAATACGCCGACGCCACCGGCCAGTCGCTGCAGGAGCACCTGCTGTGGCAGCTCGAGCTGGCGAGCCTGGCGCCACGCGAGCTGGCGATCGCCCGCGCCATCGTGGATGCGGTCAGCGACGACGGCTATCTCACCGAGTCGCTCGAGGAGATAGCCGAGACTCTCAAGCCCGAGATCGAGTCCTCGGTGCAGGAAGTGGCCCAGGTGCTTGCCGGCGTGCAGGCGCTCGACCCGCCCGGCATCGCCGCGCGCTCCGTGGGCGAGTGCATCGAGCTGCAGCTGCGGCAGCTCGATCCCGCCACCGCGGGCTTCGCGACCGCCCTCGAGATCGCGCGTCACCACCTCGGGCTGGTCGCCGGGCGCGAGTTGTCGCTCCTGCGGCGCGAATTGCGGGCCACCGAGGAGGAGATCGCCGCCGCGCTGGCGCTGGTGCGCTCCTGTCATCCGCGCCCGGGCGCGACGGTGAGCGCCGGCAGCGCCGAGTATGTGGTTCCGGACGTATTCGTGCGCCGCACCGAGCATGGCTGGGGGGTGGAGATCAACCCGGCGACGCTGCCGCGCGTGCGCCTCAACCAGGGCTACGCCAGCCTCATCGGACGCACTGCCAGCCACGCCAGCATGCGCGCACAGCTGCAGGAGGCGCGCTGGCTGCTGAAGAGCCTGGAGATTCGTCACGAAACGCTGATGAAGGTGGCGCGCTCCATCGTTGAGCGCCAGACCGCGTTCCTCGAGCATGGCGAGGAGCATATGCGGCCGATGATCCTCAAGGACATCGCCGAAGCGGTGACGATGCACGAGTCGACCGTCTCGCGTGTCACCTCCGGCAAGTACATGCACACGCCGCGCGGCGTGTTCGAGCTGCGCTACTTTTTTTCCAGCCAGGTCGAGGGCGCCGACGGCTCGGGCACCTCTTCCACGGCCATCCGCGCCAAGATCAGGAAGCTGGTCAAGGAAGAGGACCCCGAGGCCCCCTTGAGCGACGGGCGCATCGCGGAGCTGCTGTCCGCCGAAGGCATACCGGTCGCGCGCCGCACGGTCGCCAAGTACCGCGAGGCGATGGGCGTCGCGGCCTCGAACGAGCGACGCCGCGCCGGACTGAAACAGATGTAACGGAATTCAGGCACAACGAACAGGAGACGGCCTATGCAGCTCAACGTCACCGGTCATCACGTCGAAGTCACCCCGGCGCTGCGCGGCTATGTCGCCAAGAAGCTCGAGCGCATCGGGCGACATTTCGATCAGGTTATCGACGTGCACTGTGTGTTGACGGTGGAGAAGCTGCGCCAGAAGGCCGAGGCGACGCTGCACGTGAGTGGCAGCGCCATCTACGCGGATGCGACGCAGGAGGACATGTACGCGGCGATCGACCTGCTGGCGGACAAGCTCGATCGCTGCATCAAGAAACACAAGGAAAAACGCGGCGATCACCACGCCGCCGAGGCGCGCGCACTCAGGCTCTGACGGCGCGGCGGCACGCGCGCCCGCCGAGGACTTGCGGACGTCCCGGCGCTGGATAACCATTACGGCGTGCGCATCATCATCCTCAGCGGGCTGTCCGGGTCCGGCAAGAGCGTGGCCCTGCACATGCTCGAGGATCTCGGCTTTTACTGCATCGACAACATCCCGGCGGCGCTGCTCAAGCCGTTCGTCTCCTACACGGTGCGCAGCCCCGAGACCACCTACGAGCGCACTGCCATCGGGCTCGATGCCCGCAATACCGCCGCCGAAGTGGCCAGCGTCCCGCAGCTGCTCGATGAGCTCAAGCGCAGCGGGCTGCAGTGCGAGGTGATCTTTCTGGTGGCGGCGGAGGATGAGCTGCTGCGGCGCTTCGCGGAGACGCGCCGCAAGCACCCCATGAGCCGCGACGGCGTAGGGCTGCGCGAGGTGATGTCGCAGGAGCGCGCGCTGCTCGAGCCGATCGCCTCGGTGGCGGATCTGCTGATCGACACCTCGCGCCTGTCGGTGCACGCGCTGCGCGACATCATCCACAAGCGCGTCGAACGCCGCACCGCCGGACGGCTGTCGATCACCTTCGAGTCCTTCGGCTTCAAGCGCGGCATCCCCGCCGATGCCGACTTCGTGTTCGACGCGCGGGCGCTCCCCAACCCCTACTGGGAGCCGGGCCTGCGTAACCTGACCGGCCGCGACGCCGAGGTCATCCGCTTCCTCGAGACGCACACACCGGTCGCCGCGCTGATCGCCGACGTCGCGCGCTTCGTGCGCGGCCGCGTGCCGGAGTATCAGGCGAGCAACCGCGGCTACCTCACGGTGGCGGTGGGGTGCACCGGCGGCCAGCACCGCTCGGTGTACATCGTCGATCGCCTTGCGGAAACCTTCGCCGCGGAGTTCGGCAACGTCACGGCGCGACACAGCGGCCTGCCGGGCGCGAAGCTCTTTCAACCCTCCACCCGCGTGGCGGCGGACGCGGAGGCACCTTAGCGCGCGTCGCGGGCGAGACTCGCGAGCTCCTGATGGATTGCCGCGAACACCCCGTCCCAGTCGCCGCGCCGGGGCTGGCGGAAAAGACGCGCGCTCGGATACCACGGGCTGTCCACACGGTCGAGCAGCCACATCCACGCCGGCACGTGCTTGAGCGCAATCCAGGTGGGGCGGCCGAGCGCCCCGGCCAGGTGCGCGGCACCCGTGTCGCACGTGACGACGAGATCGAGGTTGGCCATGACAGCGGCGGTGTCGAGAAACGTCCCGGTGTCGAAGTCGGCCCCGAGATCCTCGACGGCCAGGTTGCCGGCTCCCGCACGCAACTGCTCGAGTCCGTCGCCCTTCTGCAGGCTGATGAGCCGTACGCCGGTGACGCTTGCCAGGCGCCGGAACAGCTCCAGCGGTATCGACCGGCTGCTGTCGGTGCGCTCGCGACTCCCCTGCCGTACGATGCGGCTGCCCTGCCAGACGATGCCGACCTTGAACCCGGCTTCGCCAAGTCGCTGACGCCAGCGTGCCGCCAGCAGCGGATCCGCCCGCAGGTAAGGCACGGCCGCAGGAATGTCCGCGAGCGTGGTGCGGAAGGCGAACGGCAGGCTCATCAGCGCGCAGCGATAGTCGACGCGGCCGGGCGGCTCGCCGAAGACTATGACCCGGATGGTCGGACTCAAACCCGACAGGAGCTCGCGCAGCTGCGGCTGCACCGCGAGCACGACGCGTGCGCCGCGCGCCTCGGCCAGTTTCGCGTAGCGGCAGATCTGAATGGTGTCACCGAATCCCTGATCGGCATGGACGAACAGCGTCTTGCCGGAAATCTCCTGCTCACCGGCCCACTCGGGGGCGGCGACCGCGGGCTCGGCGGCACGCTGCAGCTGCTTGCGCGATTCATATGACCGCAAGCCGCGGGCAAGATCACCCGACAGCATCAGGCAAAAGCTCATGTTCAGGTGTGCCTGAGCGTGTCCGGGATTGAGCTCGATGGCCCGCTCGTAATCCGCGATCGCCTGGGGGATCAGTAGCAGATCGAACAGCACGTTGGCGCGCCGGATCAGGTTGTCCGCCTGTCGAGGTTCCTCCAGCAGCGCGAGCTCATAGTGCACCAGCGCCTCCTCGGGACGCTCGAGCTCGCGCAGCGCGTTGCCGATATTGCCGTGAACTCCGCGCATGGCGGGCTGCAGCTCGAGTGCGCGGCGACAGCTGGCGAGCGCCTCGGCGTGCCGTCCCAGCTCGCACAGCGCGGTACCGAGGTTGTTGTGTGCCTCGGCCAGATCAGGCTGCAGCGCCAGGGCGCGCTGGTAGCTGTTGGCCGCCTCGCGGTATCTGCGCAGAGCCTGCAGCACCAGCCCGCGGTTGTTGTGGACTGCCGCGGAGCCCGGCTGCAGCGCGATGGCCTGCTCATAACTTGCCAGCGCCTCCCGGAAGCGTTGCAGACGGCACAGCACGTTGCCGCGATTGTTGTGCAGCTCGGCCGAAGCCGGCCGCAACGCGAGTGCCCGGTCGAAGCTCGCGAGCGCCTCGGCGGTGCGCTGCAGCCCCTGCAGGGCAATGCCCCGGTTGTTGTGCGCCTCGACGCTCTGAGGCTGCAATGCGATGGCCTGATCGAAGCTCTCGATCGCCTCGGCGAGACGCCCCAGGTCGCGCAATGCCGCGCCACAATGACAGTAGGCCTCCACGGTGGGCTGCAGCGCAATCGCGGTGCGTGCCCGGGCCACTGCCTCATCGGGCCGGCCCAGCTCGCGCAGCGCCGCCGCACTGCAGATGAGTGCGGTCAGGTCGGCTGGATTGCGGCGCAGTACGTCGGCGTAGATGCGCTCCGCTTCCGCGAACCGGGCGGCACGATGAAGCACGAGTCCGCGCTCGCGGAGCCTTTCGAGTGACACGACCATCTCTGGTGGCTGCGGGGCCTGCGGGTCGAACATCAGCTTCGAATGTGTCGCAGCCGATCCTGAAGTGCAAGGGCCGCGCGACCGCCGTCGGTACGCTCAGGTCGCCTGTGCGACCCCGGCGGCGGTCAACACCGCGGGCAGCTTCTCGCCGCCCATGAACGCGACCAGTGCGGCGCGCGCATCCATGGCGTCCTGGTAGCCGAGCTCGATGAGCGCGCGCGTATAGCCGGCCTCGAAGGTGAGGTAGCTCGCCAGCTGATGACCCGAGGCGTCGCGACCGCCGATCACGCGCAGCAGCGCGCGCAGTCCCGGCGGTATCTCATCCGCGTGGCGCGCCGCGATCTCGCGCGGATCGACGCTCGGTGCGAGCATCAGCGTCTCGACCAGCCGCTCGCCACGGGTGGCCTGCGGGGCGTTGCGTACCAGAGTGTTGATGCGCTCGAGCTGCTCGAGGTCGCCATAGACCTGGTCGGTGAACAGCGTGTCGAGCATGTAGCCGAAGATTTCCCCGGGCGTCGGCAGCAGCGCGGTGCGATTGACGGTCACTCCGGCCGCGCGCCGCGCGCGCACGCCGATGATCAGCAGCCGGTCGGCGCCCAGGTGGATGGCGGGACTCAGCGGGTGGAGCTGGCGCATCGCGCCGTCGCCGAAAGAGTCGTCGCCGATCTGGATGGGCGGGAACAGCAGCGGAATGGCGGCGCTCGCCATCAGGTGGTCGAGCGTGAACTGCGTGCGGCGGCCGACGCGCTGCACGCGTGACCAGTCGCGGATCGAATCGATGCCGTCGTAGAAGGCCACCGACTGGCCGGTGCCGTAGCTGGTCGAACACAGTGCAAAGGCGCGCAGGTGTCCGCGCGCGATGCTGCGGCGGATACCGCTGCAATCCACGTGTACGCCGAGCAGGTCGCGCAGCGGCGTGTTGTCGAGCAGTGATTTCGGCGGCGCCAGCACCAGTCCGCCGGACACCAGCGCCAGCACCCAGTGCGCGCCCGCGCGCAGCATGTGGCGCGCATCCACGTGAAAGATCTGGCTCGAGCGGAAGTTGGCCCACACGCGCTCGAGCCCGGCGACCGCGCGCCGCCAGTGGTGCGCCTCGGCCGCCAGTACGCTCGCCGCGACGGCGCCCGCGGAGGTTCCGACGATGACCTGGAACGGGTTGCGCGCGCGCGGCAGCAGCTCCGCGAGCGCCAGCAGCACGCCGATCTGGTAGGCCGAGCGCGACCCGCCGCCGGTCAGCACGAGTCCGGCGGTCGGGCGCAAGCCCGGCCGGGACGCAGTTTCGGCGAGTCCGTCCATCGTTGCGTACACCGTCAACTATTATGAAACCACCGGCGATGGCCCCTGTGTGACGGAAGTCGCGTCCGTACCGGACACCACGGTGGTCACGGCGCTCATCGGTCGCCTGAACGCGCTGACGGCGCGATCGAGCCCGGCGATGCTCAGCGGGAACATGCGCCCGCCGTCAGTGTAACCGTGTCGGCCTGAACCGGCGCGGAACGGCACGTGTTGCGGGCGCGCGTGACGGGCGCTGCTACGGTGTCAGCGTCAGAGTGTGCTCGGTTGGACCCGGCAGAAACGGCAGTGGTTCACCGCGCGCCCACGCCGCGAAGCCGGCGCGGTAGTACGGTGAGAGCGGATGCCCGCTCTGACCTCCGGGGATGTGCAGATACCCCTGATCCTCGTGACCCGGTGAGACCGCGAAGCGCTCCGACGCACCGAAGGCGCCGTCCTGCACCCGCGGCATGTCGTGATCCCCGGGCAGCTCCTCGGTCGGCATGTCGAGCAGCCAGGCGAGCCAGGGCAACGCGCGCGACAGTGGATGGCGGACGCGTACGGTGTTGTACGCGCCCCAGGTGCAGCTCGCCAGCGAGGGGCAGCTGCCGCCGAGATCCGCAAGCGTCGCGTCGACCTGCGCGCGCAGGAACTGCTGCCAGTCGGGATAGGTCCGCGCCAGCAGGTGCAGCGGCTGACTGGTGACGAGCCGCCACAGCGGTCCCTCGAACTGCGCCGGCGCCCAGTTGTCCTGGTCCGGCGGTATCGCGAGCGCCGCCAGCAGCATCTCCCATACTGCCCGCTGCGTGCGGTCGTGATAGGCGCGCACCAGGCGATAGCCGACCGAGTCGATGCTGGCGCGCGCGTTCCAGTCCGCAATCAGCTGCCGGAATTGTGCGCGCTGCGGGTGGCCGCGCACGCTGTCCGCATCGAGCAGCCCGAGCAGCAGCGTGCGCCAGCGACTGAGAAACACGGCCCGGTCATCGAGCTGGATGCGCAGCATGTCGGCCGGCGCGACATTCCCGGGCAGCGCCAGCAGACCATCACGGATCTGGCCGGCGCGTGCACCGAGGTCGTACTCGGAGCCGAGCGCGGCCACCTCGCCGCCGATGAGCTCGAGCTGTCGTGCATCGCTCGCGACGCGCGCGTTGGCGGTCCACAGCCGTCCGAGCGGCGGATCGAGAATCTGCGGATGCTCGGCGCTGGTGGTCCAGGGCGAGTCGCCGCGCGCGCGCGTCGTCCCGGTGTCCTGTGGTATGCGGCCGAAAATGGTCCAGCCGATATGACCCTGGGCGTCGCCGACCACGAAGTTCTGGTGCGGGATGCCGACGGCGGGCGCAAGTGCCAGCGCCTCCTCGACCGAAGTGATGTGCTCGAGCTCCAGGAGATTCATGTTGGTCGCGGCGGGGAGCTGTGCCAGCCACGAGCCGAACCAGCAGCGTTGCTGCGCCTGATCGACGCGCAGCAATACCCCGGCCGGGCCCGATTTCACCTCCAGCTCGACCGCCGGCGCGCCGCGCACGCGGATCTGCTCGCGCACCACCGCGAGCGGCGCGGCTGCCGGCGACATCTGCAGCTGTGCTCCCGCCGCCGTGCATGGCCGTGCTTCCACGTGAAGCCAGTCGCCGTAGCTGTTGGTAAAGCCCCAGGCGATGTGGCCGTTCGAGCCCGCAACCAGCAGCGGCGCGCCCGGGAGCGTAACGCCGTTCAGATCGAGCGCGCCGCGCCCGCCGTGCGCGGCGATGCGCAGTCGCGCGTGATACCAGACCGGCGGCACGCGCTGACCGAGGTGCATGTCGTTGGCCACCAGCGCCGCACCGCTCGCGGTCAGGCGACCTGCCACCACCCAGCTGTTGCTGCCGGCGGCCGGGGTGTGCGTCACGCCGCCGGCTGGAGCGGTGGACGGTGGGCTGGAGCGCACGTTCAGCACGTCGGCTGCCGGCACGGGCGCGTCGGCAATGACCGTGGCGTCGCCGGCATCCGGGGCATCCCAACTGGTGCCGGCGGGGTAGAGGAAATGCAGCGCGCACTTCCAACCCCCGTCGCAGACCGGTCCGCCGAGTCGCGCGTCGATCTCACGCCGCAGCAGCTCTCGGCGCAGGCCGTTCGCCTGCAGGTCCCACCACATGGCGTGCACGACCAGCACCGTGTCCTCAGGTACCCAGGGCACGGGCGCCTGGCCGAGCACCCAGTATTCCCACGGCCGCGCGTTGAGGTTGTGGAGCCCGGCGTTCACACCGCGCGTGTAAGCCTCGAGGATGGCCCGCTGCGCGGGGCTCGCACCGGTCACCACCGCGCGTGCGACGCCGCGGAACCTGAAGAGGCGTATCTTGCGGTCCTGATCGAGTGCCACCCTTCCAAACAGCTCCGCGAGCTCACCGGCGGCCAGGCGGCGCGCCAGGTCCATCTGGAAAAAGCGGTCCTGCGCGTGCGCGAATCCGGTGGCGAAGGCGAGATCGGGACGATCGTCCGCCTCGATGGTCGGCACCCCGCGCGCATCGCGCGTGATGCGGACCGCCGCGCTCAGGCCGGGCTGGCGGATCGCGCCGTCGAGCTCGGGGAGCGAGGCCCGCAGCAGCGCGTAGCCCGAGGCGAGCAGCGCGAAGCCAAGCGCCAGGATGCCCACGCCGATGAACTTCAGCTTACGCACGCGGCCCCTGCGGCGCTGGCACTCAGTCCAGCGTGACCGTCAGGATCTGCATCGAGTTGGTGCCGCCCTCGACGCCGGATAGCTCGCCCTTGGTGAGAATCACCAGATCGCGCTGGTTGACCAGCTGCAGCTCCAGCAGCCGCGTGAACAGTGCGCGGTAGAGGCTCTCGGTGGAGCCGCCGGCGCCCGTGACGTCGAAGATCACCGGGTAGACGCCGCGGTAGAGCGTCACGCGGCGGCGCGTCGCCTCGTGGCGCGTGAAGGCGTACACGGGAATATCGGCGCGGATGCGCGACATCCACAGCGGCGTTGCGCCCGATTCGGTCAGCGCGACGATGGCGCGCACCTTCATATGGTTGGCGATGTACATGACCGCCATCGCGATCGCTTCCTCGGTGCCCCGGAACTGGCCCTCGACGGCGCGGTGACGCGTGCGGCTGTGGGTCAGCTGATACTTCTCCGCTCCCTCGATCACCCGGGCCATCGCCTCCACCGCCCGCACCGGATGGCGCCCGGTAGCCGTCTCCGCCGACAGCATGACCGCGTCGGTGCCGTCCATCACCGCGTTCGCGACGTCGCTCACCTCGGCGCGTGTCGGCACCGGACTGTGGATCATCGACTCCATCATCTGCGTCGCGGTGATCACCACCTTATTCCGGGCGCGCGTCTGGTGAATGATGGTCTTCTGCAGGCCGGTGAGCTCGGCATAGCCCATTTCCACACCGAGGTCGCCGCGCGCCACCATGACGACGTCGGAGGCATCGATAATGCCGGGCAGGTTGTCGACCGCCTCGTGGCGCTCGACCTTGGCGACGATGCGGGCATCACCGCCCGCGGCGCGTACCAGCTCCCGCGCCCTCTCGATGTCGGCGGCCTCGCGCGCGAAGGACACCGCCAGGTAGTCGACGCCCTCCTCCGCGGCGAAGCGGATGTCCTCGCGATCACGCTCGGACAGCGCCGGCGCCGAGATCCCGCCGCCCTGGCGGTTGAGCCCCTTGCGGTCCGACAGCTCTCCGCCGACACGCACGCGTGTGTGGATGGTCGTGCCCGCCACACGCACCACGTCCAGCACGATCTGTCCGTCGTTCAGCAGCAGCGTATCGCCGGCGGCCACGTCCCTGGGCAGGTTCTTGTAAGCGACACCGACGGCCAGCGTCGTGCCCGCCTTGGGATCGAGCGCCGTGTCGAGTGTGAACGGCGCGCCTTCGGCGAGCTGCACCGGCCCGTCGCGAAAGCCTTCAATACGGATCTTGGGTCCCGCCAGATCAAGCAGCACGCCGACACAGCGATCGGCGCGCTGCGCGGCTTCGCGCACCAGGCTCAGGCGCCGCCGGCGGTCGGCCACCGTGCCGTGCGAGGCGTTGAGGCGCACGACGTCGAGCCCGGCACGCATCATCTGGGTGAGCACCTCCGGCTCATCCGTCGCCGGTCCCAGGGTGGCGACGATCTTGGCGCGCCGGAGCATTGCCTGCGCCTGACCGTCAGCCATTGGCGCGCTGCTCGAGTATGGCAACCGCCGGCAGGGGCTTGCCTTCCACGAACTCGAGGAAGGCCCCGCCGCCGGTCGAAATGTAGGAGATGCCGTCCTCGACGCCGTATTTCTCGATGGCAGCGAGCGTGTCGCCACCCCCGGCGAGCGAGAACGCCTTGCTGCGCGCGATGGCCTGAGCGATGGCGCGCGTGCCCTCGCCGAACTGCTCAAACTCGAACACCCCGACCGGTCCGTTCCAGATGATGGTGCCGGCCGTCTGCAGCAGCGCGCTGCAGCGGTCGGCGCTGTCGGGACCGATGTCGAGAATCATCTCGTCGCGACGCACCTCGCTCACCGGGCGCACGTCGGCGTGCGCCGTGGCGGCGAACTCGCGGCCGACGACCACGTCCGACGGCAGCGGGATCTCTGCGTCGCGGGCGCGCGCCTTGGCCATCAGGCGGCGCGCGACGTCGAGCATCTCGGTCTCACAGAGCGATTTGCCGACGTCGCAGCCGGTGGCAGCGAGAAAGGTGTTGGCAATGCCGCCACCCACGATCAGCTTGTCGACCTTGTCGAGCAGCGACTCGAGCACCATCAGCTTGGTCGAGACCTTGGAGCCGCCGACGATCGCGATCAGCGGTCGGGCCGGCTCCTTCAGGGCACGCTCGAGCGCCTCGAGCTCGCCCACCAGCAGGGGCCCGGCGCAGGCGACCGCCGCGAAGCGCGCCACTCCGTGAGTGCTCGCCTCGGCGCGGTGCGCCGTGCCGAAGGCGTCCATGACGAACACCTCGCACAGCGCCGCCATGCGGCGCGCGAGCTGCTCGTCGTCCTGCTTCTCGCCCTTGAGGAAGCGCACGTTCTCGCACAGCACCGCGCTGCCGGCGGGACAGTCGACACCCTCGATCCAGTCCTTGCGCAGCGGCACCGGCTTGCCGAGCAGCTCCGACAGCCGCGCCGCCACCGGCGCGAGCGTGAGCGCTTCGGTCACCTGGCCTTCCTTGGGCCGGCCGAGATGCGACATGATGAATACGCGAGCGTGCTGGTCGAGCGCGTAGCGGATGGTCGCCAGCGTCGCACGGATGCGCGCATCGCTCATCACCGCGCCGGCCTGCACCGGCACGTTCAGGTCCTCCCTGATCAGGACCCGCCGGTTGCGCAGGTCCGTATCCGTCATGCGCAGCACTCTCATCGCGCTTGCGACCACGCGAGCGTGGTATCGATCATCCGGTTGGAGAAGCCCCACTCGTTGTCATACCAGGCGCACACCTTGACGAGGGTGCCGTCGATCACCTTGGTGAGCGTGGCGTCGAATATGGCGGAATGCGCGTCGTGGTTGAAGTCGATCGACACCAGCGGCGCTTCGTTGTAGGCGAGGATCCCCTTGAGCGGGCCTGCCGCCGCCGCAGCCTGCAGTGACTTGTTCACTTCCTCGACCGAGGTCGTGCGCTTGGCGGCGAAGGTGAGGTCGACCAGTGAGACGTTGATGGTCGGCACGCGCACCGCGAAGCCGTCGAGCTTGCCCTTGAGTTCCGGCAGCACCAGACCGACGGCGGCGGCGGCGCCGGTCTTGGTGGGAATCTGCGACATGGTCGCGGAGCGGGCGCGGCGCAGATCGGGGTGATAGACATCGGTCAGCACCTGGTCGTTGGTGTAGGCATGGATCGTGGTCATGATTCCGGCCTCGACGCCGACCTTGTCGTGCAGCACCTTGACGACCGGGGCGAGACAATTGGTGGTGCAGGAAGCGTTGGAAATCACGGTGTAACCGCTCTTCAGCACGTTGTGGTTCACGCCGTAAACGATCGTGGCGTCGACGTCCTCGCCGCCCGGCGCCGAAATGACCACCTTCTTCGCGCCGCCCTTGAGGTGTGCCCCGGCCTTCGCCTTGGTCGTGAACAACCCGGTGCACTCGAGCACGAAATCGGCGCCCACGCTGCCCCACGGGAGCTTGGCCGGATCGCGCTCGGCGAACACGCGGATGCGATCGTCGTTCACCACCATGTGGTCGCCGTCGACCTTGACCTCGCCGGGGAACCGGCCGTGCACGGTGTCATAGCGCGTCAGGTGCGCATTGGTCTTGGAGTCGCACAGATCGTTGAGCGCGACGATCTGCACCTGGCCGGTGCGCTTGCCCTCGTACAGGGCACGCAGCACGTTGCGGCCGATACGCCCATAACCGTTGATGCCGACCCGGATTGCCATTGCGCTCATTCCTCCAGCAGTCCGCGTATCTGTTGCACGATATCATCGACAGTAAAACCGAAATGGGCGAACACCTCCGCACCCTTGCCGGAGGCTCCGAAGCGGTCGATGCCGAGCACGCGCCCGCCGCTGCCGACATAACGCCACCAGCTCTGGCGCGCGCCCGCCTCCACCGCCAGACGGCGCGTCAGCGCGCGCGGGAGCACCGTCTCGCGATAGGCTTCGTCCTGGGCGTCGAACGCCTCGGTCGAAGGCATGGACACCAGTCGCACGCGCCGCCCGGCGCCGTTCAGGGCATTCACCGCCTGCGCCGCGATACCGACTTCGGAGCCGGCCGCGATCACCAGGCACTCGGGTGTGCCCTGGCAGTCGGTCAGCAGGTAGCCGCCGCGACGGATGTTGGCCAGCTGCTCGGCGCTGCGCGTCTGTTGCGGCACCGCCTGGCGGGTGAGTACCAGAGCGGTGGGACCGTGACGCTCGATTGCGAGCGTCCAGGCCACCGCGGTCTCGGCGGCATCGCAGGGACGCCACAGGCTCATGTGCGGCATGGCGCGCAGGCTGCTCAGCTGCTCGATCGGCTGATGGGTGGGACCATCTTCGCCCAGCCCGATGGAATCGTGCGAGTACACCAGGATGACGCGCACATTCATAAGGCAGGCGAGGCGCACGGCGTTGCGGGCGTAGTCCGAGAACGTCAGGAACGTGCCGCCGTACGGGATGAAGCCACCGTGCAGCGTAATGCCGTTCATCATCGCCGTCATGCCGAATTCGCGCACGCCGTAGTGCAGGTAGTCGCCCACTTCCTTGTCCGGCGTGACGGTAACGGCGCCCTTGAACTGCGTGCTGTTCGAGGTGGTGAGATCGGCGGAGCCGCCGAAGATTTCCGGCAGTGCCGGTCCCATGATGTTGAGCGCCGCCAGCGAGGAAGCGCGCGTCGCCTGCGGGGCGCTCTGCTTGAGCAGCTCCTGCAGCGTACGGGCGGCGACATCGCGCCAGTCAGCCGGCAGCTCGCCGCGCATGCGCCGCTGGAACTCGCGCGCGGCATCGGGAAACGCGGCTGCGTAGCGCGCGAGCAGGTCGCGCCAGGCGCCTTCGAGCTTCGCGCCCTGCTGACGGTGATCCCAGGCAGCGCGGATCTCGTCCGGAACGACGAACGGCGGGTACGGCCAGTTGAGAAACTCGCGCGCCTTGGCCACCTCCTCCACGCCCAGCGGGTCGCTGTGCGCCGCCTTGGTGCCCTGAATGTCGGGGGCGCCGTAGCCGATGATGGTCTTGCAGCAGATGAGCGAGGGCCGCTGCGTTTCCGCGCGAGCCGCCGTGATGGCGCGGGCCACCGCCTCGCCATCGAGGCCGTCGACATCGGGCACCACGTGCCAGCCGTAGGCAGCAAAGCGCTTCGGCGTGTCGTCCCTGAACCAGCCGACCACCTTGCCGTCAATCGAGATGCCGTTGTCGTCGTAAAAGAGAATGAGCTTGCCGAGGCCGAGCGTACCCGCGAGCGAACAGGCGTCGTGGGACACGCCCTCCATCAGGCAGCCGTCGCCGCAGAAGCAATAGGTGTAGTGATCGACGATGTTGAAGCCCGGGCGGTTGAACTCGGCGCCGAGCAGCCGCTCGGCGAGCGCCATGCCAACCGCGTTGGCGATCCCCTGACCGAGCGGCCCGGTGGTCGTCTCGATGCCGAGCGGCAGGTCGTGCTCGGGGTGACCGGGGGTCTTGCTGCCGAGCTGCCGGAAGCTCTGAATGTCCGCGATAGTGAGCGGATAGCCGGTGAGATACAGCACCGAGTACAGCAGCATGCAGCCGTGGCCGTTCGACAGCACGAAGCGGTCGCGGTCCTCCCATGCGGGGTTGCCCGGGTTGTAGCGCAGGAAGTCGCTCCACAGCACCTGGGCAATATCGGCCATGCCCATCGGCATGCCGGCATGCCCCGAGTTGGCGCGCTGCACGGCGTCCATGGACAGTGCGCGGATGGCGTTGGCGAGTTCGCGGTGTGTGATCATGACGGCTTCTTAATGGCGGCTCGCAGCCGCGGTAGCAGGGTCCTGAGGCGCACCCGCGGCAGCGCCCTTAGGTTCAGGCCGGGCGCGCTGCGGGGCGCGCATTGTCCACCACTCGAGGCGGATGCTCAATCGGTGCCGGCCCGGGGGCACCCGCGGCAGCGCCGGCGGTCCAACGCACTGGCGGCGCGCTATTGCGGCAGGCGACTTAATTTCCGTACGCTTCCGGACTTAGGCGCGGGCGTGCTTCACATTCTGCGCGGCGCGGAACGCAAACCGGGTCAATGTCGCTTCCCGGTGACGCGATGTGCGGCGACCTGGTTCACTGCAGCCCGCGGTGCGGCTTTGTTACGCTTTAGATGATGAGCGTAGTTCGGATAACGCAATTCACCGATCCGCACCTGTACGGCGATGAGAACGAGTCGCTGCGCGGAGTCGCGACGCTGCCTGCGCTCAGCGCCGCGCTCGCCCACGCGCGCGCGCGCGACTGGCCGCCGGATGCGCTGCTGGTGACCGGTGACCTGGTGCAGGACGATCCGACCGGCTACCCGCATTTCCGCCGCCTGTTCGGCAGCCTGGGGGTGCCGGTTCTGTGCCTGCCCGGTAATCACGACGAGCCGCAGGCCATGCGACGCGAGCTCGCCGGCAAGCCGTTCGTGCTCGGTGGTTTCGTCGACCTGGGGCGCTGGCGCGTCGTGCTGCTCGACAGCTGCATCCCGGGCGCGGCGAGCGGTGCGCTCAGCGCGGACGTGCTCGCGGGGCTCGACCAGGCGCTCGCCACCGCCGGCACCCGCCATTGTCTGGTGTGCCTGCATCACCACCCGGTGCCGATGTCCAGCCGCTGGCTTGATCGGGTCGGCCTGACCAATGCGGCCGAATTCCTGCATACCATCGACGCACACCGCAACGTCCGTGCCATAGTGTGGGGCCATGTACACCAGAGCTACGATTGCCTGCGCAAGGGAGTGCGGCTGCTGGCGACACCTTCCACCTGTGCACAGTTCCTGCCGAACTCCGACGACTTCGCCGTGGATCCGCGCCCGCCGGGCTATCGCACTTTCGAGCTGCGCGCCGACGGCTCGCTGCTGACGGAGGTCGTGTGGGTCGACCAGGTTTGTGGTGGGTCCTCGCGCTCGGTCTGCTCGGCAGTCTGAACGCTGCGGCCGCGCCGGCCGCAAGCCCCGTGTGGGTGATCCGCGGCGCGCACTGTACGCTCTACCTCGCAGGCTCGGTGCATCTGCTGCCAGCGCGGGACGCTGCGCTGCCGCCGGGCTTCGAGCGTGCCTACGCCGACTCCGCCCGGCTCGTCATGGAGCTGGACCTCGCCAAGGTCGATCCGTTGGCGGCAGCCGGCTGGATGCTCGAGCACGGCACGCTGCCGCCGGGCTCGAGCCTGCGCACCGTCCTCGGCGAGCAGCGCTACGCGCGGGTGAGCGCCTCCGCGGCGCAGCTCGGATTGCCCGCGGAAGTCCTCGCCCGCCAGGCGCCCTGGGTCATCGCGCTCGAGCTCGCCGACCTCGACTACCAGCATCTCGGGATGGACCCGGAACAGGGTGTCGAGGAGCAGCTGGTACACCGCGCGCAGGCCGACGGCAAGCCCACCGCGGGACTGGAAACGCTCGACGAGGAGCTCGGGGGACTCGAGGCCCTGCCGCGCGACGACCAGCTGCGCCTACTTGACCAGACCCTCAGCGAGCTGCAGGACGGGCCGGAGGAGCTGCGCGAGGTGCTCGCGGCCTGGCGGCGGGGCGACGCCGCCAAGCTCGCCGCGCTGCTGTCACGCGAATACCGCTCCTTCCCGGCCCTTTATCGGCCGCTGGTGACGGCGCGCAATCAGCGCTGGCTGCCCCAGATCGAGCACCTGGCGGGCGGTCAGGAGAACTGTCTCGTGGTAGTCGGCGCGCTGCACCTGGTGGGCGACGGCGGACTGCTCGAGCTGCTGCGCAAGGACGGCTTCACGCCGGTGCAGCTGAACTGACGGCGGCTGCGCACCGGATGCGGGTGCGCCCTCACTGCTTGCACGCCGGTGCGCTCGACAGCGACGCTGTTATGTCGAAGTGCGCACGCTGGCCGCGGCGCGTACCGCGTAGAAGCGCCGCAGCGGCAGCGCCAGCAACACGGTCCACGCCAGCACCAGCCAACCGACGAAGCCGTCGAAGCGGCTGAGGAGAAACCCGAGCGGCGCCGTGCTCGCCGGCCGAGTCAGCCCGTGCGTCACCAGCATCACCCACACCCAGCCGGCGTGCAGTCCGATGCAGGCGGCGATGTTGCCGGTGGCGGCGCGCACCAGCCCCAGCACCACCCCCACCGCCAGCAGCGCGAGGAAGGCATCGGCGATGGCTGCGGGCCGCGCGAATGCGTGCAGGGCGCCGGCAAGCAGCGTCCAGCCGCTGCCCGAGCCGACTTCCGCGGTGGGGATGTGGGTGCTGGCGACGAAGTGACTCGCCGCGTACAGAAATGAAGTGAGGACAATCGCGATGCGTGCGCCGGATTCACGCGTGATCGCCGTGAACATCGCGCCGCGGATGAAGGTCTCCTCGATGAGCGCCACGGCGAGGCCGCTCAGCAGCCGCTTGAGGATGAGGCTGGCCACCGCCGCCGCGCTCAGTCCCGCCGCGGGGGAGAAGTCCAGCAAGCCGAGGACGATCATCAGAGCGACGCCCCCCGACATGGTGAGCACGCCGAGTCCCAGCGCGACCCCGAGCGTGCGCAGAAAATCCCGCGCCGGCAGGGCATAGCCGAGGCTCGCCCGATCTGCGAGGCGCAGATGGCGCGCGAGCAGGATGAAGCCCACCAGGAGCGCAAGCATGCCCACCCGGTCGGCCACCCGGTGAAAGGGCACGTCGAAATGTGCATGCACGAGCTGCCAGGCCGGATACGTGCACAGCCCGATCGCGAGCAGCGCGAGTACCAGCAATCCGCAGAACCAGGCGAAGGCGCGCACCGGATGGCACACTAAGGGCTCGGTCGCATGCGGCGCAACTCCGCTGCCGCGGTGGAAAGGCTCGTGTCAGCTCGCCCGTTACAGCCCGTCGTCATCTGGTTCGGCCGGGTCGGCGACATGATCATGCTGACTGCCCTGCTCGAGATCCTGCATCGCCGCTTCGGGAACCCCTGTGTGGTAGTCGGAGCGGGCGAGTGGACCGCCCAGGTCTGCGAGCAGCATCCGGATGTCGCCGAAGCGCTCTGGATACGGCGCTATACACCGTTTCTGTTCGACGCGCGCTGGTGGCGTGCGGTACGTGTGCTGGCGCGCCACCACCGGGACGATCCCGTGTACGTGTGCGAGACCATGCCCCGCAAGCTGGCCCGCGTTCGCCTCATGCTGCGCGCCGCGCGCATCGACCCCGCGCACTGCGTCTTCATCGGCGACCACCCCGAGAGTCTGCGCCCCGTGCACGTCCTCGATCAGCTGATCAGTCTCGGGCGCCTAACGCCGCGCGCCCTCAGGGCTGCAGACTACCCCTGGCCGCAGCCACCTCCGCGCGAGGCGCCCATGCTGCCCGTCACGACGGCGGCACGAGCCGCCTTCGAGCAATGGGCGGCCGCGCACTCGATCGGTGCGGCCCCGCTGGTGCTGCTGCAGCCGGGCAACCGACGCACCATGCGCGGCAGCAAACTCAAGCTGACGGGTGCGGACGAGCGTTTCTGGCCGATCGAGCGTTGGGTGGAGCTCATTCACCGCATCCACGCCCGGCTACCGGCCGCGCGCATCGTACTGTGTGGCGCACCGCGCGAGTCGCTCCTGCTCGACTGGATCGAGCGCGACGCGGCTCTGCCGCAGGTGATGCTGCGCGGGATCCCGATTCCGGGTCTGTTCGGGCTGTGCGCCGCAGCTCACAGTATGGTGTCCATCGATACCGGTCCGGCGCACGCCGCTGCGGCCCTCGGCCTGCCGCTCGTCGTGCTGTTCGGTCGCAATCCGCCGGAGATGACCAGCCCGCGCAGTCCCACTGGCTCGCCCGTCGTGTGCGTGGGAGGCGGCCCGCAGGCCCCGCGCGTGGATCTCATTTCCGTTGACGCCGTGTACCAGGCCTGGAGCACCCTGCTCGCCGCACGCCGCAGCGCTTAGCTTGCAAGTCCCAGCAGCGCGCGCCACTGCGCCGTGACCGCACTCAGACGAAACCGCGGGTCGGGGGCCGCTTGCGGCCGCGCACCCGCGCGCCACGCGCGAATGCGCTCGACGTACGCATCGAACAGCCCGGCCGCTGCCGCCAGGCGCGCCGGCGCCCGCCGCCAGCTCGCGGGCAATCCCCGCACGGCCGCCTCGTACAGGCCGTAGGTCGTCCTGAGCGGCAGGACCTGCTGCGGGTCGTTGAGCACTTCCCGCGCGGCGCCGCAGTCGACGGCGAGAACCGGCGTGCCGAGCGCGTGCGATTCAGCGAACACCAGGCCGAAAGTCTCCGGGATGACGAAGTTGGGACAGAAGGTGCACAGCGCGCTGCGCACCTCAGCGTGCATGCGCGCCTGCGGCAGCGCGCCGAGCTGCTCGACGCCGGCCTGCGTGGCCGCGTGGCCGGTCTTGTAGCCCGGGTTGCCGACAATGAGGCGCAGATCCGGCATGGCACGCTTGAGCGCGCTGAAGGCATCGAGAGTGAAGTCGAGTCCCTTGTTCGGAGAGGAGAAGAATACGAGCTTGCGCGCATCGACCGGTGTGCCATCGGGCATCAGCGCATCGTCGACGGCATTGTAGATGGTGAGCGCCCGCACCACGCCTGCGACCCCGATGCTGCGCAGCGTCGCCTCGACGCCGGCGCGCTGCCAGTCGGACACACAGATCGCAGTCACCGCCATCTCGCGCAACAGCGGGGCCGTGGCCGCCAGCCAGCGGGCGCGCCGCCCGTGCGGACGCATGCGGTCGTGCAGCCACAAATAGACGCGCGCCCGTGGGTAGTGTCGCTGCACGAGGGTGAGCGCGCGCGAGTCGCGGTTGACGATGACGGAGGTAATGCCGCTCAGGCGCTGCGGGCTGAGGTAGCGCTCCCAGTCCTCGGTGCGGTTGTGCTGGACCACCCAGGCTTCGAGCGCATCGGCCACGCGCACCAGGGTCGCCTCGGTACCCCCGAGCGCCTGAGTGCCCAGAGTGCGCGTGTCATAGGGCTGCTGACAGACCGGGTCATAGAACAGCACCGCGCTCATCTGCGGGTCGGCGTGCGCCCCCCCGCGCCCTGGCGGGCCGACCAGGCCGCCACCTGCGCGAGGCGCGCCAGCGGGTCGGCGAGCTCGAGCAGTGCCAGCCGCTCGGCCGGCGCGAGCGGCAGAATTTCCGCCCAGCGGTTGCCGACCCAGCCCGCATCGTCGTAGTGAGCCTCGACATACGCGTAGGCACCGCCGAGCTTCGACAGCAGCTCGCGCAGCAGCTCGCCGAGGTGCGCGAACTCGCCCGGCAGCGCCTGCCGGGCCTCCTCGGGCAGGTAGTCGACCTCGGCGAGGTGCAGCCCGTCACTCTGCTGCCAGCGTCTGAGCACGCGGAAACGCCGCTCGCCGACGCACACGACGCCGAGCAGCCCGTCGGCGAGCGTATCGAAGTCCACCAGGCGCGCGCTGGTGCCCGTGTCGGCCACCGCCGCGACCGCGCCGACCTCCGCGCCCTCGAGAATCAGCACCACGCCGAACGAGCTCTGTTCCCTGAGACAGCGGCGCACCATGTCGAGATAGCGCGGCTCGAAGATACGCAGACTCAGGGGACCGCCCGGAAACAACACCGTGCCGAGCGGAAACAGCGGCAGCTCGCTCGGGCTCATGCGCGCGGCGCCGTCGCCTGAAGCTCGGCGAGCAGCTTGCCGTGCAGGCCGCCGAAGCCGCCGTTGCTCATGATGAGCACCTGGTCACCGGGTCGCGCAGCGCGCGCCAGCTCGCGCGCCAGCTCATCGACGTCGCGGCTCGTGCGGCCGCGGCCGCCGAGCGCCGCCAGCACCGCCGCGGTGTCCCAGCCCAGATCCGCTGGCGTGTACAGCCACACCTCGTCGGCGCCGGCGAGCGCCGGAGCGAGCGTGTGCTGGTGCACGCCCATGCGCATGGTGTGCGAGCGTGGCTCGAGGACCGCCAGGATCCGCGCTGCGCCGGCGCGCCGGCGCAGGCCGTCGATGGTGGTCGCGATCGCGGTCGGATGGTGCGCGAAGTCGTCGAAAACGCGCACACCGTTCACATCGCCCCGCAGCTGCATGCGCCGTGCGATGCCCTGGAACTCCCGCAATGCCGCGAGCGACTGCGGCACGTCGACGCCGGCGTGCCGCGCGGCGGCGATGGCCGCCAGCGCGTTCTCCATGTTGTGGGCGCCGATCAGCGACCACTCGACGACCCCGCGCGGCTGGCCGTCTTCGAGTACTTCGAAGCGCGAGAAGTCCGCGGCGCCCGCCGCCACCCGTGCGCTCCAGCGCACCTGCGGGTGCGGCGCGCGTGCAAAGCCCTCGAGCGGCGTCCAGCATCCCAGTGCGAGCGTCTCCTGCAGCAGCGGATCCGCCGCGTTCCAGACGATGCGTCCGCTGCCGGGCACGATACGCACCAGGTGATGGAATTGCCGCTGGATGGCCGCCACGTCCGGGTAGATGTCGGCGTGGTCGTATTCGAGGTTGTTGAGGATCACGGTGCGCGGGCGGTAGTGCACGAACTTGGCGCGCTTGTCGAAGAACGCCGTGTCGTACTCGTCCGCCTCGATGACGAAGAACGGCGCGCTGCCTAAGCGCGCGCTCAGGCCGAAGTTGGCCGGCACGCCGCCGATCAGGAACCCCGGCGCGCAGCCCGCATGCTCCAGGATCCACGCGAGCAGCGATGCGGTCGTGGTCTTGCCGTGCGTGCCCGCCACCGCGAGCACCCAGCGGTCCTTCAGCACCGCACCCGCCAGCCACTCGGGTCCGGAGGCGTACGGCAGCCGGCTCTCGAGCAGCGCTTCGATCACCGGCTGGCCGCGCGTCATCACGTTGCCAACCACCACCATGTCGGGCGCCGGCTCGAGCTGCGCGGCGTCGAAGCCCTCGGTCAGGGTGATGCCGAGCGCTTCGAGCTGTGTGCTCATCGGCGGGTAGACGTTGCGATCCGAGCCGGTGACGGTGAAGCCCGCGGCACGGGCGATGGCGGCCACGCCGCCCATGAAGGTGCCGCAGATGCCGAGGATGTGGACGTGCACGGAGGACTTCAGGCCTTGACCGGAGCAAACAGGGCGAACACCACCAGCCACCCGGCGAGCATCTGCAGGATCACCAGCGCCACGCTGGCCGAGCCCGACCACTCGAGCGCCGCCTTCACCACGTGGCTGTTGGCCGCAATCAACCAGGCGAACAACAGCAGGCCGAGGCAGGTGACTGCCGTCTGCCAGGTGTCATCCTGTCCGAAGCGCCGCATGAGCCATTCTGAGGCAATCACCAGCGGCGCCAGCACCGACTGCAGACCGAACACGGCCGTCACGGTCTGCAGGATGCGTTCGGGCCGCCCGAGGAGCTTCAGCAGCGCCACGTACCAGACGAGCATGAACACGGTGTCCGCCAGCAGCGGTCCGCGCCAGTGATCGTCCGGCGGCAGCGCGCTGCGCACCAGAAAGTTCACACCCAGATAGCCGACGACCGTCAGCACCAGCAGCAGCAGCGATGCCGGCAGGTCCTGCGGTCCCCGGCGCAGCACGGCGATCTGCGCAAAGAGCCGGATGATCTCCCTCATGTCTTTCGGTACCGGCGCGGGCCTCGCATAATGGGCACGCTCGATTGTACAGATCATCCGCAGACTTCGTTTGCAGCACATAGTCACCACAGCGCCGGCGCTGGCCGGGCTCACCACTCGTTTCGCCACTGAAGCGCGCATCGGCCTCGACACTGAGTTCCTGCGCGAGCGTACCTATCGGGCGCAGCTGTGCCTGGTGCAGATCGCGGCGCCGGATGAGGCACTGTGCATCGACCCGCTCGCGCTCGAGGATCTTGCGCCACTCGCGGGACTGCTCGCCGCGCCCGCGGTCCTGAAGGTGATGCATGCCTCGCGGCAGGACCTGGAAGTGCTGTGGCCGGTCGCCGGCCTGACGCGCCCGGTGTTCGATACCCAGATCGCCGCGAGCCTGGCGGGCTTTCCCGCGCAGGTCGGCTACGCCGAGCTGGTACGCCGGCTGCTCGGCGTCGAGCTCGCCAAGTCCCATACCCGCACTGACTGGTCACGCCGCCCGTTGTCACCGGAGCAGATCGAGTACGCGGTCGATGACGTGCGCTATCTGCTGCCGATGGCGGCGCAGCTGGAGGAGCAGCTTGGGCGTCTCGGCCGACTCGAGTGGCTGGGCGAGGAGCTGAGCGTGCTCACCGACGAGCGCTTCCTGACGATCGCGCCCGAGGAGGCGTGGCAGCGCGTGAAGAGCCTGCGCGACCTCGATCCGGCGCGCGCGCGTCTGGGGCGCGCGCTCGCCGCCTGGCGCGAGCGCGCCGCCATGGCACACAACCGTCCGCGCGGCTGGATCCTGGAAGACGCGGTGCTGCGCGAGGTCGTCATGCAGGTGCCGCGCACGCTGGCGGCGCTGGCTCAGGTGCCGCAGATGCCGCCGGGCCTGGTGAAGCGGCGTGGCGCAGAGCTGCTCGCCTGTGTGCAGGGCGCGCAGGTGCCGGACCCGGCACCGCCGCTGCCGGTGCGGGCGCGGCCCGATCCCGTGAGGGCTGCACTGGTGAAGAGACTCGGTGGCATCACGCAGTCCGTGGCCCGCGAGCTCGGCCTGGTGCCGGAGATACTCGCGACCCGTCGCGACCTCGAGCAGCTCGCCGACGGCGCCCGCGACGGCGCACCGCTACACGGCTGGCGAGCGCAGGTACTCGGCGGGCGGCTGCTGACGGCGCTGTAGCGACGCTCAGCGGCGCTTGCGCGGGCGCGCGCCGCCTTTGCGCTTGCGCGCGCTCGTGCCGCGGCGCTGCGCCGCTGCGGGAGGTGCCGCCGCACGCACTGCGGTGCCGGCAGCCTTGCGCCGCCGTGCCGGCAGCGCGGATTTGCGGCGCTTGAGTGTCGGCCTGCGGGTCTTGTTGCGCGGCGCTTTCTTGCGCCCGCCTGCCGCGCGCTGCGCGAGCAGCGCGGGCGCACCGAGTGCCTGCGCCAGCCGCCGTGTCACCTCGTCAACATCCCCTTCGGCGTTGATCACCCGCAACAGGCCCCGCGCCCGGTAGAAATCGATCAGCGGACGGGTCTTCTCGTCGTAGACCCGTAACCGCTCGGCGACGGTGGCCTCGTTGTCGTCGGGACGCTGGGTAAGGCGGTGCGGCGCGCCGGTCTTCGGGCACAGCTCGCTCGCGCTACCGGACGGGGCAGTCAGCACGTTGAAAACCCGTCCGCAGTCGGCGCAGGTTCGCCTGCTGGAGATGCGCCGCACCAGCTCGGCATAGTCAACTTCGAGCTGCACCACGGCGTCGAGCGGCTGGCCGAGGCTGGCGAGCAGTCGATCGAGCGCGTGGGCCTGGGCGAGATTGCGCGGAAAGCCGTCGAGAATAAAACCCCTGGCCGCGTCGGGCTCTGCCAGCCGCTCGCGGATCATACCGAGCACCAGCGAATCGTCGACCAGCCGGCCGCCTTCCATCGCCTCCTTGGCCTGCCGTCCGAGCTGCGTGCCGCGGGCCACGGCGGCGCGCAGCAGATCGCCGGTGGAGACCTGCGGAATCCCCACCCGCTCCACCAGTCGCTGGGACTGCGTGCCCTTGCCCGAGCCGGGCGGGCCCAACAGGACGATGCGCATGAGGGTCGCAACGTTACCGGCCGACCCCGCGGAGGTCAAACCGCCCGCCGCCAGACCGCGCCTGCCGTGCCCGGCGGGCGTCGCACCTGCCGCCGCGGGTGCGTTATTCTTCCCCGCCACATCCGGGCCGCGCCAACACCATGAAGAAAGCTGTCGTGAGGAACGCCTTCTACGCCCAGTCGGGCGGGGTCTCGGCCGTCATCAACGCCTCGGCCTGCGGCGTGATCGAGACGGCGCAGCGCTCGCCACGCATCGGCAAGGTGTATGCCGGGCGCGATGGCATCGTCGGTGCGCTCACCGAGGATCTGATCGACGTCGGCCGCGAGAGCGCCGCCACCATCAGGGCGCTGAAGCATACGCCTGCCGGGGCGTTCGGCTCGGCGCGCTTCAAGCTGAAGGGCATCGATCAGAACCGCACCGAGTACGAGCGGCTGATCGAGGTGTTCCGGGCGCACGACATCGGCTACTTCTTCTATAACGGCGGCAACGATTCGATGGACACCGCGCTCAAGGTGTCCCAGATCGGCGCCGCGCTCGGCTTTCCGATCACCTGCGTCGGGGTACCCAAGACGGTCGACAACGATCTGCCGCACACCGACTGCTGTCCGGGATTCGGCTCGGTGGCCAAGTACATCGCGGTCTCCACGCGCGAGGCCGCGCTCGACGTCGCTTCCATGGCACGCACCTCGACCAAGGTGTTCGTGCTGGAGGTGATGGGGCGCCATGCCGGCTGGATCGCGGCCGCCGCCGGCCTCGCCGGCCGCGGGCCGGCAGAACCGCCGCACCTCATTCTGTTTCCGGAGGTGCCGTTCGAGCAGCAGAAATTCCTCGAGCGCGTGCGGGCGTGCGTCACGGACTACGGCTACTGCGTCATCGTGGTGTCGGAAGGCGCCGCGTACGCCGACGGCAGGTTCCTCGCCGACGCCGGTACGCGCGATGCCTTCGGGCACACGCAGCTCGGCGGCGTCGCCCCGTTGGTCGCCAACATGGTGCGCGCGGCGCACGGCTACAAGTATCACTGGGCGGTGGCCGACTACCTGCAGCGCTCGGCGCGTCATATCGCCTCCCGGGTCGATGTGGAGCAGGCGTACGCCGTCGGCAAGGCGGCGGTCGAGCTCGCCGTGAAGGGCGTGAACGCAGTGATGCCGGTCATCGTGCGTCGCTCGAACCGCCCGTACCGCTGGACCGTCGGCCACGTGCCGCTGGCGGAGGTCGCCAACAAGGAGAAGAAGCTTCCGCCCGGGTACATCCGCGCGGACGGTTTCGGAATCACGGCCGCCTGCCGCCGTTACCTCGAGCCGCTGGTCGCGGGCGAAGCCTATCCACCCTACCGGAACGGCCTGCCGGACTACGTGCACATCAGGGGTGTGGCGGTGCGCCGCAAGCTCAAGGGCGAATTCAAGATCTGACGGGAACCGGCCGCGCGCTGTTGCTGCAGCGCAGTCGCCCCGTCCGCCGGGCGAACCCGCCGGGGAGCCGGATTGCGCCATGCTATAGTGCGCGGCCTTTTTTTGGGGAGGTTTCGCGATGGACGCCACCTTGTGGCTGTGGGCCGCGATCGCTGCGGGCCTGCTGGCCGTGCTCTACGGCGTGTTCTCGATGATGATGATTCTGCGCCTGCCCGCGGGCAGTGCGCGCATGCAGGAAATCGCCGCGGCCGTGCAGGCCGGCGCCAAGGCGTACCTCAACCGCCAGTACAGCACCATCCTGATCGTCGGCCTCGTGCTGTTCGCGATCATCGGCTTCTCGCGGCTCGGCTGGGCTACCGCCGGTGGCTTCGCTATCGGTGCGCTGCTGTCCGGCCTCACCGGTTACATCGGCATGAACATCTCCGTGCGCGCCAACGTGCGCACCGCGCAGGCGGCGACCATCGGGTTGAACGCGGCGCTGCAGGTCGCGTTCCGCGGCGGGGCGATCACCGGCATGCTGGTCGTCGGCCTGGGTCTCATCGGGGTCGCCGGCTACTACACGTTTCTCAGACAGGTCCTGGGGCTGGGCGCCGATGAGGCGCTGCACGCGCTGGTGGGACTCGCCTTCGGCGGCTCGCTGATCTCGATCTTCGCGCGCCTCGGCGGCGGCATTTTCACCAAGGGCGCGGACGTCGGCGCGGACCTGGTGGGCAAGGTCGAGGCCGGGATACCCGAGGACGACCCGCGCAACCCCGCGGTGATCGCCGACAACGTCGGCGACAACGTCGGCGACTGCGCCGGCATGGCGGCGGACCTGTTCGAGACCTACGCCGTCACCATCGTCGCCACGATGCTGCTCGGCGGGCTGCTGTTCGCGCGCGACAGCGCCGCCGCCTCCCTGGCAGCGGTGATCTACCCGCTCGCTCTCGGCGCCGCCTCGATCGTCGCCTCGATCGTCGGCACGTTCTTCGTGTCCGCACGCTCGGGCGGCAAGATCATGAACGCGCTTTACAAGGGGGTCATCGTCTCGGGACTGGTTTCGGCGGTGTTGTTCTACTTCATCACCGCGCAGATCATGCCCGCCAGCCTGGCGGCGCTCTACGGCTGCGCGCTCATCGGCCTGGCACTGACGGCGGCGCTGATCATGATCACCGAGTATTACACGGCGACCGAGTACAGCCCGGTGCGCAAGGTGGCGGCGGCCTCTCAGACCGGACATGCGACCAACATCATCGCGGGCCTGGGCGTGTCGATGAAGGCCACGGCGCTGCCGGTGATCGCGGTGTGCCTGGCGATCTGGGGTGCGTTTGCGCTCGACGGCCTTTACGGCATTGCGATCGCCGCGACGGCGATGCTGTCGATGACCGGCATGATCGTCGCGCTCGATGCCTACGGTCCGATCACCGACAACGCCGGCGGCATCGCCGAGATGGCCGGCCTGCCCAAGGAGGTGCGCGCCATCACCGATCCGCTCGATGCGGTCGGCAATACCACCAAGGCGGTAACCAAGGGCTACGCGATCGGCTCGGCGGGGCTGGCGGCGCTGGTGCTGTTCGCCGACTACACCAACAACCTCGCAGCAGCCGGCAAGCTCGCCAGCTTCTCGCTGTCGGATCCGGCGGTCATCATCGGCCTGTTCATCGGCGGACTGGTGCCCTATCTGTTCGCCGCCATGGCGATGGAGGCGGTGGGCCGGGCCGCAGGCTCAGTGGTCAACGAGGTGCGCCGTCAGTTCCGCGAGATCAAGGGGATCATGGCCGGCACCGAGAAGCCGGACTACTCGCGCGCGGTCGACCTGCTCACGCGCGCGGCCATTCGCGAGATGATCGTGCCGTCGTTGCTGCCGATCCTGGTGCCAATCGTGCTGGTGCTCGTCCTCAACTCGCTGATGGGCGCGGGCGCCGGCGTGCGCGCACTCGGAGGCCTCTTGATCGGCACCATCGTCACCGGGCTGTTCGTCGCCATCTCGATGACCACCGGCGGTGGCGCCTGGGACAACGCCAAGAAATACATCGAAGAGGGTCATTTCGGCGGCAAGGGCTCGGACGCCCACAAGGCGGCGGTCACCGGCGATACCGTGGGTGATCCGTACAAGGACACGGCGGGTCCGGCCATCAACCCGCTCATCAAGATCATCAACATCGTCGCGCTGCTGCTGGTGCCGCTGCTTTAAGATTGGCGCCGCTGGCCTCGCGCCGCACCACTGCATGCTGACGGATCGAATCTACGCTATCTAACCCGAGGCGCGCGCGGCGGTCCGTGACGCCTCGGGTCCGATCTTCAGGGACTGGGGCTATTCAAATCTGATGGCCCGCAGCGGCTGCCGGCCGCGAGCATGCTGTGCGCGGTGCGCGTGCGAGAGGTCTGCTGAGCCACGGGGCCAAGTCTCGTGCTTCCCTGCCTGGCGGCACGCGCCGGCCGTTCTCATGAGCCAGGGCAGCGTTTGGAGCTCCGGCATCTGAGGGCGCTATCACCGGGCGCACGGCCGGCTGCTTCCCGGTGTAGGCGCCGATCGAAGGGCATCGAGGCAGGCCTCGCGCGCGCGCGACGCGTTCTGTCAGCGCGCTACGCCGCCAGCTGCAGCGGCTGCGGCCTGCCGATGGCGTATCCCTGCAGGTAGTCGACACCCATGCGGCGCGCCTCTTCCATCGCGGCGGTGTCTTCGAGCTGCTCGGCGATCACCTTGAAGTTGAGCGTGCGCGCCAGCTTGATCATCGCCGTCACCATCGCCTGATTGACGTTGTCGCGCGCGAGGTTGCGCGTGAAGGATCCGTCGATCTTCAGGTAGTCGAGCGGCAGGTTCCGGAGGTTCGAGAACGAGCCGAGGCCCGAGCCGAAGTCGTCGAGCGCGAACTGGCAGCCCATGCCGTGCAGCACGCCGACGAAGCGCCGCGCCTGATCGAGATTGGCGATCACGGCGTTTTCGGTGAGCTCGAAGCACACCTGCGCCGGCGCGACACCGGTGCTGTCGAGGCACTCGACCACGAATTCCAGGAACTGCGCGTCCCCGAGCGTCTGGCCGGAGATGTTGATCGCCACGCTGCGGTGGGCCGGCACGGCCAGCGCGCCGCGCCCGAGCGCCGCCAGCGTCGTCTGCACCACCCAGCGGTCCACCAGTCCCATGAGGTGATAGCGTTCCGCGGCACGCATGAACTCCGCCGGCAGCAGGTCGTGACCTGATCCGTCCTGCAGCCGTATCAGCACTTCCATCGCCGGGCCGCCGTCGCCGTCGCGCGCCGGCACGATCGGCTGGGTGTAGAGCTGGAAGCGGTTCTCCCGCAGCGCCGTCTGCAGGCGCTGCAGCCACTGGATCTCGCCCGTATGGCGCGCGAGCGCCTCGTCGCGTGCCGAGTACACCGCCACCCGGCCCGAGCCCTGCTTCTTGGCGACGTAGCAGGCGGTATCGGCGGCGGCGAGCATCTCCTCGAGCGTGCCGCTCTCGCGCGAAATCTCGACCAGCCCGACCGACACGCCGATATTGAAGATCCGGTCCTTCCAGACGAACCGGTAGTCGCCCACCGAGCGGGTGACGTCGTCGGCGATCTGCCGCGCCTTCTCCAGCGGGCAGCCGATGAGCAGAATGCCAAACTCATCGCCGCCGAGACGGCCGACGGTGTCGCTGTCGCGCACGGCGTCGCGCAGCAGCTTGGCCACCTCGCGCAGCATGCTGTCGCCGGCCAGATGACCGCTGGTGTCGTTGATCAGCTTGAAGCGATCGAGATCGAGGTAGCACAGCACGTGCTGACCCTCACCGCGCCGGCTGCCCTCGATGGCCTCCTCCAGGCGCCGCTCGAGCTCGCGGCGGTTGACCAGTCCGGTGAGTGCGTCGTGCGTCGCCTGGTAGGACATCTGCCGCGCCAGCCCGCGCATCTCGGTGACGTCGTGCAGCATCACCACCGCACCCACCAGCTCGCGGGCGCTGTCACGGATCGGCGCAGCCGACAGCTCGATCGAACGCTCGCTGCCGTTGCTGCGCGACACCAGCAGCGCGCGGCGGCTGAGGTTCACGGCCGTGCCGCTGGTCAGCGCCTGGTGCACCGGATCCGACAGCAGCCGGCGGTCGCTCTCGTCCACCAGGCTCACGATGTCCTCGAGCAGCCGGCCGGTCGCGCTGGTGGTTTCACTGCCGGTGAGCTGCTCGGCGGCCGGGTTGAGGAAGGTGATGCGGCCGTCCTTGTCGGTCGCGATGATCGCTTCGGCGAGCGCGCTGAGCGCCAGCAGCTGCGGCTCGGTCGAGGTGTCAACCGGCAGCCGCAGCGCCTTGGTCGTCTGCGTAGGAATGATCTCGACGCCGGTGATCAGCAGCGCAGCGCCCTGGTCGTAGTCGATCGGGGTGGACGTGATCTCCAGGCGGCTCATCTGGCCCTGCAACCCGACCATGTCGATTTCGTAGCGCTCCGCGGTGCTCTCGCCCGCGAGGCGCCGGCGGATGTTCTCGCTCACCAGCTCGGAGTATTCCGGCGGCACGAGATCCGCCAGCCGCCGTCCGATGAGCTCGGCGCGATCGACACCGACGAAGCTGGCGAACTGCCGGTTGGCGTACAGGATGGCCTCGCGGTGCACCAGGACCGCCTCGTGAATGCGGTCGCCGAGCTCGGCGAACAGCCTGGGTGCCTGCGCCGCATCGTGCTCCGCGGCCGACGCAGGCCGGGTCAGCAGGTGGTTTACGGCCGTGACGAGCGCGGCGATCTCGGGCCGGTCACTCTCGAGATCCAGCCGGCCCGCGCCCCGCCCGTCGCTGGCAATGCGCTGCAGCTGTTGCGACAGCTCTCGCAGGCTGCGCACGTCGCGGCGCTGCAACGCATACAGGACCAGGACCAGGACGGCGACAAGAGCGAACAGGAGGCATAACAGCCCGACAATCGACATCTGTAGTTCTTCTCAGCCTTCCGCTCGGGGTACCCCGCTCAAGGCTCCCCAGGCACTCTGATTCGACTTGTCGCGCCTGTGGATTACGGACCGCCCAAGCATAGCGCAGGCACACCCTCGCCCCGTCGGTATTTCACCATATCTCGTCGCATGCCCGCTTGGCAGGGCGCCTGAAAACCCTTAACTTTCTGCGGCCTTTTCCGGTGTGGTAATAAGTCCAATCGAGGCGAGCGATGCAGCCGACGGATGCCCGCGAACAGATGATCGAGCACCAGGTGCGCGCGTGGGACGTGCTGGACGCGCGCGTGCTGGATACCATGCGCCGCCTGCCGCGGGAGCTGTTCGTGCCGCAGGCACAGCGCTATCGCGCCTACGCCGACGTCGAGGTGCCGCTCGCGCGCGGGCAGCAAATGTTGCGTCCCAGTGTCGTCGGACGACTGCTGCAGGCGCTCACTCCCCACGACGGCGAGCAGGTCCTTGAAGTTGGCGCGGGCAGCGGCTTCGTCACCGCGTGTCTGCGCACCATGGCGACCCAGGTGCGCTCGCTGGAGGTGTTTCCCGAGCTGGCCGAGGAGGCGCGCCGCAACCTCGCGCTGCTCGGCATGCGGGACGTCGAGGTGGTGGACGCCGATGCGCTGCGCGGCGACAGCGGTGTGCGCTACCACGTCATCGCCGTGACCGCATCGTTGCCGGCGTACGACGCGCGCTTCGAGCGTATGTTGACGGTCGGCGGGCGGCTGTTCGTCGTCGTGGGCACGGCGCCGGTGATGGAGGCACGGCTGGTGCAGCGCACTGCGGAGGATTCGTTCGCGACACACAGCCTGTTCGAGACCGTCATCGACCCGCTGGTGAATGCGGCGCGGCCGCCGGAATTCAGCTTCTGACGATGCGCTGCGCAACCGACCGCCTCACGAAAAGGAACGTCATGAAACGCGTGTTAGTCACCGCCCTGCTCCTGCCGCTGTTTGCCAGTAGTGCGCAGTCGAAGGATCTGATCGGCGTGTTCGAGGACGCGGTGCACAACGACCCCGTCATTCTGCAGGCCGATGCCAACCGCCTGGCGGCCCGCGAGGCGAAGCCGCAGGCGATTGCATCGCTCCTGCCGCAGCTGAGCGGCAGCGCCGGCGTAACCGGCGATCACAACTCCGGCACGCAGCCGCTCAACACCATCAATGCGAACAATGCCGTGGTGCTGGTGGCCGCGCCCGCCACGGTAAACACCACCACACGGACCTGGAGCGTGAATCTCAAGCAGAACGTGTTCTCGTGGGCGAACTGGATGACTCTGAAAGAGGCCGGCCGTGAGGTCGCACAGGCCGAGGCCAACTACCAGGCCGCCGAGCAGAATCTGATCCTGCGCGTGTCGCAGGCCTACTTCGCCGTGCTCGCAGCCTACGACACGCTGCAGGCGGACCAGTCAGCGCTTGAAGCCATCGCGCGCCAGCTCGATCAGGCCAACAAGCGTTTCGAGGTCGGGTTGATCGCCATCACGGATGTGGAGGATGCGAAGGCGGCGCGCGATACCGCCGCGGCGACCGTCATCGCCCAGAAACGCACGCTCGCCACCACGGAGGATCAGCTGCAGGAGATCACCGGCCAGAAGTACGACAGTCTCGCCAAGCCCGGCACGGAAATGCCGCTCAGGAGCCCCGAGCCTGCAGACCAGGATCGCTGGGTCAACATCTCGCTCGAGCAGAACCTGTCGCTGATCTCCAGCCGCCTCGCCGCGGACATCGCGCGCGACAATGTGCGCATCGCCATCGGCGGCCACCTGCCGACCCTCGACATCCTCGCGGGGCGCACTTATCAGTCTCAGGGTGTCGACGAGACCTTCGGCCCCTATGGGAGCGGCCTCGGGACCGTGCCGGTCACCCCGTTCAACTACGACACTTATTTCAACGACCGGCAGATCACCCTGCAGGTCACCGTGCCGCTGTTCTCCGGCGGCGCCACGCAGTCGAAGGTGCGTCAGACGCAGTATCTGTGGATCGCGGCCAAGGAGGCGGTGGTGCAGAGCTCGCGCGCCGCCGAGCGGCAGGCGCGTGACGCCTATCTCGGCGTCATCAGCGGCATAGCGCGCGTGCAGGCGCTGCGCCAGGCGGTCGAGTCCAACCGCGCCTCGCTGAAAGCGACGGAAGCGGGCTACGAGGTCGGCACGCGCACCTCGGTCGATGTGCTCAATGCGCGCAGGAACCTGGTGCAGGCCGAGACCGACTATTCGACCAGCCGTTACGACTACCTCGTGAGCGTGCTGCAGCTGCGCCTCGCGGCCGGCAACCTCGATCGCGCGCAGCTGGTGGACATCAATAACTGGCTGACCGTGAGCGCGCCGACTTCGCCTGCCATGGCGACCCCCGAGAGCGTGGCGCCGACCATCCCCGCGCCACAGCCCGCGGCAGCGCCACCGCAACCGGCGCCGCCGCCGGTCACGCCACGGCGCGCAACCACCCCACCGGGCGGAACACGTTAGCGCTCACCCCTGCGCGAGCAGCGGCTCGATCAGCGCCAGCAGCTTCGCCAGCGCGCCGCGGTTGCCGTCCACCGAGTCACGGCCCTGCGCCCCCATGCGCTCGCGCGCTGACCGATCCGCGAGCAGCGCGCTCACGCGCGCTCCGAGCTCAGCGGCGTCGTGCACGACCTCGGCCGCGCCACGCCCCATCAGCAGGCGCGCGATCTCGGCACCGTTGGAGTTGTCCGGGCCGGTGAGGATCGGCACACCGAGTGCGGCCGGCTCGAGCAGGTTGTGGCCGCCCGTCGGGGTGAGGCTCCCGCCGACGAAAGCTACATCGGCCGCCGCATAGAAATCGAGCAGCTCGCCCAGTGAGTCGAGCAGCAGCACCTCGCAGTCGACATCGGCCGTGGCCGATTGCGAGCGGCGCACGAAGCTGACCCCGGTCTTCTCGAGCGATTGCGCCACTTCGGCAAAGCGTGGCGGGTGACGCGGCGCGAGCACCAGCAGCGTCCCGGGATGCGCGGCGCGCACCTGCCGCTGCGCCTCGAGCACCGCCTGCTCCTCGCCCCCGCCGTGCGTGCTGCCCGCCACCCACAGCGGGCGATCGGGCGCGTACTCCGCGCGCAGCTGCGCGCCGCGCGCGCTGATGTCGGCCGGCAGCTCGAAATCGAACTTGATGTTGCCGGTCACGTGCGTGCTCGCGGGGTCGGCTCCGAGTGCCTGGAAGCGCGCGGCATCGTCCGGTCCCTGCGCCGCGACCACGGCCGTATGAGCCAGGGTGTCGCGGAACAGTGCGCCCAGGCGCTGGTAGCGGCCCACCGAGCGCGCCGACACTCGGGCGCTCGCGAGCACCAGCGGCACACGGCGGCGACCGCACTCGCGATACAGGTTCGGCCACAGCTCGGTCTCGAAGATGACCGCCAGCCGCGGCTGTACCCGGGCGAGGAAGCGCCGTACCGCGCCCGGCAGGTCGTAAGGCACGTAGCGCACCTGCGCCAGGTTACCGAACAGCGCCCGCGCGCGCGCCGCGCCGGTGGGAGTGAAGGTCGTGACGGTGAGCGCGAGGTCCGGATGACGCCGGAACAAGGCAGTCACCAGCGGTGCGCAGGCCTGCACCTCGCCGACCGACACCGCGTGCACCCACACGCCCTGCGGCGCCGGCGGCGCACCGAAACCGAAGCGCTCGGAGAAGTTGTGCCAGTAACTGCGATCGCGCACTCCGCGCCACAGAAACACGGCGGAAATGACCGGGGCGGCGAGATAGACGGCGAGGAGGTAGAGAAGTCGCAACGAGTGCCCGGTTTCTCAGGCCGCCGCCAGCTCGGCCTTACCCGAAGCCCTGCGGTAGCCATCGAGCAGTCCGTGCCAGTCCGCCTCGCCGAAGCGCTCGGACGGCAGCGCCCAGGTGATCTTCTCCAGCGAGCGGCGCAGCCGCACCAGGTTGGCGTCGCGCCACAAGCCCGGCGCGCGCAGCTGGCAGCGGTCGAAGTCGACGAGATAGACATGCTCTTCACTGAGCAGCACGTTGCGGGCATTGAGGTCGGCATGGCAGACGCCGAGATCGTGGAAGCGCCGGATGCAGCGCCCGATCGAGATCCACGTGAGCACCGACAGCGCGCCGGCGCGCAGGCACTCGGCCAGCGAGCCGACCGTGGCGAGCCGCTCAGTGATGATGTCGCCGGTGTAGCTCGCGCCGTGGCGCCGGTAGCGGGCACCAATCGGCGCCGGCACCGGCAGACCCGCGCGATGCAGACTGTAGGTGAGCTGCCATTCCGCGAACGGTCGCGTTTTTTCCTCCCCGTGCCACAGGTAGCGATCGGGTGAGATGTGCGCCAGCAGGCCGCCGCGGCGATAGTGACGCAGCACGTACCGCCGGCCGTCGGACGCGCGGATGAAATGCGCGGGGCCCTTGACGCCGTGCGCGGTGCCGTCGAGTTCACCGCGCCCCCGCCAGTAGTCCGGATCGAACCAGCCGGCGCTCAAATTGCTCGCGCGCGAGGTGTCATATAGCATGGCGCCGCCCGCGAGGGCGCCGCGTCTTACCTCGGGGCCGAGTGCCCAGCGCCCATTCACTGACCTGACTCCAAGATGTTGCCTCGCCAGGAACCGCCGCACCGTGTCCGCCCGCTGAAATCCACCGCGAGCGCTGCCGCCGTCACCTGGTGCCGATCGACGCGCGCGAGTGTAGCACCGGCCGCGCGCGCCGCGCTCGCGGACACCGGCAGCGAGTATCGGATTCGGCGTGTCCGGCCGCGAGTTGCTAGGATCACGCCATGAAAGAGATTCTCGTGCCCGTCTCACCCGCAGAGCTGCTCGACAAGATCACCATCCTGCGCATCAAGGTGGCGCGCATCCAGGAAGCCGGCAAGCTCGCCAACGTGAAACTCGAGCTGTCACTGCTCGAGCAGACCTGGAAGGAATCGGGCGGCGCCGCGCACGACGTGGCTCTCGCTGAGCGCGCACTGCAGAGCGTCAACGAGCGGCTCTGGGACATCGAGGATCGCATCCGCGACAAGGAAGCACGGCAGACCTTCGATCGCGACTTCATCGAGCTGGCCCGCGCCGTTTATGTGTGCAACGACGAGCGCGCGGAGCTCAAGCGGCGTATCAACGCGCAACTCGGCTCGCGGCTCGTGGAAGAAAAATCGTACCGACCGTATCGCTAGCAGCATCTCGGCCCCTTCCGCCAGCCACACCGGAGTGCCCCGCCCGTGCGCGCGCCACAATCCCTGACCTTCATGACCCTGAGCGTCGTGCTGCTCGCCCTGTGGGCGCGTCCCGGCGTCGCCCAGCACGGCGCTGCCGGCATCTGGGGCGATCTCGCCTGGCGCATGGTCGGCCCGATGCGCGGCGGCCGCACGCGCGCGGTGGCCGGCGTGCCCACGCAGCCGCGCGTCTTTTACGTCGGGGCGGTCGACGGCGGGGTCTGGAAGACTGAGGACGCCGGTCGCACCTGGCGGCCGATCTTCGACGGCCAGCCGACCCAGTCGATCGGCGCCATCGCGGTGGCACCTTCGGATCCCAACATCATCTATGTTGCCAGCGGCGAGGGGCTGCTGCGGCCGGACCTGTCGGTCGGCAACGGCATCTATCGCTCCGCAGATGGCGGACGCAGCTGGACGCATCTCGGCCTCAACGATGGGCAGCAGATTGCCGAGCTGGCGATCGATCCGCGTGACCCCGCACGGCTGTTTGCCGCGGTGCTCGGCCACCCTTACGGCCCGAACGCCGAGCGCGGCATCTATCGTTCGCGCGATGCGGGAGCCACCTGGGAGCGGGTGCTGTATCGCGATGAGAACACCGGCGGCTCGGCGGTCGTCATCGATCCGTCGCACCCGGAATTGGTCTACGCGGGACTGTGGGAGGCGCGCCTCGGGCCCTGGGAAGACAAGAATGAGTACAACGGCACCGGCGGCGGCCTGTTCAAGTCGACCGACGGCGGCACAACCTGGAAACACATCACCGCGGGACTCCCGGCGAACCTGTCGCAGATCAACCTCGCCATCGCCCCGAGCGCGCCGCAGCGCCTGTATGCCATCGTCGGCACGGCCGAGTCGGGGGACTATTCCTCGGCCGCCGGACTCGGGCTGTATCGCTCCGACGATGCCGGTGAGAATTGGACGCGCATCACCACCGATCCGCGGCCGGCGCTGCGCATCGGCGGTGGCGACCTCGCCGTCATCCGCGTCGATCCCAGCAACGCGGACGTCGTGTACAGCGCCAGCATCGTGACCATGGAGTCGAGCGACGGCGGCAGGACCTGGCTGTCGCTGCGCGGCGCGCCGGGCGGCGACGACTACCAGAACCTGTGGATCAACCCCAACGATCCGCGCATCATCGCGCTGGTCAGCGACCAAGGGGCGATCATCACCGTGAACGGCGGTGAGACCTGGACGAGCTGGTTCAATCAGCCGACCGCGCAGCTCTACCATGTCAGCGTCGCTCCCACCTTTCCGTACCGCGTGTGTGCGGGTCAGCAGGAGAGCGGCTCGGTGTGCATCGCCAGCCGCGGCAATGACGGCAGTGTCACCGCACGCGACTGGCATCCGGTGGGCGCCATCGAGTACGGCTACGTGGCTCCCGACCCGCTCGACCCGGACGTGGTCTACGGCGCCGGGCGCAACGAAGTCTCTAAGTTCCACTGGTCGACCGGGCAGGTGCAGAACGTCACGCCCATTCCGCTGCGCGGGCCGGACGCGCGCGCCGATCGCACCGAGCCGCTGCTGTTCGCGCCGCAGGATCCGCACGCGCTCTACTATGCCGCCAACCGCCTGTGGCGAACGCGCGATGGCGGCGCCACCTGGCAGGCCATCAGCCCCGACCTGGCGCGCGCGGCGGGCGACGTGCCGGCGAGCGTTGGCGGGCTGCACCCGAAGGGTGCCGAGCGCCAGCGCGGCGTCATTTACTCGCTGGGACTGTCCGCGCTCGATGCGGCGCGGCTCTGGGCCGGCACGGACGACGGGCTGGTGTGGCTGAGCGCCGACGCTGGCGCGAACTGGTCGAACGTGACGCCACCTGCGCTGACGCCCTGGAGCAAGGTCACGCAGATCGAGGCATCACACTTCGATGCCGATACCGCCTATGTCTCCGTGAGCCGCATGCGCATCGACGATCTGCATCCCTACATCTACCGCACGCGCGACCGGGGCAGGTCCTGGCAGTCGATCGCCGCAGGTCTCGCGCCGGACGCCCCGGTCAACGCGGTGCGCGAGGATCCGCAGCGCCGCGGGATGCTGTTCGCCGCGACCGAGACCGCCGTGTGGATCTCCTTCGATGACGGGGACCACTGGGACTCGCTGCAGCTCAACCTGCCGCATACCTCGATGCGCGATCTGTCGATCCACGATGACGACCTGATCCTCGCGACCCACGGCCGCTCGATCTGGATCCTGGACGACATTTCGCGGTTGCGGCAGCTCCCCGCCGCGCCGGCGCGCGCACTACTGCTGCGCCCGGCGCCCGCCTATCGGGTGTACCGCAGCACCTGGTCGGACACGCCCTTGCCGCCCGACGAGCCACTGGCAGCCAACCCGCCCGCGGGGGCCATCATCGAGTTCTTCCTGCCACGGGTGGCACGGCATCCGGTGATCCTCGAAGTGTTCGACGCGCACGGAGACCTCGTGCGTCGCTTCCGCAGCGACGACACACCCGAGCCGACGGCCGAGCAGCTCGCTCGCGAGCTCATCCCGCAATACTGGCTCGAGCCGCCCCGTGTCCTGCCGGCAGGGGAAGGCATGCACCGCTGGGTCTGGGACCTGCGCTACGCGGCGCCGGTGAGCGTCACCCACGGTTACCCGATCTCCGCGGTGCCGCACGCCACCCCAAGGGGACCGCAGGGTCCCCTGGCGCTGCCGGGGAGCTACCGGGTGCGTCTGACGGTCGATGATCAGCACTTCGAAGCACCGCTGGTGGTGCGGCCCGATCCGCGCGTCGCGCTGCCCTCAGGGGCGCTCGAGCAGCAGCTGCGCCTGGCGCGGCGCCTCGCGGCGCTACTGACCGAGAGCTCACGCACCGTGCTCGCGGCCCAGTCCGAGCAGGCACAGCTGAAGTCGCTCGCGCCGGCGGGCGCGGCTGCGGACGCCGTGCACGTGTACGCGCAACGGCTGACGGAGCTGTTGGGGCCGGAGACGAAGGGCGAGGAACCGGGCGCCTCATCTTCGGCGGCGCTGCCGGACGTGCAGGAGCACATCGCCACTCTCTATGCGGAAGTCACCCGTGGCGACGGTGTCCCGACGGCCGCACAGCTGAGTGCGACCGATGGCGCCGAACGCGCGCTCACGCCGCTGCTCGGCGACTGGCAGAAGCTACAGGCGGACCTGCCCGAGCTCAATCAGCGGCTGCGCGCCGCGAAGCTCGCGGCGATTCGCGCCGATCTGCCGCCGCCCCGGGACGTCAACCTGGCGGACGAGGAATGAGCTGACGAGCTCGGGGGGCCGCGCCTCAGCGGCGCAGCGTGTACTCAGCGCCGCAATACGGGCACTTTGCCCAGCCGGTCTCCTCGACCGGCAGGTACACGCGCGGGTGCGAGTTCCACAGATACATCTGCGGCATCGGACAGCACAGCGGCAGGTCGTCGGTGCTGACGTCGTACTGGTTCTGTGCGTTCGGCTCTATGAGCGGCTTGGGTCTTGCGACCATGGGGCTGTCGATCGAGAGGACGATGGCGCCGATTATACCCGCGCGCGGCTTCAGGACTTAAGCGCCCATCGCCGCATTCCACAGAGCCGTGACCTCTCGGCGCAAGTCGCGGAACTCCGCCGCCGGCACGAGCGGCGCGGCGCCATCGAGGGACAGGCGGTGCGTACTGGCGCGGTACGCCCGGTACCCGGCCGTGAGCACATCGACGCTCGCCTGAGGCACCAGGTCGGCGGAGGCCACCGACTCGAGCTGGCGGATCGTGTCGGAGAACAGCGCGACCGGCGGATACTCCCGCGCCCACTTCAGCGCCCAGTACTGGGCGAGAAACTCGATATCGGCAATCCCGCCCGGATCCTGCTTGATGTCAAAGCGCTCGGCATTGCCCTGGGAGAGCTCGCGGCGCATGCGCTCGCGCATGTTGCGCACCTCCGCCTGCAGGCCCGCGCGCCGCACGTGATGACAGAGGGTGTCGAGCCGCACTGCCTCGAAGCGGGCGCGCAGCCCGGGCGCCCCCGCCACGGCGCGGGCGTGCAGCAGCGCCTGGTGTTCCCAGGTCCAGGCTTCGCCGCGCTGGTACTCCGCGAACGCTTCGATGTTGGTGACCAGCATGCCGCCTTTGCCGCTCGGGCGCAGGCGCACGTCGACCTCGTAGAGCCGTCCGGCCGCCGAGTGCATGGTGAGCAGGTGCACGATGCGCTGCGCCAGCCGCACGAAGAACAGCTGGTTGTCTATGGGCCGGGCGCCGCTGGTTTCCTGCCGCTCGCCGTGCGAGTCATGCAGGAACACCAGGTCGAGGTCCGAGGAATAGCCGAGCTCCATGCCGCCGAGCTTGCCGTAGCCTACCGCACACACGCTCACTGCGCGCCGGCCTGCTCCGTCCTCGCAACCGGGAGTGCCGAACTGCGCGGTGATCTGCCGCCAGCCGAGCTGCATGGCGTGCTCGACGATGAGCTCGGCGATGTCGGTCAGGCGGTCGCTCACCTGCATGAGCGGCAGGAGCCCGGTGAGATCGGCCACCGCGACGCGAAACCAGGCGGCGCGCTGGAACTGCCGCAATGCCTCCACCTGCTGCTCGGGGTCGTCGTGATGCAGCTGGTCCATCCGCTCCGCGAGCTCGCGTGCGAAGGCGGCGCGCGTGGGCAGCTGCGTCAGCAGCCGCTCATCGATCAGCTCATCGAGCAGCAGCGGGTGCGCGGCGATCTGCGCGGCGAGGAAGTCGCCGTGCCGGCACAGTTCCACCAGACGGGCCCGCGCGGCGCCATTCTCCTGCAGCAGGGCGAAATAAGCCGAGCGCTTGCCGGTCGCCTCGATGATCGCCAGCACCCGGCGCAGCACCGGGAGCTGCGCGCTGCTGTGTGCCACGTCGGCCAGCAGCACCGGCAGCAGCGCCTGCAGCCGCCGGCGCCCCGCCTCATCGAGCCTGCGCACCAGCGTCGAGGCGCGCAGCTCGAGCAGCAGGCGCGCGGCCTCGCCGCTGTCGGCGAAGCCGGCCGCGGTGAGTGCCGCGGCGAGCGCGGCGGTTTCCGCCTGGGTGTCCCAGAAGCGTCCCAGGTCGATGCGCACGGAACTGGGGTCGGAGTTGCCCGTGCCGAGGATCACCAGCCGGAAGTGTCCGCTGACGCGCGTGCGTAACCCGTCGAGCTCGCTCATGAGCGCCGGCCAGTCACGGGCACCCATGGCGAGCGCGATGCGCTCGCGGCCGAGCGCGTCGGTCGGCAGCCGGTGAACCTGGCCGTCGTCCAGCATCTGCAGGCGGTTCTCCAGGCGCCGCAGGAACACGTAGGCCGAGGCCAGCTCCTGTACCGCCTGCGCCGGCAGGAGGCGCGTCTCGCCGAGACGCGCCAGCGCCGCGAACAGCGAAGGTGTCTGCAGCCGCCGGTCGCGTCCGCCGCGGGTGAGCTGCAGCGCCTGCACGATGAACTCTATCTCGCGAATCCCGCCGGGACCGAGCTTCACGTGGTCGGCCAGCTCGCGCCGCTCCACCTCGCGCTCGATGAGCGCCTTCATCTCCCGCAGGCTCTCGAATACTCCGTAATCGAGATAGCGGCGGTACACGAACGGGCGCACCGCGGCCGACTCGATCTCGGCGTAACGCTCGCGCGCGGTGACCGGCCGGGCCTTGACGTAGGCGTAACGCTCCCAGTCGCGGCCGTGGCGCGGCAGGTAATCCTCGAAGGACGCGAAGCTCACCACCAGAGGACCGGAGTCGCCGAAGGGACGCAAGCGCAGATCGACCCGCAGCACGAACCCTTCAGCGGTAGGCGCCTCGAGCAGTCGCACCAGCGCCTGGCCGAGTCGGGTAAAGAACTCCTCGTTGCTGATGCCGCGCGGGCCATCGGTCTCGCCGTGCTCGGGAAACAGCAGCACCAGATCGACGTCGGAGGAGAAGTTGAGCTCCCCGCCGCCGAGCTTGCCCATGGCGATGATGACCAGGGGCTGCACCTCGCCGCCGGCGGAACGCGGCTCGCCGTAACGCGCGACCAGCGCCGCACGGGCGTAGTTAAGTGCCGTGACGATCGCCGCATCGGCAAACGCGGTGAGATCAGCCAGCGTCTGCCCGAGATCCGCCCAGCCGGCGAGATCGCGCCAGGCGATGCGCGTGAGCTCGCGGCGCCGCCAGCGGCGCAGCATGCTCTGCACCTGCGCCTCCGCCGGCACCGGCGCAGCCGGCAGCTGCGGCACGCGCGCGGCAAAGTCCTCCGGTCGCAGGTGCCGTTGCAGGTCGCCGCCGGCAAGCGCCGCCAGGAGCAGCGCGTCGCGTGCACAGGAGTTGGCGACGAAATCACTCGCCGCGAACACCGGAAGCAGCGAGTCGCGCAGCGCGCGCGGAGCAGCCGTGAGAGCCGCTGTCGCGGCCTCGTTGGCGTTGAGTTCCTCGAGCGCGCGTTCGACCAGGGCGGCCAGCTCGGCGCTGACCGGAGGGGCCCCCGGGGTCAGTTCCAGACGTTGCCCCCGAGGTCGTGGAATGCGGCGGTGTCGAGCCGGCGGCTCAGGCCCTTGAAGCGCGAGGAGGCGGCATACACCTGCGCCCCCTCGGAGGCATCGATCGAGGCCTGATCACCCTCGATCAGGCTGTTGTCGATGTGCACATTCGCCGCACGCGCGGAAACGCCCACGCCGGCGGCTTTGATGCGGCTGTTGGTGATGTAGATCTCGCAACCATCCTCGGCGCTCACCGCATCGCCGTCGAACACCAGATTGCGGTTGTCGATGTGCACCAGGCGCGCGCCCTGGCAGACGATCGCCTCATGCCGGCGCTCGACGGGGGCGCTCGTGACACCGGTCTCGCGCGTGCCCGCGGGGGCCGGCGCCGTTGCAACCGCCTTGATGGTGTAGCCGGGACCCGACTCGAGCACGCGTCCGCCCGCTTCGCTCGCCGATGTCGTTTGTGGAGCGAGTGAGGCCTGCTGTGTCATGGGTTGCGCGGGAAGCGGCTGCGCGGCGGACGCGGCATCGGCGGTGGCCTGCGCCGGCGCTGCGGGCGCCTGACTCGCGGGTGCGGCCGCGGCCGCCCCGGACACGGCGGGCGCGGCGGACCCCGCAGCCTTTTCAGATCCGGACCCGACCGACGATGGCGCCGAGCCGACCAGCTGGTCGGCGCGCACCATGCGCAGCTCGCCGCTGCCCTTGACCCGCACGGTGAACGTGCGGCTCTGCTGGTCGGCCGCGACGACCTCCAGCGTGCCGTTGCGCTCGAGCGCCGCGCGCGCCCAGCTCATCTCGTCCCGGCCCTCGCGGGCGCACGCGGCGAGCATCAGCAGCGCAACACACGCGCTGGTGCGGCCGTGGCAGCGAAACTTAAGCATGGGAGGCCTCCTTGAGAGGCAAGATAAACCGCTGCCCGGCGCGAAGGAAGTGGCCGCGGCGCGACAGGAGAGCGCTCCGGCAGGCACCGCGGGTGTGCGCTGAAGCCGGGGGCCCAAAAAAACAGGCCCCAACGGATTGGGGCCTGCGAGGAATGCGCGGAATAGGGGGTCTTGTTCCGCGGCTTTGGGGGTGGCGCCCGGCAGAGGCTGGGCGCGAACCCTTAACTGTTATGTAAAGACTATCGGCTGTTGATCGCGGAATCGATACCTCTTTAGGGGGGTATCACATGTCCATTCCGCCCATGCCGCCCGGCGGGCCGGCATGGCTGTGCTCTTCGTCCTTCGGCGCCTCGGCCACCATGACCTCGGTCGTGAGCAGGAGCCCCGCCACCGAGGCGGCGTTCTGTAGCGCGAGCCGAGCCACCTTGGTCGGGTCCAGGATGCCCTCTTCGAGCAGGTCGCCGAACTCGCTGGTGGCCGCGTTGTAGCCGAAGGCGCCCTTGCCTTCCTTCACGCGGTTCAGGATCACGGCCGCGTCCTCGCCGGCGTTCTCGACGATCTGACGCAGCGGCTCCTCGATCGCGCGCGAGAGGATGCGGATGCCGACGCCCTGGTCCTCGTTCGCCCCTTCGAGCTTCTCGAGCACCCGCTGGGCACGGATCAGGGCCACGCCGCCGCCGGGCACCACGCCCTCTTCCACGGCCGCACGGGTGGCGTGCAGCGCGTCCTCGACGCGTGCCTTCTTCTCCTTCATCTCGATCTCGGTCGCAGCTCCCACCTTGACCACGGCGACACCGCCGGAGAGCTTGGCGACGCGCTCCTGCAGCTTCTCCTTGTCGTAGTCGGAGGTGGCCTCCTCGGCCTGCTGACGGATCGATTCGATGCGGGCCTTGATGTCGGCGGGCTTGCCGGCGCCATCGATGATCGTGGTGTTCTCCTTTTCCACGACGATCTTCTTCGCCTCGCCCAGGTCGTTAATGCTCGCCTTCTCGAGCGACAGCCCGACCTCGTCGGAAATCACCGTACCACCGGTGAGGGTGGCGATGTCCTGCAGCATGGCCTTGCGGCGGTCGCCGAAGCCCGGTGCCTTGACACCGGCCACCTTGAGAATGCCGCGGATGTTGTTGACGACCAACGTCGCCAGCGCCTCACCCTCGACGTCCTCGGCAATCACCAGCAGCGGACGCCCGGACTTCGCCACGCCCTCGAGCAGCGGCAGCAGCTCGCGGATGTTGGAGATCTTCTTGTCGACCAGCAGGATCACCGGCTTCTCGAGCTCGGTGGTCTGGTTCTGCTGGTTGTTGATGAAATACGGCGAGAGGTAGCCGCGATCGAACTGCATGCCCTCGACCACTTCCAGCTCGTTCGAGAGGCCCGAGCCCTCCTCGACCGTGATCACGCCTTCCTTGCCGACCTTCTCCATCGCCTCGGCGATGGTCTTGCCGATCGACTCGTCGGCATTCGCCGAGATCGTGCCGACCTGAGCGATCGCCTTGGAGTCCTTGCAGGGCTTGGAGAGCCTCTTCAGCTCATCGACGACGGAGATGACACCCTTGTCGATGCCGCGCTTGAGGTCCATCGGGTTACGGCCCGAGGCGACGGCCTTCAGGCCCTCGCGCATGATCGCCTGCGCAAGCACCGTGGCGGTCGTGGTCCCGTCACCGGCCTCGTCGGAGGTGTTGGAAGCGACTTCCTTCACCATCTGCGCGCCCATGTTCTCGAACTTGTCCTTGAGCTCGATTTCCTTCGCCACCGACACACCGTCCTTTGTGACGGTGGGGGCGCCGAAGCTCTTCTCGAGCACCGCGTTGCGCCCCTTGGGGCCCAACGTTGCTTTGACCGCGTTGGCGAGTACGTTCACGCCCCTGAACATGCGCTGGCGTGCGTCATCGCTGAAACGGACTTCTTTCGCTGCCATTGTCCTGATCCTCGCTTACTTGCCTTCGATCACGGCCATGACGTCTTCTTCACGCATGACCACGAGATCCTCACCGTCGACCTTGACCTCCGTCCCGCTGTATTTGCCGAACAGAATCTTGTCGCCGACCTTTACGTCGAGAGGCCGCACCTGGCCGTCCTCGAGTATTTTTCCCTTGCCGACCGCGACGATTTTTCCCTGCACCGGCTTCTCTGCCGCGGTATCGGGAATCACGATGCCACCGGGGGAGGTACGCTCCTCCTCCAGGCGCTTCACGATGACGCGGTCATGAAGAGGACGAATCTTCATGTGAACGCTCCTTAAAGCACTGATTAATGAATGGTTTTAACCCCGGTGGATTATTAGCACTCCCCCCGGGCGGCTGCTAATGTTAGGCAAGCAGGCTGCAAATTCAAGTCGCACGCGGTATTTTTTTGCAATCATGCCGTGGAGGCCGGCTGCGCCCGGTCCTTCTATGAGGATGAACCGCAGTTCCTGCCGTTCGTCCAAGGACTGAGCTATAAGCGTCCCAGGCCGTTGAGTCGATGCTCCGAAATGTTCCGGATCCCCGTTAGACATATTGCAATCGCCCTGCTGGTGGCGGTTGGCGTGAGCGTGTACGGGCAGTCGCCGCCCTCGGCGCCCGCCGTGCCGACCGGCGCGCCGGCGACGGCAGCCGCTCCGGCCAAAGCCGCCGGGATCGAGGCGATCCTCGGCTCACACAAGAAGGGCGGCGACGATGAGTTTCTGGCCCCCGATGAGGCCTTTCGCTTTGCCGCGCTCGCGGAGGGCACCGACCGGGTACGGCTCAATTGGGAGATCGCCGAGGGGTACTACCTGTATCGCGCCCGGATCAAGGTCAGTACATCAAGTGCCAGCGTGCAGCTCGGCAGTGTGCAGTTTCCGCCTGGCCAGGTGAAGAACGACGAGTACTTCGGCCGGCAGGAGGTCTATCACCACGAGCTGGTCGCCTCGGTTCCGGTCGCGCGCGCTTCCGGCGATGCGCTCGACCTGCCGCTCGAGGTGACCTACCAGGGCTGCGCGGACGCCGGGTTGTGCTATCCGCCGCAGACCAAGACGGTTTCCATCCACCTCTCCGGAAGCACCGGCGCAGGCGGTGGCGGTGGTGCGGGCGCAGCCACCGGCGCAGGCGGCGGCTCCGGCGCCACGGCCGGACCGGCTGCCACGTCCGCCGGGCACGCCGCATTCCTTTCGCAGGAGTGGTTCAGCAACGCGCTACGCGGCAACCTGCTGGTCGCGCTCGCCTGCTTCTACCTGGGCGGACTGGTGCTCTCGTGCACACCGTGCGTGCTGCCGATGGTGCCGATCCTCTCCGGAATCATCATCGGCAGCGGCGCGCAGGTCAGAGCCGGGAAGTCCTTCGCACTCTCGGCGAGCTACGTGCTTGGCATGGCCCTCACGTACGCGGTCGCGGGGGTCGCGAGCGCGGCGGCCGGCAAGCAGGTACAGGCGATGTTCCAGCAATGGTGGGTGATCGCGCTGTTTGCCGCCGTATTCGTCGTGCTCGCGCTGTCAATGTTCGGAGTCTTCACGCTGCAGATGCCGGTCGCCGTCCAGTCGCGCCTCGCCGCGCTCAGCAACCGGCAGTCGGCCAGCACCTTCGGCGGTGTGGCGTTCATGGGGGCACTCTCGGCGCTCATCGTGACCACCTGTGTCGCGCCGGTGCTGGTGGGCGCGCTGCTCGTCATCAGTCAGACGGGGGCGATCGCGCGCGGCGGCGCGGCGTTGTTTGCCGCCGGAATCGGCATGGGGACGCCGCTGCTCGTAGTGGGCGCGTCGGCGGGCAAGCTGCTGCCAAGACCGGGACCCTGGATGGAGTTGATCAAGAAGGTATTCGGCGTGCTCATGCTCGCGGTCGCCGCGTGGATGCTTGCGCGCATCGTTCCCGAGCGCGTAGCGCTGGTGTTGTGGGCCGTGCCGGCGCTGATTCTCGCGTGGCTGCTGTGGAGTGAGATCCGCGAGCGCTCGGCACTGGTGTGGGGTCTGCGGACGGTAGGCGTGGCCGCGGGCCTGTATGGAGTGGCGCTCGCCGCAGGCGCTGCGCTCGGCGGCACTGATCCGCTTGCGCCGATCCCCGCCCTCGCCGGCCAGACCCGGACCCTCGAGTTCCGTCCGATAAAGTCCCTCGCCGACCTTCAGCGGGAGGTGACACAGGCGAGCGCCCAGGGCCGCGGCGTGCTGGTGGATTTCTCCGCCGACTGGTGCACCTCGTGCAAGGAAATGGAGCGCTATACCTTCACCGACCCTCAGGTGCAGGCCGCGCTCAGCCACACCGTGCTGCTGCGAGCCGATGTGACGCGCAACGACGCGGACGATCAGGCGCTGCTCAAGCACTTCGGGATCTTCGGGCCGCCGACGATTGCGTTCTATGGAGCGGACGGGCGCGAGCGTGCCGCTTATCGCGTCGTCGGATATATGAAGGCCGCCGCCTTCGCCGCCCGCAGCCGCGCCGCGCTGCACGCGGCTTCGTGAGCGATCAACGACCTGGATCGCGGCCGGTCGGACTGCTGGTCGCCGGTGTGCTGCTCGCAGCGGCTATTGCCGGCTTCCTCGCGCATCGCCTCACCACCAGCGCCCCTCCCCTCGCCGGCGCTCCCGAAAAGGTCGCCGCGAGTAAGGTGGAGGCGCAAAGCGCTCCCGCCGGTACACCCAACTCGAGGACGCACCCCATCCCCGAGCAGCTGCCGCCGATCGCACTTCCGGACCGGCGCGGTGCCACGCGCCGCCTCACGGACTGGCAGGGCAAGCCGTTGCTGATCAACTTCTGGGCGACCTGGTGCGAGCCCTGTCGTCGCGAAATTCCCCTGCTGAAGACGCTGCGCCGCGAGCACAGCGCCGACGGCCTCGAGGTGGTGGGCATCGCGATCGACCATCTTGATGCGGTGCAACAATACGCCGCGGATCATGGAATCGACTATCCTGTGCTCATCGGCGAGGAGAGGGGGCTCGCTGCGGCCAGCGCGTTCGGCATGGAGGTCGTATTGCCGTTCAGCGTCTTCGCCGATCACAGCGGCAGAATCGTTGCTCTCAAGGTGGGCGAGCTGCACCGTGACGAGGCAGAGCTCATTCTGCGGCGGGTGCACGACGTCGACACGGGTCGGCTCAGTCTCCCGGCCGCCCGGACTGAGATTTCGGACGGGCTGCGACGGCTGAGCGTCGCCCGGGTGGCCTCCGGCGGCTAGCCCCCGAACCGCGCCAGATCCCGCCAGATCCACGAAAATCGCTGCAAGAAGTAGCCCAATGGCTGCGAATTAGGTTACATTCGCCGCCGGTTCGCGCACCTGTGCGTCTGACAAAGAAGTCCTTAGAGACTCATGGCCCGACTGCTGCTGCTGAACGGCCCGAACCTCAACCTGCTCGGCACCCGGGAGCCGACCGTGTACGGCACGGACACGCTTGCATCGATCGAGCAGCGGGCAGCCGTCGTGGCGCGCGAGACTGGACATGAGCTGAGTGCCTTCCAGAGCAACGCCGAGCATGAGCTCATCGAGCGCGTGCAGAGGGCGCGCGGCGAAGGTGTGGCGTTCCTGATCATCAACCCGGGAGCCTTCACACACACGAGCATTGCACTGCGCGACGCCCTGCTCGCGACCGCATTGCCATTCATCGAGGTGCACCTGTCCAACCCGCAGGCCCGCGAGCCCTTCCGCCGGCATTCATATTTCTCCGACGTTGCGGTGGGCGTGATCAGCGGGCTCGGGGCGTTCGGCTACGAGGTGGCGGTGCGCGCCGCCGCGCAGCGGCTCGCCCGCGCACCCTGACAGTCACGCGCGACTTAAGACGATCCTTGGGGGCATTCCCGGCATGGATATTCGCAAAATAAAGAAGCTGATCGAGCTGCTGGAGGAATCCGGCATCGCGGAGATCGAGATCAAGGAAGGGGAGGAAGCGGTGCGCATCAGCCGCATGCCCGCCGGCGGCGCCAACGTGCAGGCGCTGCCGCCGGTCGCGCACGCCGCCGCCCTGCCGGCCGCCGCCGCCCCCGCCCCGGCGCCCGCCGGGCCCGAGGGCGCAGCGCCAAAACCCAAGCCCAGCGAGCACGTAATCACCGCGCCCATGGTGGGCACTTTTTACGCTTCACCGTCGCCAGGTGCGAAGGCGTTCGTCGAGATCGGCGATGAGGTCAAGGTCGGCCAGATTCTGTGCATCATCGAGGCGATGAAAATGATGAACCAGATCGAAGCCGACAAGGCCGGCCGCATCAGCTCGATCATGGCCCGCAACGGTGATCCGGTCGAGTTCGGCCAACCGCTGTTCGTCGTCGACTAGAGCGGTATGCTCGAAAAGATCGTCATCGCCAATCGCGGCGAGATCGCCCTGCGGATCCTGCGGGCCTGCCGCGAGCTCGGAATCAAGACCGTCGCAGTGCACTCCACGGCCGACTACAGCCTGAAGCACGTGCTGCTCGCCGACGAGTCGGTGTGCATCGGCCCGCCGGCCTCGTCGCTGAGCTACCTCAACATGCCGGCGATCATCAGCGCGGCCGAGGTCACCGACTCGGTCGGCATTCATCCCGGCTACGGCTTTTTGTCGGAGAGCGCCGACTTTGCCGAGCGTGTGGAGAACAGCGGCTTCGTGTTCGTCGGTCCCAAGGCGGAGACGATCCGCGTCATGGGTGACAAGGTGTCGGCGATCCGGGTGATGAAGAGCCACGGCGTGCCGTGCGTGCCCGGCTCCGACGGCCCGCTGGGCGACGATGCGGACGAGAACCTGCGCATCGCCCGCGACATCGGCTACCCGGTGATCATCAAGGCGTCCGGCGGCGGCGGCGGCCGCGGCATGCGGGTGGTGCATACCGAGGCCTCGCTCCTGAACGCCATCGGCATCACGCGCGCCGAGGCGCGCGCCGCCTTCGGCAACGATCAGGTCTATATGGAGCGCTTTCTCGAGCGGCCGCGTCACATCGAGTTCCAGGTGCTCGCGGATGCTCACGGAACGGTCATTCACCTGGGTGAGCGCGACTGCTCCATGCAGCGGCGGCACCAGAAAGTCATCGAGGAGGCGCCGGCCCCGGGCATCACCATGCGTCAGCGGCGCTTCATGGGCGAGCGCTGCGTCGAGGCCTGTCGTGCGGTCGGTTACCGCAGCGCCGGCACCATGGAGTTCCTCTACCAGGATGGGGAGTTCTATTTCATCGAGATGAACACCCGCATCCAGGTCGAGCACCCGGTGACCGAGCTCATCACCGGCATCGACCTGGTAAAGGCGCAGCTGCTGATTGCGGCCGGCGAGCGACTGCCCTACACGCAGAGCGATGTCCAGATTCGCGGTCACGCGATGGAGTGTCGCATCAACGCCGAGGATCCGAAGACCTTCATGCCCTCGCCCGGCCCGATCCGGCTGTGGCACGCCCCCGGGGGGCCCGGCATCCGCGTCGACAGCCACGTGTACTCCGGTTACAACGTGCCGCCGTTCTACGACTCCCTCATCGGCAAGGTCATCGCTCACGGGGACTCGCGCGATGCCGCCATCGCGCGCATGAAGAACGCGCTCGCGGAGATGGTGATCGAGGGCATCAAGACCAACATCGCCCTGCACCAGGAGATCTGTAATCACGCCGCCTTCCAGAAGGGCGGCACCGACATTCACTATCTGGAGCGCCGGCTCGGATTGCGCTGAGGCAGTGACCGCGTACCTGGAGTTGTCGTTCGAGCTCGGCTCGCTCGATCCACAGGTCGCCGAGGATAGCGGCTTCGCCTGCGGCGCGTGTGCGGTGACCTTCGTCGATGCGCGCGACGATCCGGTCTACCACCCCACGAAATCCGGCCTAACGCTCGAGGCGAGCTCGCCGCCGCTCGACAAGACGCCGGATTTCGCGGGGACCCCGGTGCTCGAGCCCGCACCGGGCGAATTCCGCCTCTGGCCGCAGACCCGCGTGAAGTGCCTGTTCGCATCCGGGCGGCCGCACGCCGAGCTTGCCAGCGCGCTCGCCGCCTCGCTCGGGATCGACGCTGCGCTGATCGAGGCGCAGCAGGTTGCCGACCGTGCCTGGGAGCGCGAATGGCTCAAGGACTTCCATGCGATGCGCTTCGGTCGGCGTTTATGGGTCTGTCCCCGCCACGAGCGGGTGAGCACGCCGGGCGCCGTGGTCGTGCGCCTCGATCCGGGCCTCGCCTTCGGTACCGGCACGCACCCAAGCACCGCGCTGTGTCTCGACTGGCTGGACGGCCATCTCGCGCCCGGCGCACGCGTCATCGACTACGGCTGCGGGTCGGGTGTGCTGGCGATAGCCGCCGCGCGGCTCGGCGCAGCCGAGGTGCACGGCTTCGACATCGACCCGCAGGCGCTCATCGCCACGCGCGACAACGCGCGCGTCAACGGTGTCGAGGAGCGCATGCGCGTCCACGCCGATCCCGCGACGCTGCCCGCTCAAGCGGATGTGCTGCTCGCGAACATACTCGCCCGCCCCCTGTGTGAGCTGGCTGCACGCTTTGCGGCGCTGCTGCGCCCGCACGGACAGGTGGTGCTCGCCGGCCTGATGGAAGCTGAGGCCGCGGACGTGACAGGAGCTTACGCCGCGTGTTTTGATGTCGCCCGGGCCGGCGACCGCGATGGCTGGGTATGTCTTGCCGGGCGGCGTCACTGACGCGCTGGTGCACGGGCGGATCGCGCGGCTCGCTGCAACCCATGTTCACAGTCTGTCCAAAGTGCGCTCTGACTCTGGTAGTGACCGCCGCCGACCTGCGCGTCGCCCAGGGCTATGTGCGCTGCGGGCGCTGCTCGAGTGTATTCAACGCGCTCGCACGTCTGACGGACGAACGGCAGGGCACCGCTCCCGGCAGCGAGGCGGAAGCGCCGCCGCCTGCGGTCGAATCGCCCGAGCCCGCCGCGGATGCGGCGGAGACCGGCGCTCCGTCGCAGCACACAGTCCCGCCGGCGGACGCCGTGCCAGCGCTCGCCGACGAGGAGGCGATCCCCGACGATGCGGAGGAGGCGATCCCCGACGATGCGCTCGAGTTCAATCCTGCTACGACCGACGTCGGCAGCGTCTTCGTCGAGCCGCCACCCGACCCGCAATGGACCGCAGAGACCGGATCCTTCCGGGCCATGATCGCCGCGAGCGAGCCGGAGCAGGAGGAGTCTCCGCAGCCTGAGGTGGACGTTGAGATCGACGCCGCATTCCTCGCCTCGATGCTGCACGGTGACGACACCGGCACCGCTCGCGAGCCTGCGGCTGCGGGCCAGTCGCAGGCGCCGCCCCCATCACCTGCAGCGCCGCCGCAACGCCCACCGCCAGCCTCGGGCGAGCCGCGCCAGCGTGAACCGCCGCAGCATGAACCGCCGCAGCGCGAAGCGCCGCGGGGCGAAGCGCCGCGGCGCCAACCGCTGCAACGCGAACCACCGCAGCGCGAGCTGCCTCAGCGAGCCGCGGATTCCCCGGCGGCTGCGGCCCGCACGGCCGCTGCCGGCGGCAGGCCGGCCGCCAGGCACACCGCGCGGCACACCCGGCCCGGCACTGGGGCCGCTGCCCGGCCTTCGCCGGCGGCGCTGCGAGCGCGCACGCCGATACGTGAGCGCGCGACCACGGCGCCGCACGCCGAGGAGGCTCCTGCTGCTCCGGCACCCGAGCAGTCGCCGCTGACGCCCTATGATGCTGATGCCCCAACGGGTGCAGCAGGCGCTGCGTCCTCCCTGCGGCACGTCTGGGGTGTCGGTACCGCGGTTGCGGCGCTGCTGTTCACGGCGCAGATCGTCAATCACTATCGCGACGAGCTGGCGGCCAGCGCACGCTTCAACCGCCCGCTGACGGCGCTGTACTCGGCGCTCGGCGTGCGGCTGGTGCCGCGCTGGGATCTGCATGCGTACGACGTGCGCCAGCTCGGCGCGTCGGTGGATCCGGCCGGCCCAGGACTCATCACGGTGCGCGCGAGCATCAAGAATGCCGCCCAGCAGGCCCAGCCCCTGCCGCTGCTGCGCGTGACGCTGCAGGATCGGTTCGGCAATCGCATCGCCTCCAGCGACGTTGCGCCGCGCTCCTATCTGCCGCACGCCGTGCCGGCCTCCTCATTCCTCGCCGGCGGCCAGCGCATCGATGCCGAGATGGGGTTCGTCGATCCGGGTGCCAATGCCGTGGGGTTCGAGATCGATGCCTGCCTGCCGGCAAGCGGCGGCGGTGTGGCCTGCGCCAACGATGCCGGCCCTCGCTGACGACCGCTGCCGCCTGCAGATCGGTCCTCACGTGCTGCCCGCGCGCGTGGTGCTGGCGCCCATGGCCGGAGTCACGGACCGCCCGTTTCGCGTCCTGTGCCGCAATTTCGGCGCGGGGCTGGCCGCGTCCGAGATGATCAGCGCGGACACGCGGCTGTGGCACTCGTCCAAGTCGCGTCACCGCATGGATCATGCCGGCGAGCCCGCCCCAAGGGTGGTGCAGCTCGCGGGCGCCGATCCGCGGGTGCTCGCGGACGCTGCGCGCGCCAATGTGGCGCTCGGCGCGCAGATCATCGACCTGAACATGGGATGTCCGGCGAAGAAAGTCTGCGGGAAGCTGTGCGGCTCGGCGCTGCTCACCGACGAGCCGCTGGTCGCGCGCATCCTCGAGGCGGTCGTGAACGCGGTGGACGTGCCCGTAACGCTCAAGATCCGCACCGGCTGGGACCCTGAGCACCGCAACGGCGTGAACATTGCATGCATCGCGGCAGCCGCCGGTGTCGCGGCGCTCGCCGTGCACGGCCGCACGCGCGCGGACTTCTATGCAGGGCACGCCGAGTACGACACGATTCGCGACATCAAGTCGCGCGTGCGCATCCCGGTATTCGCCAATGGCGACATCGATACGCCGCAAAAAGCGCGCGAGGTACTTGATTTCACCGGCGCGGACGGAGTAATGATCGGCCGCGCTAGCCAGGGCGCCCCATGGATCTTTCGCGCTGTCAACCAGCAGCTGCCAGGCGGAATTGCGACGCCGGCACTTCAGCGCGCCGAGGTGCGTGATATCATCCTCGCGCATCTCGACTCCCTGTACTTCTTTTACGGCGAGGAGACCGGAGTCCGGATCGCGCGCAAGCATCTCGGCTGGTATTGCGAGCAACTGCTGGAGAGCCCGGCGCCCGTCCGCCGGGAGTTGATGGGGGCTGCGGACACGAGCGCACAATTCGCGCACGCGGTTAAGCATTTCGATGACTGGGCGAGCGCGCACCAAAGCGGGGCGTGACGAATGGTTTTCTCTCGGGGGGTCTCACAATGACCGCGAAGAAAAAAACTCGAGCTCGTGAAGCTACCGCTGCCAGAGTCCATGGCCGGGACCTGTTGCGCAATCACGCCGAGCGTGCCCTGAGCGATTACTTCACCAGCCTGAACGGACATCGGCCCGCCCATCTCTACGACCTGGTGCTGCGCGAGGTCGAAGAGCCGCTGTTTCGCGTGGTGCTCGATTACGCCGAGGGCAATCAGAGCCGGGCCGCCGGCATACTCGGCATCAATCGCGGCACGCTGCGCAAGAAGCTGAAGCAATTCGGGCTCGGAGGCTCCTGAAGCGGATCCCTCACCGGCGCGGCGCGCGCCGGAGCGCCCCAGGGTGAGTTCCATGCCGCTGCCGGTACGCCGCGCGCTGCTGTCCGTTTCCGACAAGACCGGCCTCGTCGAGCTGGCGCGGGCGCTGGCGCGCTACAGCGTCGAGATCCTGGCCACCGGGGGAACGGCACAGCTGCTCGCGGAGCACGGTGTCGCGGTGTGCGAAGTCGCCCGCTACACCGGCTTTCCCGAAATCATGGACGGACGCCTCAAGACGCTGCATCCGAAGATCCACGGGGGGCTCCTCGGCCGGCGCGGCCGCGACGACGCCGTCATGGCGCAGCACGGCATCGCACCCATCGACCTGCTGGTGGTGAATCTCTACCCGTTCGCCGCCACCGTGGCCCGTGCCGGCTCGAGCCACGCACAGGCGATCGAGAACATCGATATCGGCGGGCCCGCCATGCTGCGGGCCGCCGCCAAGAACTACGAGTCGGTGCTCACCGTCGTCGACCCGCAGGACTATCCGGCGGTGTTGCAGGAACTGGACACGCATCATGGCGCGACCGACTTTGCTCTGCGGGCACGGCTCGCCGCCAAGGCCTTTGCCCACACGGCGCGCTACGACGCCATGGTCGCCGGCTACCTCGCTGAGCGGCAGGGGGGCGAGCAATCCTTCCCCGCCATACTCGCCCTGGTGTTCGACAAGCTGCAGCAACTGCGCTATGGCGAGAATCCTCATCAGCGCGCGGCGCTCTACCGCGACGGTCGCGCACGCGGCGCGGGCGTTGCGAGCGCGCGCGTGCTGCAGGGCAGGGATCTGTCGTTCAACAACATCGCGGATGCCGATACCGCGGTCGAGTGCGTACGCCAG